>CAZDCX010000001.1:0-2941 GCA_964504115.1 uncultured Cryptobacterium sp.
TGGTGGGGAAGACCCAAAATTCATAGCGCGCCGTATTTTCATTTTTGCAGCTGAAGATATTGGCAATGCCGATCCGCAGGCAGTCCTGATTGGGGAAGCTGCTTTTAGGGCGGCAGAGGTAATTGGATATCCCGAGTGCCGCATTAATCTGGCGCAGGCTGCTGTTTATATGGCTCTCGCCCCAAAATCAAATGCCGCTTATGCAGGGCTTGATCGTGCGCTTGACGAAGTAAAGCATGGCCCTTTGCGCCCTGTCCCTGATTATTTGCGCGATCGTCATCGCCCTGGATCGGAAGACTATGGAACCTATAGCTACCCTCACGATTTTGAAGCTGGATATGTAGATCAGCGCTATTTACCAGAAGGCCTGGAGCGGGGAGCTTTTTATACGCCAAGTGAACGCGGATGGGAAGGATATCGTGCAGATGCCGCTTCGCGTGACCGAAACGAGTGAGTTTCTGGTATATTCGGTATCAGACTAGAGGAGGATAAATGGAAGTCTTCGAATCGCTCATTCCTGTTGGAATTGTATTGTTGTGTTTAGCTGGCGTAATAGTGTTGTGCGTTGCAGCCTATTTTCTTGTTTCCTGCAAAAAAACCCTTGACGAAACGATGGGTAAAATCAACCCCTTGCTTGATGAAGCCCAGCAAGCGCTTGCTACCATTCAGCCTGTACTTCAGCGAATTGATCCCATAATGGAACGCGTGACGCTTACGATCGATGCAGCCAATCTCGAAATTATGCGTGTTGACCAAATTCTTGAAGATGTAAACACCATTACGAGCAATGTTTCTAAAGCAACCGATTCCCTTGATACCGTAACTTCGATTCCTTTGGAAGCGCTTTCAAATGTCACGGGTCGCATTCGCCAGCGCATAGCTCCCTTGAATAAGAAAGAGGGCACCACGGTCGACAACGTAGTTTCCGCAGTTGATCAAAAGCTCAATTGTGTCGAAACTAAGGCAAACGCTGCGCAGGCAAAAAACGATGTTAAGCGCGCCGAGGCTCAGCAGGCAGCTGCACAACGCGATGCTGCTCAGGCTCAAGCTAACGAGGCGGCTTCCAGTCTCAAAAATGCAGTTACGGCGCACACTACTCAGGACACGGATACGGCAGCGAGTCTCTAGGGGTGTAAGTTACATTCATGAGCTATGAGGATTCTCTCTTAAGTGACGACGAAGAATATCGTGCAGAAAGTCTGAAAACGATGAAGATGAGGCGCTGGTTGTATGCTGGCGCCTTCATTATCCTTGCGGGAGTTGTGCTCTATCTATTAGGCCAGGTACTCAATCTTCTTTCGGTGCCCGTTGGCATTATTATTTGGACCATCGTGTTGGTATTTTGTTTAAAGGGCCCAGTAAATGCGCTTGAGAAGCGCGGTGTTAATCGCTTTTTGGGAACATGCGTAGCCTATCTTTTACTAGCCGGTTTTATAGTTCTTTTATCGTGGCTTCTCTTCTCTCCAGTTTTTGACTTAGGTGGGCAATTCTTAGCCCTCGTTGAGGGTATACCTGCTCAATTCAGTCGACTAAACACCATGTGGAATGATTTCTACTCTCAATATGAGTACATTCTTCAAAATGAGCAGGTTAAACAATGGGGCAATGATGCCTTAACCAGTGTAGGCACCTGGGCGTCATCTATGATTTCAGCCAGTGCCGATGGCGTTATTTTGTTTGGCTCGGGATTGGTCAATGGCATCATGATTATGGGCTTTTCACTGGTGGTTGCCTTCTGGACTTTGATGGAGCTGCCTGCGCTTGGTCGCGAGATTAAGCGCTTGTTTGGTCCACGTTATCAAGAAGATCTCAATATGTTCTATTTAACGGGCACACGCGTAATGGGTGGCTACATTCGAGGCACACTCGTGCAATGCTTACTGATTGGTGTTGCGTGTGGTATTGGATATGCCGTTATGGGGCTTCCCAGTGCGGCCGCTTTGGGTCTCATCACTGGCTTGCTCAATATTATTCCTGTTGTTGGTCCTTGGCTTGGCGGCGGTGTTGCTGCCATTGTTGGTGTATTTTCCAGCCCGCTGCTTGCTCTTGTTGCCCTGGTGTACACCATCGCTATACAGCAAGTGGTATATACCTTTATCTCGCCTAAAATATTGGGCGATTCGGTAGATATTCATCCGGCTCTTATCATTCTTGCCATGATGACCGGTTCGGCCTTGGGCTTTGCTATGAGTGGGCTTATGGGAAGTTTGGTTGGTATGCTCGCTTCCATCCCGGCGGTGGCAATGATCAAGGCGCTGTTCGTTTATTATTTCGAGAAGAAAACAGGGCGCGCCATTGTTGCCGAGGATGGTGTTTTATTCAAGGGAGAGTCGTCAGGGGCTGTGGTTGATCCGGTTGCGGATGCTACTGGCAAGATTTTGGTTTCCGATGTTGTGGCAAAGGAAGCAAAGCATCGCAAATCCTGATATGATAGCGCTTTGTGCGTCTGATCAGTTCAATAGATATAGAGGAATGTACGTATGGACTATATGACAACTGCTGAAATTCGTGAAAAGTATCTTTCATTCTTTGAGGAGAAGGGCTGCAAGCGCATGCCTTCTTCATCGCTCATTCCCGATGATCCATCACTGCTTCTAACCAGCGCTGGTATGGTGCAGTTTAAGCCTTACTTTTTACAACAAAAGCAGCTTGAAGCTCCGTATATTGGCACGACGACGGTTCAAAAATGTGTTCGAACCAATGATATCGATATTATCGGCACAACAGGTCGCCACTTAAGCTTTTTCGAAATGTTAGGTAATTTTAGTTTTGGCGAGTATTTCAAAGAAGAAATGTGCGCTTGGGCCTATGAATTTTCAACCGAAGTGCTTGGCTTGCCAGCTGAAAAACTCTACTTCACCGTTTTCGAAGACGATGATGAAACTATTGAGATTTGGAAAAAGCTCGGCGTTCCCGATTCCCATATTTCTCGTTTGGGGGA
>CAZDCX010000001.1:3041-129944 GCA_964504115.1 uncultured Cryptobacterium sp.
CCGACGATCTTTCTTTGCGTATCGTTGCTGATCACAGCCGTGCTATCACCTTCATGATCGCCGACGGTATTTTGCCTTCGAACGAAGGTCGCGGATATGTACTGCGCCGCTTACTTCGCCGCGCTGTTATGAAGGGCCGTTCTTTGGGTATCGAAGGTGCTTTTTTGGGGCACTATATCGATAAGATCATTGAACTCATGGGCCATGTATATCCTGAGGTGGTTGAAAATACTGATCTCATCAAACGTGTTGTGCTATCTGAGGAAGAGCGTTTTGGTGCTACCTTGCGCCAAGGGCAGCTGTATCTCGATGAAGCTCTTGAGGCCTTGGAGGGTAGCGAGCTTTCCGGAAAAACAGCATTTGTACTGCATGACACGTATGGTTTTCCCATCGAGGTTACAAAGGAAATTTGCGCCGAGCGTGCAATCAGCATTGATGAAGAGGAATTTGCCCGATGCATGGAAGAACAGCGTACCCGTGCGCGTGCAGCTAACGTAAAAGATGCCGAGGCTGCTTGGAGCACCTATGGCGGTATCTATGCTGATCTGCTGCGTGAACGCGGCAAGACCGAATTTGTGGGCTACCACGATTTGGTAACCTCCGGGCACGTTATTGCTTTGGTGCGTGATGGTGTCCTCGTTCATGCGCTTCATGAGGGTGAAGCGGGAGAGATTATTCTTGATCGCACCTCTTTCTATGCAGAGATGGGCGGCGAGGTAGGCGATACCGGCATTATTTCTAACGATGATATGCGTGCCTCTGTTGGCGATACAAAAGCGCCTGAAAAGGGTTTAACGGCTCATCTGGTTACCATGGAGGCTGGTACGGTAAGCGTAGGAGACACCGTCACGGCAGAAGTGGATGCGCAGCGACGTGCGCGCATCTCTCGTAATCACACGTGCACGCATTTATTGCATGCCTCCTTGCGTCAGGTACTCGGCGCTCACGTAAAACAGGCAGGTAGCTATGTTGGGCCTGATCGCTTGCGTTTTGACTTCACTCATTTTGAAGCACTCACGCCCGAGCAAATTGCCGAGGTGGAGCGCGTGGCTAACGAGAAAATCATGGCCGCTCTTCCAACGCGTATTTACGAAACTTCGCTTGATAAAGCACGCCAGTCAGGTGTTACAGCCTTGTTTGGCGAAAAGTATGGCGATGTAGTACGAGTTGTTGAGGCAAGTGACTTTTCGCGAGAATTGTGCGGTGGTTGTCACGTGTCCAATACGGCCGAAATTGGTTTGGTAAAAGTGGTTTCAGAGGGCAGCGTCGGTGCTAACCTGCGCCGTATTGAAGCAGTAACTTCCTATGATGCGCTCGCTTATTTGAATACGTTTGAACGCGAAGTCAAACATCTTTCTTCGCTTTTACGGGTTCCTCCTGCTGATGTTCCAGCTCGCGTTGAAGCCAACATGGCACAGCTCAAAGATTTACATGCTCGCCGCAAAGCTAATAAGGAATCAGTTTCCGCAGGCGAAATCATGGACAAAATAGACGAGTTGGTATTTGATGCGGGGTATCCCATTTTCATCTACCGAAAAGATGGGCTTGACTCAGGTGGCATGCGTAATTTGTGGGATATCGTGCGTGAGCGCCTGTCCCGTCCAGGAGCCTGTGTTTTGGCTTCTGCCCATGATGGCAAGCCCTTGCTTTTGGCGGCTGGCACCGATGAAGCGATCGAGGCCGGTTTTAATGCGGGCACCATTATTAAAACCATCTCTCGCGAGATTAAGGGCGGCGGTGGTGGCAAGCCCTCTATGGCACAAGCGGGCGGCAAAGACATAGCTGGCTTGGACGCAGCCCTTGATGCGGCACGCACTATGCTTGGTTGCTAGGCTCTAAGGCACATTTTGCAAAAAGGACGCATGTGATTTATGAGGGTAATGGCGCTCGATATTGGCAAGGTTCGTTGCGGGATCGCTATTAGCGACCCGCAGGAGCGCGTGGCAACGCCGCTTTGCGTTCTTCCTACCGATGAAGTGCGCGCCAACGCCCCTTCGTTTCGTCGGGTCTGTGAAGATTGGGAGCCAGAGATGATTGTCTCTGGTCTGCCTTTGTCCTTAAATGGTAAAGCAGGCCCCCAAGCACACGCTTGTCGTGAGATCGCTTCCCAGGTTGCTCGCACGTTGCAACTTCCTTTGGAATTTTCTGATGAGCGTTTGAGTTCATCAGAAGCAAAAAGGGTTTTACGCGAAAAGGGCTACACTGAAAAGGCAATGCGAGGCAAAGTTGATATGATTGCTGCATCCCTGTTTTTGCAATCGTGGCTTGATGCGCGCACCAAGCCATCAAACGAAAGGTAAGAGCATGAAAAAGGTAACGTACTCTCGTCATCCTACGCATGCGGCTCGTGCTGCTCATGCGCGAGGCGAAAAAGAGTTTCGTACCTACGACACTTCTGCTATTCGTCCAAAGAAAAACCGCAAGCCTCTTATTATTGCTGGCGTTGTGGCTCTTATTGTTGTCATTGCTGTTATTGTGGCGGTTAACGTCTCCGGTTGCTCAGAAACCAATGATCATATGGCAGAACAAGGAGCCGAGGTCCAGGTGGAAGTTCCTGAAGGCTCAAGTGTAACGTCGGTTGCCGATATTCTCTACGAAGCTGGTTTAGTTGAGAATCGAAATGATTTCATCTCGGTTGTAAGTTCTCAGAATGCTGAGGGGTCGCTTCAGTCGGGGGTGTATACCTTCACGGGAGGTATGTCTAACGAGGAATTGGTCCAACAGTTGGTAAGCGGCGCTGGGGCTTCCAGTTTGGTTGTTGCCGAGGGTCAAACCCTTGACACCATCGCAGCCAACGTACAAAAAGCCTACAAAGGTTCAATTTCGGCGGATGATTTTAAGGCTGCTGCAACAAAGGCCGATGCTTATGTCGACGATTATCCTTTTGTAGAAGATGCTTATCAAGGTTCGCTCGAAGGATTTCTTTTTCCTAAAACCTATGATCTGCTTACCAACGCCACTGCGGTCGATGTTGTAAAACAAATGCTCGATCAGTATCAAAAAGAAGTGGCTACGTTGGATTATTCGTATCCGCAGAGTCAGGGTTTAAGTTCCTATGAAACCCTTATCTTAGCTTCTATTGTGGAGAAGGAAGCAACAGCCGACACTATGTCTAAGGTGGCAGCCGTTTTTTATAATCGCCTTACTACCAAGGGCGATCCTTCCTATGGCACTTTAGGAAGCGATGCGACCACCGTTTATGAAGTGGGCGATAATTTAGACGATTATGATTGGAGCACAAAAAGCCCCTACAACACCCGCGTGACAAAAGGTCTTCCTCCTTCGCCCATTTGCAGCCCGAGCCTTGCTGCGCTTGAGGCAGTGTGCTCTCCCGAGCCGAATTTTAGCGAATACTATTTCTTCTCGTTTTGGCCCAATGATTCTGGTGAAGTCGAATATTTCTTTGATAAAACCTACGAAGATCATCAAGAAACAATTAAGCAGCACTCGTAAAACATGGTCTCTGTTATTTCTACGTCCGCAGTGAGGGGAGTGCATACGTATGGCGTTTTATGAACCAGATCGCTACTTCTCTCGCATTACAGCAATTGATATTAAGCGCGACATCTTAGCAAAGGGGTTTACCCATGTGCTGTTAGATGTCGATAATACGCTTCTTACCCGCGACGAGCACCTTGTGCCGCATGATGTATTGCACTGGCTCAACCGTGCTCGAGAGGCAGGGGTAGCGATGTGCCTGCTGTCTAATAACTTTCACCAAAGTGTGTTTCAGGTGGCCGAACAGCTCGAATTGCCCATTGTGGCCAAAGCACTCAAGCCCTTACCTCATAGCTTCATCATGGCAACTCACAAAATACACGGAAAGCGCGCTACAACACTTATGATTGGCGATCAGCTTATTACCGATGTTATGGGCGCCCATTGCGCAGGAATAGTTGCTTACTTGGTGTGCCCCTTGGTTGAGGCCGACTTGAAGCATACACTTTTGGTTCGCAATTTCGAAAACCTGTTTATAGCCGACAAAGAACCTGAGGGAGCTCAAGCATGCGAAACTTCACCTTTCTAACCGATGGCAGCGCAGAAGAAGCGTTGCGCTCATTTCGCCGAGCCTTTATGGAAAAAACTGCTACGTGGAATGTTAAGTTAGAAATGTGCGCGTCGCTTGAAGAGGCCCGCAGTGCGCTCGATGGAACAAGCCACGCCTATGCGTGTGTTCCTACCTTTCGCAACGTACTGTATGAGGCCGGATACGTGAAGGGGGCTTCTGCGCGGCTTGCTCAAGGTGCCGATATACTCTATCGGGGCGGAAGTAATATGATTGCGATATCGCAATGTGCGCGCAGCGTAGTTGATGCGATTGAAGAGCGGTTTATTCCCATTTATGGTGCACGAGTTGTTGTTCTCGGTTCGGGTAGCGCTGCTTTTGATTTGGCCTACGAGTGCAGCCGCGCAGGTGTTGATGAAGTTGTCCTGCTCGACACCAACAAAACTCGCGTTCATAACAACTTGGAAGCTTTTCTCGAAACTTTTGGGAAAACACGCATGCAAATTCTTGATACCGAGCAATCACGCGAAGGTCATCTTTCGGCCATGAAGGCTTACGAACATACCAGTTTTTTGTATGGGACGCTGCGGGGCGCTCATGAGAAGGTTACCAACGCCGACATTATTATTTCAATGGTGCCGCAAGCTCACGCGCTCAATTACGATGGCGATATAGCTGAGTGGAAATTGCGCTCGCCGCAAATTGTTTGTGATGTGTGGGGTGGTGGCCAATCTGCTCTCCTGGCGCAAGCTCAGAATTATGCCTGCGATACAATCGCCTCAAGCGACTTGATGGGCACTTGGGGCCGCGAAGCGGCTGATCTTCTCCTCGAGTTTGGCAATGCACAGCTTTAAATGCTTACATCAGGAAGAATACTTGTAGGTATGCGCGTCTTGTGCTCGGTTTGATACTGCTATTTGCTAGAATTAGTGAGCGGTAATAGTAACTAACAAGGTAAGGATCTATGGAATATATAACAGCGGGAGAAAGTCACGGTCCAGTTCTTACGGCTATCGTGTCAGGAGTTCCGGCAGGTTTAACCATATCTGAAAAAGCTATCAACGCCGATCTTGCGCGTCGTCAAAGTGGCTATGGTCGCGGTGGGCGTCAGGCGATTGAGAAGGATCAGGTATCTATCACTTCAGGGGTGCGCTTTGGGAAAACAATGGGTACCCCTATTACGCTTTCGGTGCGCAATCGAGATTGGGAAAATTGGACAAGTCGCATGGCGGTTTTCGGCGAGCCTCCGTCGGATCTCGTGCGCGAAGTAACTCCTCGTCCAGGTCACGCCGATTTAGTGGGGGTGCTGAAAAACGATACCGATGATTGTCGCAATATCTTAGAGCGTTCAAGTGCCCGTGAAACCACCATGCGCGTCGCATCAGCTGGTATCGCACGCGAATTCTTGGCCGAGATGGGAGTCGATGTTTATTCTTACGTTGTATCCATCGGCGATGTTGTTATGCCTGAGTCCGATTCAATGATGAATGCTCTTGACTATAGCCCGCTCGATATTGAAATGAGCCCAGTTCGCTGTCCTTGTGCAGAAACATCTCAGCGCATGATGAGCGCCATTGATGAAGCAAAAGCAGCAGGGGATAGCCTTGGCGGAACGTTTCGTGTGGTAGTTACCGGGCTTTTGCCAGCGCTTGGCGATTTTGCTTCAGGTCGCGAGCGCCTTACTTCTCAGCTTGGCGCTGCGCTCTTTTCAATCCCTGCAATTAAAGGCGTCGAGTTTGGTCTTGGTTTTGAGGCTACCCGTAGGCCCGGTAGCAAAGTGCACGACGAAATAATCTTGGACGAAAAGCAAGGTTTTATTCGTCGCTCAAATAATGCAGGTGGTCTTGAGGGCGGCATGACAACAGGTATGCCGCTGATTGCAACCATAGCAATGAAGCCCATCTCAACGCTGGTAACTCCGCTTGAAACGGTCAATCTTGATACGCTTGAAGTAGCCAAAGCCTCGAAAGAGCGCAGTGATACCTGTGCTGTTCCTGCTGCAGCAGTTGTTGCCGAGTCGGAGGTGGCGCTGGTGCTAGCTGATGCGTATTTGCGCAAGTTTGGTAGCGACAATATGACCGACATTAAACGCAACATTGCTACCTTTAAAGAGCGTATTGCAACGATGTCTCGTTAGCGTGCGCTCTATCATATAGGACACAAAAGGACAAGGAGAGAGATATGACTGAGAACGATGCTCCCAGCCATGCAGGTGGGTATGTGCTAACCAAGCCGGTGTTTTTCATTGGATTTATGGGTGCTGGTAAAACGAGTGTTTCTCAGCAGATTGCTGTGACGTATGGCATTGCTTCAATTGATGCTGATGAGTATTTGGAGTTGCGAGAAGATCGCATCATTGCCGATATTTTTGCTGAAGATGGCGAAGAAGGTTTCCGTGATTTAGAGACTGATGTTCTGCGCGATTTATCGCAGCGTTCTCCTCGTCTTATTGGTTGCGGCGGCGGTGTTGTTACCAAGCGCCCGGAAAATGCACAAATCATGCGCGAATCAGGCTATGTGGTGTATTTAAAGGTTACTGCAGACGAAGCTTCTGATCGTATCCCCAACACCGATTCTCGTCCGATGTTTAAAAATCTCGAAACTGCTCGAAAAACCATTGTTGAGCGAATCCCGCAATATGAAGCTGCTGCCCATGTTGCTGTGGAAACCAACGGGCGCACCATTTGCGAAGTTGCTGATGAAGTGGTGCAACATTTGCTTGATGCTGGAATTTTGATCAAAACTGAAGAATAATGACGCGCCTCATTGTTGATATACCAGGGGAGCGTGCCTACGATGTAGCGGTAGCTTCGGGCAACCTAAACCGGTTAGGCACCGAGCTTCGCCGGCTAGATGCTACTAATCCTAAAGCTTTAATTATTACTGATACCGTGGTTGCTCCCTTGCTTCTTGATAGGGTGCGTTCTGCTCTGGAGCAGGTTTCTTACCAAGTCTCTGTTATCACCGTGCCAGCTGGCGAGGAAGCAAAGTCGGTCAGCTGCGCATCTGAGATTTGGCACGCCATGGTTGATTGCAAGCTCAATCGTGATTCTCTGGTAGTTGCGTTGGGTGGCGGTGTGGTAGGAGATTTGGCTGGCTTTACCGCATCAACTTTTATGCGCGGTATTCGCACGGTACAAGTTCCTACCACGTTGCTTTCCATGGTTGATTCTTCGGTCGGTGGAAAAACAGCCATCAACCTTGAATCGGGCAAAAATCTTGTCGGAACCTTTACGCAGCCTTTGTTTGTTTGCGCCGATGTCGACGTGCTTGCCAGCCTGCCCGATCGCGAATGGGCTTGTGGTTGTGGCGAGGTTGTTAAGTCTGCCGTTATTGATTCGCCTGAGTTTTATGCGTGGCTCAAAGCTCACGCCGAGCAAGTACGCACCCGCGATGCGAGCGTGGTGCAAGAAATGGTTTTGCGCTGTGTTGCCTTTAAGGCAGGCGTGGTTGCTCGCGACAAAGAAGAAACGCAAGGTGTGCGTGAATGCTTAAATTATGGTCATACGCTTGCTCATGTTATTGAAACAAAAGCAGGGTATGGAACATACTCCCATGGTCATGCAGTGGCACAAGGTATGCGTTTTGCAGCACGTTTAGCGGTGGCGCAGCTGGGCACGTCTGTTGAATTTGTTCAAGAGCAAGATGCCCTCCTTGATGCTTTGGGTCTTCCAGAGATTTCGCTCAAGGCCGACTCTCAGGAGTTGCTTGATTTGATGAAGGGCGACAAAAAAGTCCGTTCTGGGCGTTTGCGTTTTGTTCTTCCGCATAAGAGTGGTGCTTGGGAAGTGGTCGAACTTGATGACGCGTTTGTTCTTGAGTACTTGCAAGCGTGGCAACGTAGTTTGTAGGCAAGGGTGCTTTTATGGCTTTCAATCCTGAACGTTTAACCAACCTGCGTTTTGCCCTCAAGCACAACAAGCTCGATGCCTTGTACGTACGCTCAACGTCTAACATTGCTTGGGCAAGCGGTTTTGAGCACGTTTTTGACACCGAACAAGCGCATGCTCTTTATCTTGATGCACAGCGTTGTGTTTTACATAGCGATTCACGCTATAGCGAGGCCCTCGAGCGTGCTGCTGGTGATACGGGCATTACCATTGATGCAACGAGGCAAACCCACGAGCGCTTTCTTGGATCTTTGATAGATCGGGCTTTTCAGGGTGCTGATCTTGTGCGCGTGGGTATAGAAGATACTCTTTCTCTTGCGGAGTATCACTCATTAGAGCGCGCGTGCAGCACTTCTGCGGTATCAATTGAGTTGGTAGAGTTATCTGGTTTTGTCGAAGAGGCTCGTCAGGTAAAGGATGCTGGTGAGCTTGATCTTATGCGCAAGGCGCAAGCTATTACCGATGCAGCTTTTTCGCGAATTGTTCGATATATGCAAGTAGGAATGACCGAGCGCCAGGTGCAGTTGCAGCTTGATCAGTATTTGTTTGAAGAGGGAGCAGAAGGCTTGGCCTTTGACACTATTGTGGCAGCTGGAGCTCATGCATCTTCCCCTCATGCTATTCCTGGCAAAACGCGGCTTGAGCGTGGTAGCGCTGTCGTTATGGATTTCGGTGCGCGTTTTGCAGGATATTGTTCAGATATGACCAGAACCGTATTTATGGGTAAGCCTTCTCAGGAACTAGCTCATGCTTGGCAGGTTTTGCGTGCGACTAATGAGGCTTGCGAGGCCTTATTGCATGCCGGCATAACAGGGGCAGAGGCTCACAACCATGCCGAGAAACTCCTTGCTGAAGGAGGGTATAAAGGTCGCATGGATCACTCGCTTGGGCATAGCGTGGGGCTGGACATTCACGAATCTCCCAATCTTTCGTCGCTCAACAAGAGCCCACTTAAAGCGGGTAACGTTGTAACAGTTGAGCCGGGCATTTATATTCCAGGCGCGTTTGGTATGCGTTTAGAAGATTATGGGGTCGTGACTGAAGAAGGATATGACGTGTTCACAGCAAGCACGCATGAACTGATTGTGATAGACTAAACGCGCTAATCATTTGTTTAAAGACTCGGAGGACGTAACGTGGCAATTTCTACCGCCGATTTCCGTAATGGAATGTGCATCGAATACAATAACAAGCTCTGCACTATTGTTGAGTTTCAACATGTAAAACCGGGTAAGGGTGGCGCTTTTGTTCGTACCAAATTGCGTGATATCAAAACCGGTCGCGTTGTTGATTACACTTTCAATGCTGGTACCAAATTTGAATCCGTGCGTTTGGAAACTAAGAAAATGCAGTACCTCTATAACGATGGCGCCGATTACTATTTCATGGATAACGCTACCTATGAGCAGATTGCCATCCCCGTAGATGTTGTCGGTGGCGCTTCAGATTGGCTCAAGGAAAACGACGAGGCCACCCTGCTCTATGCGGGCGAGGAGCTTATTAGCATCGAGCCGCAGATGTTTGTTGATTTAGAGGTAACTGAGACTGAGCCTGGTTTTAAGGGCGATACCGCTACCAATACCACCAAGCCAGCAACGCTAGAGACGGGCGTAACCATTCAGGTTCCAACCTTTGTAGAAATTGGCGATGTACTTCAAATCGATACGCGAGATGGTCGTTTTATCAAACGCGTTTAAGTTCCTTTTTCTTCTCTTGTGTTTCTATAAGGTAATATGTCCATTCAACGGGGCGCGTGAGCGCCTCGTACTCTATAATGAGGTTTCTGTTCCGATTGTGCGTCCCATCGGACGTACCTTGACATAAAAGGAGGTGCTTCACCCTTGGCGAAACTTGAAATCATGGATACTACTATTCGTGATGGCCAACAAAGTTTGTGGGCTACGAGGATGTCCATTGGTGATATGCTTCCCATTCTTTCCAAGATGGATCGCGTGGGGTACTGGGCTATCGAAGCATGGGGTGGTGCAACGTTCGATACATGTTTGCGCTTCCTTGACGAAAATCCTTGGGAGCGTTTGCGCTCCATTAAGGCAAAAACGCCCAATACCCGTCTGGCTATGTTGTCGCGTGGCCAGAATCTTGTTGGATACAAGCATTATTCGCGCGAGATCTGTTCGCGTTTTATTCATGCCGCCCATAAAAATGGCATCGATGTTTTTCGTGTATTCGACGCACTCAACGATATTCGCAATATCAAAGATAATGCCGATGCCATTATTGATTGTGGTGCCCATTTTGAGGGTGCCATTTCTTATACCATTTCGCCGGTTCATACCCTCGATAGCTTTTTAGAGTATGGCCAGCAGCTCAAAGATCTTGGTGCTCATTCCATTGCTATCAAAGATATGGCTGGCATGCTTACGCCCTATCGCACCGAGCGCATGGTCAAGGCTTTCAATGCTGAAATTGGTTTGCCTGTCCACGTCCACTGCCATTATGTGGGTGGCATGGCTCCAGCTAACATCATCAAGGCTGCTGAAGCGGGTGCTGCTATTGCCGATACCGCAAGTGCGCCTTTGGCTTTTGGTAATTCGCATCCCGCTGTTGAGATGATCGTGGCCGCTTTGCAGGAAAGCCGCTATGACACCGGTCTTAATTTGGGTTTGTTGTTCGAGATTTCTGATTATTGGGAAGAGGTTCGCAAACGTGGTCACTATAAGCGTGGCGTTTCTTCGCTCAATCACATGAAGGTCAACCTGCATCAGGTTCCCGGTGGCATGATGTCGAACCTGATGTCTCAACTCGAGATCCAAAATGCTCTTGACCGCTTGGATGAGGTCATGCTTGAGATTCCAAAGGTTCGCGCCGAGGTAGGCTATCCGCCTTTGGTAACGCCGCTTTCGCAGATTGTTGGCACGCAGGCTGTGTTTAACGTTATCACGGGTAAGCGTTGGAGTGTCGTATCCAAGGAAATGCGCGATTACATTTGCGGATACTACGGTAAAGCTCCCGGCCCCATGAACCCTGAAATTGTTAAAAAGGTCGCGGGCGATCCTGAGAATATCCTTGATCCTAACGTGGCCCCCGGCTCGTTGGTTACAACAACCTTTGCCGAGCTAGAAGAAGAAATTGGCGACTTGGCTCATTCGGAAGAAGATGTTTTGATGTATGCACTCTTCCCTAATGAGGCTCGTACGTATCTCAGCAAGCATCGCACACAAGAAAAGGTCGATTTCCTCCTCGAGCAGGAATCGAGCGCTACCAAGGAGGACGATTACGTGGATATCAACCAGATTCGAGAGCTTGTACGTGTTGCAGAGGAAAGCGGCGTAGGCGAAATCGTAGTAGAGGAAGAAGGTACGCGTATTGCGGTACGTATGCCTGGTGCGGCTCCAGCCGTCGCTGCTCCTGCTGCGGGAGAGGCTGCTGCCCCTACCGCTACAACGGCGCCGGTAGAAAAGCCCGCTGCACCTGCAGAATCTTCTAAGCGCCCAGCTAATTGGCACTGCATTACGGCTCCCATGGTTGGAACTTTTTATGCTGCTCCCGCTCCTGGCGAGCCGCCCTTTGTTCAGGTGGGCGATGAGGTCGCAGCCAACCAAACGCTTTGTATTGTTGAGGCAATGAAGCTTATGAACGAGATTACCTCAGATGAGATGGGTACCATTCGCGAGGTGTGCGTAGAGGATGGTACGCCGGTGGAATTTGGTACGCCCCTGTTCTACCTTGAATCTCATGCTCATCAGCTTGATAGTGTAGCTCCGGAGAATGCCTAATGTTTGACAAAATTCTCATAGCCAATCGCGGTGAGGTAGCACTTCGCATTATGCGTGCTTGTAAAGAGCTCGGCGTTAAGACGGTTGCTGTTTACTCCACCGAAGACGCTGATACTTATCCTGTGCAATATGCTGATGAAAAGGTTTGCATCGGTCCTGCTCCTGCCAATCAAAGCTATCTTGTCATGCCTTCGATTATTGCTGCGGCTGTAAATACCGGGGCTCAAGCTATTCATCCTGGCTATGGTTTTTTGGCCGAGAACGCCGAATTTGCACGCGCTTGTGCCGATAACGATCTGGTATTTATTGGCCCTTCGCCTGAGTGCATTGAATCCATGGGCAATAAAGCTGCAGCTCGTGAAACTATGAAGGCCTGCGGCGTTCCAACCGTCCCAGGTTCCGATGGTGTGGTTGAAACGGTTGAAGATGCTCGCGTTTTTGCCGAGGCGGCAGGATACCCAGTTTTGGTGAAGGCCTCGGCTGGCGGCGGCGGCAAGGGCATGCGTGAAGTACACGATCCAGCCGATTTGGAAGCCCAATTTATGGCTGCCAAAAATGAAGCGTTGGCTGCTTTTGGCAATGGCGATGTCTATCTTGAAAAGCTGGTCTTACGTCCTCGTCATGTTGAAGTGCAAATTCTTGCCGACCAACATGGCAATCGTATTTCGCTCTGTGAGCGCGATTGCTCGCTTCAGCGTCGTCATCAAAAGCTTCTGGAGGAGGCTCCATCTCCTGCCCTCAACGATGAAATTCGCCGTGCGATGGGCGTGGCTGCTGTCAAAGCGGTGCGGGCAACCGGTTATGAAAATGCTGGCACCATTGAGTTTTTGCTCGATCAAGATGGCCGGTTCTACTTTATGGAAATGAATACCCGTGTTCAGGTTGAGCATCCCGTATCGGAGCTTATTACGGGCACTGATATCATCAAGGAGCAAATACGTATTGCGGCAGGTGAGCCTATTTCGTGCCTGGAACGCGCTCCCTTTACGCCTCATGGTCACGCAATGGAGTTTCGTATCAATGCGGAAGATCCTGGGCATGACTTTCGCCCCTGTCCAGGTACGATTACCAGTTTTTCTGTTCCAGGAGGTCCGGGCGTGCGCGTAGAGTCATACTTGCAAGAAGGCTCTCGCATTTCTCCCTATTATGATTCAATGATTGCTAAACTCATTGTGTGGGGGAGCAATCGCGAAGAATGCATCGCTCGTGGAAAACGGGCCTTGCAAGAATTTCATATTGAAGGCAACGGAATTAAAACAACAATACCCTTCCATTTGCAGGTGCTTGATAACCCTGCATTTTTGGAGGGAAGAGTTTACACAGACTTTATTGAGACCGAAATGGGGGATAAGTAACAATGTCTGACATTACGACCGAAGGCATGGCTATTGCTCCTGGTGTAGTTGAAACCATCGTGACGCTTGCTGTGCAAGAAGTTGCTGGTGTTGCATCGGTAGGTGCTGAATCAGCAGGCATTCGTGCCTTTTTATCCAACAAGCCTTCAACGCAAGGTGTTGTGGTAACTGCAGATGAAGAGGGCAGCGTGGCTGTTGAAGTCGCCATCACGGTGCTGTCTGGCTATTCTTTAAACGAAATCGTCAATGAAGTTCGTTCATCTGTTGCTGATGCTCTTTTGTCACAGGTTGGATTGGGTGTTTCTCGCGTTGACATTCGCGTTGAGGGTATCCATTTTCAAGATTAGGTCTGTTCATGGCAAAAGCAATTCACCACGAAGAGCGTGTTCTTGCGCGAAAAAACGCTCTTCAAATTATGTATCAAGCTGATTTGCTCCATGAACCAGTTCAGGTTTTGCTTGATGAGCACAGGCTTGTTCCTGAGGTACAGGGCTTAGATAGTTACGCTGTCATGCTCCTGCAAGGTGCCTTTACGCACAGCGATACCCTTGATAAGCGCATTGTTGAAGCAAGCGAGAATTGGTCCATAGATCGCATGCCTATCGTAGATCGTTCTCTTTTGCGTCTTGCAACATATGAAATGTGCTATGTCGATGAAGTGCCTATATCGGTTTCAATTAACGAAGCGGTCAATCTAGCCAAAGAATTTGGTGGTGAAGATTCTCCGCGTTTTGTTAATGGCATTTTGGGTCGCATTGCATCACAGCTGGAAGATGAGAATGCGTAATGGAAAATTCTGATCTTTCTTTTGATGATTTGAAGGCGCGCCTTGATGAAATTGTTAAGGCAATAAGCGATGATTCTCTTCCTTTGGAAGAAGCTCTCGATTTATACGAGGAAGCGGTAGGCATAGGTTTGCAAGCCTCGCGTGTTATGGAAGAGGGTATTGCCGCGCGCGATGCGCAAACACCTTCTTCGGACGCCGCACAAGAAGGCAATCAATCTGCTCAAGGGGTTTGTGCAGAGCCAGCGGCTTCTTCCAATAACGCATAAGTATTTTGAGAGGAGGTATCTCATGGCTCGTATTCTTGATTCGATTGATGCGCCCGATAAGCTCAAGCTTTTAACCGATGAAGAGCTGACCATTTTAGCTCAAGAAATCCGCAGCGAGATTGTTGAGGTAACCTCTCAGACTGGTGGGCACGTTGCATCAAGCTTAGGCGCGGTAGAAATAATTCTGGCAGTTCACTCACTTATCGATTCTCCGCATGATCGCTTTTTGTTCGATGTGGGCCATCAATCGTATGCTCATATGCTTATAACAGGGCGCCTCAACCAGTTTTCCACTCTGCGCCAGTACCACGGTT
The DNA here is from genome assembly GCA_964504115.1 of uncultured Cryptobacterium sp. GTDB lineage: Bacteria > Actinomycetota > Coriobacteriia > Coriobacteriales > Eggerthellaceae > Anaerotardibacter. The sequence goes on from CAZDCX010000001.1 coordinate 17,397, forward strand.
TATCTGGCTTTCCTAAGCCGCATAGTAATCCGCATGATGTTCATCCATCTGGCCACGCCTCAGACTCTTTGTCAGTTGCCTGCGGTTTGGCGCGTGCCCGCGATTTATCAGGTGGGGATCAAAAAATTGTAGCTCTCATTGGGGATGCAGCCCTCGCTGGTGGTATGGCTTTTGAAGCGCTCAATGATATAGGGCAAGCTCAAACTCCTCTCGTTATCATTCTCAACGATAACGAAATGTCTATTTCGCGAAATGTTGGCGCAATGGCTATGCACCTCGGTGCTTTGCGTATTTCTCGCAACTATCGTAAAAGCCGCGATACCATGCAGGATTTTATGAAAACTTCTTTAGGTCCTGCTGGTAAGGCTATGGCCTATCTGGGCAAGAACGCCAGGGAATCCTTCAAGCAATTTGTTATTCCCGACGTGATGCTCTTTGAGCAATTAGGCATAGTTTGCACGCCACCGGTAGACGGTCATGATATAACCGCCTTGCGTACCACTATCGCCCGCGCCTTGGAATCAAAGGTTCCGGTGTTAGTTCACGCAGTTACTAAGAAGGGCGCTGGTTATAAACCAGCCGAGCAAGATCCTTCACGTTTTCATGGTGTTGGCCCGTATGATGTTGCCTCGGGTGCTTCCACTAAACCTCCTGCTCAAGCGCTTACCTATACCCAGGCCTTTACCGAAGCGCTCAGCCGCGAAGCTACGAGCGATGAGCGGGTCTGTGCAATTTCGGCAGCCATGATCGATGGCACGGGTTTGCGGGCGTTTTCGCAAACCTACCCCGAGCGTTGTTTTGACGTGGGCATTGCCGAGGCACATGCCGTTGGTATGGCAAGTGGGTTGGCCCTTGGAGGACGCAAGCCCGTTGTAGCGTTGTATTCCACGTTTTTGCAGCGTGCACTGGATCAAACAATAATTAACATTGCCCTTGAAAATCTCGATGTGGTTTTTGCCATCGACCGTGCCGGCTTGGTAGGCGATGATGGCCCAACTCATCATGGTATGTTTGATATGGCGCTTTTGCGATCGGTGCCTAATATGCGCATCATTGCGCCTTCCAATGAAGCCGAATTGCTCCATGCCCTCCATACCGCGCTGCGCCTCGAGGGGCCGGTAGCTCTTCGTTATCCTCGTGGTGAGGCTCTTGGAATACCATTGCCCGATAATGCTTTGATGATGAAGCCTGGATGTGCCATTACCCTGCGCGATGGCGATGAGGTTGCTCTGCTGGCGTTTGGGCGCATGGTCCGTTATGCCCTCAAAGCCGCTGATCTTTTGGCAGAACAGGGAATTTCAACGCGCGTAGTTGATATGCGCTGGGTAAAGCCGCTTGATAGCAAAACTATCAAACAAGCTGCACAAACCAAGCTTGTGGTAACCATTGAAGATGGTGTGCTTATGGGCGGTGCCGGAGAAGGCGTTGTTGAAGACATGGCTCAGCAGGGTCTTACCACGCCCGTGGTTAATCTTGGCTTACCAGATTCCTTCATAGCGCAGGGCAAGGTCGATCAGCTTTTTGCAGAGTTAGGCCTCGATGCGAAGGGCATTGTGCAAACCGTATGCGACAAACTAGAAGAACTAAAGGCTTAGCGAACAGCTTTAGCCATGATATAGTCGTCCATAACAAACCCCTCACCAATATCTGCCGCGTGGGCTTCAATGGTTTCAAAACCGCGACCAAGATAGGCACGGATTGCTAAATCGTTATCTTTGTTTACCGTGAGGTAGAGGGTGTCGAGTCCACGGGCGCGTGCATGGTCTTCCCAGAATTCAATAATGCGGCTTGCGTAGTGCTTACCACGTTCTTCTTTACACAAGTATATTTTTGAAATAAAAAAGCGCGCCCGAGAGCGATGTGCTATAGCTTGGCCATGTTTACAGGCCTCTTCACACAAGGGATCGTTCTCAAAATGCTCGTCGCAGCCGCCTGTGTATCCCACAAGCGTATCGGCCTTGTCGTACACCAAATAATACTCGTAGTTAAACTCACAGATATCGCGCTTCAGGGCTGGAATGCTCTGAAATTGCTCAACCATATAATCGGTTTGGGCAGCTCCAATACGTGAGGGCCAATACTCATGCCAAATATCATAAGCAAGCTGGGCCAAATTCGCGATGGCGCGATCATCCTGTACTGGTGCGTATCTCAGCGTCATGGGGGAGCCTTTCAATGTTTGGCGATGCCGGAATTATCTGCTTGTTTCGGTATTGTAACGCTAATACTTCTCGCGCGTTACAAGGCTTTTCCAGCGAAGTTAATAAACGCCAACCAGCAAAAATAAGCGCGATGAGCGTGCCACTATGGTTTTGTCGGTAAAAGCGTTGATGAAACTATAGGAGGTAACGCACATGTTTGACACAGGAGCAACAGCATTCATGATGGTAAGTGCAATGCTGGTTCTTCTCATGACTCCTGGTGTTGCATTTTTTTACGGCGGACTTGCGCGTCGTAAAAACGTTGTCAACACCATGTTCATGTCATTTGTGATCATTGGCATTGTAGCTATTGTCTGGATTGTAGCTGGATGGAGCTTTGCCTATGGTGGCGATGGTTCTAATCCGTTCTTTGGCGGTTTTGACCAATTGGGCTGCTTGGCGGCTACTGCTGATATGTTGGCCGAGGCCGATGATCCTACCATCGAAGGTGGTTATCCAGCCATCATAGATATCTTGTTCCAGGCAGCCTTTGCTATGATTACCGCAGCCATCGTAGGCGGTGCTTTAGCAGGACGTATGAAGTTTGGAGCATTTATCACCTTTATTACCATTTGGGTTTTGCTTATTTATGCTCCGCTTGCGCATATGGTTTGGGGCGGCGACGGCAGCTTTATTGGCGATATGATCGGTGCAATTGACTTTGCTGGTGGCGATGTTGTTCATATCAGCTCTGGCCTAACTGGTTTGGTACTGTGTCTATTGCTCGGTAAACGCAATGGCTTTGGTATTGTCAATCATCGACCGCATAATGTTCCCTTTGTTGTCTTGGGCGCAACGCTACTTTGGTTTGGATGGTTTGGCTTCAACGGTGGCTCCGAGTTTGCTGCCGACGGTATTGCTGGCCTTGCTATTCTCAATACCGTGGTTGCTTCGGGTTCTGCAATGATATCTTGGATGATTGTTGAGACGGTAAAGACAGGCAAGCCGACGCTTGTTGGTGCGGCAACGGGTGTTGTTGCTGGTTTGGTTGTTATTACCCCAGCTGCTGGTTTTGTAGAGCCTTGGGCCGCTATCGTTATGGGCTTAATTGTTTCGCCTATCTGCTACTTTGCAATTTCGTTCTGCAAATCTAAGATTGGCTACGACGATGCTCTCGATGCTTTTGGCTGCCACTGCGTAGGTGGTATCACAGGAGGTATATTGACAGGTATCTTCTGCGTTCCTGAGCTTTCTTGGACCGAGTTCGGTGGCCTTATTTATACCGGTGATCCATCGCTCTTAATCAGTCAGGTTTTGGGCATTCTTGTTACCATTGCGTTTGTAGCTATCGGTTCCTTGATTATTGGTCTTGTAGTCAAGGCGCTATTTGGTGGCCTTCGTGTTAGCAAGGAAGAAGAAGCATCAGGTATGGATTTAGCAGCTCATAGTGAATCTGCATATCCTGCCTTTATCGGCTTAGATTAGCATGAAAGGAGTGAGTACTCTATGAAACGTATTGCAGCAGTTGTTCGCCCTGAAAAGCTTGAGCCTTTAAAGGAAGCGCTGTTTGAAGCCAATATCTCCGGCATGACCATCTATCAAGTCAACGGTTGCGGCAGTCAGCATGGTTGGAAGGAATACTTCCGCGGTAGTGAAGTATTTTTAAACATGATTCCAAAAGTAAAGTTTGAAATCATTGTGAGTGATGATCGGGTGGACGAAATCGTGAACCTTATCATTTCGGTTGCACGGACAGGTGAAGTTGGAGACGGCAAGATCTTCATTTCTGATATTGAGCGTGTGATTCGTGTTCGTACTGGCGAAGAAGACGGGCAGGCAGTTTAAGAAAGCATGTATCAACAAAACAAGGGTGGCACAAGGCCACTTGGTCAGTTAAGGATAAGGCTCCATATCGGGGTCTTATCCTGCTTTTGTGCGACGTTACTGTGCAGCGCTCATTATTCCTGGAGCTCTTGTGTGGCGTATGAGAGAAAATGGCGCACTGCTGGCGAAGCTGTTTTGAGGGAGGGGAGTGCTACACCAAACAGGATCGATTGAGGCGGATCAACGGGCAGCAAGGCAATATTGAAGGTATAACGCTTTGTTGCCAGCTCGTTGGTGATACTCATACCCATGCCTTGTTCGACCATGGCATACATGGCAGCATTCTCAATAGTCTCGTAAACAATGTGTGGATGAATATCATTGCGCTCAAGCAGGGAGGCTGTATCGATATCCTGGCCTCTACCTGGCATAATAAACGGCTGCCCATTGCATGCTTCAAGTGGAAAGTGCTCGGTTTGCGCCAAGGGGTGGTGGATCGGCAAAACGGCTACCATAGGGTCGTGCGCCAAGGGAACCCAATCATAAGGCATAGTAGGGTCATAACTGATAAAGCCCATATCGGCTTCTTTGCTATTGAGCCAGGAGGTTATCTCTTGGTGAATACCTTCCATAACACGAATTTCAATGGCAGGGAAATGCTCATGAAAGAGTTTGATCACTCGAGGTAGCCAATGAGTTGCAACACTGGAATATGAACCGATAGTGACTCGTCCGGTTGAAAGCCCTTTTATTTCAGAGCTCATTTGGAGCAGACGATCTTCTTCATTTATGATTGCCCGGGCAACATTTATAACCGTATTTCCTTCTTTTGTGGGGTGAACACCTTGAGCGGTGCGCTCTAGAACCGAGAATCCCAAATCACGCTCAAGTGCGCCTATGAGTTGGCTCACTCCAGAGGGAGTGTAACCAAGGTCTTTGGCAGCCTGCGAGAGACTTCCTTTATCCACTGCATGAATAAAAGCTCGGTAACGTGATGTTTCCATCGATCATCCTGTCATGAGAGAGGGTATTAAGTAATACTAAAAACACTTATAACATATTCGTAATTTACTTTAGGGGTAAAGAAATATATAAATGATTTATTCCAATTTGTGAAGGGCATTCTTCCGTGGGGCAACGCAGGTTTCTGTGCACGAAGGAATGTTTATGGTGGGATGTTCGTATTCCCCCAACGTCAGGGATGTGCAGAGTAAGAGCAAAATGCATATCATCTGAACTACCCCGTTGTGGCTCGCCATAGCGGGGTTTTTCCTGCCCATAGCTTGTGGGCTTTTGCCATCTTTCCTCATGACTATTTGTGCGGAGTGTCTTTGAATTGCTTTCACGGTAAGGTGGGTAAAACCTTATATGTTGCGGGGCTATTAGGATAAAGGTGCCTGAAGTTGATATCTTCAGGCTTGCGATAAGCTAGCATTAGCAGGATGGCATAAACACAAAAGGAGCCCGTAAAAACAGGCTGAAGGGATTAGTGTCATATGTTCAGGCAGAGCGCTATGGCTCAGAACATAAGGATGTTTTTCACGGTGACGCAGGATAAAATTTTATGTCTTGCCTTTAGCTCTGTGTTGTCTCGTGTATCAAGACTCACTTTTGGAGCGCCGAGCGCTCTTTTAGGAGTTTCACGAGCGAGTGGCGAAGAATAATTATGTCGATTCGTGGGTTGGTGGATTGGCGCATTGCGGCGCCGCTTCTGGTTATAAGTGCAGGTGTTTGCTGGGGCCTTATTGGGCTCTTCTCGAACACGCTTGCACAAGCAGGATTATCATCAGTGCAAATTACGGTGGTCCGCTGCGTTATTACCACGGTGGTTTTGCTTCTTTGGATATTGTTGCGCTCACCACGAGCGTTACGTATTCATATCCGTGATCTTTGGATATTTATTGGTACGGGGGTTATGAGTATAGCGTTCTTTAACGTGTGCTATTTTGCCTGTATTCAGGAAGTAAACCTCTCACTTGCTGCAATTTTGCTCTATACCGCCCCGTGCTTTGTGGTGGTGTTGTCGGCCTTTTTGTTTAAAGAGCGTATGACCAGGCGCAAAATGTGTGCCTTGGGCATTGCTTTTGTTGGATGTTTGCTGGTGGTTGGCGTTGGCTCTCAAACGCCGACGCTTTCACTCTTTGGTATCTTACTTGGCCTCGGCTCCGGAATAGGTTATGCCCTCTATTCTATTTTTGCCCGATTTGCTCTTGCGCGATATTCTCCGTTGACGGTTATGTTCTACACCTTTTTGCTAGCAGCATGCGCGCTCACGCCTTTTTCGCAGCCTGGACAAATTGTTGGTTTAGCGCTGTCTTCTTCTGAGCTTGCGGTTGCTATGCTGGCCCTTGCTCTGGTATCCACTCTTTTGCCCTTTGCCTGCTACACAACGGGCTTGCAACACATGGAAACAGGGAAGGCATCGATCATGGCTTTTGTCGAACCGATGGTTGCGCTAATTATCGGTGTAACCGTGTTCCATGATGTGCTCACCGTGAGCAACATTTTTGGCATTGTGTTTATTGTGGGGGCAGTGACCCTCTTGAATCTTCCGCAAAAACCTTGCTTGAGTTAAAACGGGTTTACAGCCTAGCTCAGTAGCGCATCTATAAGAGGCGGAGCCGTTAAGGTACCAAGTGGCGTTATTTGGCACTTCTTCGCTCACGGCTGCTTTGCCTTTCAAGCTGGCCGCCGAAAAAGTTACTACAAGGCGATATGATTTGTGTATCTTAACAATTCCTCTGTTTTCAGCTGCATTTTATCGATCGAACGCGATTGCTATACTGTAATCTGGTAAAGGAATAGGTAAAGCTAAAAATAGCCTGAGCGATTTTCAAGGTTTGAGGAGTATTTCATGGATTGCCACTCTCTCTATAATCATTGGTGTGAAATGGTTACTGATGCTCAACTGGTAGCTGATTTGCAAGCTATGGAGCACGATGAAGCACGTATCGAAGATGCTTTTTATCGTAGTCTCGAGTTTGGTACCGCTGGCCTGAGGGGAGTTCTCGGGGCTGGTACGAATCGTATGAACATACATACCGTTGGTCAAGCAACTCAGGGCATCGCTAATTACATTTTGAGCCTTCCCACCGAGCAAAGAGGCCCCGTGGCGATTTGCTATGACTCCCGTATTAATTCCGAGCTGTTTGCACATACGGCAGCTTCAGTGCTAGCAGCAAATGGGGTAGCGTCCTACGTGTTCCCTCGCCTCGAACCAACCCCGGCTCTTTCATTTGCAACTCGTTATCTTGGCTGCGTTATTGGTATCAACGTAACGGCAAGTCACAACCCAAGCCAATATAATGGCTACAAGGTATATGGCCCCGATGGTTGCCAGATTACTTCCTCCATCGCCGAAAGTATTACCCATGCTATCGAGAGCGTAGATGTGTTCGATGACGTGCGCGTGGTTTCTTTTGAGCAAGCACTTACGAGTGGCAGCATTCAACTCATAGCTGAAGAGGTTTTGGATGCCTATCTTGATGCAGTTTACGAGCAACATATTGAGCAGCCCGAAGATAGCTTGCGCGTGGTTTACACGCCCCTGAATGGAACTGGTCTTGAGTGTGTAACGCGCATTTTAGAGCGTATCGGTGTGAGCGATGTGCATGTTGTCGAAGAGCAAGCGCAGCCCGACGGGCATTTTCCAACCTGCCCTTATCCAAATCCCGAGAATCGTGATGCGCTTGAACGCGGCATCGAGCTTTGTGAGCAAGTTCATCCCGATCTGCTCTTAGCAACCGATCCTGATGCCGATCGCGTAGGAATTGCTGTGAAGGATGGCGATGAGTATCAGCTGCTTTCAGGCAATGAAGTGGGGGCTCTGCTTCTTGATTTTATTTGCCGTATGCGAGCAGCCAATGGCACCTTGCCACAGAACCCAGTTGCCGTTACTACTATTGTTTCTACGAGCTTGGTTGATCCTATTGCCCAACACTACGGGGTTGAGATGCGCCGCGTTTTGACGGGCTTCAAGTATATTGGTGGGGTTATCGCCGAGTTAGAAGAGCAGGGCAGTGCCGATCGCTTTATTTTTGGTTTTGAGGAAAGCTATGGGTATTTGGCTGGCACTCATGCTCGCGACAAAGATGCCGTGGTGGCTTCTATGCTGATTTGCCAAATGGCGCGTTACTACCGAACACAGGGTAAAAATCTCTACCAAGCTATGCAAGACATATACCAGGAATATGGTTATCACCACAATCGTACCTTGTCTTTTGCCTTTGAGGGCGTAACGGGCGCCGCTAAAATGAGTTCACTCATGGCTGATTTACGTGAGCATACGCCCAGCAGTATCGGTGGCTATACTGTTGTGCAAGCTCTTGATTACCAGCAGGGAGTAAACGGCCTACCTCAAGCAAATGTGCTGCAATACGATCTTATCGATGGTCACAAAGTGATTGTGCGCCCGAGTGGAACTGAGCCCAAGATAAAGGTATACGTTTTTAGTACAGGCGATTCGGCTGCCGCTGCGGAGGAAGTGGCGCAGCGTTTAACGCAGGATATGTCACAACGGATGGCCTAATCTCGCGATAATTGTTCAAAAGGAAGCGTTTATGGCTCAGAGTAATAAGAGTACCGACGAAGGCCAGCAGCCGCAGAGCTATTCGTTCATATCGGTTGCAGCTGCCCCTGAAGAAGAGGTGTTTCACGTGGATGCTTCAGGGGTTCATCGGGTGTCTTCTTCGGGAGCGGATGTTGATACTGATCAGCAGGCAAACGATAATGCTGCCTCTGACATCATCGAGCAGACAGTTGGCAGAGCTGCCAACGGGCATGCAGAGGATGCCATGGATGCCGATATAACGCCCACTTCATCAGCAACCAAGAGCGAATCTGCTGAGGATCAAACACTCGAAGATTTAGATCAGCCGGTGCCTTTTGCGAACATGCAACGCATCATTATTGTTTTGCTCTTGGTATTGTTGGTTGGCTTTATTATATATTTCTTGATATGAGCTCTGGTCTACAGCCATAGTGTGGCTACCAGCTAAGATAGCTTTTAAATCTCTAGCTTGTTTTTAACCTTGTCGTAGCCATTCGGGCAGCGTATTCAAAAAAATATTCTCGATCCTAGCTGGCAGCTAATGTTTTAAAAATGTGTCATTGCTAACCTATCCTTCATACAAAAACAGGTAGCGAGTAATCGCAAAAGGAAGGAATAGCATGAATACAGATCAATATCCTCAGCAGGGTACTACTCCCGTGCTTTCGACATCTGCAATGGCAATTGCCGGTTTAGTTGTGGGCATCATCGGTTTGCTCGGATCGGCAATTCCGATTTTGAACAACGTCGCCTTTTTTATTGCCATACTTGGCCTGATATTTGGCATTATAGGTTTGGTGAGCGTAGTACGGGGCAAGCGCCGCGGTAAGGGGCTCGCCATTGCTGCTGTTGTAATTAGTGTGGTTGCAATCGTGGTGGTTTTAGCAACACAGAGCCTTTATAGCTCAGCAATAGATGAGGCAACGGATGACACCAGCTTTGCTACTACCGAGCAATCGGCGGATTCTGATTCGCAAGATTCGAGCTCTTCTACTGAGGTAGCCGATCAATCATCTGATTACACCATTACCGACGAAAAGTATGACACCTCTGACTATTTGCCGTTTATTTCTGGTACGTTTACCAACAACACCGATTCAGACTTTAGCTATGTTTCAGTGGAATATGCCCTCTACGATAAAGACGGAGCTAAAATTGATAGCGCGATCGATTCCACCGATGGCCTTAAGGCGGGCGGAACGTGGAAATATGAAGCCCATATTCTCAGCGATGCCGATGATGTTGAATCCTATGAAATGACCGACGTCACCTACTGGTAAGCTATGTTAGGCTCTCAAGGTAGAAAGAACCCACGACGATTTGAAAAGCTGAGAAAGCTACATATGGAAGAACCGTTAACAGAAGAACTTTTAGATGAACTCTTGAGCTCTCCAACTCCCGATTCTTTCATAGATCATATGAAAACTGAGCCGGGTTCCCTTTCCGAATACTTGGAATATCTTTTGGACGAAAAGAACATGAAGCGCTCTGATGTAGTCCATGCGGCAGGCTTAAACGAGACGTTTGGTTATCAAATCTTCAAGGGCCAGCGTGGAGCCTCGCGAAATAAGGTGCTGCAGATAGCATTTGCCATGCATTTAGATCTACGAGAAACCGATCGGCTGCTGCAAGTGGCAGGTTTGAACGAATTGTATTGCAAGAACCGGCGTGATGCGATTATTATTTTTGCTGTCGATAAGGGTTACTCGCTCCAAAGAGTGAACGAGGAGTTATACCGATTGCAAGAAGAAACTATCTGCTAAATGTCTTCAGCATCAAAAGATACCAACGGTTCACATCCAAGTGAGTTGCAAGATGACCCTGTTTACGAAAATCGTAGGCAGGGTCTCTTTTTCATGCAGGCAGAACCAAGTGCGCACGCACAAAGCATGGTTCAATCATCTATGGCAGAAGGTCCTCGCTCTCAGCAGCCTTTGCCGTCAAAGCTCCCACTTGAAGAAGACGAGAGGAGCAAAGAGCTTTTAGATGCTCCTTATCGAGAAGAGTCTTCAAGCATAGAGCCCCCGGGCTCTATGCGTGCCGAGCAAGTAAACCATCCGTATTCAAACGATAGTATTGGGTCTCAGGAACTTGATGCTTTTCTTGATCGCGTAGAGCATGATCAGCGCTATCAAGTGTGCGAAGTTCTTAAACACTCTTCCTATGAAATTACCCAAAAAGTTTCAGCGCCCCATGAGCTTGCCTTGTCGGTATTGGGTGGCTCAATTTGTCAGAATGCAAAGAAAACTCGCGTCTCTTCTCCTGCGTCGAAGTCTGCCTCTGTTGCTTCTGAAACAAAAGTACAGGGGGAAGGTCAGGAGCTCTTCATCCGTAAATACATTCAGGCCGAGTCAGGGTTAGGCCGAGTTTACGAACTGCTCTATCGCGCCCAAAAAGCTGGCCAGGAATTTTCCTATTTGCCTCGCATATACGAGTGTTACCACCTGCGCAATCAGCTTGTCGTAATCATGGAGTTTATTCGAGGCGAGACGCTGCAGGAGAAGGTTCATCGCAGCGGCCCATCTGCTCAATTAGCCTTCAAGGTATTCCCTGAACTGTGCGCTGCTGTTCAGGAATTGCACGAGGGCTTTGACCCGCCCATTATTCATCGCGACTTAAAGCCGACCAATATCATCCTGAGCTGGGACCGGCTAACCTTGATTGATTTTGGTATTGCGCGCGTGTATCAGTCGCATTTGGTATCGGATACCTCTCATTTTGGTACACGAGAATATGCTCCTCCTGAACAATTTGGGTATGGGCAGACCGACGTGCGAAGCGATATATATGCTCTTGGGATGCTGCTCTATTTCTGCCTTACGGGAAGAACGGGCAACAGCGAGATTCGACAGAATAAGTTTGCTGATGCGTGCCTGCCCGAACCGCTCCGCCTCGTGATAGAAAAGGCAACAGCCTTCGACCCTGAAGGGCGGTATACCAGTGTCGCGGCTTTGCAGGCAGCTTTTATGGAAGCCGCAAAGCAAAGCGGCATTCTACAGGCGGAAGATAGCCCTTCTATGGCAGAAGGGTCGCAGAATATACCAGGTGAAGAGCCCCTCACGTGCGAGCCTGAGAGTACAAGAGAGCGTATTGCAAAGGGCGCGAATAGCAGCAATCAACTAAAAAGCGATACTGCACCAGCGCCGTCTCAAGAGCCCATGGGGCAGACGCGCTTCCGCCCAGCAAGCGCAGCGAAGCAATCTTCCTTCCTCAATAGCCTGCAAAAAGTGGGGGCTTATTTTGCTGATAAAACGCCAACCTGGCTCGGTCGATTATGGAACGGGCTCGTCTTGGTAATGTGGGCGCTTTTACTCGCAGCGTGTATCAGTTTGGTCTTTGATCCTGTAACCGTCCTAGACAAAAGTGAGCCGTTATGGTTCCGCGTATTTGAATATGGTGCATTTGCGGGGATTTCAATAACCATCATCATGTATCTTCTGCTTGATCGCAGGCGTCTCAGAAAACGCTTGGCGTGGCTGCGTCAATTTCCTATTTGGAAGGAATGTGTTGCAGGGCTTGCTTTTCTTGCTCTTTGGCTGGTGCTGTTCGGTATTGTCTATTCTGTTGCCATCTAGCGATTGACCAAGCACGCGCACAGCTAGGGCGCTTTTCGGGAGAATCTGCTGGTAATTCTGATAGCTCGATCGGTATTGCAAGCACAAGGCTCGCCGGTTATTGCCTTTATATGGGGGTATACAGGTAGTAAAGTGTGGCCACTTCATGAAGAGCATTATTTTTCTTGCAGGCACCCCGAGTCGTGGTATTATAAATAGGCTGTTTACAAGTGAAGCTCTGCTTCCACCTGGTTTGGCGCTTTCGAGTAGCTGATGGGTCATGCGAATATCTTCTGTTACCACGGAGGTAGTGTGACCTGTGCCATGGGTGCAGGTTTTTTTGTGCTCAGCAATGAATACACGGTTCGTGCATGGGAGCACCAGACATAAGAAAGAGGGAGGTGGGCACCATAGCAGCTCAAGAACCAAGGCTCAATGATGAAATCCGAATTAAGGAATGTCGTTTGATCGCCTATGACGGGTCTCAGCTTGGTATTTATCCTATTGAGCAAGCTCAGCGTATCGCTGACGATGAAGGCTACGACTTGGTAGAAATTGCGCCCCAGGCTACTCCGCCTGTGTGTCGTATTATGGATTACGGAAAATTCAAGTACGATCAGGCCATCAAAGCCAAGCAAGCACGTAAGAATCAAAGCAAGGTGGAAACCAAGGAAATGAAGTTCCGCCCCAAAATTGATGTGGGCGATTACACCACCAAGAAAAAGCATGTTCTGCGTTTTCTCGAGGCTGGTTCCAAGGTCAAAATCACCATTATGTTTCGTGGTCGTGAGATGTCCCATCCTGAACAAGGTTTAAGTATTCTTGAACGTTTGGCAGACGATCTGAAAGACGTTGCGGTTATTGAGAATCAACCAAAAATGGAAGGCCGCAACATGCACATGCTTATTGCTCCGTTGCCTACAACGGTGAAAAAGAATAAGAAAGACGATCAGGGAAAGGACAACTAATGCCCAAAATGAAAACTCATTCCGGCACCGCAAAGCGCTTCCGCGTAACCGGCTCCGGTAAGATTATGCGCTCTAAGGCATACAAGTCTCACATTATGACCAAGAAGAGCCAAAAGCGTAAGCGTAATTTCCGTCATGACACTGAGGTTGCAGCATCTGATGCTAAGGTAATTGCTCGCAACTTGGGTCGTCGATAAGTAGAAGGAGGATCATAGATGCCTCGTGTAAAGCGTGCTGTTAACGCTCATAAGAAGCGTCGTACCGTTATGAATCGCGCCAAGGGTTACTACGGCGCAAAGTCACGTTCATATCGTGCTGCTAAGGAACAAGTGCAGCATTCTCTCCAGTACCAATATCGCGATCGTCGCAACAAGAAGCGTGAGATTCGCCGACTTTGGATTACGCGTATCAACGCTGCTGCTCGTCAGAATGGTTTGTCCTATTCGGTGTTTATGAACGGCCTCAAGAAGGCCGGTGTTGAGCTGGATCGTAAGGTTCTCTCCGATATGGCAATTAACGATCCTCAGGCTTTTACCGTTTTGGTTGAAGTGGCCAAAAAGGCACTTTAAGTCTTAGCTCTCTTTTATGGCGATAAAACCCCATCTGCTCGGTCAGGTGGGGTTTTCTTTTCAGAGGGATATTCGCTCTTGGTTGAGAAGAGATCGTGCTTGGCCTAGCGCCAAGGATCCTCCTCAAAATGGGCGCCGCACAAGGTGCCATCGTGAAAGTCTGAATAGGGGTCGTACAAATCATCGTCTTCATTTGCGGCCCGTATGAGGTCGCTCGCGTCGTGAGAATCTTCCGAATTGTGCGGGCGATCTTCGCTGTTGTGCAAAAGCGGTGTGAAAGTAGGACGCAGGGTGTAATGCACGGGCTGCGATTCGCTATTATCGTGAGTCATAATCGAAGTTCTTTCTGGTTTCGTAATAGGGAAAAAGGCGCTCAGGCAATCCGTACGCGCGCCTGTTATACACCCTTTGAGTATAAAACCAAAGAGCAGCGCCCAGGCACAGTAAGTATTCTTACGTTTTTTAGGGAAAGGAACCCATAATGCAGGTTGAACAAATCGCAGATAACGGCGAAGAGATTCGTCTTCGCGTCAAGGCTACTGCCGATGAGATGACCCATGCTTTTACCGATGGCCTTGATGCTTTTGTGGTTCAATACCAGCTTGATAGCTTTGAAGGCGCTACTTCTGCAGACAAAATCGCAGTTGCTATGGGCGAGCAGGATGCTCAGGCGGCTATCTACTCTGCTGTTATTAACTTTCTTGTTCCCTATGCGTTAGAGGAATTTGGTGCAGCGCCGCTTTCAACCTACGGCATTGAGTCAGATGATGAGCCTGAAGCAGGTAAGGAATATACCTTTGAAATGACGGTGCTCCTCAAGCCCGAATTTGAACTGACCAGCTATGAGCCCCTTGAAGTTATCGTTTCGCCAGCGCCTTGTGTCGAGGAAGAAGATATCGACAAACAAGTGGCTATGTTAGCGCGCCAGGTAACCGCAATGCGTCAGGGCAAAGAGGTTGACGATGCCAGTGTGGAGATTCCCGAATTAGATGATGAATGGGTCGCTAACACGTTGCCGCCCCTTGGTATGGAAGTCTCGACGATCGAAGAGCTCCGCGCTGGATTTCGCAAAGCTTCAATTGAAGAGCTTGCCGCAAGCTATGAGCAAGAGAAGATGAATCGCGCCATGGAGCAGTATGCGCAACGTTTTGAGGGAGTTATATCCGACAAAATGGTTCAAGCGATGACCCAAGAACTCTATGAGACTTTCTTGGCAGAGCTTGCGCGTGATGGTTTGACCTTTCAAGCCTTCGCAAAGCAGCAGGGTATGACAGAAGAAGATGTTCATGCAACGCTTGCTCAGCAGGCCACTAATCAGTTAAAGCAAGGTTTGATACTCGACGCTATTTTCCGTCATGAAAAGCTCGAGCTTGGCATTGGCGATTTAATGACGGCTATTCACAACATTGCCCCTGGCAGGGAAGATGAAACTTTTGATGCTATGCAAAAGACTGGCCGAGGCTTCTTGCTTAAAGAAGGCGCTTCTCGCATGAAGGCAGCTGAATGGATTATGAGCAATACAACCTTTGTTATTGAAGAGGCGTAGGAGGGTTCTTAATCTTCTGTACGTGTTTGGCTGGAATCGCCATGTTATATCGCTTAAAAGGCCGCGCCCGGCAAGGGGTTGTGCCCTTTTTTATTGGTAAGGGTGCGCAACGCAGCATATCTAGCGCGGTGCGAGCAGAGTTAACAAGGTTTAAGGCTCGCTAACATCCATTTAATACGTGCCTTGTTAGGCTTATCAGGCGGCTGGTAAATGCATTTTGTGCACAGCCAAAGAGCCTGATGATTGCGGCGCGTTCTGCATTAAAAAGGCTCAATCATCGATATCCGTCAAAGGAGGATTGAGCAAAGAATGGATATCACTACTCTTGTCATTGTGGGTTTAGTAATCGCGGTCGCATTGACGTTTGACTTTACCAATGGCTTCCACGATACGGCCAACGCCATGGCAACTTCAATTGCAACGGGTGCTTTAAAGCCCAAGACAGCGGTTGTTGCCGCCGGTACGCTTAACTTGGTTGGAGCGTTTCTTTCCACCGAGGTTGCTAAAACCATTTCGGGTGGCATTATCAACGAACAACAGGTAACCATCGCGCCTGAGTTTATTTTGGCAGGGCTTATTGGCGCCATTTTATGGAATTTGATTACTTGGCTGGTAGGTTTGCCCTCAAGCTCATCGCATGCTCTGTTTGGTGGTTTGGTTGGGGCGGTGATAGTTGGCGCCGGAGTAGAGGGCGTTAACTTCTTTATGGTGCTCACCAAAGTGATTATTCCTGCGCTGGTCTCGCCTGTTGTTGCTGGTTTGGCTTCCTTTGTAGCGGTAAAGCTGATTTACTTCATCGTAAATAGGCTGGACCAAACCCGTGTTGAAGAAGGCTTTCGCCATGGACAAACCATAACGGCATGTTTAGTGGCGCTATCGCATGGCACCAATGATGCTCAAAAAACCATGGGCATTATTACCTTGACGTTAATCGCGGTGGGCGTACAGGCATCAGGAACCGGTCCGCAGCTATGGGTTGTAGCGGCTTGTGGCTTGGCCATCGCTTTGGGTACCTATACGGGCGGCTGGCGCGTTATCCGAACGCTGGGCAAAGGTCTCACCGAAATAAACACCCCCCAAGGGTTTGCCGCTGAAGCAAGTTCAGCAACCACCATCTTGGTTTCGTCGCATCTGGGTTTTGCCCTTTCTACTACTCAGGTATGTTCTGGGTCTATTATCGGGTGCGGCCTTGGAAAGAAGGGGAGCCAAGTTAATTGGGCTGTGGCCGCTCGCATGCTTATTGCCTGGCTGATTACGTTTCCGGCTGCAGGCATAATAGCCGCTGCGGCTTGTGCAGTTGCAAAGATTAATGTTGCTGGTACGGCTGCCGTTGTTCTCTTTGCAGCGATATGTGCTCTGGTTATATTCAGGTTGTCACGACGCAATCCTGTCAATTCACTCAATGTTAATGAGTCAAGCGAAGTTAAGCTCAATTTCGCAAAAGCTCAAACTCCCGTTGCTGCATAGGGAAGGAGATTCTTGTGTACGAACTCATCAATTTTCTGACTGTCTTAGTGGTGGCTGTCGGAGTAGCAAGCAGTATTGCTGTGATGTATGCCACAGGTTTGAGGCTGTGGGAGCGCAGTGCTGTTGCAAAACAAGAAGGATCAGGGTATTTTGGGCCGCGCCTTGCCTCGGTTGCTTGCTTTACCGCATGTATGGTAGTGGTGCTCTTTGCCCTTTGGCTCATGATTCCGCAGCTGCATTAAGAGGGAGAAGAGGTTATATATCATGAATAGTATTCTTGTTGGGATAGATGGAAGTGAGCGTAGTCAGTGCGCTTTAAACTGGGCAGCGGCAATAGCGCATAAAGACGGCGCTCGTATTACTTTATTGACTGTTATCGATCCTGCCACCGAGCGTTTGACGGGCTCAGATTCGCACATTCTTAAAACCACAGTTGAAAAGCTTTTAGACTCAGCCAAAACGTCGGTTTTGGACGTTTATCCTGACGCTGATGTAAAGATATCGGTTTGCCAAGGCGATATCGTTGAATCGCTCATTGCAGCTTCTGCGCGTCATGATCTGCTTGTTATGGGCTCGCACCACAATGCATCGGTCGGTGAGAAAATCTTTGGCGCTAAAGGCTTACGCGTGGCATCTGCCGCTTCAATTTCAACGGCAATTATCCCTTTTCAGTGGCAGGTCTCTTCTCAGGCTCGCGGAATAGTGGTGGGCGTGGGGCCGGATGATACGAGCAATGAGGCAGTTGTGTTAGGGGCTGCCATAGCCCGCGCATTGGATGAACCGCTTGAGCTTGTCTCTGCTTGGGGGATACCCTCACTTATTGCCCGGTCTGCTGAAGTGATGGGCGGGGGACTTGAGCCCGTCGGAGAGCAATTTCAACGCAAGCTTGATTCATTTGTGGCACAAGTCAAACAAACATATCCTACCGTTTCAGTTACCGGGCAAGCTCTTGAAGGGTCTTCGCCAACACAAGTAATTGCGAGGTATGCTCACAACAAGCGCATGCTTTTACTGGGCACTCACGGGCGCTCGCGGGTAAGCCGTGCGCTATTTGGCTCGGTTACATTTGGTGTGTTATCTTCATTGGAAGTGCCAACCATCGTTGTTCCTGAACAATCGACCTTCACCATTCATTCATAAAGCAAAAAAATGCCTTGGCGCTTTTATGCTCGTACCGTAT
Organism: uncultured Cryptobacterium sp.; assembly: GCA_964504115.1. GTDB lineage: Bacteria > Actinomycetota > Coriobacteriia > Coriobacteriales > Eggerthellaceae > Anaerotardibacter. Next base: position 35,195 of record CAZDCX010000001.1, read on the forward strand.
ACTAATCAGGCTGCAAAAAGCAGTTTCAGCTCTTTTAGCTTAGCTTGCAAACGCCACCGCTTGTTTGCTCAGCTTAAAGAAAGATTCAAAAGAAAGGTGGACAGATGCCAGCAAAGAACAGCATCTCATCACAGCGCACAGCCGAACTTATTGCTGAATATGGCAAGAATCCCCAGGATTCTGGTAGTTCTGAGGTACAGGTCGCAATCCTCTCCGAGCGTATTCGCAACCTTACCGAGCATCTTAAGGCTCATCCCAAGGATCATCACACCCGTCGTGGTTTGATGATGCTCATCGGTAAGCGCCGCGGTCTTCTCAAGTACATCAAAGATCGCGATATCGAAGAATACCGTGCACTTATTAAAAAGCTTGGTATTCGCGACAATATTTAGTGCAAACGGCCCGCATCACGCGGGCTTTTGTATATGAAAGACGGTCGGCGGGGCAAGGGCTTCGCTGCTCGTGTACCTGAAGGTAGGGTACGAAGAGGCTTTTGCGCAATAGGGCGCAAAGGAAAGAGAAAGATATGGAACATATTACCGAATCGTTCGAGCTCTACGGGAAGCAATACAGCCTTTCCACCGGAGAGCTGGCCAAACAGGCTAGTGGTGCCGTTAAGGTTACGCAGGGTGAAACCACCGTGCTGGTAACAGCGGTTATTTCCGAGCAGGAAAAAGATTACGACTTCTTCCCACTGACGGTCGACTTCATCGAAAAGATGTATGCCGTTGGTCGTATCCCGGGCGGTTATCTCAAGCGTGAAGCAAAACCAAGCGACAAGGGCATTTTGACAGCCCGTATGATCGATCGCCCGATTCGCCCGGGTTTTGTGGATGGTTTTAAGCAAGAAGTGCACATTGTTGCTACTACATTTGTGGTAGACGGCGAAAATCCACCCGACTGTATGAGCGTTATGGGCGCTTCTGCAGCACTTATGTGCGCAAGTGCACCCTTTGATGGTCCAGCGGCTTGTGTGCGCATTGGGCGCGATCTTGATACGCGTGAATTCATCGTTAACCCCACCTATGAAGAGCAAGAAAATTCTGATTTAGAATTAACCATTGCTGGTACGGCCGATTACATCTCCATGGTCGAAGCAGGGGCACAAGAAATCAGCGAAGAAGATATGCTTGCTGCCATGACATTTGGCCAGGAAGCCATTGCAGCATTCTGCGAAAAGCAAGCGGAATTTTTGGCAAAGGTCAATCCTCAGCCCAAAGAATGGCCTATCCATGTTGCCGATCCCTCTATTGCCGAGCGCGTCGATGCTCACTTCGATGAGATGAGCGCTGCTTTGAAGGATGCCGATAAACAGGCTCGTATGGCCAAGGTTGATGAGATCAAGGCTTCCATCAAGGCAAACGACTTTACCGAGGAGGAGCAAGCTGCCTGGGGTAGCGACATCGCTGCAGCTCTTAAAGCTCTCGAGAAGCATGCTATGCGTGCTATGGTTATTGAGACGGGCGAGCGCGCTGATGGTCGCACGAGTACTGAGATTCGTCCGCTTTATATCAAGGCTGGCTATCTGCCTCGAGTGCACGGATCTGGTTTATTCCAGCGCGGTCAAACTCAGGCGCTTTCTATTGCAACCCTGGGCATGCTCAACGAATGGCAGCGTCTTGATACTATCGATCCTCTCGAGGGCAAGCGTTACATGCATCAGTACAATTTCCCGCCTTATTGTACCGGCGAGGTAGGGCGTATGGGCGCGCCAAAGCGCCGCGAGATCGGTCACGGTGCGCTGGCAGAGCGCGCATTGCTCCCAGTTTTACCTGATGAGGAAGAATTCCCTTATTCTATCCGCGTGGTTTCTGAAATCCTTGAGTCTAATGGCTCTTCATCCATGGCTTCTACTTGCGGCTCTACGCTAGCGCTCATGGATGCTGGTGTACCAATCAAGGCACCTGTTGCTGGTATCGCTATGGGCTTAATCAAAGAAGGCGACGATATCGTCATTCTTTCCGACATCCAAGGTCTGGAAGATTTCTTAGGCGATATGGATTTCAAGGTATGTGGTACCGAAGCTGGCATCACTGCTTTACAGATGGACAATAAGGCCAAGGGGCTTTCGGTTGATATTCTTGCTCGTGCTTTGGCACAGGCTAAGGAAGGCCGAGCTTTCATCATGCAGAAGATGTTGGAAGCAATTGACGCACCGCGTAAAGATATTTCGCCCTATGCGCCTCATATTGAAACCATCCATATTCCAACCGATAAAATCCGTGACGTTATTGGCTCGGGCGGTAAAGTAATTCGCGGCCTTCAGGAGGAAACGGGTGCCACCATCGAAATTGAAGAAGATGGTACCGTGCGTATTGCTTCTGTTGAGGCAGCATCCGGTGAGGCTGCAAAAGCTGCCATTTTGGGTATTGTGAAAGTACCTGAAGTGGGCGAGATATACGACGGCGAAGTCGTTGGTATCAAAGATTTTGGTGCCTTTGTACGCCTGACGCCGGGCAAAGATGGCCTGTTGCATATTTCCCGCATGGCTAACGGCCGCGTGGGTAAAGTTGAAGATGTGCTGGCTATGGGCGATATTGTCAAGGTTGAGGTTATCGAAGTGAGCGATAATGGCAAAATCAGCTTAGACCGTATCGATAAGCCTGATGTAGTAAGCGTTGATAGGCCAGAGCGTGGTCAGCGTCGCTACAACGATCATGAGAATTCAGGTCGCAAGCCTCGTCGCCGTCACACCAATTAATCGTTACTCTCGTCTTGTACATTTGCGCGATACAAAAGGGAAGGCATTAGGCAAAGCTCATTCTCGATAAACGTTTACGATCTTAAGGTGCGAGGAGCGTTGCGCTTTTTATGCACCTTGCGTAAACGATTGGTAAGGATTGTCGCTAGCAGCTCTAACGCAGTAACCTTTTGGGTATACTGCTAGAGGCGCAACAGGGTAATACACACAAACCTCCTGTGCCATTGTGGCATGGGAGGTTTTTTGTAAAGGAATATGATGGAGTATCAAAAAACTGTTCTTGAAAATGGCATGACCGTTATCACGGAGTCAATGTCGAGCGTGCGCTCTGTGTCTTTGGGGTTATGGTTTAATGTGGGCTCCCGGGATGAGCTGGCAGATCAAGCAGGCCTTACCCACTTTATGGAGCATATGATGTTCAAGGGCACTCCCACTATGGGCCCTCTTGATATCTCAATGCATTTTGACCGATTAGGTGCCGAGCTAAATGCGTTTACTGCAAAGGAATACACCTGTTATTATGCGCGTTTTGTAGATGACAAGCTGGAAGATGCCCTTCGGGTGCTGTCCGATATGGTTATCAATTCAACCTTTGATCAGCAAGCCATTAACACAGAGCGTAAAGTGGTTATTGAAGAAATTGCTCGATCGGAAGATGCTCCTGATGATTACGTTTTTGAGCTTTATGCGCAATCGAATCTATCGGGCCACCCCTTAGGGTTGCCGGTCTTAGGCACTCGCCAGCGTGTAGGCTCATATACTCATGATGATTGTGCCGCATTTCACAAGCAGCATTATCATGCGGGAAACCTTGTGTTAGCAGCAGCGGGAAATCTCGATCACGATGTCGTGGTAGAACTTGCCAAACAGTATTTTACCGCGATGAAGCCAGGGCAAAAATCTCACCGCAGACTTCTCAAGCCTCAATACCAGTCAGGTTTGTACGCGGCTCAGCGCGAAACAGAGCAAGCTCATATCGTCTATGGATTGCCTGGTTTGCCCTTAGGCGATGAGCGTCGTTATGTCCTGAGTGTTCTTACCACCATTCTTGGTGGATCGATGTCGTCGCGATTGTTCCAAGAAGTGCGTGAAAAGCGTGGGCTTGTTTATTCTATCTATGCTACGAATGCTGCCTATCAAGGGGCAGGGCAGTGCTATGTCTATGCCGGTACGCGCCCTTCGAATATTGAGCAAGTTATTACTCTTGTCCGAGCAGAGCTTGGTCAGGTTGGCAAAAACCTCGTAACCGAGGAAGAGCTCCACCGCACTATCGATCTGATATGTGGCAACTTATTGTTGGGTCTTGAAACAACCAATGCCCACATGGTGCGTTTGGGAAGGCGCGAAACGCTTGGCCTGCCGCAAATCAGCGCTGAAGAGCAAAGCCAAGGCTACCGCAGCGTAACCGCACAACAGGTACGCGAATTCGCGAGCGATATGTTAGAGGCAGAGCCCATTATCACTATCGTTTCTCCTTATGAGGAACAAGAAGTTGCCAAACTGATCGGTTAAGGGGCCGATCGCACTCATTTTGATAGGTTTACCTTTTGATAGTTGATAAGCTAACAAGTGTGCAATCACACAAGAAAGGATCGTTGAAATGATACAAGTTGCTGTTGCTGGATTTGCGGGCCGTATGGGCTCGGCTGTGGTAGATGCGGTAACTGCTGCCGATGACATGGAAGTAGCATGTGGCATCGATCCCAAAGCGCCTACAGCACCATTTCCTACGTATGTTTCTCTTGAAGCAGCCCTTGATGCTTGTTCATTCGACGTTTTAGTTGATTTCACTCAACCCGATGTGGTTGCTGATACCTTAAGTGTTGCCTTGCCGGCCGGTGTTGATTGCGTGGTGGGCACCACGGGTATGAGCGATGAAACGCTTCAGAATCTTGCCAAGAGCGCGAAACCGGGCACATGCTTGTTCTATGCTCCTAATTTCACTACCGGCGCAGTATTGATGATGCAATTTGCTAAAGCAGCAGCGCCGTTTTTCCCAGAAGCCGAAGTGATTGAATTTCACCATGCCAATAAGAAGGATGCACCCAGTGGTACGGCAACGCGTACTGCTCAGATAATCGCCGAGGCACGCGAGTTTGAAAGCAGTGCTCCGGGCAAAGAGACTGAGCTTGCCGGTTTTGAAGGGGCGCGCGGTGCTTTGGTTTCAGGGGTGCCGGTGCATTCCGTACGCTCAATGGGCTATGCGGCAAGCCAAGAAGTTATCTTTGGGTCAATGGGGCAGTCGCTTACTATCCGACATGATTCATGGGATCGCACTTCGTATATGCCTGGGGTTTTGCTCGGCATCCGTTCAGTGAAAAATAACAGCGGCTTAATTGTTGGTTTAGAGAACTTCATGGCGTGATGGTGCGCGTCGTGTAACATGTAATCCAACGTCAGGCAAATTAAGCAGCTTACGGTAGAAACGAAATAAAGGAGTAATACATGAACACCGTTTCTGAGCCGCGCTTTGGGCGCATGATTCCCGCAATGGTAACTCCCTTTGATGAGAATCGCGAGCTTGATTTAAAGCAGGCACGTGCCTTAGCTCGTCGTTTGGTTGATGGTGGTAGTGATGCCCTCATTATTAACGGTACAACGGGCGAGAGCCCAACGGTGTTTTATCCTCAAAAGATGAAGCTTTTTGAAGCGGTTGTTTCAGAAGTTGGTGGCGAGGTTCCTATCATCGCTAACGTGGGGGATAATTGCACGGCCGATACGGTAGAGTTTGCTCAAGATGTTCAAAAGCTCGGTGTTGATGGATTTATGCTTGTTGTGCCTTATTACAACAAGCCTCCGCAAGAGGGTTTGTATCAGCATTTCAAAACTATCGCTCATGCGGTAGATTTGCCCTGTATTCTCTATAACATTCCTGGTCGCTGTGTTATCAACATGTTGCCCGAAACCACGCTGCGTCTTGCTCGTGAGTGCGAGAACATCGTTGCTATCAAAGAAGCATCAGGCAATTTGGAGCAAGTGGCCGAGTTGATCAATAATGCCCCTGCTGGTTTTGATGTTTATTCGGGCGATGATGCTCTTACCTACGACATGATGAAGCTTGGCGCAGCGGGTGTGATCTCAACAACCGGCAACGTAACTCCTCAGCGCATGAAGGAGATTACAACCTTGTGCGCGGCTGGTAAATTCGAAGAAGCCTATGTAGCCCACGAGGCACTTTTGCCCTTGATGAATGAACTGTTTATTACTTCTAACCCCATCATGGTAAAGGAAGCTTTGAATCTTTGTGGTTTCCCTGTTGGTGGAGTCCGTTTACCTCTTGTTGACGCAACGCCAGAGCAGTCGGCTCATTTAGCGCAAGTCATGCGCCAAGTTGGTGTGCTGGATTAGGTTTATCCTTCCTCGCATTGCCATAGGTTTGCAGGTTCTCATCTGCGCATATAGTTTTTGGAAGTTACCCTTCGCAGGTTTCAAACGATCTGCGAAGGGTGTTTGATTATGAAATTGTCCCCTTACCAAAGGAAGTACATGTCAGAACAAAACAGCGAATCGAAAATACCTCATCAGCAAAAAGCTAAACAAAAGCCTCGTCGTAAGGAGTCAGTGAAGCACGTCCACTTGGATCGTGAGCGTCCAAAGCTTTCTAAATTCGATGGGGAAGGTAAAGAGTCTCCTGAGAAGAAGTCGGCATCGCGCGGGCGCTCTCACTCTTCACGGCCGCGCAAAACGCAAGGCTCTTCTCAGGAAAAACGCCGCGACCCCAAGGCTACGCTGCGCATAATTCCACTGGGTGGCCTCGATGCTATTGGTAAGAACATGACGTGCTTTCAGTGCGGCAACGATATTGTGCTCGATGATGCAGGCCTTATGTTCCCAGACGACGACCATCCTGGTATCGATCTGATTTTACCTGATTATACTTACGTGTTAGAGCACGCAGAGAAGCTTCGCGGTATTGTTATTACCCACGGTCATGAAGATCATACCGGTGCTTTGCCTTATTTGCTAAAGGATCTTGATCGGCAAGTACCCATCTATGCCACCAAACTAACGTTGGGGCTTATTGAAGGAAAGCTTGCTGAGCACAAGATTAAAAATGCCCAGTTGTGCGAAATCAAACCTGGTCAAACCATTAAATTGGGCTCCATAAGCGCAGAGTTTTTCTCGGTCAATCATTCTATTCCCGATGCAGTGGGCGTGTTTTTCCGCTCACCCGCGGGCAACGTTTTGCATACGGGCGATTTCAAGCTTGATCAGAGTCCCATCGATGGGGTTCGAACTGATTTTGGCGCGTTGGCACGGTTTGGGCAAGAAGGCGTGGATCTTATGATGTCGGATTCCACCAATGCCATGAATCCCACCTTTACCCCCAGCGAGGCAGAAGTCGGCAAAGCTTTAAAAACTATTATCTCCAATGCGCGGGGACGCGTCATTGTTGCCGCTTTCGCTTCGCATATTCATCGAATGCAGCAGATTTGTGATGCAGCCGTGCTCAATGGGCGTAAAGTGGCAGTTACCGGCCGCTCGATGGTACAAAACACCGATATTGCACGCAGACTTGGCTACCTTAATATCGCGGACAAGGATATTATCGATGCCTATGATTTGCGTGGGTGCCCTTCCGATTCCTATGTTGTTATGTGCACCGGCTCTCAAGGTGAGCCTTTATCAGCACTTGCGCGTATTGCCGGTGGCAACCACAAAACAATTTCCATCGAAGAGGGCGACACCGTTATTATTTCGGCGACTCCAGTACCAGGAAACGAAAAGGCTGTTACCAAGGTAACCAACGATCTTGCCAAAATTGGTGCTGATGTCTACGACAAAAAACGGGCTCGCGTACATGTTTCAGGCCATGCCTCTGCCGAGGAGCTCAAACTGGTGCTATCGATAGTGCAGCCCAAAGCCTTCATGCCCGTACACGGTGAAGCAACGCATCTTCGCGCGCATGCAGACTTAGCGCAAGTAACAGGCGTTGATAAAGATAATATCTTTATTTGTGAAAATGGCGAATCGCTCGAGCTCAGCGCCAAGGGTGTGCGGCGCAGCAAACCAGTACCGAGCGGCATTATTCTTGTTGATGGTTTAAGCGTTGGCGATACTTCAGAGTTTATATTGAATGAACGTGCCAATTTGGGCTCTCAAGGCGTTGCTGTTATTACCTGTGCTGTAAGGGGTAAGGAGAGTAATCGTTCTTTAGCCAGTACGGTACAAATTGAAATGCACGGCATCCCCGGTGGCGATGAGCCTCAGTTTGTTGATACTGTTCGCAATTCTGTTACCAGTGCGCTCAATCGGGCTCTTGCAAAAAATGAAGATATTCGCTCTTTAAAAAAGTCGGCGCGAAGTGCATTATTGTCTATTTTGTGGGAACGCACCAACCAGCGCCCCCTCGTCGTAATGAGCATTCTCGAGCTTTAAAAGTTAGCGCTATAATTTAGAAAACCGTACAAACACACACTTGTAACACGCTAAGGAACGGTCTATGGCATCTCGGCAATCAGGGCGCCAAACAAAGAATACCTCGCAAAAAGCGGGATCGCAGAAAAAAGCAAACGCAGCCTCCTCTCCAAAAGGCGGCAGAGCAAAGCCTGCCTATGGTCAACAACGTGCTGCCCAGCAATCAACGCCGCTCCTTGATGAGAAGACAAAACGTGATTTAAGCGCAGTCATACTCATTCTTGTAGGTATAGTCCTGTTTGCCGTTTCGGTGCTCTCGCCCGAAGGAGTCGTAACGGGCGTGCTTGCCATGGGGTTGCGTGCCTGCCTGGGTATTGGGGCGTATGTATTGCCCTTCCTTTTAGTGGCTATAGCTATTACTTTTCTTATTCGCTTTGAGCGCGAACGGGTGCCTGCGCGCGTTGCCCTTGGCCTCACCCTTATCTTTATCGCCTTTTTAGCGTTGGTGGCTCTGTTTACTCCTGGGGCCGATATTGACCCTAATGTTGTGTTTAGCGAGGGTTATCTCTTTTCCCGTGCTGGATATATCGGTGGAGGCATCGCCTGGGCTTGTCTTACCTTATTTGGCCGAACCGTATCTGCCATTTTGATGGGTGGGCTGATAGTAATTGCCCTCATTATTATTGGGTTTTCTATCTCTTCGTTTATCGAGCATCTTCGCGATCATCATACCGACCGCGAAGATGAGGCCGATCCGTTTGATCACATGCCCCGTGTTGTACTTGGCCGTACGCGCAAGGCCGATCCATCTGCACAAGGTGCGCCCAATGGTAAGCCTTTTTCTTCCCGCGATGGCGCTGATCTTACTGCGGTGTTTAACGGCTCTTCTCATAGGGGGGATGCTCAGGTTGTAAACACCGTTGATAATGCGCAGCAAACCACGCAGCTTCTTCCAAGCGAGGCGGGCGCCGATCCGCAGCAGGATTTACCAAAACGTGCTCCTGCAAAACGCAGGAGGAGACGCAGCGCTGTGCCAACGACTGTTTTAGAACAGGCTGCTGCAGGAGGCGAGCCTCGTGCCACTCAAATGACGCGCAAGCTTGGCTCTAAACCCACAGAGATGCTTGATAAAAACGCCGAGCAAGAAGCCTTGCCTGCCAAAAAGAAGCCAAGTGTTGCTACGCCTGAACCTATGGAGGGCTTTGAACTTCCCGATATGGCTCTCTTGCATACCTCGCCGGTCAATCGCGCATCCAATGAAAGTGAGGCTACCTTACGTAATACCGCCCAGCTCCTACAAGAAACTTTGGCTGATTTTGGTATCAACGCAGAAGTGGCAGGATGGGTGCCGGGGCCTACCGTTACCTTGTTCAAAGTTGATTTACCTTCAGGCGTTCGCGTGAGCCGAGTATCGAGTCTCAATGATGATATTGCGCTTGCCTTGGCCGCTCCGGGCGTGCGTATTTTTGCACCAGTGCCCGGTACCAATTACGTGGGCATTGAAGTGCCCAATAAGCAGCGCGAGACCGTATTGCTGGGCGATGTCCTCAAAGATGCAGGGTCCGGTCCACTTCAGATTGCTATAGGTAAAGATGTTGAGGGTAAGAGCATTGTGAGCGATTTGGCCACGATGCCCCATCTTCTTATTGGCGGCACAACCGGTTCAGGTAAATCGGTTGCTATCAACGGCATGATCATGTCCATTCTTATGCGCGCTACTCCTTCTGAAGTGCGCATGATTATGATCGATCCAAAGCGTGTTGAGTTTACGCCCTATAACGGTATTCCTCATCTTTATGTGCCAGTGGTAACCGAAGCGCGCGAAGCGGCGAGCGCCCTTTCATGGGCGGTGGCTGAAATGGAGCGGCGTTTAAAGGTCTTCTCTGGTATGGGTGCTCGCAATATTGGCCAGTACAATGCTAAGGTTCAGCAGAGTTTAGAAACTGAGGATGCAGGCGAAAATTCACCTGATGAAATGCCTTATATCGTTATTGTTATCGATGAATTGGCTGATCTGATGATGAATGTTGGCAAAGAAGTAGAGTTTTCAATCTCGCGTTTGGCGCAATTGGCACGCGCAGCCGGTATTCATCTGATTGTAGCGACCCAGCGTCCTTCAACCAACGTGGTTACTGGTCTTATCAAGGCCAACATAACCAACCGCATTGCTTTTAATGTTGCTTCTGGTATCGATTCACGCGTCATTCTTGATACTCCTGGAGCCGAAAACCTAATCGGGCTGGGGGATCTGCTCCTCTCAAAACCTGAACTTGCAAAGCCGCAACGAATCCAAGGGTGCTATGTATCAGAAGAAGAAATTGCAGCGGTCGTGGAGAAACTGAAATCACAGGGTGAGCCTGAATATCATCATGATATTCTTAAGACGAATCTTATCACGCTGGGGGATTCCTCGCCTGACGGTTCCGGTGGCTCTGCTACGGGCTCAGAGGATCCTCTTGTGTGGGATGCTGCGGAGATTGTTGTTTCTACAGGCGTGGGTTCAACATCTAATCTGCAGAGGCGCCTGAGCGTTGGCTATTCACGCGCTGGTCGTATCATGGACCTGCTTGAAGCAAAGGGTATTGTTGGTCCGCCAAACGGGTCGAAGCCCCGTGAGGTATTGGTAACCGACGTGCTTGAGTTGGAAACTATTCGAGCTTTTGAGGAACAAGATTCATAATACAGTTGGGCGGTTAGGATGCATCACATTAGTTTCGGTAGCGTGTTGAAGGAGGCACGTATTGCGAAAGGGCTCGACATTGCGTCGGTCTCTCGTGAATTACGTATCCGCCAAGACATAATTATTGCTATCGAAAAGAGCGATTTTGCCCGTATGCCTTCTCGAGGGTATGCCCGTAATATGATCATTGCCTATGCACGTTTGGTAGGCCTCAACCCTCAAGATGTAAGTCGTATGTATCTTGATCAGGAGTATGCCTATCAAGTAGAGCAAGCTCATCGTTCAGTAAGCAATACGCTCCAAATGCAGCGCGACACTTCTTCGCGCATCGATTCCTATAGCGATTCCGCTTCTCAGTTTAAGTTTGACTCTTCCTATGACCAAGACAGGCGAGGCTCTTTGCGGTCTCGCAGTCGCACGATGGTCTCAAATGACCTCAATGATACCGCCTATTCGTCTGATCATAGAAGAGGTGCGCGCTCTTCTGACAATACGCAGGCCATGCGCACCCAAACGAGTCAGAGTACCCATCGCTCACGCCGTTCTGCTATGACCGAAGGAAAGTACACCAACCTCTATTCGGCGCCTAGTAATATACCGCAGCCCAATCAAAAGAGAAATCGTCTGATAGTTCTTGTGGTTGGCGTGATTGTGGTTGTTATTCTTCTGTGCGCTTTGTTCCTCTCGCATTGTGGCAGCAGCGATACGCAGACCAATATCCCTGTTACGGGAGCGGAGAGTACAACTTCGCAAGACCCTGAAAACGAATCAGATACCAAAACAAAAACCGAGACAGCACCTACAGAGTTTACCTTTACCTATAAGGTTGCTGATGGTTCTGAATCATACATCGAAGTGTATATCGACGAAAAGACGCAGGAGTCTTCTACAGTTACAGGCCCTCAGGAAAACACCTATACGTGCTCTTCCACCTTGCGTTTTGTCTCAACTGAAACAAAAGGCGTAACCGCTACCATCAATGGGGAAGAAGTAGAACTGACCAGCAATAGTAACGGCATTGTGAACCAAACGTACACCTTTGAAGATATATTGAATCAATGGTACGAAGATCATCCTGATGCGAAGCGTAGTGATACTTCGAGCTCAACGAAGAGCAATTCTGATAGCAGCTCTGATTCAAAGAGCTCTTCAAGCACAGACTCTTCTGATTCTGATTCAACCTCTGAATAGCCAGATATCACTGCTGTTCAGGGATCCCACTAGTTCGCGCATACCAAAGCTGTGTTTATGATTTCTCAGAGACCAGCTAAACCGCTTACCGTAGGTTTCGATGGGCTTTACGTGAGCTATAAATCATAGCTATTTACTTTGCTGTTATCGTCGTAAAATGTCATGGTGATGTTACAAATTTGAAATAGATTGCCTGTAGACGTCTTGCGCCATAAGTATGGTGCGGGCTGTTTGCTGTGTATACAGGGGGAGGGTGTTCTTCAATGGCTAAGGATTCAAGCTTTGATGTGGTATCCCAAATCGATTTGCAAGAAGTCGATAATGCCTATGGTCAAGCCAAAAAAGAAATAGCTCAGCGCTACGATCTTAAAGATAGCGGTGCCGATCTTGCCTTCGATAAAGCCAAGAAATCCATAAGCGTCGTGGCACCGAGCGATTTTGTTATCAAGCAAGTGGTTGATGTGCTTACCTCCAAGTTGATCAAACGCGGAATCGATCTTGGAGCCTTGCAGTGGGGCAAAGTTGAAAGCGCATCAGGGGGCAACGTACGTAAAACCGCCACCATCGTTGAGGGTATTGATCGCGATACGGCAGGTAAGATCAACAAAGACATCAAGGCCACTAAACTCAAGGTTAAGGTTACGATCGAGGGCGATAAGCTTCGCGTTTCTGGTCCTAAGCGCGATACCTTGCAGGAAGTTATTGCTTTCTTGAAAGAGCAGGATTATGGCCAGCCGCTACAATATGTCAATTATCGATAAGAGGGCGGACGTAACGAATGCCCTTACCAAAGAATGTTGCCTTTCTTACGCTTGGCTGTGCAAAAAATGAAACCGATACTGCACGCATGCAGCAGGATCTCATGCGTGCGGGCTATCGTATTGTAGAGCCTGATCAGCCCAGCGACGCTATCGTTGTTAATACGTGCTCTTTTATTCAAGCTGCTATTGAAGAAAGTTTAGATGTTATTTTTGAATTAGCGGGGCAAGAGGCAATTATTACTGGCTCAACCAAGTTAATTGTGTGCGGATGTCTCCCTTCGCGTTTTGGCAAAGATCTCGAGCAGGAACTAACAGAGGCTGACTGCTTTATTCCCTGCAGCAATGAAGATGATATTGTTGCCATCATGAATGAGGTGCTCGGCGATGCTACCGTTCAAAGGCAAGATAACCTCGTTTTTGCCTATGAGCCGAGCGAATATGTCAAGATTTCCGAGGGGTGCAATAGGTTCTGCTCGTTTTGTACCATTCCTTATATCCGTGGGCGCTATCACAGCTACTCCTTTGATCATATAGCACGTGAAGTAGCTGAAAAGGTAGCAAACGGCGCGCGCGAAATCGTACTTATAGCTCAAGACTCTGGTATTTGGGGTCGCGATTTGAATCCAAAAGAATCGCTTGCTCAGTTGATGGAGCGCCTTGCTGATGCTCACCCTGAAACCTGGTTTCGGGTTATGTACCTTCAGCCTGCTGGCATAACCGACGAGCTGCTTGATGTTATGGCTCGTCATGGCAATATCTGTAACTATTTAGACATTCCCCTTCAGCATTGTGATGCGGACCTCTTGCGCTCCATGAATCGCACAGGCTCGCGAGCCGAAATGGAGCAGATGGTTACCTCGATCAGACAGCGGATACCCGATATAGCTCTTAGGACTACGCTTATAGTAGGTTATCCCGGCGAAACGGAAGAGCAATTCGAAGATCTCTGTGATTTTGTTGCAGAGGGCTACTTTGATTACGTTGGTATATTTGCTTATTCGCCAGAAGAGGGAACGCCGGCTGCAAGCCTGCCTCATCAGATTGATGCAGATACCAAACAAGAGCGCCTACAAACCTTGCGTGATACTGCCGATGCGGTCTCTTCACAGCTCGTTGCGCAACGCTGTGGACAAAAGGGCGATATTCTTGTTCTTGGGGAAGAGGAAGATGGCCAATTATACGGCCGAGCTCAGTGCCAAGCGCCTGATGTTGATGGGGTAACATATCTGGATGCTGGTGTGATTGGCGAGTTTACACCAGCAACAATTGTGGATACGCTTTTATATGAAATGGAGGCTCAGAGTGACTGAGCATAATGGTAATGAGAACGCCTTATGGACGCCAGCTAATATTGTTACGCTGGTGCGCATTTTGCTGGTTCCTGTTTTCGTTGTTGCCATACTTTCGCCCTGGCCTGATTATTTTCCCAACTGGGAAGATATCGATTTGTATAAGCCATGGGTAGCCGCCCTCATTTTTGCGGTCATATCGTGTACCGACGCCCTTGATGGTTACTTAGCTCGAAGCAGGGGAGAGGTAACCAATTTCGGTAAGTTTATCGATCCCTTGGCGGATAAAATTTTGGTAGCAGCGGCTCTGTTGGCTTTGATTGAATTGCAAGTTTTGCCCTCTTGGGTAGCCCTCATTATTATTGTTCGTGAGTTCATTGTTTCGGGACTGCGCATGTTGGTGGCTTCGCAGGGCATAGTTATTGCGGCAAGCTGGTATGGCAAAGCCAAAACCGTTTTTCAAATTATTGCTATTTTGCTCTTTATTATTAAGGATTCCGATTTACTGCTTCGTGTACACGTTGATGCAGGTTGGACCCTTTATATTGTGTCATGGCTTTTTATGATCGTGGCACTTGTTTTAACCATCGTATCGATGGTTGATTACTTTGTTAAATGCGCTCCGCTTTTGGGCTTTGGTGCTAACAAAAAGAATAAAAAGGCCGATGCTTTTTATATTTCTCAAGCTCAGTCATCGCAGCCATCTCCTTCTGTCGAAGAGCAACCTCACGGCGAGTGCGCAGATGCTATTGAAGAAACGCAAACCTATCTCCAAGCACAAGAGGTTATTAACCTTGCGCGAGCTAAAGGCCTTCATATCGCTACGGCTGAAAGCTGCACAGGCGGTTTGATAGGTGGTGCCTTAACGGCGATTCCAGGAAGCTCTGATGTTGTTGAAGGCGGTATTATTAGCTATTCCAACGATGTAAAGCTGCATCTCTTAAATGTATCGCCTGACGATTTGGCTAATGTTGGGGCGGTTAGCTCAGAGGTGGCCGCTGCTATGGCTTTTGGCGCTTTGGAAGCCACCAAAAGCAATATTGCGGTGTCGGTTACCGGTATTGCGGGCCCTGGTGGAGCAACTGAAGGAAAGCCTGTTGGAACGGTCTGGTTTGGCGTGGCCACTCATGTAGGTGTTTCAACGGAAGTGCAGCACTTTTCAGGTACCCGTGCCGAAGTGCGCGCTGCAACGGTAAGCCATGCTCTAAGCTTGCTGCATGCAACACTTTCTGATTAAACAGCATAAGCCTAGCGGCATACTTGTTGGGGTATTAGCGACCGGTTAAATAATGCGTTTTGCGCTCTTTCTTAAGGAGCTTTTAATCTCTGGTATGAGTTATAGGCTAGCGCTCACAAATCCTGGGTTTTTCGCTCGATACAATCGAAGTAGTTTTGAACTTTTTTCGAATGGTATTCAAACATAATTCGATGATTGCCCTATATCCTCTTTCTCATAATCAAAGACAGAACGCGTAATATCTCTTGCAATCGAACGCATGTTCGGTTAACCTTGAGAATGTCCACACGCAGTACCTTCGTTAAGGAGAAGAAATGAGCCAGGACAAAGATAAAGCCCTTAAAATCACCACCGATCAGATTGAACAAAAATTTGGTAAAGGCTCCATTATGAAGTTGGGCGACAGCACTAACTTAGAAATTGGTGTTATTCCAACCGGCGCCTTGCCTCTTGATATAGCCCTTGGTATTGGCGGCGTTCCGCGTGGTCGTATTGTTGAAATATACGGCCCAGAGGCAAGCGGTAAAACCACCATTGCCCTTCATATCATCGCCGAAGCTCAAGCAGCAGGCGGTATCGTTGCTTTTATTGACGCAGAGCATGCGCTTGATCCGGTATATGCCGCTAAGCTCGGTGTTGATGTGGACGAAATGCTTATTTCGCAACCTGATACTGGCGAGCAGGCTCTTGAGATTTGCGATATGCTCGTTCGTTCCGGTGCCATCGATTGCGTGGTTATCGATTCTGTTGCTGCATTGGTGCCTCGCGCCGAAATCGAGGGTGAAATTGGCGATACCACCGTTGGCCTTCAGGCTCGTTTAATGAGTCAGGCACTTCGTAAACTAGCAGGTTCACTCTCTCGCTCCAACACAACGTGCATTTTTATCAACCAATTGCGTGAAAAAATTGGTGTGATGTTTGGAAACCCTGAAACTACAACGGGCGGTCGCGCGCTGAAGTTCTATTCCAGTGTTCGCATCGATGTGCGCCGCTTTGATTCTGTTAAGAAGGATGGGGAGTTTATTGGTAACCGCGTCCGCGCCAAAGTGGTTAAGAACAAGGTAGCTCCACCATTTAGGCAGGCCGAATTTGATCTCATGTACGGCGAGGGCATCTCTAAAGAGGGCTGCGTTCTCGATATGGCCGTTGAAGCGGGGATTGTTCGCAAAAGTGGTTCATGGTTTAACTACGGCGAAGAGCGCCTTGGGCAAGGTCGCGAGGCGGCAAAACGTGTCTTGCGTGAGCATCCCGATGTCCGTGATGAGATAGAAAACAAAGTGCGTGCTGAGTACGATCTGCCTCTCATCAATACTCAGTCTGAACCTGCTCAAGAGCAAGGTGATAGTACATCCAATCAATCTTCTGATAATTGATAGCAGGGCATGAAGTATGATCAATCTTGACCAGAGAGCTCTTGAGCAAATGATATCGGAATCTTCAGTGGCACCAACTGGTGCCACTTCTCTATCAGACAAGCCGGAGCCCGATCAGGCATCCCAAGCTTTTAAGCGTATTGAGCGTTTGGTGAAGGTGCGCGATCGTTCAATCAAAGAGGTTAAAACTCGCCTGAGACGTGATGGCGTGGAGGAAGAAGCGCTCGACCAGGCTCTCAGCCGTGCCTGCCGCTGCGGTTATTTGGACGATGTGCGTTTTGCCGACGTACTTATTCGCTCGCGTCTCCACGCTGGTAAGGGGCTTGCTGGCATCGTTCGAGAGCTGAAGGAAAACGATATCAACCCTGAAGATATTCCTGGTTTTCCCGAGGAGTATTTGGATCATGCGCCTAGCCAGGCCGATGCTGCATTTGCCCTTTTGTGCCGAAAGCCGCCGCGAGCCAAAAACGGCAAACAAGCAGCTTATGCAAAGCTTATCCGCGCCGGATATTCTTCTTCAATAGCCTCCGAGGTTACCCGCAAATGGTATGAGATTCATAAGAAGGATGAGAGTTAAACTGCAAACCCATGTGTTTTTCCTACAATTACTGGGTAAAAGTAAGGCCTGAATCTATCAAAAAGGCGAAAATTGGGCTATCATCGTTTGTGAGCTTGAGCTTACGTGCCATTTGGTACTTTTGATATACCTACAAAAAGAATACTATCGGAATAGTCTTATATTCTACGTATGCTCATGCCCGGTATGCCTGGGCTTTTTTTCTGACTAAGGCATATCACCTTACATGCAGTTTGAACGAAAGGGCAGTTCAATGATAGAGATTATTGTCACTGCAGTGGTGGCTATAATTGTTGGCTTTGCTGTTGGGTATGTAGTAAGGCAGCAGGTGCTTAAAAACCGAAATGAAGCGGTGGCACAAGAAGCCAAAACGGTGTTGGCCGATGCTGAGCGTCAAGCAGAGAATTTGAAACGTGAGGCTCTTGTTGAAGCTAAGGATGAGGCTTTAAAACTCAAGCAAGATGCTGAGCGCGAAAGTAAAGAGCGCATGAAGGAAGTGCGTTCTGCCGAGAATTACTTGAATCAGCGCGAACAAAGTCTTGATAAGCGTATTGAATCACTTGATCATCGTGAGCATCAGATTTCATCGATGCAAGGTCAGGTTGATCGTCGTTTTAAAGATGTTGAGCGTGCCGAGGCTGAAGTTTCCCATCGCCTCGAAGAGATCGCGGGTCTTACGGCCGAGGAGGCTAAGACAGAGCTTCTCGATGACCTCAAAGAAGATGTTGTACATGAATCTGCAGCCATCATCCGTGATGCAGAAACTCGAACTCGAGCTGAAGCAGATAAGAAGGCTCGTGAGATCTTAAGTCTTGCCATTCAGCGTTTGGCTGCTGATCAAACTGCCCAAATAACGGTATCGACCATTCATATTCCCTCTGATGATCTCAAGGGCCGCATAATTGGACGCGAAGGTCGTAATATCCGCTCTTTTGAGCAGATTACGGGTACAAATCTGATTATCGATGACACGCCTGAGTGCGTTACTGTTTCCTCGCATGATCCTGTGCGTAAAGAGATCGCAAGTGTCACGATGCAAAACCTCATCAGCGATGGGCGTATTCATCCTGCCCGTATTGAAGAAATGTTTCACAAGGCAGAAAAATATGTTAATCAGCAAATTAAAGAAGCGGCAGCACAAGCTACCTTTGATACTGGCATCCATGATCTACATCCCGATTTGGAAAAGATTCTTGGGCGTTTGCGTTATCGCACCTCCTATGGGCAAAATGTCCTATCCCATTCGCTGGAAGTTGCCTACTTGTGCGGCATGATGGCCTCTGAACTTGGCCTTGATCCTGTTTCTGCTCGTCGTGCTGGTTTATTACACGATCTGGGTAAAGCTGTCGATCATGAAATTGAAGGGTCGCACGCAGTTATTGGCGCCGATTTGGCTCGTCGCTACGGTGAGGATCCAGCTATTGTTCATGCCATAGAGGCCCATCATAACGATGTGGAGCCCAATAGCGTACTTGATGTGTTGGTTCAGGCAGCCGATGCTGTTTCTGCTGCGCGGCCGGGAGCTCGTAAGGAAAACATCGAGTCATACATTAAGCGCCTTGAAAAGCTTGAAGAAATTGCCAACTCTTATGATGGCGTTGAAAGAACGCATGCTATTCAAGCAGGTAGGGAAGTGCGCGTTATCGTAACTCCTGAAAAAGTGGATGAGGCTCACGCAACAGTATTAGCGCATGATATTGCTCAGCAGATTCAAAATGAAACTAAGTATCCTGGCCAAGTTAAAGTTGTAGTTATCCGCGAAACCCGTGCGGTTGATTATGCTAAGTAGTTATTCGCCTCCTAGCGGTTTGCATCGCTAGGAGGTTTTTTACTTATGGAAGATAATTCGCTACATACCTTTATCGAAACCATTTCGGGCGATCAGCACTTCAGGGTGCAAGACGATCTTGGTAACGGGTATGTGCGCCTCCGCGCAGCTGAAGCACAGCGCAGGCAGGCTCAACAAGATATTCGCACCTTTGAAGATGTCGTTCTTGAGTTGCTTCGTAACGCACGCGATGCTCAAGCACAAGCAATATTTATAGCCACGTGGACTGAGTCCAATTATCGCCACATGACGATATTAGATGACGGTGTTGGCATACCATCCAACATGCATGAAACGGTATTTGAGCCTTTTGTAACTTCTAAGCTTGACACCTTTCATTCCGACCGATGGGGCGTGCATGGGCGTGGTATGGCACTATATTCCATAAAAGAAAATGTGAAAGACGTACACATAGTGGCTTCAGAGCCTGGTTTAGGTTCTGTTTTCTCTGTTACGAGCGATACTAATCAACTAGGGGAGAAGCGCGATCAATCATCTCTACCTTGCGTTGTTAAAGATGCAGAGGGCGCTTCTGTCCTCAAAGGCCCTCACAATATTGCCCGTACCGTCATGGAGTTTGCTCTTGATGGGCGTAAATCACGTGCGGTTTATTTAGGGTCTCCCGCAGAAATCGTAGCAACACTGTATCATTTGGGTGCATCAGCAATTGCACAACTCTCGCACGTCTTTCAGTCCTACTCGAGCAAAACTCCTTATATTCAGCGTTTTGCCTTTGTCGGTGATGCTGAAGAGCTGGCAGCTTTAGCCCAAACCTATGAGCTTTCGATTTCTACCCGTACAGCGCATCGTATATTAAGGAATGAGATTGAGCCTCTCAGGCCTCACGCCGCCGCTTTGCAGGTATTAACTGAGCCTGCAAACCACTCACTTCGCTCGCATGCATCCGGAGCAAAAGCAAACTCAAATCACAAGAGCCAGTCAAGATCAACTTCGATCAAGTTTGATGCACAAGATTTGAAGCGGTTTTCTCAAGAAGTGCGCCAGGCTTATAGCGCCTTAGCACAGGCATACTATCTTACCGAAGAAGTAGAGCCGAGCATTTCCACACGAGGCTCAGAGTTAGTCATACGAATTCCGCTTGAAAAGGACCAGTAACGCGAGTCATCAGGTTGATTCATAACTAGGAGTAGATTTGCACACCTTATCTTGAATGTTTACAATGCTTATAAATAGCTAACGGGTTTTACCTACTACAACACCAAAGAATTACAAATACGAAAGAAACGCACTATGAGTAATTACCCTGGAAGCGATGCTTCTTCCTTGCAGAATAATAATTGTCTGAAGGTTTCTTCAAAATCTTCCCCGGCTTCGGTTGCAGGAGCCATCGCTGGCATGATCAAAGATGGTGTACCAGTAGAATTGCAATCGGTAGGAGCTGGTGCAGTCAATCAGGCGGTCAAGGCGATTGCAATCTCTCGAGGCTTTTTATCGCCGGTAGGCATAGAAATTGTTTGCATTCCTTCTTTTGCCGATATTGTTATCGATGGTGAATATCGTACGGCTATCCGCTTTGCAGTGGAACCGCGTTATACTCGTGGTGTTGTCGAAGATTCTGAAACCTTTTATTCGATCACACAATCCTGAGGTATTCATGCAAAACACGTCTTTACCCTTGTCTCCCACGATGCCAGATCCCGCTTCTCCTCTTACTCATATTCCTGACTGGAGCGATCTTCCTCAAAGTCATATTGCTAATACCACGTTTTCAGTTGTGACGTTTGGCTGCCAAATGAACAAACACGACTCAGAACGTATTGTAGGCATGATGAATGCTTTAGGCTCTCGTGAAGTTCACAGCGTTGAAGAGTCTGACATTATCATTTTTGTCACTTGCTGCGTGCGCGAAGCGGCGGATGTCCGTCTCATGGGTCAAGTTGCATCGTTAAAAAATGTTCCTCTGCGCAAAGATTCTCCGCTCTCAAAGCGTATGGTTATTATTGGTGGGTGTATCGGACAGCGTGATGGTAATTCGCTTATAGAAAAGCTTCCTCATGTTGATGTTGTTTTTGGCACCTTTAACTTAGCAAGCTTGCCGCGTCTGATTGAAGAAGCACTTGCGACGGGCGATCACCAGGTAGAGGTGTTGTCTCAAGCCGATTCCTTTCCAACAGATCTGCCGAGCAAACGAGAATCACAGTGGTCGGCCTGGCTCCCTATCTCAATCGGATGCAACAATTTTTGTTCATATTGCATTGTTCCTTATGTGCGCGGGCGAGAAAAGTCACGCCCCATGGATGCCATCGTTCAAGATGCTCTAACGCTCAAGGCTGACGGAGTAAAAGAAATCACGCTTCTTGGACAGAATGTAAATTCATATGGTCGGGATTTATACCACGAGCCCCGTTTTGCAGAGCTTTTGCGGCGCATATCAGACACGGGCATTGAACGTATTCGCTTTGCCACCTCGCACCCAAAAGATCTCAACGATGAGGTTATTCGCGCTTTTGGTGAGCTCGATAATTTGATGCCCGCTCTACATTTGCCGGTTCAATCAGGTTCGAACACCATATTGAAGGCCATGAATCGTCGTTATACGCGCGAACACTATTTGGAGATAATTGAAAAGCTGCGCGAAGCTCGCAGCGATATCGCTCTTTCGACTGACGTAATCGTTGGCTTTCCTGGGGAAACTGAAGAAGATTTTGAGCAAACGTACGATCTTATTCAGCAAGTTGGTTACCATCAGGTGTTTACCTTCCTTTACTCAAAACGCGAAGGCACTCCGGCTGCGCGTATTGAAGATTCCACCCCTCATGAGGTAATTCAGCAGCGCTTTGAACGGCTTGTTGATGTCGTACAAGAGCGCGCTTTTGAAGTTAATCAAGCTGATAACGATACGAGCATACCGATTCTTATTGAAGGAGTTTCTAAACGCGATCAAACGGTTCTGACTGGACGGAGCCCTAAAAATCAAACCGTCCACGCTAAGATTCCTCAAGGACACACTATTGAAGAGCTCAAAGGTACTATCAAAGAGGCTCACATTACCCGGGCTCGAGCTTGGTATCTTCAGGGAGATTTGATTTTGTGATGTCTTACGTCCTGGTCATTGAAGGTCCCACTGCCTCAGGTAAATCCGATGTAGCGCAAAGCGTTGCATCGGTCGTGGATGGGGAAGTGGTTTCAGCCGATTCTATGCAAGTTTACCGGGGGATGGACATTGGAACAGCTAAACTCCCAGAGCAAGAGCGTATTGTTCCTCATCATTTGATTGACATACTCGATCCCGGGCAATCCTTTTCTGCTCAGCAATTTCAAGTGCTCGCTCGGCAAGCATTTACCCAAATCCAATCAAGAGGGCACGTTGCAATTCTTTGCGGTGGGACGGGCTTATATGTTCAAGCTGCTCTTGAAGATATGAAATTCCCTAAGGGCGAGCAGCTTAACAACCCGCTGCGTGCTCGCTATGAAGCTCTCGCGCAAGAAAAAGGAGACCAGGCCGTATGGGAAATCTTGCATGATGTTGATCCGGCATCGGCGCAAGTGATTCACCCTCACAATACTCGCCGCGTAATTCGTGCGCTTGAAATGCATGAACAGGGTATTTCCTATGCCAGTCAATCTAAAAATATTCGCAGTCTGCCTGAAGTAGTTCCTTCTATTCGTTTTGCTATCAATCGCGACCCGCAGATATTGGCCACTCGTATTAATCAACGCGTTGATAAGATGCTTGAATCAGGTCTCGTTGATGAAGTGAAAGCGTTATTGGAGGCCGGATTTCGTCAGGCACTTACCGCTCCGCAAGCTATCGGCTACAAAGAAATTGTTGCCGCATTGGATGGCGTTATAACACTAGAGGAAGCAGCAGAGCGCATTAAAACGGCAACCCGACGTTATGCAAAGCGTCAGCGAAGCTGGCTTAGAAGGGATAGCCGCATTCATTGGCTCGATGGCGATGATCAAGATATACAAAGTATTACTCATGCCATTGTGAGTGAATACCAAAACAAGGTAAGATAGCGTTCGTGGTTTGAATGAGCACCATAGGGCATATTTGATTGAAAATGAGTACCCTCTGAGGAGAGAGCGATGCATTTAGATTTTGTAAAACTACACGGGTTAGGCAATGATTTTGTTTTTATCGACGATTTTGATAGAACAATCGAGCTCACTGCTGATCAAGTTGCCCATTTATGTGATCGACATTTTGGTATCGGTGGCGATGGGGTAGTACTTGTTCGTCCCTCAGAGCGCCCCGAATGTGCAGGGTACATGCATTACATCAATTCGGATGGCACTTTGGCCGAAATGTGCGGTAATGGGATCCGCTGCTTTACTAAGTATCTTGTTGATTATGGCTATGTTGATCCCAAAGCTGGCTCATATATTGCCGATACCCTACGCGGCCCTCTTTCAATCTCGTTTGAGCTTGATGAGGATGGTCATATGAGTACAGCTAGTGTTGATATGGATCAGCCTATTCTTGATCCCAAGCAAGTACCCGTTGCCTTGGCGCATGATACATCCAAGCAGGGTCTTTCATTTGTAAAGGAGCAACCCGTTTCTTCGCCTTGGGGAGATTTTGCCTTCACCTGTGTTTCGATGGGCAACCCTCATGCTATTTGTTTCTTTGACGATATTGAATCGCTGCCGCGCGAGTACTTCGTTGCTCCTGAAAAGAGCCTCGCCACCTTTGATCTTGAACATATTGGGGCCTATTTTGAGTCGCATTCAGTCTTCCCTGCAAAAAGCAATATAGAGTTTGTTGTTCCCGCGGAAGATGGCCTTCACATGCGGGTGTATGAACGAGGATGCGGAGAGACGCTTGCTTGTGGCACCGGTGCTTGCGCTACGTTGGTGGCAGCTGCTCTTACGGGGCGTTCTGAGCGCAAAAACAAGGTTCACCTGCGTGGTGGCACGCTTAAAATTGAATGGCTGGACAACAATCACGTGGTAATGACCGGGCCAGCAGAGCAAAGCTTTACGGGCTCTGTCGATATTTAATGCGCTAGCTCATTGTTTTAAGGGCATTTGTACACCATGATCGAATATGACGAAGTCAAGCAGCACGGACCGGCTACTATTATCGAAAAGCCTCGTGAACGAGCCATCCTTGTGGGTGTTGATCGTCCAGGGCAAGACTGGTCTCTCGATTCTTCCTTAGCAGAGCTTGAGCGCCTCGCTTGGACGGCAGGTGCCGACATGGTTGCGCAAACCACTCAGAGGCTTAGTTCCCCCAATCCTCGCACTTTTGTTGGAAGTGGAAAAGCGGAGGAAATTGCCGAACTGGCTCGCTCTTTCGATGCTGATGTTGTCATTTTTGACGATGAACTTACCCCATCCCAGCAATCTAATTTGGAACATATTGTTGGAAAATCAGTAAAGGTTATCGATCGCACTGCCTTAATTCTAGATATCTTTGCACTGCATGCAAAAAGCAAAGAGGGTCGCTTACAAGTGCGATTGGCTCAAAACCAGTATTTGTATCCACGATTGCGCGGCATGTGGGCACATCTTGCTTCTAACCGTATGGGAGGCGGTGTTGGCTCGCGCTTTGGTGAGGGCGAAAGTCAGCTTGAGGTTGACCGCCGTTTGGTTCGAAACCGCATTACTACCATTCGCCATGAACTAGCAGAGCTTTCGAAAAAGCGTGATTTGCAGCGCAAGCGACGCAACGAGTCGGGTGTGTTCAAAGTTGCTCTTGCCGGTTATACCAATGCTGGCAAATCGAGTTTGCTCAATGCTATTACGGGAGCTGAGGTTCTTAGTTACGATAAGCTTTTTGCGACCCTCGATTCCACAACCCGGCAACTTGTTTTACCGGAAGGTCGCGAGATTACCTTAACTGACACTGTAGGATTCATCCAGAAATTGCCAACAACGCTGGTTGAAGCCTTCAAATCAACTCTTGATGAGATCAATGGCGCGCATCTCATTCTCCACGTTGTTGATGCCTCCGATGAAAATAGTGCTCGGCAAATTGATACCGTCAATCAAGTGCTTGAGCAAATTGGAGCTGAAACCATTGGCCGTATTGAAGTGTTTAACAAAAAGGATCTTCTTGGTAGCGAGCAGCTTGAGGCCTTGCAAACACGTTATCCTCATGCCGTATTTACCTCCACGCTCGATGGGAGTGGATTGGACGAGCTTATACAACGCATAGCGCTTGTTTCTTCAGCCCAGGATGCATTGATGGAAGTGCTTATTCCTTACGATAAAGGTGAGTTGGTGTCTTTGGCACACCAGCGTTGTTCTATCCTCAACGAGGACTATACTCCCGACGGCACACACCTGGTTTTACGCGTTAATGCTCAAATAGCACCACGTTTTGAAGCATTTCAACAGCATTAGATTGATGTCCATTGAATTGCTGTAAGCAGATATCATCCTTCTTATACCGTTAGAATATGGGCGCTTGTCTCTCCAAAACGCATATCAATGGAGAAGTTACAAATCATTAAGTAGTGCACCAAGAGATAGCACAAGCACTGAGAGCTGACCGTAGATTCTTGGCCATTTCTCAAGCCGCCTTCCCGCTGATTGGATTATCCGCCATCGCGGAAAGGGTAAGGTAACTTATAAAAGCCCTCTGTGGTGACAAGCCTTAATACACTTTTCTAAGAACAGCCACAACTTTTCCAACGATAGCGCAGTCGCGGGTAATAATTGGCTCCATTGACGAGTTTTCTGGCTGGAGGCGGATATGATCAGCTTCTTTATAGAAGCGCTTAACCGTTGCGCCATCCTCTATTAAAGCAACAACAATCTCGCCATTACGAGCAACGTCCTGCTCTTTTACGACAACATAATCGCCATCATTAATACCTGCTTCGATCATGGATTCACCGTGCACGGCAAGGATAAATGATGCCGCATCACCCACAATTTCAGTGGGTAATACCATAGTTGACTCAATATTTTGTTCAGCCAAAATAGGCTCTCCAGCAGCCACATTGCCCACTAAGGGTAGTGAAAGGGTATTAACTGAGCCCACTGACCCAAAGCTTTGGTCAGCATTTTCGCGATGGGGAAGAGCAATTGAGCGTGATTTTAAGGGATCGCGAACGATATAGCCCTTCTCTTCGAGCGTTTTTAGATGGACATGAACCGTGGAAGGGGAGGAGAGATTAACTGCCTCAGCTATTTCACGCACAGTAGGGCCAAACCCCTTTTCGTTTATGTAAGACTCGATGAAATCATAAACTCGTTGCTGACGTTTTGTAAGGGTTGCCGCCATGGTGCCTCCTCAAATAAAACGAACATATGTACGAATATTTCTTGACAAGAACGTATGTTCGAATTACAGTATACACGAACAAAAGTTCTATGCAAGCAAGGAGTCGTATCATGGCAGAGAAATTGGTATCGTATCGCACCGAAGGTTCCTCGGCATTAAAATCTCAATCAGGTTCTGCGTCTTATGAAGCTCCCATTATTAGTTTTCCTTATCAACCTCAAGCCTCGCAATCTCAGGGCTCGCATTGTCCAACTCATAACCAGAATAAACTGACGCTCAAAGATCGCTTTATGGCTGATCCTTTATTTGGGTCTATGAAGGAAGCATGGAACCATAAAGCGCAATTTTCCCGCAGTGAGTATAAAACCTTAAAGCGTTACTTTGCTGCCACCTTCATATTTGCACTGGCAGTTGTGCTTTTTGGCGCCTAAGCTGTCCAAAGCAACCTGTATAGTCGCTTGTACCACTATATCTTGTGTGTTAACGTGTAATGAGCTACCGAAAAGGAGATATTATGCGTTGCCCCATGTGTGGTCATCTGGAATCAAAAGTGGTTGATTCGCGACCCGCCGATGAAGGTGCCTCGATACGTCGTCGTCGTGAGTGCCTTTCTTGCGGGTCGCGTTTTACTACCTATGAGCGTGCCGGCGAGAATCCTCTGGTTGTTATTAAGTCCGACGGCTCATCAGAAGCATATGATCGTAATAAACTCTTCCGTGGTTTACTTATCGCTTGTGCCAAACGGCCTGTTTCTTCAGAGAAGCTATCTCAACTTATAGATGACATCGAAGTTGAACTTCGGAATTCTTCCTGCCATGAAATCGCCTCTAAAAAGCTTGGCGATATGGCTCTTCAGCGTTTAGCAAGCTTGGATCAAGTTGCGTATATTCGCTTTGCGAGCGTATATAAAGATTTTCAAAATATCGAAGAATTTCGTGATGCCTTAAAAGGAATAGAAGAATAATGAACGTCAATTTACCAATAACAAAGTTAACCGATAACGCCGCTGTGCCAAAGAATGCATATCAAGGCGATGCTGGTTATGATCTCTGTGCAACTGAATCCTATACTCTCAAGCCTTTTGAGCGTGTTCTGATTTCAACGGGTTTAGCCGTTGCTATACCTTCGGGGTTTGCTGGTCTCGTCGTTCCTCGCAGTGGTCTTGCTATTAAGCAGGGTTTGTCGATAGTTAATGCTCCTGGGCTCATTGATAGCAACTATCGTGGCGAGCTGAAGGTCGTCGCAATAAACCTTGATCCAGAGCAAGCTATTACCATTGAGGCTGGAGATCGTATTGCGCAGTTAGTAATCGTGCAAGTTGGCCAAGTAACCTTTGATTTGGTTGACAAGCTTGATGATTCTAAGCGCGGTACGGGTGGCTTTGGGAGCAGCGGCGTATCTCAATAGCTTTTTCATCTCGAAATGCTCGTTGTCATGCATGATGAGTTACTTTAACAAGAAAAAATAGCAAATTCCGTGGGTAGTTACTCATAAAAACTCAAAACCACCCCTTAGAAAGCGTTTTAGAGCCTCGTCTGTATAATGCCTGTTCAGGGGCCTATATTTGAAGTGATCTTTAAAAGAAGGGCTATTTAAGCACATTAAAACGCCCGTGAATGCGCATTTGAGTCCTTCGTTCATAAAGTTGGCTCCTATAGAGCTTCAATGCTGTTAGTTATAAACCAAGGCACAGTGTTGCTATCGCGCAAGATGTATAGTCCTAGAGCTCAAACCATCTCGAGGGAATGTCAAAATATCTCAATCAGGCAATTCAAAATAATGAGCGTTTCGAAATACGGGTTAGCTATGCATGAAGTAGTAATAGGAGTATGAGTTTAAGAACAGTGGACTTAAGTATTTAGATTCAGCGGGAGAACGTACTCAAGAAAGGCGAGCTGTATACACAAGAATGCCGATTTGCCTATTCTGATATAAATGTATGATAATATATCTTATGTAAAGCTAGATTATTCTCTTACAACTGCAATTTGAAACCAGGGGCATATGGTCTACCCTCTCTTGAAGTTTCAAGTTGCTCTGATAGAGCTCGGTTATCCAAAAAGCACATAACATACGGTTTTACTCGCGGCAAAAAATAATGCTGTAATTTTATTCGGCATCTATTTGCTTTATCATCTGCGGTTTAATCGCAAGAAGCTCCTCGATTTATACTTGCCCCATCATAGATTTTGATAGGTATTGAAAAGCTTAAGGTTTGCTCTGCGGAGCATCAATACTTACTCCTTTATGAGCGCTTCCTCGTAAGCCTGGTATAACTCAGGTGCACTCCTCTTTATGCTGAGCGGTTTAAACGTTGTGGCATCAACAAGGCAATGGAGCGTTTTACCACTCACGCGCGGCTTATCCGTTTCTGGGTTATCGTGAATCTCATATACTTCATAGGAATACTCAGTGCGTACTGGTGTATTTTTAGATATATAGGTGTAAACCACAGCTGTATCGCCATAGGTAAAAGACTTCCCATAATCAATGTCCACCTTAATAACGGGCGACATAATTCCCTTTTCCTCAAGCTTTTCGTAAGGAAAACCAAGTTTATTTAAAAATTCTGTGCGAGCCACCTCAAACCAGATGAGGTAATTCGCATGATAAACAATTCCCATTTTGTCGGTTTCGGCATATCGAACTACGATCTCTGTTGCTGACTTCATACAATCATCTCTTTCAAGGGCTCATAAGCACTGTGCCAGAAGGTAGGATAAAAAAGATTCTGCACCGTTGGCACGTGGCAAAAAAATCGCTAACAACCTTCGCCATTTTGCGATATCTCATTATAGTAGCCATTCATACGCTACCCCTGCAAACTTTATGTCATATTGGGCGAAGCGTTACTTTTGCCCTATCATCAAGGTGTTTGAACAGAAAGGAATTCAGTGGCACCTCAACAGAAATCCTCCCCACATAAGTCTGATGCTTCTCCTAAGGGCAAGCCTTCGGCCTATCAGCACCTCACGGTCTCACTCGCCTGGCAACTAGCAGCGCCTCATACCTGGGCCGCAGCTCTAACGCCTGTAATCGTGTCATATATCTTTTGCGCGATCACCTATTCGGGGCATATGAATTTGATCAACGCGCTTTTGCTGCTTGTTATTTCTGCCTTGATGCAATCTGCAGTCAACGTGTTCGATGATTATTTTGACTACAAACGAGGCACTGATACCTTGGACAACTCTTCGGAAGATGCGTTTGATGCAGTGTTGGTATACAACCATCTCAATCCCAAATCGGTGCTTGCATTGGGAATTGGTTATTTAGCTCTAGCGGGAATTCTGGGCATTTATTTAACTATCATTACAGGCTGGATGTTGCTTGTTATTGGTGTTATCGGCGCAATAATCGTTGTGGCTTATTCGGGCGGCAAAACCCCAATTTCACATTTGCCTATTGGCGAATTTGTAAGCGGTTTTGTTATGGGCGGCCTTATACCTCTTGCTTGCTGCTATGTTTTATCTGGGATTTTAGAGCCGCGTGTTTTGCTGGTTGCCCTACCCTGCATGATAGGAATCGGCATGATTCTCTTTACCAACAATACCTGTGATATCGATAAAGACGCAGCTGCTCAGCGTAAAACTATTGCGGTATTGTTGCGCTATAAAAAGGCAAAGCTTGTTTACCATATCGCTGTATATGTATGGCTGCTCAGTATCGTTATTCTTATAGGCGTTTTCTATCCTGCTGGAAGCCCTCTCGTACTTTTGATGCTCTTAACGGCGTATCCGACATTACGTGCGCTTCTCAATAACCCTCTCGTGCCGCAGTCGCGTGACGGAGCTATGGCGCAGATTACGTCGCTCAATGTTATTCTGAGCGTGTTTTACGCCCTCGCTTTAGGGGCAAGTAGCCTTATAACATGGATGTAAGACGCGCTAATGCCACACAATGCTGCGTTTGTTCACGAGCGATTCAAGGTTAGCTAACCGCACAAGGTCATCTAAGGAACAGGGCTCATCTTCAGGTATAAGGCCCGCAATCCAAGCGAGATGACCAAGTATTTTATGGGCCGACCAATGGGCTTCTTCTTTTAGATAAAGCAGGCTTGCGTCTTTGTTGCGTTTTGCGAGCCGTTTGCCTTCCCTATCAACTATTAAGGGTATATGCCCATACTGAGGAGAAGACACCTTAAGACACTGCTGAAGGTAAAGCTGCCGGGGTGCGGAAGAGATGAGGTCAAACCCCCGGACAACATGAGTTATGCCCATGGCGGCATCATCTACCACCACAGCAAGTTGATAGGCATAGACGCCATCGCTGCGTCTTACAATAAAGTCGCCTGTTGCTTCGGACAAATTGAAGCATTGAAACCCTTGAAATATATCTTCAAATCCAATAGGCAGATTATTTACCCGAACACGAAAAGAAGGCCTGCGTGTTTGCGCTAGAGCCTCTTGCTCAGAACGCGATAAATGGGAGCAGGTTCCCGTATAAACAACATCTTCACCCCTATGAGGTGCGTTGGCGCTATGCAAATCGGTGCGAGTACAAAAACATGGATAGAGCAGACTCTGCCTTTCTAGAGCAAGAAACGCTTCTCGGTAGGCCTCTTCGCGATCACTTTGATACATGAGAGGGTTATCCCAGGTAAAGCCAAACCATTCTAGATCGCGCAGCATCTCTTCGGCGCGTTTTCGTGAAGTTCTTTCTGGGTCAAGATCTTCCATACGCAAAACAATTCGTCCGCGATGCTGCTTGGCATCAAGATAGGCAATTAAGAAGGCAAACAAATTACCCATGTGTAGCCTACCCGATGGCGTGGGCGCAAACCTCCCCACGTACGATGAAGTGCTTTGTTTCAATGATGCTGCCGTCATAACCGATTGGAAAACTGCCCTCGCCTACCCTTTTGCCGAGTATGAAATTAAAGTCATGGATTTAAAAAGAATAGCCCATGATAAACCTTGGAACTTTCGCTTGTTCATCATGGGCTATTATCGCTGCCAATATAAGAGCGAGCTTTGCTAAAAACTGTTACTTGCGCTTATCGATAACGTGCTTAGTCTTACCAAGAGAGCGATCTATGCCACCTGGCTCTACCAACTGGACTTCTGAGGCTACCAACATGGTTTCTTTGAGCTTTTGTGCGATATTCTTACGGAAGGTGTTCATTTCCTCGTACGAATCGCTAAAGAAGCTTGGTTCAAGCTCAACCAAAATCTTCATACGATCCAAACCAGTTTCATTGTCAACTTCTATGCGATAGAACGGGGTAACTCCCTCGATACCAGCCAGAATATCCTCAACCTGAGAAGGAAATACGTTCGTACCGCGAATGATAAGCATATCATCGCTGCGCTTGCGCACTTTTTTCATGCGAGCATGGGTACGCCCACATTCACAGGGCTCGGTGACTACATAGGTCAGATCGTGCGTGCGATAGCGCAACACAGGGATGCCCTCTTTATCGAGGGGCGTTAAAACAAGCTCGCCCTCTACACCCTCTGGTACAGGCTCGCCAGTTTCAGGATCGACTACCTCCCAGAGGAAGTGATCTTCAGCGATGTGCTGCATATCGCGTTGGCACAAGCATTCACCCGATACGCCAGGACCCATAACCTCTGTAAGGCCATAATTGTCGGTGCAGGTAATGTGCATACGTGTTTCAATCTCGTGCTTGAGCTTTGGAGGACACGGCTCACCACCAAACAAGCCAACGCGTAAGGTGCTAGAGGCCCAATCAAAGCCGAGCTTCTCGCCAACCTCGCACATATGCAGAGCATAAGATGGCGTTGCGATGAGCACCGTAGTGCCGTAATCGGCAATCATTTGAATATGTCGCTCGGTATTGCCCGATCCAGCAGGGATCATCATGCAGCCAAGTTTTTGAAGGCCATAGTGCAGGCCAAAACCGCCCGTAAACATGCCATAGCCAAAAGCCATTTGTGCGCGATCACCTGGCACGACGCCTGCCATCATGGCAAGGCGTGCAATGCAGTCGCTCCAAACATCCATATCGTGGCGATTGTAACCCACAACAATAGGTCTGCCGGTAGTGCCCGATGATGCATGAAGTTCAATTATTTCATCGAGAGGGACGGCAAACAGACCATAGGGAAAGGTATCACGCAAGGCTGTCTTATCAGTAAAGGGCAATTTGCGGACATCCTCAAGCGTAACAATGTCACGGGGATGAACACCACTTGCATCCATTTTGTCGCGGTACCAAGAAACCTTATCGTAAACATAAGCAACCTGCTTCTTCAGTTTTTCAAGCTGCACAGCACGAATCTCTTCACGGTTCATGGTTTCTAATTCAGGCTGAAAGAAAGCCGTTTGTTGTATTTGCGTCATGCGTAATTCCTTATATATTTACCGAAGATCGGATTGAGTAACTAAAGTTATGCCTTGATCTTTGAGAAGCGCCTCGGCGCGCTGAATCTCTTCTACTTTAAAGACACTATAGGTTGATATGAGCGAATAGCTGTAGATAACATTAATACCAGCCTGTGCCAAAATGTCGCATACGCGCGCAAGCTCACCGGGTGTATCTACTAACTCGAGCCCCACTACCTCGGTGGTGGTAACAGCGTGACCTCTGTCGGCAAGGACCGCACAGGCACGCTCGGGATCGTTTACTATAAACCGCGCAATACCGTAATCGCCCGTATCAGAGCAACTATATCCGCGGATACTTATACCTTCTTTACCGAACAAATCAAGGATGCGACACAGGTGCCCTGGTTTGCTTTCGACAAATACACTAACTTGAGTAATGCTCATGCTGTTTCTCCTTGAGCGTAATGTGCTCCCCTTCTAAATGCATCAATATTGATGTCGATTGTTTTTGGCGGCACTTTTGAACGAATTACCTCTTCCCATAAAGCCTCATCAAAAGGCAAAGCGCGTGATAGAGCCCCAAGAAGGACCACATTGGCGCATTTTGTTGTACCGGCTTGGCGGGCTATCTCGCCTGCGGGAATAAGCGTAGCTCCTAGGCCCATGAGGCGCTCGCGTGCCTGGCGCGGCATACTCATTTGCCCAGTAAGAACCGATTGTGGTTTTATGGATTCATCGTTTACCACCAACGAACCGCCCTCTTTTAGAAAAGCAATGTTGCGAAGAGCCTCCGTTGTTTCAAAGGAAACGATACTATCAGCACAGCCTTCATCGCAAACCATGGTTGAAACATGGGTGCCAAAACGAACCACCGTGGTAACTGCACCGCCACGCTGTGCCATTCCATGAATTTCTGAAATCTTACAATCATGCCCAGCAGCAACGGCAACCCGTGCGAGCAAATCAGCCGCCGTGATAGTACCTTGGCCGCCAACACCGCACAGCAAAATGGTATAAACCTCTTGACTTGTCATTTACCCTATCCCTTCACTGGCTCAATGGCATCGAAGTTACAGTACTGACGGCACTGATCGCAGCCAATGCACAAATCGGCATCGATAAACGATTTACCTGTTTCGGGGTCGCGCGCAATAGCAGGGCAACCAATGGTGTTGCAAACTCCGCACCCACTACAATCGGCGCTGACCTCGTAAACCACCTTTTCACGCTTTTTATCAAGCAAAACACAAGGCCCTTGCACGACAAGAACATCAAGGCCATCATTACTGGTGGCTTCCTTCAAAGCTGAGCGAACAGCCTTCATATCATATGCATCAATTACGTGCACATGGTCGACTCCAATAGCTTCAAGTATTGCTGGGAGATTGAGCTCATGAGACGGACGATGTTGCAAGGTAACGCCATTAAAGGGGTTGCCTTGCTGACCGGTCATAGCCGTTGTTCGATTATCGAGGATGCAAATGGTACCTTCACCACGGTTGTAGACCGTATTGATAAGCGACGAGAGACCAGAATGGGCAAAGGTTGAATCGCCGATAACACCAACGACAGGGCGGTGCTGCGTGCCTTCAAGCGCTAACTCAAAGCCATGAGCCATAGAAACCGAAGCCCCCATATCAATGGTGGTATCCATAGCCGACAAGGGTGGCAGAGCTCCTAAGGTGTAGCAACCAATATCGCCCGTCACTATAGCGCGCATGCGTGAAAGCTCTTTGAAAACAATACGATGAGGGCAACCAGGACAAAGTGCAGGCGGACGATTTGGAATGTCGTCAGCAGGCTGAACATGAGGCGGCAGGGGCAAACCCAGTGCTCGCTGAATATCAGCAGGGTGTACTTCCCCATCGGGAGGAAGGGGAACATCAAAATCGCTCAAAGCGATGCCACAAGCGCGCACCCATTCTGAAAGATATACGGAAGCTTCCTCAACAACGTAGACTTTGGTAACGCTTTCAGCAAACGAGCGAAGAAGACCTTGAGGAAGTGGCCAGGTAACACCGAGCTTGCAAATATCAGCACTAGGACAAGCTTCCTTTACATGCTGGTAGACCGCACCAGCACATATGATGCCGATTCGGCAAGATGCATCGGCAGAGGCGTTGCGTTCGATGATGTTATAAGGGCATGTTTCAACCCAAGAGCGCAATGACTCAAGACGCTCGACAAGATTCTTACGACGAGGCTTAGCAAAAGCGGGCATCATGACCCATTTGCTTGGATCCTTTTCGTAGGGCTGTACCGGCACCTCGGTGCGCTGACCCGTTTCAACGGGTGTTTTCGTATGAGAGATACGTACCGTTGAGCGAATCATAAAAGGAAGATCAAACTCTTCGGATAAGGAGAAAGCATCACGTGCCATCGTGCGTGCTTCAGCAGAATCTGCCGGTTCGAAAACTGGTATTTGTGCAGCCTGGGCATAATAGCGAGAATCTTGCTCATCTTGAGATGAAAACATACCTGGATCGTCAGCCGCCATAACCAACAGGCCCCCATTTACGCCAGTATAGGCGCAAGTAAATAAAGGATCTGAGCACACATTTACGCCAACGTGCTTCATGGTTACCAAGGATCGTGCACCAGCGGCTGAAGCGCCTACCGCAACTTCAAGCGCAACCTTTTCGTTAGTGCACCACTCGGCATATACGCCGGGCAGTTTGGCAAATGATTCCATCGTTTCTGTTGATGGAGTTCCTGGATAGGCGGTACCGATATGACACCCCGCTTCCCATGCGCCCTGAGCGATGGCTTCATTTCCCGAAAGAAGCTTCATAGATAGTTCCTTATTCTTCGTACTTCAGAACAAAACAGCCAATCTGAATAATGTCGCGATCATTCAGCATGACGTGATCAACATTGGTGTTGTTGACCCAAACACCATTAAATGATCCAGTGTCTTTAATAGACCAACCACCCTCTAAAGGCTCAAGGGCAGCATGTTTGCGCGATACGGTCATATCATTGAGAAATATATCGCATTTAGGCGAACGCCCAACGCTTACCGAATCGCCTTCAAGCTGATAGGTGATGCCTTCCTGCCGGCCATTTAACACGCGAAGCGTAGGCTGCGAAAGTGGTTCGTGTTGAGCAGAAGCCTGCGATGAATCAAGGGAAACACGCTCAAAACGCTCCGTAGCATCCTCAAAGCGGTAACCACAGGCATGACAGAAGGCATCATGCACATCAACTTCACTATTGCATACAGGACATGTTGGCATAAACGCTCCTAACCTTACGATTCTACTGTGGCACGAGCACCATAAATCAAAGGTGTTGTGTTCACGATGGTGCTTTTGGCAACAGTTTCATTCCCGGTAAACCCGCTGGTTAAACGATTCCACCAAATACCGATACCCTCAAAGAAGGATGGCCCAGGACATTCTTCAGCAGCCACAAGATCAACGCTTTTTATAACCTTATTATGTTGGTAAAAATTAACGGTTCCGACCTTTTGTCCTACGTGAACGTCCCCTGACACCTCATCAAATAATACTTCTTGACTGACGTTGCCTTCAAGTCTGAATACCTCGACCGTATCTTGAGGATCCGCCAATGTTGCTTTAAAG
Source organism: uncultured Cryptobacterium sp. (assembly GCA_964504115.1). Lineage (GTDB taxonomy): Bacteria > Actinomycetota > Coriobacteriia > Coriobacteriales > Eggerthellaceae > Anaerotardibacter. The sequence continues at coordinate 71,266 of CAZDCX010000001.1, forward strand.
GTTTTATCAGTCCAGCTCGAATGGGCGACGTTGGCTACTACGGGCACCGTTACCTGCTTGCCATCTTGTTCGTAGGTTGTTGTTTCATCGCTGTGCACAAGCGGATAAGCTATCGTATTGTTCCCAACCCAGGTGTCAAGCGTTGTTGCATCCTTGAAACGTTGAGACTCGGAGCTGGAATCAAGAACAATGGCATAGAGTACCTCGCCACTTTCAAGCTTAACTGCACCAGCAAAGCACTCCCCTGCCTTTTCGGTATAGCCAGTTTTAATACCGCAAGCACCCTCATATGATCCGAGCAAAACATCGGTCGAAGTTAACTCAACCTTGGCAGAACCTTCAGATCGATTCACGGTGATGGTTTCAGAAGCGGTAGCTACAATTTCGCGAAAGTCATCGTATTCCATAGCCGCCATGCACATCAGGGCAACATCGTGAGCCGAAGAGTACATATCTTCATCGTATTGATCAAAATCAAGGCCATGTGGATTGGCAAAGAGGCTATTTTTCATACCCAAGTCAGCAGCTTTTTTATTCATGGCATATATAAAGGCCTTATAGCTGCCCTCCGGAACGTCCTCATCACCTGCTTCCTGGAGGGCATCCTTGACCGTTGACCCCATCGACTCGGCTATGGCATAAGCAGCGTCGTTTCCTGAGCAAATCATCATGGCCTTCAAAGCATTCTTGAGAGTGAGAGTATCTCCAGCCTTGAGAGCGGCAGATGATTCGCCAATTGCAGCTGCTTCCTTGCTTACCGTGATGGTGGTTTTATCAAGATCGCCATACTCCAGAGCAACTAAAGCAGTCATGACTTTCGTCACCGATGCAATATGGGTTTGCTTGTCTGCATCGCGTTCAAAATATACCGTGCCGTCTTCGGACACAACATAGGCATACTGAGCATCGATGCTTGGCAGATCGTCTGTGGTAAGACTGCGACTTGAAGCAGGGCTGCCGATAACCACATCGCTCATGCGTACTTCTGCATAAGCAATATTGGGAAGTAAAAGCAAGAAGCTCAAACATAATGCGAGCCATATTGCCTTATATTCTTTAATCAGAGCGTAATGTATCCGCACTCGAGCAACCCCTTCGCGCCGATTTTATTCGGCACTTTTTACAATCACTTCATTTTTTGGAGCGTAGGTAGAAGAAAAGGTATCTTCATGAAGGGTGGCACCGTCTTTATCCTTTACGGTGCGGACAATAGTAACACTAACGCCATTAACGCCCGTGGTCTCAACGTATTGGGTACCGGGTTCCAGTGAATCATCGACCCGATACTTCGTTGAATAGGCTTCGCCCTCTTCCCAATCGCCATATTCAGTTGATACCTGGTACCCAGGGTCAACTCCCCATAGTGTAGCGGTTAACGAAGAGTTCGTGTATGACATCACGAGCAAAACATCGGAATCTGAATCGTTTTCCCATACGAGGTCATAGGTCGGATAAGCAATAGCCGCATCGCGACCTTTGGGGTAGCTTGAGATGTGGAGAGAATGATTATGCCGCTCTGTTATAGGAAAGCCACTATCGTAAACAGCATTGAAGATCGTTGTGGCAACTTGGCAAATGCCGCCGCCGATAGCATCAGAATATACGCCTCCCACGATGGCACCCGCATTTTGATATCCTCGCTCTTCAGTGGCCTCACCGGCAATGCTGTTAAACGACCACGTTCCTCCGTTTGCTTTTGCTAAGGAATAGTTGAGATAATCAGCGGCAGTATGAATATTATTACGACGCGCTTCGGCCTCCGAAGAATATTGCGTCGTATAGGTTGATATTTCAGAAACAATGCCTAATGCCTGAGCATCCTTAAAGGAAAGTGATGAGGGTATTTCAGTTGACTCCAAGGCATAGGTTGGGGTCTCCGTCCTAAACTCCGTGACAAAAAACGATTGATTTAAGGAGTCAATCACATCAGAGACCAAGGGAATGGTGCCTGTAGCGTTGGTCATAACAGTAATGCTACTTTCGCCTTCTTTTTCAAAGGTTACTTGTATATCCTTTTGGTTAATACTTGAATTGAGATTCTTAAACAAGGCAGCCTTAAGAGCATCAGCATCAAAAGCGGGCTTCAATAGCCACGAATCACCATCTTCTTCAAGGGAAGTAATAACCCACTGAGCAAGATCAGCTCGCTCCACCTTCCAGCTTTGATCCTCGTACGTAAATTCGATACCTTCAGCAATAGACGCATTGATGGAATCTGCAACACTTTGCGCTTGTTCCTCAGAGACCTGCAAGGGAGCTTCTTGTGTTTCGATGATGTAAGTATTGCGCTCTACGCTACCGAGGAATGTTTCATTGAGGCGTTGGGCTAGCCACTCTGAAGTTACCTCATTTCCCGCATGGCCTTCGGTCACACTGGCTATACCATCTTTGAGATCGACATCGTAATTAACGCGCATTGTACCTATCGATTCGGTCAGAGATGTGCGCAATTCTTCAAACAGGGTATCGTCAAATGAACAAACAACATCAACCTGCCAACCCTGGAAGCGCGCCTGCAAACGCGCAAACAGCCCTCCTTGTGCACGTCCCACGTCATAGGCTTGCTGTACAAGAGCATCAACATCAAGAATTGCTTTGACTGCAGATGCAGGAACCGTCCACTCGGTGCGGTTGGATAAGGATTCCTCGTACGATATTTGTTCTTGTATGCTTTCGTGCTGCTCAGAATTATCAGCGTCTTTGCGCGCTTGTTCACTCGTGAAAAAAACTGCAGTGTTTGAAGCCACGCGCTGTGCATACTCATCGGTGAGCAGCTGTGTTGCTTCATCAATAGTTTTGTTACTCAGGTCTATATCACCAATGTAGACACCCTCATAAATCTTATTGTCGTGCAAAGCATTATCGATAACGCCAAATAAGCCTATCACCAGCGCTATTGCTGCTACGCACGCAATCACGCGTTTGAAGCCGCCACGCTTCGTGCTACCTCTATTCCGAGAGAAGCCCCCAGCTTTTCCCAATGAAACAGAAGCTTTGCCAGCCCTGCGCTGCGCCTTAGCATTGCGCGTGGTTGGAACACTTGATTGCCCCATGCTATAAGTGGTATCGGACTTGGTCCATACCTGCCTTTCAAGACGAGCTTGACCAATTTCGGCTGCGCTCATATTGCCGCGATTTGTATGCTGAGCTCTGACAGAAGGCTTAGAAGCGTTTACCGAAGGGCGCTTTTCAGGGGTTTTGTCTTTGCTTTGTGGCACCGCTGCGCTTATTTGCGCAGGATTGTTGGATACTAATGAACGGCGTTTTTGTGCCCGATGAATACTGGTAGGTACTGCCGCAGAAACATGATCTTTTACATCGGGGTTATGGGTACTTACTTGACCTGGCCGAGCAGAACTAGCCTCCGAGGTCTCATGTGCGGCTCGGCGTTGCGCCCCCTCAGCCCGAATACGCTCTAGTTGAGCGGCCGTTCGCAGGGTGCGTCCGGTTTGCGCAGGGCGGGTTGAAACATCGCCTTCGGAAGAAACGTACTCATTGTCGTGCTGTAGAGAACGCTGTGGGGTGTTTGTTGACTTTGAGCTACGACGAACAGCGGAGGGCTTTTGATTTTTCCTTGCCGTGCGTACATGCGGGGATTGAGAAGCAGGGGAAGTGTTGATATGACGGGATGATGGTGCGGAGCGCTGGTGGCCGTTATGAGGCTCGCGAGCATCCACCATGAAGCACCTTTCCTTCCGTTTTACTTATTTTTAACTCTTTTGCTCTTTAGCCGCAACCATGCCCTGATAGCCTTTGACGACATAGTAAATCGTTGTGATGCATGCCAATACGAGGCCAATGTATACCAGCCAAATTCCCCACGGATACGGAGCCATAGAAAATCCCGGGAGCCACAAAACGTCTACTACTCCAAGGCCTGCGCATATCGGCCAATTAAGTAAAATTGCCGCAAACCCTACATAGAGAAATGTCGTTGCAACCTTCCCCAAGAAGATAACAGCTATACGCACCTTCCAACGTTTGATTAGATAAGCGCCCCCAACCAGCATAAAGAGATCGCGAATAACAACAAACAGAATGATCCAAAGGGGCAAACGGCCAACGAGCAGAAGCCCGATCACGCCTGAAATCATAAGGAGTCGGTCCACAGCAGGATCGAGCAGCTGCCCTAAACGTGACACAGAATTAGTATGCCGGGCAACTTGCCCATCTATCCAATCCGTTGATGCCGCCAAGGCAAACAACAAGGTTGCCCAAAGGTCAAAACCATTAAGGAGGAGTACAAAAAAGATGGGAATCATGCATAAACGAATGAATGAAAGGACATTCGGAATCGTAAAAATACGATCGGTAACCTCATATTCAATCTGTTGATTTTGCTGCATTCTTTCCTCCACGCAAGAACCGGGCCTGAAAGCCCGGTCCGAAGCGATAACGCGACATAATAGGTTAGCAATAAAGAAACAATTACAACCCGCTATCAGGAAGCGTCAGATTGCGATTTATCCTTTTCTCTCGCAGCTTTTGCTTCCTTTGCTGCCTTGATTCTAGCAGCTTTCTCAGCTTCTTTCTGAGCTAGTTGAGCTTTTTCCTCTTCAGTAAGTTCGGGCTTCCTGAAAGTCTCCACACCTTTTTCTGTTGCAGGCTTAACAATAACAGGATCCATAGACAAACACGTTTTAGGGCATTCCCGAATGCAGGTACGACATTGGATGCACGCAAAACGATCAATGGACCAAGTTTCGTCTTCTTTATTAACGGTAATAGCATTGGTGGGACAGCGTTTTTGGCAGATTCCACACAGAATGCAATCTTTCGTGTTGCACTGGACTAAACCCTTCATCTCTTCATGATGCTGGGGCTCCTCAAAAGGATAGAGCACCGTTTCGGGCTTGCCGAACAACGAGCGAAGCGTCATTTTTCCAAGTTTAAAACCACCCATGATGCCCTACCTTTCCGTACAGCTGATGCACGGGTCGATGGTAAGCACAATCATGTTTACATCAGCGATATCGCATCCCTTTAATGCCATGGTCATACCAGCAATATTTTGTGAGGTAGGAGTGCGGATACGCATACGCTCCAAATACTTAGTACCATTTCCAGCACAATAGTAGAACACTTCGCCACGAGGCTGCTCGAGAATATTGCATGCTTCAGATCCATCCGCAGGGCCACCTTTAACAGCAACATGCACGGGCCCGTCAGGGATTTTGTCAATAAGTTCATTAATGATGTCAATGGATTGCAGAACCTCTAAAGCGCGAACCTTTACACGAGCGTAACAATCTCCACCCGTATCAAGAATAGGTTCAAACGATGAGAGAGCTCCGTAAGCGCCAATACCTAAACAGCGTACATCATTGTTAACATTGCTGGCGCGCGCAAATGGCCCTACCATGCCATATTCAAAGGCACTTGCTTCATCAATCACGCCAACACCTAATGTGCGGTTCTTAACTGAAGAATCCTTTAAGAATGCGTTGCATAATTCCTTATACTCTTTGCCTATGGAGGCCAAGGTGTCTTTAATGCTGGCAAGCATAGGCGCTTCAATATCTTTAGTAACACCACCGATAAGGGTGTACGACAAAATAACGCGGCCGCCCGCAACAGCTTCGAAGATATCAAGGATGCGCTCACGTAAACGCCAGCAATGCATGAACAAGCTTTCATAACCAAAAGCATCCGCCGCAAGACCCATCCACAAGAGGTGGGAATGTATACGAGAGAGCTCATGCATGATCGTGCGAAGATATTCAGCACGCTCGGGAATTTCAACGTTCATCAACGATTCAACCGTTTGGGCATACCCATAGCTATGTCCAAAAGCACAGATGCCACAAATACGCTCTGCAACATAGATATACTGATGGATATCGCGTGTTTCTACGAGTTTCTCAAGCCCTCGATGGATAAAACCAATTTGTGGGAGAACATCAACTACTGTCTCGTCTTGCACAACGAGATCCAAGTGAAGCGGCTCAGGCAAAACGGGATGCTGGGGGCCAAATGGTATTACTTGTGCTTTACCCATTATTACTCCCCTTCCTGTACAGAATCAGATGAAGCGGCACGTGCTGCTTCGCGCTTCTTCTTTGCTTCCATGGCAGCGCGCACTTTAGCAGCTTTTTCTGGATCCATTCCAGCAAGCTTGGCTTCAACCTCGGCTTGTTTAGAATCATCCGTATCAGAAGAACTATCAGTGGCAGGTGCGCCTTGCTTCTCTTGGGCAGCTTTGGCTTTAGCCTTAGCTTCGCGGGCAGCTTTAGCAGCAGCAAGCTTTGCGGCCTTCTCTCGTGCAGCAAGCTGCTCGGGGGTAATGATGGTCATAGGCGTTTCAATGCCTTCGCCAAAGCTATAGAACTTGCCTTGGAAATCAAGAACATTACCTTTGATATTTACGCCGAATAAATCGTGTGCTTCGTTTTCATAAACAAAGCAGGCTATATACAGTTCAGTGACCGAAGGTACTTCGGTTTCGCCTTTAACAATGCCAGTTATTTTGAAGTTAACAACCTCACTGCCCATGACAAAGGTATAGATAAGCGTAATGGAATCATCGCGCTCGAGCTTAGGGAGAATCTGTGCTAAGCGATAACCCTTTTCCTTATACTCTTTGCAGGTGCTTATTAAATCTTCAAGAGCAAGAGGTTTAAATACTTGAGGTATCTGCATAATGATTAGGCACCTCGTTTCTGCTGTCGGAGTTGCTCTTTCAATGCCTTCTTCTCCTCTGCAACCTTTTTGGCCTTTTCTTCCAAAACAGCCACACCCTCAACAACGGCATCAATGATGGATTCAGGGCGAACGGCACAACCTGGCGCATAAACATCAACTGGAATAGCCTGATCAACGCCGCCAATCACGTTATAGCAATCGCGGAAAATGCCACCGCTGCAGGCACATACTCCGCAGGCAACTACCACTTTAGGCTCAACCATTTGGTTGTATATTTCTTGCACAACATGAATATTGCGCTGGTTAACACTGCCGGTTACCAAAAAGATATCAGCATGCTTGGGGTTACCAGTGTTGATAACACCAAGACGCTCGGCATCATAGAGCGGAGTGAGTGCTGCTAGTACTTCAATATCACACCCGTTACAGCTTGATGCATCGTAATGGATGATCCAAGGAGACTTCGAGATATATGACATGTGTTCTCCTTACCAATAAATGAGTAAACCTAAATTGATGCCAGCAAATACCAGCGTAACAATCCAAGTAGACTTCAGTAGCAATTGCCATTTCACGCGAGCAAAGTTGTTATCAATCCAGATCTCCAGCAGGTAGACCAAAGCTAGTACAACGATAACAACAGGGATGCAAATGGGGCTATTCCAAACAAAGAACAAAGCAACCCACGACAAGAACAAAACATTCTCGCACCAGTGCATAATGTCTACTTGCGCTAAGACCTTACCCGACATTTCGGTGGTAACACCTTTAACCAAATCTTGGTGAGCATGGTGTGAATAAGAAAGATCAAAGGGTGACTTGCGCAGCTTAATGGTCAAGATAAACAACAAACCAATAAGCACACCAATGAGCGATCCGACTATCGGGAAGGGCATATGAAGTACCGTCGATACATCAAAGCTGCCCGTTGCTAGATAGAAACCAACCGCGAGCAAAAGCACCATAGGCTCGTATGCCATAACCTGCAAGGTTTCACGATGCGCTCCAACCTCAGCGAAAGGAGAACGCGCCGCATAAGCTGCCATGATAAAGAGCATTTCAGACAAGGTGATAACAAAGATGCATAACAAGAAGTTACCACCGACAAAGAAGATGCCACCCGCTAAGAACGTAAACATCAAGGCCCAAAAGACATACATGCCAATAGCTGAGTTTACTCCGGAATTTTCCTTAGCAAAGAGCTTTCGTACATCGTAGTAAGGCTGCAGGAGTGGAGGCCCTACACGACCTTGCATACGAGCAGTTATTTTGCGGTCAACGCCATCAAGCAGACAGCCAAGCACCGTAGCGCACACGGCGAACAGAGCCGAGACCGCAAGAGTGATGAGGATGGTGATAATAGTATCCATTCAGTCTCTTCCTTTCGCCTAGAGGCTTACTCCGCCAAAGGCCACCAACAAGGCCCAAACAAAGGCAACGGCTAACAAAATATAACAAGCAATCACTCCGATAGGAGCAATCTTTGCCTCGCCAAATATCGAAGTGAGATACCAATTTCGTGCAGTTGCTTCTGTTGGCTGCGAAAGCGAATTAATAAATACGCGATCTTCGTTATCCACCGAAATACCCGAAAGGTAAACATCGGTCTTTTTCATATCCTTGCGGAACTTTCGCATGCCGCCCAAAAGGACAACAGCCATAACCAACACAATTAAGCCAGAAAGGTAGAGATCCGAATCCAAAACAGGCTGAATAGCAATACCCAGAACTGAAGCAATGTAGGGCTCAACCATGTAATCAGAAATGAGAGGGATGGTTGCACAACATACCAAGGCCAAGACAGTAAAGGTCATTGTTGCAACCCATTCAGTCCAGTGAACGGTTTTCTCAATGCTCTCTGGAGTACCGGTAATGCCCGCCAATTTGCCGAGCCATTTACCCCAGAACATAAAGGTTGCAGCAGAACCAAAGGCCAGAAGTAACAACAATGCAAGCTGGCGAGTATCAACAAAGGATACCAAGGTTGCCCACTTAGCTACCAGCATGCCAAACGGTGCCAAGAACATGATCATGATGCCAACGATCATCATACGGGAAAGACGCGGCATACGCTCAAACAAAAGATCCATGTCTTCGATATCGCGAGAGCCAATGTGGTGCTCTGCCGTACCTACGCACAAGAACAACAAGCTCTTTGCCACAGCATGGAAGATAACCAAGAAAATGGCAGCCCAGATGGCTTCCGCCGTACCAACGCCTGCACAAGCGGTAATAAGACCTAAGTTAGCAATGGTGGAATACGCCAAAACGCGCTTGCCGTTGCTTTGCGAAATTGCCATGAAAGAACAGAGCATAAAGGTAAGGCCACCAACAAGAATAACTAACAGCGAAGGCACGATAGAAACCGCGTAGATCGGAGCGCATTTAATGAGCAAGAACACGCCAGCCTTAACCATCGTCGACGAATGCAACAAAGCTGAGGTGGGCGTTGGCGCCACCATAGCACCCAATAACCAAGTGTGGAAGGGCATCTGTGCCGCCTTTGTCATGCCTGCCAAGCTAAAGCAGGTTAGCGGCAGAACAACGACTGCCGGAGCAACGGTGCCCAAAACAATAAAGTCGGTAAAATCGATGCATTGGAATTGAACAACCAGGTACCACAATGCCGCCAAGAATGCCAAGCCGCCAACCATGTTCATGATGATCTGACGAAAAGCATTTCGGATGGCTTCATCGGTTTTGGTAAAGCCAATGAGCAAAAATGAGCAAACAGTTGTTACTTCCCATGCGGTGTACAACCAAACGAGGTTGTTGAAGAAGACAATGCCATACATGGCTGCTAGGAAGACAAATAACAAAGCAAAAAAGGTGGGGCGACGGTCTTTATGATCGACTTCATCGGAATGAATACCAAAATAGAAATCGTGCATGTAACCGATGGAATATACGCAAATACCCGTGCCAACAATGCCGATTATCAAAGTCATGATAAGCGAAAGCGAATCAAAATAAAGGCCACGCGTACAGGTAGCATCGTGAGCAAAGCAGAGCTCAAATACTAATGTTCCAACCAGTTGAACCAAGGCCAAAATGATGGCAGCTACGTTGCGGTGTTTGATGCCATAAGCCAGCACGGTAACACACACAACCACATCGATGGCCAAACAGACATAATCAACGATGGTTGATTCAAACGTAAAGAATGTGCCTGTGGTACCCAAATTCATTACTACCAGCACAATGGATGCAATAGTAATAATCGCCGAAGATGCACAGACAATGACATTGCGTGGTTTCGTTTTGCGCACCACAAGCAATAAGCCCGCTACGATCAACGGAAACAGGATAAGAAATCCTATCATTTCCATGGGCAATACCCCTCTTCAAAGAACCTATAAACAAAATGCGACTACACCCGTCGCCCATCCTACTTTAGAGAGTTCAGAGCTCTGCGTGATTCAGGTATCGTTAGGCTGTGGAAATGTTCGGTAAGTGGAGATCAAGCATTGCGCAGGTACGGGTTTAATCGTTCGCTTCTTGATCGTTGAGTACTTTTTCAAGAGTGCGCCAAGCCAATTCAGCGCATTTTACGCGAGCTGGCATACGAGAAATTGATTCGAGCTCAGCGGCTTCATCCAGATCATCTTTATCTCCTTCAGATAAAGGCTCGCCCTGAATCATAGAAAAAAACAGCCCAAGAAGGCGCCTGGCCTCTTGCAGCGTCTCGCCGGTGATGAGATCGGCCATCATATCGGCTGAAGCCTGTGATACCGCACAGCCATGCCCGACAAAAGAAGCCTCTTCAATCACATCGCCTGCAAGACGAATTTGCAAAGTTAGCTCATCACCACAACTTGGATTGACCCCTTCGTGCGAAAAAGTAGGATCTTCCATTTCATAGCGATAATCAGGATGAGCATTATGCTGCATCAGTGCAGCGGTATAAATGCTCCCATTAGCCATTAAACATCCTCCAAACGGTTTTGAGCCCTTCGATCAAGCGATCGGTGTCCTGGGCATCATTATAGAACGCATAGCTAGCACGGCAGCAAGATTCAACGCCCATCCATGTTAAAAGCGGCTGAGCGCAATGATGGCCTGCTCGAATTGCTACGTTTTCCATATCTAAAATGCTTGACACATCATGTGGGTGAATTCCTTTGACGTTAAAGGAAATAACCCCATGATGAAATGCCGGATCAGGATGCCCGAGGATCTCAACAAAGGGAAGCTGAGCGAGCTTAGCCATACAATCGGCTACCAAGGCCTGCTCGCGCGCCATGATTTGTTCATGCCCGATAGCTTCTACATAGGCCAAGGCGGCAGCTGTTGCATAAATGCCTGCCGCATCTTGTGTTCCAGCCTCAAACTTTTCAGGCACTTGCGCCCATACCGCATCTTGCTCGGTAACACTGCTAATCATTTCGCCCCCCGTTAAAAACGGTGGCATTGCTTCAAGAAGCTCAAGGCGGCCCCAAAGCACACCCATGCCAAAGGGTCCAAATACCTTGTGTGCCGAAAGAGCAAAAAAGTCTGCGCCAAGATCCTGCACATTAACCGGGATGTGGGGTACGCTCTGTGCACCATCAACAACCATATAGCCGCCATGGCGATGAACGCGCTCGGCAAGCGCCGCAATGGGCAGCTCTATACCTAGGACGTTGGAGACCTGGGCAGCGGCTACGATTTTCGTGGCAGGAGTAATTTTGGCATCCATTTCTTCCTCAGAAATAACACCATGAGCATCTGGGTAAAGGTAGACAAGCTTCGCTCCAACTTGTTTGCAGATCTGCTGCCACGGCACAAGATTGCTATGATGCTCCATGATGGTGATGCACACCTCATCGCCAGGCTCCAATACACTCGGCGCAAAAGCTTTAGCCACCATGTTGAGCGCCTCGCTTGTATTGCGGCACAAAACAATCTCGTGGGAATGAGGGGCACCAATAAAGCGCGCAACGCGCTGACGTGCCACATCAATGGCCTCAGTTGCCTCAACCGAAAGACGATACAGGCCTCTCAGAGCGTTTGCATTCATCTCTTCGTAGAATTGCCGCTGAGCATCAAGAACAACGGCAGGTCGCTGCGCTGTTGCGGCGCTATCCAAAAAAGCTAGCTCAGGGTGATGAGCTAGAAGTGGGAAATCTCGCTTATATGGGTTTGCTGCAATATTGACGCGGCATACGTTTTCAGGTGAATGCTTCGATCCCACTGCGGCAGCCGCAGCATCGGCAATAGCACATGCAGTTTCATCAAGAGGAATGGATGGTGATTGATTAGAAGATAGCGATTGGTCTAAATGAGAACTCATCGTATCGCAGCCTCCCCTTCGTTGCCGGAAAACTCGCTTGCATCCACCCCGTGGCCACTCGCAAAGCGCTCTATCCCCTGGCGAGCCTGCTCATCGCAAACCGTCAGATAGGCTTCTTCGAGTGCTGCCACGATAAATAAGTGCTCAAGGCTCTTTTCGGAAAACCCGCGTGTTGCAAGATAAAAGCGCTGTTCGGGGCGTACATGACCGATGGTTGCACCATGGTTGCCCATGACATCGTCTTCATCACATAAAATTACGGGCACCGTACGGTTTTCCACCTTTTCGTCGGCCAGAAGAACAGTCTCACGCTCATTTCCCTCGGCTCCTTTGCAGCCAAAGAGAAAATCAATAGTACCGCGCAAGACCTTTTTTGATTGACCTGCTAATACTCCGTTGGCATCTAAGGCACTCGTGGTAGCCTTACCGCGATGGCGCACAACGTAATTAAAGTCGCGCTCCTGTTTATTCAAGCCGATATACCGCGTTGCTGTTTCGATATGAGAATTCTCTCCGCGCAGATCGGCCGCAAGACCCGTATAGGCGCGGGCGCCACCGAGCACTTTATGATGTACCTCAACACTGGCACCGCTATCCAAAACAAAGCCAGAATTATCAAATACCGTCCATGATTCATCTAACGTTTGCAGCGAGGTGATACATGCCGAAGAATCAGGGCCTGCATATACTCGCATATCAGAGGCAAGCACCCCTCGGCCAGAGTCGGGAGAATCGAAGCTTACCAACAAATCAAGATGCGCGTGCGGGGCTAAAACTATATCAAATGATGCTGCCGTACTTGCCTTATCATGGCCCTTCAGGCGAACAACCGCACTGCCCTGTTTGCCCGCATCTACAACAAGCGCAAAACGCTCTTGGGCAACCCCTTGCAAATAATGGGAAACATCAGAGCCCATGCCCATATCAAAGGCCTGAGCAACATCGTCTGCAACCTCTTCCAATACTGTACGCTTTTGATACGTTGAAAGAGCAGGCGCGTCCAAATCATCGGCCTTAGCCAAGCCTTGCGCAGCCCTAACTACAGCACGCTTATCAGGGGTGGCATCACGCTCTGCATTGAGGCGCTCTTGATAGGCAGCAAGCGCTTCATCGAAGACATGGGCAGAACCTAAGGTAACCTGCGAAAGCTCAACCTCTACCTCTGAGCAAGAAGCTAGATCACAAGGGAGCATTATGGTGGCATCGTTTACCTGAAGACGATGCCAGGTAGGTGCGGGCATGGCGCTTACGCCCTCAAGGGTAAAGGAGCAGGATGCTGTATCAATAGCTGAGTTAACCATTAGCCAATCGCTCCTTCCATCTCTAATTTAATAAGGTTGTTCATCTCAACAGCGTATTCTAGGGGCAGCTCTTTTGACACAGGATCTGCAAAGCCATTTACGATCATGCCACGAGCCTCTTCTTCAGAAATACCGCGACTCATCAGGTAAAACACTTTGTCATCGCCAATACGTCCAATGGTTGCTTCATGCCCGATATCTACATTCTTGCAGCGGATATCCATAGTTGGAATGGTGTCAGAGCGACTCTGATCATCAAGCATAAGCGATTGGCACGACACCGTTGCCGCCGAGCCTTCGGCCCGCTTGGTAGCAACCACAGAACTGCGAAACGTTGAAATTCCGCCACCCTTTGAAATCGACTTGGTTTCAATAGCAGCACTGGTTTCGGGCGCAGCCAAAACCACTTTGCAGCCCGTATCAAGATTCTGACCTGCACCAGCAAAGGTTATACCAGTAAACGTTGCAGAGCTTTTGCGGCCGGCAAGAATGGACATAGGGTACAAATACCCAACATGGCTGCCAAACGAACCGCTTACCCATTCAACTGAACCCTCTTCATCCACGCGTGCACGCTTGGTGTTGAGGTTGTACATATTCTTTGACCAATTTTCAATGGTGGAATAACGAAGCTTGGCGCGCTTGCCAACAAAGAGCTCAACAGCCCCTGCGTGAAGATTCGCCACGTTGTATTTAGGCGCGCTGCACCCCTCGATAAAGTGCAGATCTGCATCATCTTCAACAATAATGAGGGTGTGCTCAAATTGGCCAGCGCCCCTTGCATTCAAGCGAAAATAGCTTTGCAAGGGAAAATCCAGCTTAACGCCTTGCGGAACGTAAACAAACGAGCCGCCACTCCAAACTGCGCCATGGAGAGCCGCAAATTTATGATCGGTTGGAGGAATCAGCGTCATAAAGCGCTCATGAATGAGAGGCTCCCACTTGGGATCATGCAGGGCTTCTTCAATACCTGAATAGACAATTCCCATTTTGGCAGCGGTATCTTGCATGTTGTGATATACCAGCTCGGAATCGTACTGAGCACCAACGCCCGCCAAATATGAGCGCTCCGCCTCAGGGATACCCAAACGATCAAAGGTATTTTTTACATCGTCAGGTAAACTATCCCAATCGCTTTTTTGATCGGTTGCTGGCTTTACATAGGTCACAATATGATCCATATCAAGCCCTGCAATGGAAGGACCCCAATCAGAAATTGACATGTTGTGGTACGTTTCAAGGGACTTGAGACGAAAGTCCAGCATCCAAGACGGCTCATCTTTTTTAGCGGAAATCTCGCGAACGATATCGGGAGTAAGACCAGCCGCTAATTTCTCAGCGTTTTCATCGCTGTATCGAAAGTCGTACATGCTCCGATCAACGTCGGCAACCTCAGTTCGTTTCTTGGTCACGGTTGCCCCCTATTCAGCACCAAGGCCTTCATTGTTCAGGCCAAGATCAGCTGCTTCGCGCTCAAAGCGATCAAAGCCCTGTGCATCAATTTCGCTGATCAGAGAATCATCGCCCTCTGCAACCAAACGACCTTTAACCATAACGTGCACCTTATCGACCTTAATATGCTCTAAGATGCGCGTGTTGTGCGTGATAATAACCATTGCACCACCGGTATTGCGACGATACGATTCCATACCGCGCGATACCACGCTCAAGGCATCAACATCCAAACCAGAATCGGTTTCGTCAAGAATGGCGAGTTTAGGTGCCAGCAACAAAAGTTGCAGCATTTCAAGCTTCTTCTTCTCGCCACCCGAAAAACCAACGCCTAATTCTCGATCAAGGTAGGCAGGATCAAAATCAAGCTCACGAGCAAGCTGTTTTACGTGTTTGCGGAACTGCTTGCCCTTCATGTCAAAGCCCTCACGATCTGCCACCATGGCGCGCAAGAAGCTTGAAGTGGGAACACCCGGGATTTCAGTTGGCGCTTGAAAGCTTAAGAAGAGCCCTGCACGCGAGCGCTTATCAGGAGACAGGTTTGTGATATCTGCACCATCAAAGGTAATAGTACCTGATTCAATTTCATACGCAGGATCGCCCATGACAGCACGTCCCAGCGTAGATTTTCCGGCTCCATTAGGACCCATAATTACGTGAGTTTGGCCGAAGCTAACGGAAAGATCGATGCCACGAAGAATAGGCTTTTCGTCCACCGAGACGGTGAGCCCCTGCACAGCGAGGAGTGATTTCGCGTCTGTTGTCATGATCGCCTTTCTTTAATCATACTAGTTTGCTAGGATTAAGATAATCGCTTGAGGGATAAAGTCAACCCGAAGAAGCAATTTGATAGCAAAACGGTAGTAAATTGTAGTAACCTTCAAGCGCGCGAGAGATTATTGGTTTTAACTGCCCGTATACTATCCGCATAATCTGTCAGCTCTTAACCTATCTGTAAACACGTTTCTATTTCTATCGCAAGAGGTGAGATGCATGCTAATTTCGACTAAAGGACGTTACGCCATGCGTCTCATGATCGACATCGCCCAGTGCGATCCCGGTGAAAACGTCTCTTTGCGCACCATAGCCGAATTTGAGGGCATTTCACTCAAGTACTTAGAACAATTGGTACGCCCTTTGATACAAGCGGGGCTGCTCGCTGGGCAGCGCGGCAAAAACGGCGGCTATCACCTTGCCAAAAATACCGCTGATATTAAGGCAGGCGACATCCTGCGGGCAGTTGAGGGCACTACCCTACCGGTAGCCTGTATGGCTCTTGAGGAAGAGTGTCCCCGCACCCAAAAATGCGGTGCTGTTAAATTCTGGACAGGGCTTGATCGGGTAATCGAAGAGTATGTAGACGGAGCAACGTTAGCTGATTTAGCTCAAAACCAATAAGGTGAGCTGATACCCTGCACACCGCTTCTATGCCCCCACGCACTACTCTTCAACGGTGCGATGGTGAACCAATGCATAAGCATCGTTTCTGGAAAGAGTAAATTCCTTTCGCAAGATAGCCACGATATCCTTGTTTGAAAGGTCGCCCTGATCAACTAACTGCGCTGCTCTTACGCGTGCCATCGAGCGAGCGTCGAGCACCTCTTGTTCACGCTCTTTTTCGCTGGGAGCATCAATAACAAGCACGATTTCACCTTTTATGGGTGCCTGCTTCTCACGCGCAGATAAGGCTTCATGCACCTCATTTATCCCACCACGCACAACTTCTTCATGAAGCTTAGTAAGCTCACGGCACACAGCAACCTGCCGATAAGGCAGAGCGGCGCTTATCGCCTCCAAGGCCGATACGATGCGCAAAGGGCTCTCGTAAAACACGAGCACGGCAGGCAGCGCTCGCAAGGTATCAAGAAGGCGAACGCGCTGCGGCTCTTTTCGGGGGAAGAAGCCACCAAAATAAAAACTGGGAGCCGTAAAGCCACTGGCAACATAGGCAGTGGCAACCGCTGTACCACCTGGTAAAACCTCAACTTTTACCTGAGCCTCATATGCTGCCGCAACGAGACGCTGACCTGGATCAGAAACTCCCGGCATACCAGCATCGCTGCAATACGCAATAACTTGACCTGCGGCTATGCGCTGAATTATATGCTGGGCTGATTGCCCTATCATGGCCTCATCGAGGCGCTCAAGGCGTTTACCCTCGATATTCAATGCAGCAAGAAGCTTGCCCGTTACCCGAGTATCTTCGCAACACACAACATCACATGCAGCCAATGCATCGAGAGCGCGCTGAGTTATATCCCCTAAGTTGCCCAAAGGAGTGGGGCAAATGATGAGCCTACCATCGCAGGATTGAGATGGACTAATCATGGTGCAGAGATCCTCGCATAGGTGCGCCTACTCCTTAACAGCGGCAATAACTTCCACTTCAACAAGAGCACCCTTTGGCAGTGCAGCTACCCCTACCGCAGAGCGAGCAGGCAACTTCTGATCAAAGGAAGTGGCATACACAGCGTTGAAGGCAGCAAAATCATTAATATCAGCCAAGAAGCATGTTGTTTTTATCACATGGTCAAAGTCGCTCCCAGCTGCTTGCAGAAGCCCCGCAACGTTTTTCATAACTTGTGCAGCCTGCTCTTCAATCGTTGAGCCTACTAATTGCCCCGTAGCAGGATCGAGCGCAATTTGCCCTGAAGCGAACAATATGCCATCCACAACAACACCCTGAGAATAAGGGCCTATTGCTGCAGGGGCTTGCGACGTAGTAACGGCGTGCATGATATATCTCCTTAAAACGAGCCTATGTACGTTTTTCATTTGTATCATACCCTGAACACACTTGGGTGTAGTTATCTTCACTTCGATTTCGCGTTGCCTTGTATATGAACAGAGAAAATTACAGCATTCAGAACGCAGTGATGGATTTCTTTTGTAAGATAATCTGCAAAGAGCAAACACAATGATTAGAGGATATCTATGCTTACGCTTTCGATATTTGAAGAAGCTGCCAAAAAGGTTAAAGAAGTCACCCAAGAAACTAAGTTGGTATATAGCCCGCATTTCAGCAAAGAAACAGGCGGCGAGGTCTATCTCAAGCCCGAGAATATGCAGCGTACGGGCGCCTATAAAGTACGTGGCGCGTATTACAAAATCTCTACCCTCACCGAAGAAGAGCGTAGCCGCGGTTTGATCACCTCATCTGCGGGCAACCATGCACAAGGCGTTGCCTATGCGGCTCGCCGTTTTGGCGTTGAAGCCACTATTGTTATGCCAACCACAACACCCTTAATTAAAGTGGAGCGCACAAAAGAACAAGGGGCACACGTTGTTTTAGAGGGCGATGTTTATGACGAGGCTTACGAGCATGCTCTCAAGCTTGCTCAAGAGCGCCAGCTCACCTTCATTCATCCCTTTAACGACCCGATCGTAGCAGCCGGTCAGGGTTCAATAGCCATGGAGATAGTACAGGAGTTACCGCTTGTTGATGTGATTCTTGTACCCATTGGTGGCGGCGGATTGGCTTGCGGCGTAGCAACCCTGGCAAAAATGCTCAATCCCCGTATTCAGGTTATAGGTGTTGAACCCCTTGGCGCCGCCTGCATGAAGGCCTCCCTCGAAGCAGGCCATGTGGTTAAACTGCCCTCGGTAAGCACTATCGCCGATGGCACAGCGGTACAAGAGCCTGGCGATAAGATATTCCCCTATATTCAAGAGAACCTCGACGACATTATTACGGTTGAAGATGACGAGCTGATTGTGGCCTTCTTGGATATGGTTGAAAACCATAAGATGATCGTTGAGAACTCGGGGTTGCTTACCGTTGCAGCCCTCAAGCACATTGATTGCACGGGCAAAAAGATCGTATCTATTCTTTCTGGCGGAAATATGGATGTGATCACCATGTCAAGCGTTGTACAACATGGCTTGATTCAGCGCGATCGCATTTTTACGGTATCAATTTTGCTGCCTGATCGCCCTGGTGAGCTTGTTCGCGTAGCACAAGCGATTGCAAATTGTAAAGGTAACGTTGTCCGCCTTGATCACAACCAGTTTGTAACCGCCAACAGAAATGCTGCTGTTGAATTGCGTGTTACTATCGAAGCCTTTGGCACCGAGCACAAGCAGCACATTGTAGGGACTTTGGAAGAACAGGGTTTCCGCCCGAAATTAATCCAGGCGCACCTGTAATAATAGGTCAGCCTTGCTATAGAGCAGCAAAAATATAGGGGGCGAAGGTTATTTACCCTCGCCCCTTATCTTTCAAGTTTTTCAAACACCCCTCAAGCAAGTGTTTTCAGTCAGAAGAGACTCTAACCATTAAGACGCGCATAGAGCTTGTTGTTCGTATCGAGCCAGCTTTCAATTGTGCCGGTATCAAAGCCATCTTCTTCGTTAATAACCAACGCATACATATCTTCTTCAAGCAACAAAGCATCGAGCGCGTCTGTCAGCTGAATCTCTCCGCCTGCACCCGGCTTCACCTCAGCTAAAAGTTCCATAACCCGCGGCGTTAAGAGATAGCGTCCAAATACCGCTAGATTTGAAGGCGCTTCTTCAGGGCTGGGCTTTTCAACCAGCGACTCAACCTTCCACACGCCTTCTTCTACTTCCTCGCCAGCGATTACCCCAAAGCGATCTACCTCATCACGAGGTACAGGCAATACCGCAATTACGCTCGCTCCACCATGAGCGTCGGAGACTTCTTTCATGCGAATGAGCATTTGATTATCCGGAACTAAAACATCGCCCAATAAAACAAAGAACGGCTCGCCTTCAATGCGATCAGCCGCACAATGAACAGCATGACCTAAGCCTAAAGGCTCTTCTTGATACACGTAACTTACATTCAAGCTGCCAGCATGAGCCACTTTGTCAGCGTATTTATCCTTGCCGCGACTGCGCAGCTCTGCCTCTAAGGCAGGATTGGGCGTAAAGTGCTCCTCGATAGACTTCTTATCGTGACTGTTGATGATAATGACCTCATCAGCTGCAGAAGCAAGACCTTCTTCAACCACATATTGGATAGCCGGACGATCAACCACGAGCAGCATTTCCTTAGGCTGAGCCTTAGTTGCAGGTAAAAAACGGCTGCCTAAACCAGCAGCAGGAATAAGTGCTTTCATATATCCTCCCGTTATTTAACTAAACCTCACGGTATCGGTGAACAATTGATACCATGCTCACGTATCTTTGAGCATATTATACGTGATCTTAAGTTTTGTCGCGCTTACACGAATCACTTGAATTACAACGTTCGATAAGGTGAAATAGAGCGATCTGATATTGTTGGTTGAAAACATCTTGCTGAACAAGCTTAAGGCAGGAGAAGGTATGAATATAGCGGTATATTGCGGATCTAATCACGGGGCAAACCCCCACTTTGAAGAGGCTGCCCATAAATTGGGAGTTTGGATTGCTCGCCGCGGCCATACCTTGGTGTATGGGGGCAGTTCGGTTGGCTTGATGGGCACCGTTTCAAAGGCAGCAATTCAAGAGGGCGGAAAGGTATATGGAGTAGAACCTCGCTTTTTTATAGAAGCAGGTGTGGCTCAGCATGACCTTACCGAGCTCTATGTCGTTGAAACAATGAGTGAACGCAAGGCAAAGATGATCGAGCTGGCTGATGTCTTTATCACCCTTCCTGGGGGCGTGGGCACCTTAGAGGAAGCTTCAGAGATACTATCGCGCGTTCGTTTGGGATTAGGGCCACATACCTGTTATGTTCTGAATATTGATGGGTATTATGATGCGCTTGAGCAGCTTTTACACAATATGCTTGAGCAGGACTTCATCTTCCCTTCGGATTTGGAACACTATCAGTTCCTTACCAGTATTGATGAATTATTACGGCATATCGAAGATGATTGAGCCTGGCACGCCCCTACCCTTTTTGGTCTGTTTGTAAGTTATCGCCTCTTCAACCCACGCCCCTAAGGTATCAAACCCTTCGCCGGTATAGCTCGAAACAGAAAACACGGGGGCATCGGGGTTCAATGCCTTCATGCGCTCTTTTAAGCGTTCTACTGAGAAATTGTTTGAAGGCAGCGCTAAATAATCAATTTTGTTGATAATGAGCGCATCACACATGCTGAACATGAGCGGATACTTCAAGATTTTATCGTCTCCCTCAGGGACGCTTAAGATCATCATGTTAAGGTCGGCACCAATATCAAATTCGGCCGGGCAAACCAGGTTGCCAATGTTTTCAACGATAACCAGATCGAGCTTGTTTAAATCAAGAAGATCGAGCGCCGGTGCGACCATCGGCACATCTAAATGACATGCTCCTCCCGTGTTAATTTGTACTGCTTCCATCCCAGCTTTTTTGACTTTATGCGAATCGACCTGAGAATCGATATCTCCTTCAATAACAGCAAGCCTGCGCTGAGGCCGAAGGGTCTCATGCAAACGCAGGATTACGCTGGTTTTGCCGGAACCAGGAGAGGCCATGAGATTGATCATGAGCGTACCCGCATCATGCAACTGCGCACGAATTGGCTTTGCTTGCGTCTTGTTGATGGCAAGAATGTCTTGCTTAATCTCTATGGTATCCATGGCTCTCTTCCTCGTCCCTGCCCTGTTGGCTTACTCGCTGCTGCTTACCTGGCAAGTGGACATCAAGGGTTACACACCTCCTCAAGATCGCGGTGGTTAGCCAACCGTGCGACCCATGATTTTGTTAGCTGCATAAATTCCGCTGATGCACGCAGGCTCCAACCCCAAACCATTAACATCGCCGGCCATGATTAAACCTTCGGCTAGATTCTGCGGCAAAGCAGGAGCTGCTTGCGTATAGAGAGCATGGCTCCAATACTTCTTTCCAACAACTTCCCATTCATCAAAATACAAATCGAATCGACGAGTTTCCTCAAAATCGATCTCGGTAAATACCTCATAATCACCATCAAAGCGTTTGGCTATGTAGATGATCGGAATCGTGTCGTCAAACAGATGAACGGTATGCCTGCTATATGCGCCTTTGATCTTTCCGTGAACAAGATAGCCCGTAAGCTGAGAAGCGCCCCGTACTTCAAAATCTTCTACCTCAGGTACGGGCTTCAAAAGCCGCTGTGTATCGATAGCAGGAGCAGCCATAACCAAATGCTCGCAGGTAAACACCTTGCCAGCAACCGTTTCGACCGACCAACCTCCTTCGATCTTCTTCACCGCACTCACTTCATCAATGAGGACCGTGCCCGATCCTGAATCAAGGCGCTGTTTGGTGCCTTCGGCATCAAAGTCGAATCGTTTTAAATCAAAGAGAAGTTTCAATGGCGGAATTTGCATCGTTAAGGGTTGGACGGTATTTAAGTAATCGAGCGCGGTAAGATCTTTGATTTTTGTCCCTGTGCAAGCATGGGCAAACATGCTAATCAGATCATCGGCAATAGGACCAAAACCCATACGCTCGATCATGTGTTCAGCAGACTCGGTATAAAGCTCTTTGATCAGAGGATCAAGCTCCAGCGCTGCCTGAACCTCCATGACGGTGCAGTTATCTTTAAACGTGGTATAGCGCGGAATAAACTCGGTGCGCATCCACTTCATATACTTAAGCAAGGAAGGAGCATCAGTGAGCGTGGTAAACGATATGGGCGGATACTGTCCGCGCCCGTTATCATGATGACAGCATCCCTGCGTCAAAGAGGGCAACACATCGGGCCCTTCAATGAGCAGGCCACTTTTCAACATGTATTTATAGGTTCCAAAATAAAATACCGCACCATAGTTCATATGCCGCTCTTCATCGTTGCAAATGCGCCCACCTATATTCGGGCTGATCAGGAGATACTGCCTATCATTTTTTTGAAGCTCTAAACAACAATTCATGCCCGCCGCTCCAGCGCCGACAACAATGGTTTCATAATCGTATGCCATTTTTATTCTCCCTTTCCTACCTATGCCTTGATACTTCAAAGCGAGATTGCGATACGACGTGCACTTCTTATGATGCACTCTGCGCAGAATCGCACGGTAATTGCTCCTTACGATCAATCGCGTTTTAATCGAAATAGCGTTTGCGGAAATTGCGTTCGCCCTCAGAAAGCTTGGTGATGGTTTCCATACAACAGCGCCCCATAACGATTGAAGCTGTTCCTAAGATAAATACAACAAAGTACTTGTGGATAGGAGTACGTGCAAAGGGGGCAAAAGAGCAATCGCAACGATAGATGAAGCGCGATTGCTTATCGTTTATTTGATACACTTCCCAATTCCACGTCCAAGCAAAATGCTTAAACCAAAGCTTTAAAGCTGCCTCACCCTCGGGCCCTCGTTGTTTATAACTCGGATCGGTGCGGGTATCGGAATGCGCAGCCCAAAAGTACGTGCCATCTTCGCCGTTTGAACAATCAGTTACCCACTCGCCAATCGAAAGCGGCGCCTGATGGAACCACTGAAACTCGCCCGCATGCAGGTTTTGCCATTCGGGATATTTTTTCCAGTCATAGTGATTGCGGATATCAAAGGTAAAGAGGCGCTCTAAACGCTCGAAACTATACCATCCGCCCTTGGATTGGCCGGCTTGTTGCATGTAAGGCCAGATTTGTTCGGGCAAGGCATTTACGGTAATGCCGCCATCATAACGCAGGTGCTTTTCGCCGGGTTTAATCCAGCCATCGCCCTTCATGATGTAAGAGCGCTCTTCATCGCTCATTTTGACACGAAGACCATAAATCCACATCATCGAAAGGATAATGAAACAGATAAAGCAAGCTAACCACAACCCTGCCCATACCGTAATACCGGGGCCAAAAAGCGAAAACAGCCAATAGTTTGGCCACCAACCAACGGCATAACCAATCCAGGAAAGTATTCCGCTCACAGAGCAACCAATAATGCCATACCAAATCGCTTCGGCGCTCGCTTCCATCATATGCTTACGATGGCCAAGACCCCAGGCAATAAAAATACCAACAAAACTGAAGATGAAGCCTACTGCAAAGAGGCCCACCTTTTCTGCCTTAGAAAACCTATCAAGAAATCGAGGGGTTCCTTCAGGCATCTGAGGTAATGTTCCGTTTGCTGCCATGTTCATTTCCTTCCTTTTCTTAAGTGCTTCTACCACACGCGGTAGACTCAAGGCTTAATCATCCAAGCTCATCGAGCACTGATCCATCACCAAATCGATACGTCCTTCTTGTAAGAAATACTCGTGAATACTCTCGCGCATAGGCATCGTTTGCTTGATCTTAATCGCACCGCTTGGACAGGCCTTTTTGCAGAAGCCACAACCGACGCAATACTCCTGGTTGATGCACGCTTTCTTGGTATCAGGAAGAATCTCTATAGTTTCCATCGGGCATGCCTTTTTACACGCGCCACAACCAACACACTTTTCGTGATCAATGACTGCAGTAAAGCCTGAAGGAGCAAAACGATTCTTTATTTCACGAGAGGCATTCTTGGCAAGACCCATAGCCACGCAACAGCACGGGCAACAAAAACAGATCTCGGTAAACTCTTCCATCTTGTCGTTTCTAAAACCCCAAATAAGCTGCTCAAGCTCAACATACAACGACTGCCCAACTAAACCATATTCCTGCGCCTTGCGCACATGGGCATGTGCATCTTCCTTGCTAATAGGTTGGGCAAGGCCATTCTTTACTGCCGTAACCCCCGCCATGTTAAGAAAGAGGCATCCGTGGCCAATAGGATAATGATCGCAATGATGAGCCGATCGACATATGCACTTTTCCATCTTTGCAATAAAGGCAGCATTATCAATGGCATCATCAATCAGATCAATCGGAAGCACCGTTGTTTTTGCAGAATCATCTTCAGAAAGATCGACATTAAGGGGCAAAATATTGCCGTGAGTATACATCTTCTCATCGGGTTCAAATTGGGTAATTTTCTTATAAATGCTGGGTATAAAGCCGCTTTTCCCGGTCATTTTTGCGCCGGCTACAATGACCATAAATTCCTTGAGAATAAACTCCCAGTTCCATGGCCGAGCACACGTTACTTTAGTACACAGAAAATTCTTGATACCTAAACCATTAGGATGATTGACGTGAAGAGGTTTTTCGGGATGCTCCTTGCGAGATCGACGATCCTCGTCAAGAAATAAAACCTGACCTGTAGGGGTAATATTGCCGCCATCACGCGAATCCATAGTGGCGATAACTTCCTCAGGAACTCCGAGCTTACGAAGCTTTGCATAATCAATTAATTTTTCCGGTGGCGCCTGCTTAACCATGATCCAACTCCTCACCTTAAAAAACTGTTATTATGCAGCCCAAACTGCTTCTATCTGATCGTTGCCGCCTACGAGTGTCGTGCACTGATACGTATTCAAAATAGCCTCCGCTCAGTCATGCCTATTCAACCTCAATACTTGAAATAGTGAGTTCTTTGCCAGTGATCATAGAAAAATCCGTGCTTGCGCATATAGGGCAGTGCATTCTCTCATTTGCGTGGACATCAAGCGTGAAGGTTTCCTGGCAACTGTTGCAGTAAAACGCAATAGGAACATAGGTGATATGCACAATGGCATCTTGGGCAATGCTTCCCTTAGCAATGCGTTGAAAATAACGGGTGACCCACTCTTCTTCCAAGTTACGCATATCGCCAACAATAAGATTGACGCGGGTGACGCGTGTGGCTCCCTGTGCCATGGCATGCTTGAGCACTGTCTCGACAATCGTTTTAGTAACGCCAAGCTCATGCATTTACGACTCCTGCCACGTTTGCAACATGTCTCACAATAGCCTCGACTACTACTGTTTAGCCTTACACCCACCAACTACGATTTCGATCATAAACTACTCGTGAACATGTTCACTATAGCGTGACACTATATGCTATTGTGTCACTTGCGTGCGATAAGGAGTGATTATGCCAAGAGGTTCTCAACCTGATATAACCGAAGCCACCCGCCAAAAAATAATTTCGGGCTTCTTACAATGCTCGCGAAGAGCAACTGGTGCAAACGTAACGGTTAGTAGCGTTTGCAGGGAAGCCAAAATATCACGCAACACGTTTTACCGTTACTTTAAAAACATCGATGCTCTTCTGGTCGAAACGATTGCGGAATATAGCGCGATCTCAGAATGTTTTTATATCATTCAGCACTCAAGTACAATACCGCTCGAGCGTGCAACTGATCTTGTTGCCACCTTTTACGAAAAGCGTTCGTTGCCTGTTCGCATTTTAGTATCAGGCAGATTTCGAGATCGCTATCTTCATACACAAGTCAATATTATGGCACCCATGTTTAGAGCGCTCATCGCCCGCGCCCTTGACCTCACGCCCCTCCAATTAGACTACATAGCAGAGCTCATTGCCCGCTCACGAGCCGAAATGATTGATATGTGGGTGGCTAGAGGTCAAAAGATGAGCTTAAATCAGATGAACAAATTATGCGAAAACGTGGTGGAAAAAGAATTATGGACAGCGGTAGCCCTGCAAGCTCCCCACTATGGTGGGCCCAAAGAACGAATAGAGGTTGAGCGACATTCGTTTGATTATCCGTGGATAGCTCATAATAATGAGCAATAATCGCGCTGGTTTTTGCAAGGTTTTATCTGGACAACCATATTGCTGGTAAATATTCCATAACCTGGTGTGCGTGTAGGCATAAGGCTTAACTTAAGGGTAATAAAAAACGGCCGCCAAGCTTATGCTGACGACCGATTACTACCTGGTGGAGATGATGGGGATCGAACCCACGACCTCAGCATTGCGAACGCTGCGCTCTCCCAACTGAGCTACATCCCCAAGCGAGAAACTATTTTATGCGGCAAGAGAATCTTGTCAAGATCCCAGATGAGGTTAGCCTAAAAGCTCTGTATCCTCTTTTTTAGGCTCCTGCCCATCTTGAAGCGTCGTTTGCTCCTGGGGCTGAACTTCCTCGTGGATGGCTGGCTCTACCTTTTCATCGTCCTCTTCAATAAACGCACCAAAGAGAGGTTGCCCATTTTGGCTCAGCTCTACCATTCCCGTTAAAATGTCAACATACTGATAGGACTGGCGGGCAGCGGTACCACGCTTGCGTTTGACCTCCATAATGAAAAGCTGGGGATGCACCTGCATAAGCACCCCTTCGCTCTCCACAATTTTAGAGCGACCCATATTGGCACGGACGCGAAGTGTCTGGCCAACATAGCCGCTCAAAGTATCATGTATATTAGTGATAATTTGTGCTTGTTTTGCTAGATCCATAAAGTGGCGCTTTCCATAATTGGCATAATAAAACTCACATATAGTATCATGCAGGCTGCGCAAGCACATAAAACACCATGAAATATCAAGAAAGAGTCTGAAAGACCTTCCCTAGTTCCAGGAACGCTTCCGGTTCTAGCGATTCTGCACGCGCCCGCGCATTACAACCTGCCCGCTGTAAAAGAGTTGCTACAAAATCTGCCACATGCTCTTTTGCAATAACAGGTACAAAAGCACTATTGCTATGCTCAAAATAGGTACGCATTGAATTGGCAATGGTCTTACGCCGGGTGGCAAAACCAGCATCGGCCATAATCATAGCCGCATGGCAAAGCTCAATATCTTCTTCGTGGCTGTGGCGATCTAAACGAATAACAGCACTTTTAACCCGTGGCGGTGGAAAGAAATTGCTCTCTGCCACCGAAAATCGTCCGGCCACTTCTGCAAACAAGGCAAGTTTAACCGTATAAGCTCCGTAGTTTTTTGTACCAACTCGCGCACTCATACGATCGGCTACCTCTGCTTGCACCATAACGGTTTGACTCTCAAGAGAAGAAAATCGCTCAAAATAGTCCAACACGATAGTAGCGGCGACCGCATATGGCAAATTTGACACTAATTTATTGGGAGCAAACGGAACTTGATCAGGAGATACTTCCAGCGCATCCCCCTCAATCAAGGTAAAAGACTCGCTCCAAGGGCCACAGGTTTGCGCTAAAACAGGAGGCAAATCACTATCGCGCTCGATGGAAACAACCTCACCAGCTTTTTGTAAGAGCGCAACCGTAAGCGTGCCAATACCTGGTCCAACTTCAATAACTTTATCGGAGTGCGTCAAATGCGCCAAAGCGCATATGCGCGATACCACGCCGTCATTTATTAAAAAATGCTGACCCAACGCCTTCTTGGTCATAAGTCCAAATTGCTCAAGTACTGCTCGCGTTTGGGAAACTGAAGCAAGAGGGGAAAGTTTATCGCTCATGATTCAAGCCCTTCCCAATCCCCCAAATCAGCAGCAGTAATATAGTTTGTTCCTATGAGAGGGATAATCTTTTCCACTTTAAAGCCAGCAATAGCAAAAGCTGATTGCACCGAAGCTACCGCATGCTCATAGCCATAAGGATCGCCCCCATCTCCAAGAACAACCAAGGTTGCTGGACGCTTTGGCGGCAATTCTCCTGCCTCGCGAAGCGCACAGTAAGACCAATAGAGCTGCTGGAGGCGATCAAGAACCGCTTTTAGCTGCGACGGGACGCCCGCAAAATAGATAGGCGTTACCAGCACAACACGATCTACCACCTGCAGCTTTTCAATCAGATCGGCCATATCGTCATCGATAATGCACTCATTATCGGCTTTGCAAAAATCGCACCCATTGCACCCGAGAACATCACAGCTGCCAACCTCAAACTCATGCAATTCGATTTCGGGATGCTGTGATTCAAGCTGCATTTTCATGAGAGAAAGCACGCGCGCGCTATTTCCGTTTAAACGGGGCGAGCTATTGATCAAAAGCCATCGCTGCATGCCTGCTTCCTTCCTCCAAAGTTGACTTTACTTGCCAGCACCAATTTGCCATGAGGTAGGCTCGTGATCAAGCACTGAAAGCGCATTAGCGTGCACATGCGATAAGAGCTCTTTTTGCTCGGTTGGCTCCTCGCATCCCCGCACCTGGGCCAAACGCTCGGCTGTAAAAATGGTATGCTCGGGGCCGCATATCATACCGCGCATTGGTTCAGGAGTCATATAGGGGCTATCGGTCTCGGTCAAGAGTCGGTCAAGGGGGACCATCTGCGCTCCTTTTCGCACTTCATCGGCCTTCTTAAAGGTGAGGGGGCCGCCGTAGGCGATATAACAACCTGCCTCAATCCATACCGCCAAGCTTTCAGGATCGAGATTGCAGCAGTGCAGAATCACCCCTGCTGCTGGAAATCCCTCTTCTTGCAATATCGAAAACCCTTCTTCGTGGGCTTCTCTCATATGGAGAATAAGCGGCAAGCCCGTCATATGAGCAATTCGTATCTGCTGGCGAAACACCTGCCGCTGTTGTTCGCGCGGTGACAAATCGTAATGGTAATCAAGGCCAACCTCACCAACGGCGCAGCTACGGGGATCACGTAGACGTTCTAAAAGAAGCGCTTCAACCTCAGGCGTATAATCCTTAGCATTGTGGGGATGACACCCTATAGCAACACGCAGGGAAGGCAGATGGTAGTCTTGAGGCTTAAAGCCTGCCTCTTGTAATAAACGGGCTGCCTCTTGTTGCCATGCCTCAAGATGGTTATAGGTTGTAGAGCCATCCTCAACCGGATCACACATGGAACAGACAAAATCAACGCCATAATAGGCACAGCGCGCAAGATTCCAAGCAGGATTATCAAGCATATCAAGGTGAGCGTGGGTATCAGCCACAACGCCAGCTAAATGCGGCGGCTCAACTTGGCGATACTTTCCTTTTTTACGCTTTTGATAAAATGCTACCTCTAATTTACGGGGCGCTTCATCGCAGGGGTTTTCTTGGTTATTCATCAGCAAGCATCCTTGGTAACCATCAGTACTTTTTACCAATTCGGCAGCCTTACTTGCACAAAGCGCATAAGGCTGCCGAATATTTCTGCCGTCACGTAGAAGCCACCAGCTATAAAAAATGATAATTACTCAAGAGAAAAATCGATAGCGTCTACATCGAGACGAGGATACAAAGGCTCACCGATCGTAACCTCATTGCCAGCAGGCAGCTGCCCCCATGATGTTTGAGCCTCAATATCGGTAATCTCAACAATCTCGCCAAGGCTTAAACGCTTGAACACCTCAGCCGAAGTTTGCGGTGTAAAGGGTGCCAAATACAAAGCAATGATACGAATAGCCTCAAGCGCGTTATAAATGACACTTGCAAGCTCATCAGCGCGTGCTTCGTCCTTGGCAAGATTCCAAGGAGCCGACTCTTCAACATAGAGATTAACCCGGCTTGCCAGTTTCTGAACTGCTGCCGTAGCACCCGAGAAATCAACACGAGTCATGCACGCATCATATTCGGCGTACAGTGCGTCAGAAATCTCACGTAAAGGATTATTGCTCGCTTGAGCCGGCGCTTCAGGAACCTTTGAATCAAAATACTTCTTGGTCATGTTGAAAACGCGACTGCACAAGTTACCCCAGGTATTTGCCAAATCGGCGTTATATACCTGCACCATACGCTCAACTGAAATGGCTCCATCATGCCCAAATTGAACATCGCTTAAGAAATAATAGCGATAGGCATCGACGCCGAACACCCGAACAAGATCGGCCGGCTGCAAGGCATTGCCCTTTGATTTGGACATTTTCTCGCCCTTAGTGAGCAAAAAGCCATGACCAAATACCGTGCCCGTAATAGGCAAACCAGCCGCCATAAGCATGGCCGGCCATATTACGCAATGAAAACGGGTAATATCTTTGCCGACAAAGTGATATTGCATGGGCCAGCGGCGTTCAAATTCACCCTCACGCTCGGGATCAGCATAGCCAATGCCCGTAATATATGCCAAAAGCGCATCTGCCCATACGTAGCACACATGACCATCATCAAAAGGAAGAGGAATACCCCAATCAAAGGTGGAACGGCTAATCGAAAGATCCTGCAAACCACCTTTTACAAAGGTGACGATTTCATTTTTCCTCGTTTCTGGGCGAATGAAATCAGGATGCGTTTCGTAATACTCCAACAACTTATCTTGGAAATCAGAGAGCTTAAAAAACCAATTCTCTTCACCTGAGGCACGGCGTACTGGACGCTTACAATCAGGGCATACCCACTGACCTTCCTCGTCCTTCTCAAGATCGCTTTCGGCATAGTACGTCTCTTCGTGAACGCAGTACCAACCTTCATAAGCGCTTTTGTAGAGATAGCCTTTTTCGTAAAGATCATTCCAGAACTTTTGAACTGAGCGTGTCTGACGATCTTCAGTCGTGCGAACAAAATCATCGTAGCTAATATTGAGCATTTCCCACGCTTCGGTGAATGCAGGAGCTAAACTATCGCACCAATCCTGCGGAGACATGCCGTTCTTCTCGGCTGTTTCGGCAACCTTCTGACCGTGCTCATCCAAGCCGGTAACAAAAGCGACATCGTAGCCATTCATGCGCTGATAGCGTGCTACGGCATCGGCAGCAATGGTGGTGTAGGCAGTACCTAAATGCGGTGCGGCATTTACGTAATAGATTGGTGTAGTGAGCGAATAGGTTCCCTTACTCATTTTGTACTTGTTCTCCTTCTTGCGCGGAACAGCCAATGATGCTGGCGCGCGGTTATGGGGCTAACTCGTGCGCTTCGCAACAAATTATGAGCATGACCATACGGTTTACCCAAGCGCACATCTGCTCAGTTTACCACGACTGTATGCCTACTTCTATTTCACGCTCATACAACGCATAGCATTCAGAATTGCAATGATTGCGACACCGACATCAGCAAATACTGCAAGCCACATATTAGCCAAGCCTATTGCTGCCAGAATGAGTACCGCAAACTTAACACCCAACGCAAAAATAATGTTTTGCCAAACGATGCCCATTGTCTTTCGTGCAACATAAATAGCTCGGGCAATATTGGATGGCTTATCATCCATCAGCACTACATCGGCAGCCTCGATAGCAGCGTCTGATCCCATAGCTCCCATAGCAATACCAACATCGGCACGCGTGAGAACAGGGGCATCATTAATCCCGTCTCCCACAAAGGCAAGCTTGCCCTTTTCAGAAGTGGTGCGCAACAACTGCTCCACAAGGTCAACTTTATCCTGAGGCAATAAATGTGCGTGATATTCATCAATACCAAGCTTTTGAGCAACAGCAGCAGCCACCTCGGTGCGATCGCCCGTGAGCATAACCGTCTTTTTTACCCCTGCTGCATACAAATCACGAATGGATTTCTCGGCGTCGTCTTTCAAGACATCGGCAATAACAATATGGCCAATGTAATCTCCGTCGAGAGAAACGTGCAAGATCGTGCCGGTTAATTCGCACTCGTTATATTCGATGCCGCCCTTCTTCATCAGGGCATCGTTTCCAACAAGTACAACGTGCTCGTCTATCAGTGCTCGAACACCATGACCGCTTTCTTCCTTTACTTCAGCAATACGAGTTTGATCAATATCGCCACTGAAGGCTTCTTTTACTGAAACAGCTATAGGATGATCGGAATACGCTTCGGCATGAGCTGCAATGGAAAGCAACAAATCTGGATCCACGGCAGCTTCACTGTGGACGGCTACCACATTAAACGTGCCATTGGTAAGCGTACCTGTTTTGTCGAATACCACCGTTTCAGTGCTAGCAAGCGCTTCAAGATAGTTACTTCCCTTAACCAAGATGCCCAATCGAGAAGCTCCACCAATACCACCAAAGAACGATAGTGGAACCGAAATAACAAGCGCACAGGGGCACGACACAACCAAGAAGGTCAGCCCGCGCTCTACCCAATCTGCCCAGCCAAAACCCAAGATAAGCGGAGGAACGAGCGCAAGTATAAGCGCGGCGCCTGTAACGATAGGCGTATAGTAGCGCGCAAAGCGCGTAATAAAGTTTTCGGTACGAGCTTTTTTCTCGCTGGCATTTTCAACCAACTCAAGAATGCGCGAAACCGTAGATTCCTCGAATGGCTTCGATACTTCTACCGTAAGAACGCCAGTCATATTAACGCACCCCGAGATAACTTCTGCCCCCTCTTCAACCACACGAGGAACCGATTCTCCGGAAAGAGCGGCAGTATCAAGCTGGGAAGAGCCCGAAATAATCACTCCATCAAGAGGCACCCTCTCTCCAGGTTTAATAATGATTTGATCGCCAATACTAATCTCATACGGGTCTACTTGTTCAAGCTTTCCATCGCGCATGACATTGGCATAATCGGGCGCGATATCCATCATATCGGAAATTGATTGACGCGATTTACCGACCGCATAGCTTTGGAAGAGCTCCCCCACCTGGTAAAACAGCATAACGGCAGCACCTTCTGCCATATGCGGATCTGAATCAGGAAACAGAACAAGGGCAAAAGCGCCCACTGTTGCCAGCGTCATGAGGAAGTTTTCATCAAAAATTTGACCATGACCGATATTGCGTACAGCCTTCCAAAGGACGTCATAGCCAGCAATGCCATAAGGAATGAGAAACAAAACAAACTCAAGATAGAGAGCGTTATTCTGGCCACCGAGCAAGGTGGCAAGAGGAGCAAACGTGCAGATGGCATATACCAAAACAAAAAGCACAAGAGCGATGATAATTCGATTGCGCCATCTCTTTTGTTTTTTGTTCATCGAAATCAATCCTTTGGGCAAAGCGCTTCAATGCACCTAACCATATTCGAAGGCACAACGAGCAATATTTAATGAAGAACGAAACGGAAACGCTTTAGCGCATAATGGTCATATCGGGCTCAATTCTTTTACAAAGAGCCTGAACATGATCCATAATTTGATCAAGTCGATCTGGGTCTGCCACCTCAATTACAAGCTTTTGGGTCATAAAACTCATTGAAGCGGACGTTACGCCATCGATGCCTTTTATCTGATGCTCCATTTTCGCAGCACAATTGGCGCAATCGAGATCTTGCAATTTATATACCTTACGCATGATATGTATCCCTTCGCGTTGTTATTAATAAGAGGCGTATAACCTCAAATCGACTAATGAGCAGTTCGGCTTAAACCTTTTTAGAGGCTGATCATGAGGTTATTCGCAAATGTGAGTCATTCCTTGGGCGAGCATGGTGTACACATGATCGTCTGACAGAGAGTAAATTACATTCTTTCCATCGCGTTTTGCCCTCACCAACCGAGATTGCTTCAAAGTTCGCAGCTGATGAGACACCGCACTTTGTGTAGCTCCGATTTCTTCAGCAAGATCAGCCACACAAAGCTCACGAACCATAAGTGCGTACAAAATCTTAATACGCGTGGTGTCGGCAAACACCTTGAACAAATCGGCTAAATCATAAAGCAACTCTTCATCAGGCATTACGTTAAAAGATTCAACATCCTCGCTCGTACATGCTTGCTCGAATTCGCCACGATCTCTCTCAGAGTCATTCTTCGCATTTAAGGCTGATACCATGTTTCTCGCCCGCTTCTTTACCAAGAAAGTATTGACAATATTGCGTCTCACCTAATCATATGAACATCTATTCATAAGTATAAAAAGCATACGCTCTAAGTCAATACTTATCTGAACATTTATTCATTTGTTCAGATTACGAGTTCAGAGGCCTCTTATTGGCGCTCTCATATAGATCATGGAGCCCACATTCAGGACATCGGGAATCTGGCCAAGCTAAAACGTTGCTCGAACTAAGTATTCGATATTTCCTTGCGCACCTTTAATGGGCGACTCCACTACCCCATCAACAACAAAACCTGATTTGGTAAGCGCGCAGGTCACTTCTTCAACTACGCGTTCTCGAACAGCCTCATCTTGAACTATGCCATGTAACGTCTCATGATGATGGCTTTCAAATTGAGGTTTTATCAACCCGATGAAGGTACTGCCCGATGTGCATAAACGCGCAAAAACATCGGTTAACTGCGCAAGACCAATAAACGACAAATCACAAACAACCAAATCAAAAGGCGCGCCCAATTCATAAGGATCGGCTAAACGAATATTGGTTCGCTCAAAAACGCTCACAAGCGGATTGGTGCGCACGCTCCACGCAAGCTGTCCATAATTGACATCCACGCACGCCACATGGACCGCCCCGGCTTTCAAAAGACAATCCGTGAATCCGCCCGTTGAAGAGCCTACATCTATGCACCGAAGACCTTGGACACTTTGCTTGAAATAATCAAGGGCACCTTGCAACTTCCACCCTCCACGGGATACGAAGCGTTTGCTGTCTCTGACAAAAATATCTGCATCAGAGCGAACGTTTATTGCCGCGCTGGTTACATACACATCGTCTACGCGCACTTCACGCGCAATAATTGCTCGCAGCGCAGCATCCGCATCGGGAAAGTAGCCCTGTTCAACCAATAAGGTATCTAATCGTACTTTCTTTGAAGCGCCTTTTACCACGTCAAGCTAGCCTTTCGCTCAAATACGTTATTCCGATTCGGGTTGAGCAAATAAGCCGCCCAGCGAAGGTTTTGTTGAGCCGCTGTTGGCAGAAGGCGGCGTAAGGGTTTCAACAATATGCAGAAACTCCCGTTCTGACAAAAGGGGAACTCCGAGACTCTCGGCTTTTGTGCGCTTAGAACCAGGAGCCTCGCCACAAACCACATAGCTTGTTTTTTTAGAAACACTGCTTGAAACCTTAGCGCCCAATTCTTTTAAACGAGCTCCCGCTTCATCGCGCGTGAGACCCGATTCTACCAAGCTGCCGGTAAGAACAAAGGTAAGACCCGCAAGGATTTGTGGTTTTGACGAAGCACTCTCCTCCTGCACCATCGTAATGCCCGCTTGTTTCAGACGCTCGATGACGCGCTGATTATCTTCCGTTGAAAAAAAGTCAACAATGCTTTGAGCCATGATCGAGCCCACTCCATCGATAGCTGCAAGCTCGCTTGCCGAAGCCGCCTGCAAAGATTCCATCGATGGATACACTCCAACAATGGTTTCAGCCATGGTTTTGCCAACATGGCGAATACCAAGACCAAACAGCACCCGAGCAAGCGAGCGCGTCTTGCTTTCTTCAATGGCGGCTATAATCTTTTTGGCCATAACAGGCCCTAAAACAATAGGCTGCCCTTTTACGGTTTCTCGGCCCAAATTCAGTGACGCTAGCTGCTCAAAGGTAAGATCATAATAATCGGCAACATCGCTGAGCAAGCCCGCCTCAAGTAAGCGAGACACCAATTCATCGCCCATGCCCTCAATATCCAGCGCGCCTCGGCTTGCCCAATGGATAAGCCGCTCATGGGCCTGAGCAGGGCAATCGATCGAAACGCATCGATAAGCAGCTTCGCCTGCTTCGTGCACCAATGCCGAACCACAGCTCGGACAGGTTTCGGGCATATGCCACACGTGCGCACCGCTTGGACGAAGCGCTACGAGTGGCCCTAAAACTTCAGGAATAACATCGCCAGCCTTGCGCACAATGACGGTATCACCAATGCGCACATCCTTACGTTGGACCTCATCTTCATTGTGGAGAGTCGCGCGCGAAACGGTAGAACCAGCAACAAGCACCGGATCAAGCTCGGCGACTGGCGTACAAGCACCCGTACGGCCAACTTGAATAGTGATATCACG
The DNA here is from genome assembly GCA_964504115.1 of uncultured Cryptobacterium sp. Classification (GTDB taxonomy): domain Bacteria; phylum Actinomycetota; class Coriobacteriia; order Coriobacteriales; family Eggerthellaceae; genus Anaerotardibacter. Next base: position 107,281 of record CAZDCX010000001.1, read on the forward strand.
CAAGATGGTTGTTTTTTCCTCAGGCGGAAATTTGTAAGCAATAGCCCAACGCGGAGCCCGAGCGGTATACCCTAATTCATGTTGGAGTGCAAAAGAATCAATTTTGACCACAACCCCATCAATCTCATAAGGAAGGTCGTCGCGCTTTTCTAAACATTCCTGGCAAAATGCACGCACCTCTTGCCGGGTTGAGCAACGCCGAACATCAGGGTTTACATGAAAACCGCATTGTCGAAGCCACTCTAAAAGCTCCCACTGGCCGCTGGCTTGGATAGAGGCATCTCGTGCCACCGCATATAGGAAGGTTGAAAGATCGCGCTGAGCGGTAACACTTGCATCTTTTTGACGCAAGGAACCAGCAGCAGCATTGCGAGGATTAGCGAACACTTTCCCACCCTGAGCCTCAGCCTGTGCGTTGAGCGCTTCAAAGCTTGCTTTGGGAAGGTAAATCTCACCTCGTACCTCTACCGAAGGGATTCCTGTTTGTATGGCTCGGGCGCCAGGATCCATCAAGCGCAGAGGAACATCATGAACGGTGCGCACGTTTACGGTGACATCTTCTCCGGTGGTACCATCTCCACGCGTAGCTGCGCGCACAAGGCGGCCCCCTTCATAGGTTAGGGCCAGCGAAGATCCATCGATTTTAAGCTCACACACCAGCTCGGGCAGTTTGCCTAGGGCTTCTTCGATGCGATCAAGCCACGCATCAAGCTCGGCCAGATCCATCGCATTATCAAGCGAATACATGCGCTGCTCGTGCACAACTGGCTCAAATTGGTTACCAACAGCGCCGCCTACACGCTGAGTAGGCGAAGAAGCATCTTGCAAATGAGGGTGCGCCTGCTCTAAATCGCGCAACTCGCGCATTAATGAATCGAATGCTGCATCTGAAATTTCCGGATCATCAAGCACGTAATAGCGATGGGTATGATATTCAATTTCGCGGCGTAGACGGATGACCCGCTCGGCTAAGGTTTCTTGCGATGGCTTATCTGCTGTTTCAGCTTCACCCGACATGAAAGAACTCCTTACTTGGTATTAGCTCCCAATGACACGAGCACCTCTGGCACAGCCTCTAAAACTTCCTCGGCACACGTGCTCACGATGCCATAACGCTTGCTTGCTAACACGCCTGCTAGCGCATGCACTTCAACACCAAGCACACAGGAAGCATACCCATCGAGGCCCTGAGCAAGAAAACCGCCAATAAGCCCTGCTAGCACATCCCCTGTACCAGCCTTTGCCAATGCAGCAGTGCCGGTTGAGATTACCGTGCAATTGCCCCGATACGGAGAAGCAATTATCGTGTCAGAACCCTTTAGAACAATAAGGGAGTCGTAGCAAAAAGCAAGCGCTCGAGCAAAATCCTTCCGTTGGCTGAGCGTAGGATTGGCAGCTCCATCACCAAGCACAATGCCATATGGCTGCGCCAAACGCTTCGCTTCGCCTTCATGCGGCGTTAAAACGGTGATGCTGCCCCTATCGCGCCGCTGAGCAAAAAGGGTATGCAATTTTTGCTTGCACGCAACAGAAAGCGCGCCCCCATCTAATAAAACAGGCTTTTGCACATTTTTGAGCGTTGTTCGCACAAGACCTTTAGTTTCTTTGTCGCCCGGTTTAAATCCAGGACCAACGATACAGGCACCCGGATAGTGGCCTTCTGAAACCCTTTTAGCATCATAGGTATCAAACGAACTTACCACCAAAGAAGGACGATACCCCTGCACCAATGAAACATTGTCTTGAGCGGTAAATACTTGTGTGTAACCCGCACCTGCATACTGTGTTGCGCGCGAAGCTAAACATACAGCACCAGGAAAAGCTGCGCTGCCCGCAACCAGAACTGCTTTTCCGCGCGAATATTTATGTGCATCGGAAGCGGGAATGGGAATAAGCCGCGCTACCTGTTCATACGTTTCCATAGCTATTCGCCCTCTCGTGGATTATGAGTAGGAAGATCATCTAACAAAGAACGAACCTCCTTGAACTGGCGCGTTAATTCTTCGGTAGGATCTACCTGTTTACTCTCCGCGGCATCTTCAGCGCGAAGTGCTAACGCACAGGCTACCGCTTCGGTGTGAGTGTAAGAAAGAGACAAGGGTAATTCGGTAATATGAGCCTGCCGTGCCACTTCAGCTGCCCTGCCCCGCAGGCGCACATGGGGCTTGCCTTTAACATTGAGCACCACCTCGATATCACGAGGAGTAATGCCCGACGAAAAACCAGTACCTAGTGCTTTTACCACCGCCTCCTTGGCAGCAAAGCGTGTTGCATAATGATATTCCGGCGTTGTGGCTGCGTTGCAATAGGCCTGTTCATCAGCTGAAAAAGCGCGGCGTGCAAAGGCAGGCGATCGCTTTAAGATAGCGCGGATACGTTCAATTTCAACGATATCAACGCCCATGGATATTGAGTCGAACAAAGCTGTAGTGGCGCACGGCTCAAGCACATCTGCCGAAGCCGATCGCACAGGTGTTTTGCCCCCCGTTGGTGCATGGGGGAAATCCGCATTTTCAGACGTTACACAAGGTGGTACTGCTTTGTGGTCAGACACGAGCAAACCACCTTACTCAACGGTTACTGATTTTGCCAGATTACGCGGCTTATCAACATCGCAACCACGAGAAACCGCCACCGCTCGTGCAAGCAACTGAAGTGGCACGCTAGCCGTAATGGGCATAAACGTATCACGCACTTTCGGAATATAGATCACATGATCTGCCACTTCCTGCACACGCGTGTCTCCTTCGGTGGCAATAGCAATGATCTTTGCGCCGCGCGACTTGGATTCTTCCAAATTTGAAATGGTTTTATCATACGTGGGGCTCTGCGTTGCTACCGCAACAATAGGAAACCCATCATCGAGCAAAGCAATAGGGCCATGCTTCATCTCGCCGGCCGCATACGCTTCAGCGTGAATGTAGCTAATCTCTTTTAATTTAAGAGCGCCTTCGTAGCAGGTGGTAGAAGCAAGTCCGCGACCAATATAAAGCGCCGATGATTTACCCTCAAAAAACTTAACGGCCTCATCAATGGCTGAGGTATCTTGGAGGATTTCTTCAATTTGCTCGGCAGTATCAGCTAATTCAGCAAACAACATACGCATTTGATTGAGATTGAGTTTGCCCTTAACGCGACCAAGCAAAAGCGCCAGCAACGTGAGGCTTACCACCTGACCAATAAACGATTTTGTTGATGCCACCGCGATTTCCTTATTGGCCTTGGTGTAAATCACCCCATCAGATTCACGAGCAACAGGCGATCCAATTACATTGGTAATGCCAAAAACCTTGGCTCCCTTAATGCGGGCATCACGTATAGCAGCAAGCGTATCGGCTGTCTCACCTGACTGAGAAACCGCAACCACTAACGTGGTAGGCGTAATGATGGGATTGCGGTAACGAAATTCGCTTGCCACTTCAACCTCAGTTGGAATGCGGGCCCAACCTTCAATGAGGTTTTTGGCAATGAGGCCAGCATGATAACTGGTACCACAACCAATGATGTAAACGCGATCGACGAAATTTAATTCCTGACGAGATAAGGTCAGCTCATCAATCACAATTTCCTGCCCTGACATGCGGCCAGCAAGAGTATCACGCACGACGCGAGGTTGCTCGTGAATCTCCTTTAGCATGAAATCAGGATAGCCGCCCTTTTCTGCAACATCAATATCCCAATCAACGTGGGTGATTTCAGGCTCAATGCTTTTACCAAATGCATTGTAGTAATCAATATGATCAGGATGCATAACCGCAAACTGATTATCTTCCAAAACAACCACATCACGCGTGGCATCGATAACTGCAATGATGTCAGAGGCCACATAGCTGCCCTGGGCACCCGTGCCCAATACAATGGGCGAATCTTTACGAGTAACAACAATGGTATGCGGATCATGCTCGCACATTACTGCCAAACCATAGGCTCCGACCAAGCGAGCTGCTGCGGCTTGGACAGCCTCCAACAGGTTGCCCTCGTAGGCCTGCTCAATCAGATGCGCGGCCACCTCAGTATCGGTATCCGACTCAAATACATGACCTTGCTGAATAAGCTCTTCACGTAACTCGGCGTAATTTTCAATGATGCCGTTATGTACAACCGCAATATCGTCTGCACAGCTGGTATGAGGATGAGCATTGCGCTCACTCGGTGCACCATGCGTTGCCCAGCGCGTATGACCAATACCACATGAACCTAAGCACTCTTCTTGGCCGATGGCATCTACTAATTCAGCTACCTTGCCCAATCGGCGCACCACATTGATGTAGCCGCCTTCGTCAACCGCAATACCAGCCGAATCATAGCCACGGTACTCCAAGCGCTGCAAGCCATCGAGCAGGACCGTTTTGGCTTGAGCCGTTCCAGTGAATCCGACAATTCCGCACATATAATTAACTCCTTAGAGATGATGATCACAGATTACGCACTATTCTAACGTAATGGTGTTTCCAAGTGGTTATACTCCACAATCACCCTGCAAGCCATCTTATTAAAAAGCCAAAATGCCCAGCTTACATAACGGTTCTAAGCAGGCTAGAACAAGCAAGGGCATCTTTAAGATGAGTTACTTGCCAACGCTATACGTCACCTCGCTGAGACAAAAAGTAAGACCCCCGAAGGGGCCCTACTTATCACTCATATTTTTAAGCAAAACTCACAATACCGAAGGCCTTGCTCACAGGCAAAGCGAAGCACATGCAACTTTGTGTTCGCAAGCTACCCGAGTTGTCACAACAAACTTGAGAAACCTTGCCCCGCGGCAACTGCTACTTGTTGCCTGCAGCACGTGCGGCTTGATACGCCTCGATGAGCTTTTGTTGCACATCAAACGGAGCAGGCTCATACCCATTGATATTGAGCGAATAAGAGCCCGAGCCGCGGGTCATAGCACGCAGCTCCTTGGTATAAGTAATAACCTCGGCATAAGGTACGCGAACCACGATAATGGTATCGCCCGCATCATCAGAATCGGTACCAACGATTCGGCCGCGGCGCGTAGCCACATCGCCCATTACGGTTCCGGCGTACTCCTCGCCCACAACAATGCTCATATCAGCCATTGGCTCCAAAATGACAGGAGCAGCCTTCTCGCAAGCAGCACGGAAACCAATGCGTGCAGCAGTCTTAAATGCCATTTCATTAGAATCAACTGCGTGATACGATCCGTCATAAACAACGCATGCCACATCGACCATTGGATAACCAGCTAAGAAGCCCTCGGCCATGGCCTCCTGCACACCCTTATCAACGGCAGGAATAAGATTCTTAGGAATACGACCGCCTACAACCTCGCTCTCGAAGGTGTAACCCTCACCAGGATTAGGCGTCAAACGCAACCAGCAATCGCCAAACTGACCCGAACCACCGGTTTGCTTCTTGTGGCGACCTTGAGCTTCAGCTTGCTTGGTGATGGTTTCGCGATAAGGAATTCGCACCGGCACCTGATCGACCTCAATACCTGTTTGAGACTTCAGGCGGTTCAATAAAACGTCTACCTGCATATCGCCCATCGTGTAAATAACTTGCTGTCCTGTTTCTTCGTCACGGACCAACTTCACCGTAGGATCAACTTCAGCCTGACGGGCCAAGAAGGTAGAAAGCTTATCTTCATCGGCCTTCTTGCGTGCAGCCAAGCAAACAGGATACTGCGGAACCGGCATGGGCAGCGGGTCGACTTCCAAAGTACCTGACAGTGATAAGGTATCACCGGTTTTTGTTTCGGTGAGCTTTGGCACCACAATGATATCGCCCGCTTTAGCGCTTTTAACATCCATGGGCTCCTTGCCCATCATGACATACAGGTGGCCAAGGCGCTCTTTCTTGCCTGTACGCGAATTGACAAGCTCCGTTGCAGGCTCCATATAACCTGAAATCGTTTTAATGAAGCTCAAACGGCCAACAAACGGATCGGCAATAGTTTTAAAGACAAAGCCCGCTGGCTCTCCTGATTCATCAACGAACAGCTCAGAACCATCGGCCAAATAGAACGGGCCATGATGACGCGGATGCGGGAAATAGGTGCAAATGTCGTCCATAATGCACTTGATACCCTGCTCAATAATGGTTGAGCCAACAAACACAGGGATGAATATCTCTTGCGCGATAGCTTCAGCCAAGAGCGACTCAAGCTCTTCCTGGGTAAGCTGCTCTTCCCCATCCAGATACTTTAGCATCAGCTCGTCATCGGCCTCGGCAACCAAATCGCAGAGTTTGTCGCGCGCTACTTGAGCGGCATCGGCATACTCAGCAGGAATCTCTTCCACGCGCTCGCCGCCATCAACAAAATAGCGAGCCTTCATGCGCAGGATATCGATAACGCCTTGGAAATCCTTATCGACACCAATGGGGATAGTAACCGCACCTAAACGAGAACCAAAACGAGCATGAAGCTGTGCCATTGCAATGTCAAAGTTGGCGCCCTCACGATCGATGTGGTTGATAAAAACTGAGCGAGAGGTACGCATAGCCTCTGCCTCGTGCCACAAACGCGTAGTCATATTCTGTGGCCCAGCAACTGCATCAACAACAAACATGCACATTTCGCAAGCTTGCATGGTGGCTAACGTGTCACCTAAGAAATCTGCCTGACCAGAAGTATCAAGAAGGTTGATTTTATAATCATCGCCATAGGGAATAGGAGCGATAGAGGTACCTAAAGTAAATCGACGACGAATTTCTTCCTCGTCATAATCCAGGTAAGACTTGCCATCGTGCGTTGTTCCCATACGGGGCGTTTTACCTGAAATATGAAGCATTGCCTCGGCTAGTGATGTTTTTCCTGCACCATCCTGTCCGACCAAAGCAATGTTACGAACATGTTCGGTTGTAGGAGCAGCCATAAGATACCACCAACTTTCCCTCCGCGCACTGCGAACCCCTCAGGCGCTGGAAGATCGTATGCCGCCTTGTTTATCCCTCATAAACAAACCCTTCTCGAGGTTTGCGTTTTACTCTTGCCACACAAAGCGGGAGGTCGATTACTATGAACGCGCTAGACGCACGGTATCAGTTTACCGCACCTTGTAGTTAATACACCATTAAATAGTTCAGGCTTTTGAGATTCACCCCTACGTGTTGGCGAACCCACAATTGCAAAAAACGAATAATGGAAAAAATGGTAGCTTCATCAGGCTCCATCGTTTGAATCTGCTCAAACGTCGAATACAACATTGCTTGCGACCATGAAACAACTTCACGCTGCAACATAATAGTTTCAGATTGCATACGACACTTTGAACACACCACGCCACCATCAACCAAAGAAAAGGGCACAAGCTGCTCTGCCTGGGATTCTTCCACGGACGTGGCGCATATAACACAGGTATCAAAACTGGGTCGAAACCCTAAAATAGCAAGTGTTTTCAGAAGATGAGCGCACGTAAGCTTATAAAGCTGAGAGGTATCAGTATCCTTTAACAAGGCAAGCGCTTTGCGTGTCATGGTAAATAAACGAGCATCGGTCAGGCCCACCTGGGTAGCCCGATCAAGTAGCTCTACCATGGGCGCAGCCGCTTCCATAGCGGCAATATCGCCCCTCAAGTGTTGGTTGCCCTCAACCAAACGCGCTTCTTTAATAATATCGAGCGATTTTCCTTGTACCAATAACAAATCGCAAATGGCATATACCTCGAGCCGCGAGGCAAAACTCGATGAGGGTTTGCGTGCCCCTTTTGCCACCGCTCGCACCTGCGAGCCATCCTCTGAAAGGAGGGTGCAAATCACGTCGCTTTCGCCGAGTTTAGTGCGACGCAATACCAAGGCGCGGAGCGGATACGTTTTGGACATCAGGCACCTTCACCATAGCCAAAACGGCGAATCTGGTTTAGATCACGTCGCCAGTTTTTACGCACCTTTACATGCAAATCAAGAAACACCTTATGGCCAAGCAGTGTTTCCAAATCGTGGCGCGCTTGCGTGCCTACCTCTTTGAGGGCCGCCCCGCCTTTACCAATAATGATGCCCTTTTGGCTTTCACGCTCAACATATACCGTGGCATAAATGCGATCGAGATTTTTACGCCTGTTATAGCTCATATCGTCAACCACCACACCAACTGCATGAGGAACCTCGTCATAAGCATTGAGCAAAATCTTTTCTCGAATAAACTCAGCTACGATAACCTCTAAAGGCTGGTCTGTTTCCATATCAGCGGGAAACCACAACGGGCCTACTGGCAGATGAGAAACAACGGCATCAACAAAAGCGCCTAAGCCTTCTCCCGTAACTGAGGAAAGCTCAACTATCTCATCCCAATCAATCAGCTCGGCTGCCTTGGTGCGCTGCGCTTCCAATTCTTCGCTATCAACCAGATCGGTTTTAGAGATAACAAGGATTTTGGGCACGGGCGCAGCTGAAAGCTCATTGATCACCCATTTGTCACCCGACCCTAATGGCTCGTGAGCATCCAGTAAAAAGGCTGCCACATCGATACCATCTAAGGACTTCAAGGCTGTCGTGTTGAGCTCTTCACCCAAAGCATCATGGGGTTTGTGGACACCCGGAGTATCAACAATAACCATCTGATACTCGTTGGTGGTATGAACCGCACGAAAACGATGGCGCGTAGTTTGAGCAGTGGGCGAAGCAATGGCAAGCTTTTTGCCCATCAAAGCATTGAGAAGTGTCGACTTGCCCGAACTGGGGCGCCCGATAAGGGTAACAAACCCCGAACGAAAGGATTCAGGATCGATGGTTGTTTGATCTACGGTCATTCTATTCCTGTCATAACGAAGGGCCTACTACCATACCCAAAGGCCTAATACTGCAAGGATGCGCGGCAAAAAAATGATGATCCCAACAACCAGCGATGCGATTGAAAACAGCAAAACGCCCCCTGCCGCAGCATCTTTGGCTTTGCGTGCAAGATCATGATAATCGGGGCTTGCCAAATCTACGATAGCCTCCAGGGCAGAATTAAAGCATTCCCCGCCGAGTACGAGGCCAAAGCACACCACAACTACAAGCCACTCTACGCCAGTTATGCGAAACGCCGCCCCCAACACGATGCATAGCACCATAAAACCAAGCTCTATACGGAAATTGCGCTCATGCGCGGTTTCAACAATGCCGTTGCCCGCGCACTTAAATGCACTGAGGAGTGAAAACGACCCGCGTGTCATAGTTAATCTTCGCCCCCTGCGTGCTGTTTGTTCCAGGCACTTATAAGCTCATCCTCAAGTGCCTCCATCTCAGCAGCTTCGTCATCTTCGATGTGATCATAACCGCACAAATGCAAAAGGCCATGAACTGTGAGCAAGGTTACCTCCTCTTCAAAGGTTGTACCAAATTCTTGCGTTTGGGCATGAGCAACATCGGTTGCGATGATGACATCTCCTAATTCAAATTCGGTCGCACTGCTCACATCTTCATCTTCAAAAGGGATATTGTCACATTCAAAAGAAAGGACATCGGTCGCTCGATCGATACCGCGATAATCGCGATTGAGCTCATGGATGCGCTCGTTAGACACAAACGTTATCGAAACATCAGTGGATTCAGGGCACTGTTGGCGACGCAAAACAAACGTGGCCAGCCCCTCTATATCGAGAGCTTCAACTTCAGCGCCGCCTTGTTCAATCAGTACATTGATATTCATAACGACTTATTTCACCTTGAACTTTCATGTTGTTATCACGAGCCTGGATCCTCAAGGCTCACCAATATGCTCTCTGGGCAGGGTCTCTCAGCACTTCGGCGGCCGCCAGATACAACACGCGCAAAGAGCCGCGCAAGCATACCCGCTTTACGCATTGCGCGATACTACAAACGCAAATTCATAGCTTCTGCTCGAGCGTAGGCAGAAACAATTTTTGCCACCAAAGAATGTCTTACCACATCGGTGTCCTTGAATTCGCAAAAGGCAATATCTTCCAAGCCATCAAGCACTTGACGAACGGTTTTCAAGCCAGAAATTCCTTTTGGCAAATCGGTTTGAGTAATATCTCCGGTTATAACCATTTTTGAGCCCAAACCCAAACGGGTAAGAAACATCTTCATTTGCTGGGGCGTGGTATTTTGTGCCTCGTCAAGCACAATAAAGGCATCATTTAAGGTTCGCCCGCGCATAAAAGCCAGCGGTGCAATTTCAATAGTTCCCTCATTGATGCAACGAGTTGCGCGGGCACCATCCATCATTTCGTACAAGGCATCATAAAGCGGGCGAATATACGGGTCGATTTTCTCGGTCAAGGTTCCAGGCAAAAATCCAAGATTCTCGCCTGCTTCAACCACGGGGCGCGTAAGTACAATTCGACTGACTTGTTTGTTGTTCAAAGCGGTAATGGCCATAGCCATAGCTAAAAATGTTTTGCCAGTGCCAGCCGGCCCAATACCAAAGGTGATGGTGTTACTTCGAATTGCATCAACATAGGCCTTTTGGGTTGGAGTTTTAGGCCGCACCGCTCGCCCGCGATAGGTAAGTACCACATCATCCTTCATGGGCTTCGGCGCCAATTCGCCTGTTTTTAGAAGGGCAAGCGAGCGTTTAATATCATCAGCGGATAACTGCTCACCAGTTTGGAGCGTTTTAATCAAGCTAGAAAATAACGTGGTAAGCGATTGCACCTCCAGAGCATCGCCCTGGATCTGAATAGCTTCACCACGGATGGTAATGGTGGCCGAAAACGCCTCTTCAATAAGATGTAAATATGCATCCTGTGGACCCATCAAGGCAACAGGCGAAACAGCAGAAGGAATGGTAAGGGTAATATGCGTTGGTTCACTCATAGTGCGAATAATACACCATCCGAATCAACTTGGGCCAAGCGCGCACGGAAAATGTCATCGGGATGGGCGCGAGCATCAAAACGCACCTTGTAATAGGATTCTGTCATGCCGAGCCCCGGCTGTTCAGTCACAATAGTTTCGCAGCGGCCAAGCATCGCTTCTGCAAACGAACGACGCAATTCATCGCCAAGGTGTATCAAACGGCCTGCTCGATCTTCTTTGACTTCAGCGCTGATTTGATCAGGGCGCGCTGCTGCAGGTGTGCCCTCGCGTTTCGAATAGCGAAAAACATGAATCTTAGAAAAGTTTACCTTTCGCGCCACCGCACAGGTTTCCTGAAAATCTTCCTCAGTCTCACCTGGAAAACCCACAATGATATCGGTTGTAAGCGAGAGCGTAGGAACCTGTTTGCGCATGCGAGCAACCAAATCGCAATAATCTTGAGCAGAATAAGGCCGATGCATTTCACGCAAGACTTTGCTCGAACCCGATTGCAAAGGCAAATGCACATGGCGGCATACGCGCCCCTTTGCTTCTGCGAGCAAGGAAATAAAATCGCTATCAATTGAACGAGGCTCCACAGACGACACCCGAAAACGTACGTTGGGCGCATTGCACTTATCTGCAAGCGCGAGCAATCGCCTCAAAAGACGAGCCAACGTTATGGTGCCGGTTGCCTTGGAAGCATCCTTTGGGTTGGTCTGGGTATGCTCGCTATGGTTTTGACATGGCATTCCTGGGCTTACCAGCGATACCTCATTGCTTTTGCTCAAAGAAGAATCCTGCGAAGTATCCGCCGCGTTGCCAGGCATAGCGGCGCCCGTAGCTTCTTTGCAATAGCGATACGACCCCAAATCGATACCAGTGAGCACAATTTCCTTCACGCCGGCCTCAATCAACGATCGAACCTCTTGTTCAATGGCTTCCGGCGAACGCGACCAAGCCCGCCCCCGAGCAACGTGGACTATGCAATATGTGCAGGCATGATTGCAGCCATCCTGTACCTTAACCCCAACGCGGCAAGGAAAGTTCTTCCCGGTTCGGAGAAAATTTGAGGCTTGTGCGGCAGTAGGGGCTGAGGCGGATTCAAACACCCCGCCCTCTTCAAGCAATTCAGCTTTATCAACCACACTTAACCGATCGCTAAGCGAAGCAAAAAAGGTTGGCGATATTACAGCGGCGCAACCCGTTACCAACACACGCGCATGAGTATTCTCGCGGAGCGCGCGGCGGATGTGTTTGCGCGTCTTCTTTTCTGCCTCTCCAGTTACCGTGCAGGTGTTGACCACGATAACATCGGCTTCTTTTGGACTTGCTAATGTGGCGCCGCGATTAAGATACGACAAAGCAATCGTGTCAGACTCGACCCGATTGACTTTGCAACCGAGATTGATGATGGCAACCTTCATGCCCGTGCCTCAAGTTCATAGAGCACTAAAGCTGGTGCGACGATGCCGGCCGTCTCGGTACGCAAAATAGTGGGACCGAGCGTTATAAGAGAGGCACGCTCATTGGCTCCCAGAAACAAGCTGACTTCTTCTTCAGTTAAACCCCCCTCGGGCCCAACTACAACCGCAATGCGAGCATGGTGAGCGGGCGTGGCGGATAGAGTAAGAGCACTGCGGAGAGCATCGGCAAGTTTGCAGGTGAGCGGCGCTTCTTCCCAGCACACCAAAACTGCGGTAGCTTCAGTTAAAAGCGAGGCTGCCTCGGCAGGGGTAAGAGGGTTGGTTATTTCAGGCAGGGTTGCCCTCCCGCTTTGCATGGCCGCACTTTTGGCAATGCTCTCCCATCGCTTTTTGCGAGCCAAGGTCTTGCGCTCATCGAGCTTTACCACGCTTCGTTGACACTTCAGAGGAACAATACCTGCAACGCCTAATTCAGTAGCATGACGAACGATCAGATCCATCTTCTCGCCCTTGGCAAGACCTTGAACCAAAACAACCTCGGGTCGCTCGGGAGCATCCAAATGTTGGGCTATACGCACCGATAGATCACTTGATTGAACCGATACTACCTCACACTCAAAATAATCTGAAGCAGCATCTACAACCGCTATATGCTCGCCTGATCCGATACGGAGAACTTGGGCGTGTTTTACATCCTGCGGCGCAAGGCGCAAAACAAACTCACGCTCCAACTCGGCTGCCAATACCTGATCTGACACAAAGAAATGAGGTAACGACACTTCACCACACCCTTGAGTAAAAAACAGGTATTGCGCTTTGCCCCCGCATCGCACACACAAACAGCGTACCAGCTTGGCTTCTTGCATCCAGCAAGAATTCTCTTTGTATCAAAGGGCGCATGCGGCGGCCCATCGCACTAGTTAAAAGCATCGCGTAATTTTTGCAAAGGACTACGCTGCTGGGCTACGTCATCGCCCATCTCTTCAGCCAATTTGGTTAGAATTTCACGCTCGGCCTTAGAAACACGCGTCGGAATGCGAACTTCCACATGCACAAATAAATCACCGCGCGATTCGCTCCGGAACTTGGGCATACCTGCATTCTTGACGCGCACCTTCTGGCCATACTGGCACCCCTCGGGAATGGTGACCTTGACAACCTCATTCTCAAAGATGCCATCAATGTTGATTTCAGCACCCAAGGCGGCCTGAACCATGGAAATAGCGGCTGAACAATGAAGATCATCGCCCTCGCGCTCGAAGAACTCGTGAGGCTCGATGCGACAGGTTACAATCAGATCGCCGGCCTCAGCACCACGAATACCAGCCTCGCCATAATGCGCCAAACGCAATTGCTGGCTGTCTTTGATGCCGGCAGGAATATCAACCGAAATTCGCTGGCGATCTGGTACGCGGCCTTGCCCCTCGCATTCAGAGCAGGGATTGTCAATAATCTTGCCAGATCCACCACAACGATTGCAGGTTGAAGCTGACTGCATATCACCCAAGAATGTGCGCTGGACGGTAACAACGCGCCCTTGCCCGTTACAATCAGGACAGGTTACCTCATGGCCACCTTCAGCTAAACCTGATCCTCCACAATCGGGGCATGGAGCCAAACGATCATAAACAATTTCCTTGTGAGCGCCTGAAGCTGCCTCCTCAAGCGTGATACGCAAGCCCACGCCCATATCGCGGCCTTCTTTGCGCATTTGAGCGCGGCCACCAACTCCACCGCCAAAAAATGAGCTGAACAAATCGCCCATGCCAAAGCCGCCGCCAAACAGATCGTCCAGATCGACATATTGAGATCCGCCACCACCTGCTGCACCGGGAATAGTACCAAAGCGATCGTACTGAGCGCGTTTATTCGGATCGCTCAAAACATCATAGGCCTCATTCAATTCCTTAAACCGATCCTCTGCATCGGGGGATTTATTGACATCAGGATGTAGTTCGCGGGCCTTTTTGCGAAATGCCTTTTTAATCTCATCATCACTGGCAGTTTTATCAACGCCAAGTATTGCATAGAGGTCGTTAGCCATAGGAATTAGTGAAACCTTTCAAGCGAGAATGTTTTATAGATCCTTAAGAATATCTTGGGCGGCACGAATAGCCTTAAACACGCGCGAATAATCCATACGTGTTGGTCCAACAATAACAATGAGCCCGCGATGCTGCTCTTCACCAAAACGATTGGCAACAAGGCTCACGCTCTCAAAAGCCTGTGAATCGTTTTCATGGCCAATACGCACCACTGGAGATTCAGACTCTGCTGCATCATTGAACATGCGCAGCAAGACCGTATCGCCTTCCAGCTCTTCAAGCACGGGCATTAAACGCGAGGCATCGCTAAATTCAGGCTTACCAAGCAGGTGAGACATACCCAGCACATGACCTTTAATAGCATTGCTCTCACGAAGGCAGGTAAGAATTTCTGCCATGACCAAACGGAACAAATCATCACGAAACTCGTCCATATTAAAGGGCAGCGTATCAGAGGTAGAAGAGAGCGATTTACCCACGAGAACCTTATTGAGAAGGTTTTGCGTACGAACAACCTCCTCATCGGTGCAGGCATAAGGTACATTGATTTGGCGGTCAAAGACCTGGCCATCTTCGGTAATAACTACAGCCAACAGATGAGTTGGGCTCAGCATGACTAAGTTGATCATCTTAATATCAACGGTTAAAACCCTCGGAGGAACCACTAAGGTCATACAATCAGTAAGCCGCGCCAATGCCTGAGAGGTGCGCTCCATAAGGTCATCCAAGTCGCCCGCACAGCTGCGCAAAGCTTCGCGCGCAGCCTCATCAACTTCAATATCTTCTTCGGCAAGGAGATCATCGACAAATGCGCGGTACCCATAATCGGTAGGAATACGACCTGCTGAGGTATGCGGCTGAATAAGATAGCCCATCTCTTCAAGAAAAGAGAGCTCGTTGCGCACTGTTGCCGAACTCACACCTAAGTTGTAACGCTCAACCAAAGCACGAGAACCCACCGGTAGTGCCTGATGGATATACTCTTCGATCAAGGCACGCAAAATAAGATGTCGCCTATCGGATAGCACGCCGCCCTCCCTTCATATATAACAACCAAAAGTACCAGGTTGGTATTTTAGCAGCGTAAGCCACAGAGTGCTAATCGCTTAAGCGAAAGGATACTCTGCAAAGGTGAAGCGCTCATGAAGAAGTATGAAAACAATCGAGGCTGACAAAATATTGTTACGGTGCTAAATCCAGCAGAGAGCCGTACAAGTGGTTTCCAAACAGCCAACCCTTTTCGGTGGGCTGCCATCGCCCAGCCCGATGGGTCACAAAACCCTGCTCCTCAAGCTGGGCAAACGCCGCAGGCACTTCAGGAAGGAGGAGGCTTGCATCTTCAACCTGTTCATCGCTCACGCCTTGGCTCATGCGCATACCAAGCATAAGATCCTCGGCAGTGTACTGAAAAATGTCGAGCGAATCGATGACAGAGCCATCCTGTAAT
The DNA here is from genome assembly GCA_964504115.1 of uncultured Cryptobacterium sp. Classification (GTDB taxonomy): domain Bacteria; phylum Actinomycetota; class Coriobacteriia; order Coriobacteriales; family Eggerthellaceae; genus Anaerotardibacter. Next base: position 122,910 of record CAZDCX010000001.1, read on the forward strand.
CGCTCGCGAGTCAATTCATCTTGTCTCATCGAAACGGAATGCGGGCCAAGCCCCAAATACGCCGCGCCAGTCCAATATGCCGTATTATGGCGCGATTCGTACCCTGGATAGGCATAGCTGGCAACTTCATAGCGATGCATACCCGCATCATGGAGAATCTCCGATGCCACTTGCATATGATCAGCGCCAGCATCTTCGTCGTAGTTCAAGCTGCCCGAAGCTACCAACTGGGCAAAGGGCGTACCTTCTTCAATAGTTAGAGGATATACGCTTATATGGGTTACCCCGAGCGAAAGCGCCCTTGCCAGATCCTGCTCTAAAGATTCTTGAGTCTGGCCTGGCAAACCACACATCAAATCGATACTCACATTTTCGAAACGCGCCTGCGCCGTATCGATTGCGCGCAGGGCATCTGCACTTGTGTGTACCCTCCCCAGCGTTTTGAGAAGAGCGTCATCAAAGCTTTGTACACCAAGAGATAAACGATTAACCCCGAGGGCAAAAACATCTTTTACCATGGGCAGGGTAAGACTCTCTGGATTGGCCTCTAAGGTGCACTCCACCTCAGGGGTTAAATGCATCGAAAGCGACAAGGTATATAACAAGGCCGATAAACGCCTATTGCCAAGATAGCTCGGCGTCCCGCCGCCAAGGTAAACCGTTTGCACCTTTCCCAAAAGCTCGCCGCGCGAAGCTTGGCGAATAGTGCGCACGAGGGTTTCTACATATTGATCAAGACGCGCGGAGTTGCGAGAAACAGCCTCGGTAGCAAAGTCACAATAGGCGCAGCGCTGCTTACAGAATGGAACATGAATATAAAGCGCGCGATAAGGATCCCAAGTCATACGCGGGATTCCTGCATCTGCTTGACTCGTTGACAGTGCGCATTGTTGATGCTGTGCGCCCCAGCAGCAAAAGCGCGGTTGCTTTGTGCGCCCCTGGGCTGATAGCATCCAGATTGCCCCGCGCATTGGCAGGAGTCTTGCCCCATGCTCCCTGCAACCCGAACTTGGTCAGCCACTCCAGCTTGTATGCCAAAAGCTGCCTCGGTGCGCTGCCTTACCGCTTCAAAAATGGCGGCAAAATCTTCATAGGTTACGGCTTCATTGATTGCACGACGCGCTGCCGCTGCCTCCTTCATGCCGGTCACATACCACATAGCATGCTTTCGCATCCGCACGATATTTTTCCCAGAACGCTCAGAGAGCAGGCGCGCATGGCGTGTTGCCAAAGCCATCTTTTCTGCAGGAGTTGGCCCGGCATATCCCCTGCCCCCAGCAAGCCTCGATGCACAATCGCGAAAGATCCAGGGATTGCCCTCTGCGCCGCGCGCGATCATAACCGCGTCACACCCCGTTTGTTCTTTCATAGCCACAGCCGTTTGCCCATCAACAATATCCCCATTGCCAATAACAGGGATGGCGAGCGCTTCTTTTACGCGACGTATGACGCCCCAATCGGCACTGCCCCGATAAAATTGCTGAGCAAAGCGGCCATGCACTGCCACAGCAGATGCGCCCGCCGCTTCAACATGTTTTGCAAACTCGACAGCCGTCTCTTCGCCTTGCGCATAGCCTCGGCGAAACTTTACCGTAACAGGTTGCTGCACCGCTTTGCTTACCGCAGATATAATGGCGCTTGCTAACTGAGGGTCGCGCATGAGAGCTGCCCCATCGCCTTTACCCGCAATTTTGCGAGCAGGACAACCCATATTAATGTCTATGGCAAACAAGCGGGAACCCAATTGATCTTCTACCCATTGCGCTTGTGCCGCCATGGTTTCGGGTTCATGCCCAAAAAGTTGAACCGAAACCTTATCTTCATTATTGGCTAGGTTAAGTAAGTTGGCCGTTTTTTTATTGGCATAGCTTAATGCCTTTGCCGAAACCATTTCGGTATAGGTTAGCTGCGCTCCCTGTTCACGGCAAAGTTGACGAAATACCTCATCACTTACTCCCGCCATCGGGGCCAAAATAAGCTGGCGGTTATCAAACAACATACTCATGAACAAACCATCGCATTGCTTAAAGCTGGCACTCTATGATGCCAAGAGAGCAAAAAATTGAAAACCGCCAATGGCGAGCACAGCAACAACGATAAGTACGATAAGACAGCATCCACACCCAAGCGCTATTTTTGAGCCCGTTGAAAGCCCTGCGCTCTCAGATTCAGCCTGAGACTTCTTTTCATCAAAAGGGTCGTTGAGCCAATCATATTCTTCTTTTTTGCTGCGAGCCTTACTCTGACGAGCCATTAATAACGCCCCTCTTTATTCATCCACTTTTAATATCGCCATAAATGCTTCCTGAGGCACTTCTACATTACCAATGCTCTTCATCCGTTTCTTGCCCTTCTTTTGTTTTTCAAGCAATTTGCGCTTACGCGATATATCGCCTCCATAACACTTAGCTAAAACATCCTTGCGCAAGGCGCGTACGGTTTGGCGAGCAAGAACGCGCGAGCCCACGGCAGCTTGAATAGGAACCTCAAACATCTGGCGAGGAATTATTTCTTTGAGCTTTTCAGTGAGCACGCGCCCGCGATCATAGGCTTTGTCGGCATGCACAATAAATGACAATGCATCGATAGGCTTACCAGAAAGCAAGATGTCCAGCTTAACCAACTTAGAAGGCTTATACTCATCGAAATCATAATCGAGCGAAGCATATCCTTTGGTGCGACTTTTGAGCTGATCGAAGTAATCCATGATGAGCTCTGAAAGCGGCATCTCCCAAAGCATTTCTACCGTTGTTACGTTGAGGTAATTCATGGTCTTGAAGTTACCGCGCCTGGCCACCGTAAGCTCCATAACCGCGCCCACGTAATCAGGTGGAATAAGAATCTTGGCCTTAAGATAAGGCTCCTCAATATGATCGATCTCGCTTGCATCGGGCATGTCTTGGGGTGAGTGAAGCGAAATCATCTCGCCATCGGTTTTGTACACGTGATATTCCACAGAAGGAGCTGTAGCCAAAAGATCGAGCCCAAACTCTCGTTCAAGACGCTCTTTGATAACCTCCATGTGCAACAAGCCCAAAAAGCCAACGCGAAATCCAAAGCCCAATGCGTGGCTTGTCTCGGCTTCATAGACTAACGCCGGGTCGTTTAATGAAAGCTTATCAAGCGCATCTTTGAGATCTTCATATTGATCGCCATCAATAGGAAAAAGCCCTGTATATACCATGGGCTTGACATCGCGATACCCAGGCAAGGGCTCTAAACACCCACCGTGGGCCAAGGTAATAGTGTCGCCAACCTTGACCTGGGCGGGATCCTTCAAACCCGTAACCAAATATCCAACTTCGCCAACACCGAGCTGCTGCGCCGGTACTTCAGTTGGACGGCGCACGCCCACTTCTTCAACCAACGTTTCGGTGTTGGTAGCCATCATGCGAATGGCCTGACCTTTAAACATTGAGCCGTCCATGATGCGCACCAACGCCACAACACCTCGATACGAATCGAAATACGAATCGAAAATCAATGCTGAAAGAGGAGCATTGGGATCGCCCTCAGGATGAGGAATGTTATAAACAATCGCTTCAAGTAAATCATGCACTCCAGCGCCAGTTTTGCCACTGGCAAGTACAGCATCATCGGCGGGGATAGCAAGCCCTTCTTCAATTTCTTCCCGCACGCGCTCGGGCTCTGCAGCCGGTAAATCAATCTTGTTGATAAGAGGCACTATTTCTAAATTGGCATTCATAGCCATCATGGCGTTAGCAACCGTTTGTGCTTCGATGCCCTGGGTCGCGTCAACAACCAGCACCGCCCCCTCGCAGGCCGCAAGAGAGCGCGATACTTCATAGGTAAAGTCAACATGACCAGGCGTATCGATTAAGTTAAAGTGATACAGCTGGCCATCATCAGCCCGATAATCCACACGGACAGCCTGACTTTTGATAGTAATGCCGCGCTCGCGCTCGATATCCATTGAGTCGAGCACTTGCTCTTTCATATCACGCTTAGATACGGTTTCCGTCATTTCGAGGATACGATCAGACAACGTTGATTTGCCATGATCGATATGGGCAATAATGGAGAAGTTGCGTATCGTATGTGGATCCAAGGACATTCTTACCTCGTGTAATTCAAACGTTGTAATGCTTTTAATTCGTCATAGTTTCACCGATTCTACTCTACTTAGCACCAAGTAACGCGAATTTGCGAACAAATTACGAAGACCTGCTACCCCCAAGCGGGAAATTGTGCTACGATTCTAGGGTTTTCGTCTACAGAAAAGAAATAATTACATGGAGGATATCAACAGTGGCGAACATTAAAAGTCAAAAGAAGCGCAACATTACCAACGAAAAGGCACGTCAGCGTAACCGCGCTGCTCGCTCCGAACTGAAGACCGCAGTCCGCGTCGTTCGCGAAGCTGTCGAAGCTGGGGATGGAGCTAAGGCTTATGCCGCTGCCCTCAAAGCTTCCCGTCTGCTCGACCGCGCTGCAAGCAAAGGCACTATCCATAAGCGTCAGGCTGCTAACCGCAAGAGCGGTGTTATGAAGCTTGCTAATAGCGTTGCTACCGCTGAAGACATTGCAGCTTACACCAAGCCTGAGAAGAAGGCTCCTGTTGCTGGCAACAACAAAAAAGCTGCTGCAAAGGCCGCTCGCAAGGAGGCTATGGCTGCAGAATCTGCCGCTAAGGCAAAGCGTCGTGCTAAGACCGAAAAGGCTCAGAAAGCTGCAGCAAAGAAGAAGGCTGAAGAAGAGGCTGCTGCCGCTGCTGCTGAGGCTGAAACTGAAGAGGCTGCTGAATAAGCAACCGTTTAATGGTATCCGCTTCTCGGATCTCATTCGCATATCAAGAGAAAAAGAGCCCTTTATTGGGTTCTTTTTCTTTTTTTGTTCGATTGGATATGTTATGAGGCCTGTGAACTACAGCTTTGGTGTCTGAAGGCTGCCACTTTACCGGGAAGAGGCAGCCAATACATAAGGCCCAAAGCAGGTGAGCGCTTATCGCTTCCTTTTCGCGTAAGGAGCGAAACAAAATAGTGGCATCATCGCCCTAGAGACTAAAGTGCAACAACTCGCAATTGGACATTAAATAGGTGTGCAATTCTTCGTCAGTCAAACTGGTGAAATAGCTATAAATGATGCGACCAATGGCGCCATGGCACACCAAGAGTACCGTTTGATCAGGATAGCGCTGCGCTAATTCGTCCAGAAAGCTGTACACCCGTGTTGCCACCTGAAAAAGGGATTCTCCCCCTTCTGGGAACTTGAAGGCAGGGTTCCAGCGCATGTGTGAAAACTCCTCATCATCCACCAAACACCCCTCAAAAGAACCAAAGCAATGCTCCCGAATTCGTTCTTCGATCTCAAAAGTAAATCCTCGGCCCTCTAGTGCTATAGATGCCGTTTCTTGTGCGCGCTTCATCGGCGAAACAATCACTTTATCGATGGAGATCTCGCGCAAGGTTTCGCCAAGTTTTTTGGCCTGCCTGCGGCCCTGCTCAGTAATAGAAATATCGGTCATGCCCCCACAGGCACGACGTTCAACGTTATAAGCAGTTTGTCCATGTCGCGCTACATAGAGCTCCATAACTAACCCTTTCGGACTTTCGAGCAAACACTAAGCATCCAATCCACAAACGCATCATGGGCATCAGTGCCGCTTTTCATAGCTTGTTCAGTATCGCGAGCAGTACGCAAGGCTTCTATCAGCTCTTGCTCGCTAAATCCGCGAGCCCACATATGATAATTTTTAACGCGCCAACCAGGTAATTTTAAAACCGAAGCAAGCGCCTGAGCCTCACCACGACGCGCAAGCGCCTTTGCAGTAAGCAGCTCTCGTAAGCGCGTTACGCACATGGCAAGCAAGGCATAGGGAGTTACCTTTTCCATGCGATGGAGCAGGTAAAGACAGCGCTTACTATTACGACTCGCAAATGCATCCACCAACTCCCACGGTTTGACCTCTGCTGTACGAGAGACCAGTGAAAAAACTTCATTCTCATTAACAGGGTCAGAGCCGCGATGCGACAAAGCAAGTTTTCGAATCTCGCTATCAAGGGCAACCGTATTGGTACCTACTAAATCGATAAGAGCAGAAGCAGCCCCCTCGGTAAAAGTAACGCCTTGCCCAACTGCCATAGAACGCACCGCTTTTGCCAAATCCTTACGAGCAAAAGGTGCGCAATCAATATAGGCCGTTTTCCCAAAGGCGGTAACGGCCTTTAAAATGCGAGCATTCTTTGCCACCTTCTGTGCAACCAAGGCAAGCACCGTTGTTGGGCAGGGAGCCTTCAAATAATCTATGATCAGGTCGAGATCTGCTTTTCTGAGTTTTTCAACCTCATGAACTTCAACAAGGCGAACATCGCTGGCAAAAGGCAGGGTATTTGCCGCTGCAACTATTTGCTCGCCCGTGCAAGTACGCGCCGAAAAGGTGTCCGAGTTAAATGACAAATCACCCATGGTGGCAAGACGAGCGTGTAAACGCTTCAGTACTGTTTCGCGCTTTAACTCATCTTCCCCAGCAATAAGATATGCTGGTAAGAGCGCAGATTGTTGTTTTGGAGAGGCCATGTGAAAATTCTACCGCATTGGTGAAACCTTGATGCTATCAGTCTGCAAACTACATACCACATCTCCCTGTTCATCGCTGCGCAGGATGGACGCACCAACTGAATTGAGAAGGCTGAGCGTAAACTCACTGGGATGACCATATGAGTTATCAGCCCCTACGCTCACCAGCGCTATTCGAGGATGGAGGGTTTGGACAAGGTCTTCATTCAAAGCTGCTTTTGAGCCATGGTGCCCTACCTTATAAAGGTCGACCTTACCAAGCATGCCCTCACTCACAAGCGATTCGAGAACTTCCGCTTCAGCATCGCCGCAGAACAAACCGCTCCATTCACCTTCTCCATCATGGTTAATGTCTGATTCCATCAAAAGACACACGCTATCATCATTGCCACCCTCGCTCATAAGAACTTCGGGATGCAAAACTTTGAATACTAAAGCTCCTACGTGTAATTCATCCCCTGCAGCTACTTCGCTTACCTGATCTTCTCCCACAAGCGC
>CAZDCX010000002.1:0-7505 GCA_964504115.1 uncultured Cryptobacterium sp.
AGCGAGTATACGCCACAAGCGTATCTGGGGTTCGAATCCCCAGCTCTCCGCCACCTATATTAAAAGGTTCCGCTGCTGGAACCTTTTTTGGTGTATGAGCAAAAATCCTCTTCGCCCATACACCCTGGATAGTATTTGAGTTTTGTACCTTATACGCGGCTACACAGCCCACTTGGCGCTTTCCCGCTGCAAGGTAACCATACGATAGAACAAACCCTCCTTGTGCTGCATGAGTACTTCAGGGCTTCCTTGCTCTTCAACCTTGCCATCTTTGAGAACCACGATTTTGTCGGCATTCATGACCGTGCGCATACGATGAGCGATTACGATTACTGTTTTGTCAGCCAACAAATGCGAAAGTGCCTCTTGAACTTGCGTTTCGTTTTCAACGTCAAGAGAGGCGGTTGCCTCGTCGAGCAATATAATGGGTGCATCTTTTAGTAAAGCACGAGCAATGCTGATACGCTGACGCTCGCCACCCGAGAGCTTGGCACCATTTTCGCCAATTGCAGTGTGATACCCCTGAGGCAGACGAGAAGCAAACTCGTCACAATTTGCCACGCAAGCTGCAGCTAAAACCTCCTCATCGGTGGCATCGCGCCTGCCAAGACGGATATTTTCCATAACCGTGTCATCAAAAAGGAGCACCTCTTGAAATACCACCGCGTAATCCCGCAAGAGCACCTCGGGCTCCACGGTCGACACATCAACCCCGCCTACTAGGATACGACCATCATTAGCATCCCAAAAGCGCGCTGCCAATTTTGAGCACGTTGATTTGCCGCTGCCCGAAGGCCCCACCAAAGCCGTTACCTCGCCTTCTTGAGCAGTAAAGCTTACCTTTGATAGCACGGGGCTCTCATCGGCTTCGTTGTAAGCAAAGGAAACATTTTCAAACTCGATTGTATGATCTTGGGGTTCAAACTCTTCTGAACCGCGAGCAAGTGGCTCCTCATAAAACGACTTCATACGAGAAGCTGCTGTTTGAGCGGCAAACAGTTCAGAAATAAGCGTAAGCGCCTGATCGAAGGGTGCGTAAATACGTGATACTACAAGCAAGAAGCAGAAGAGCGTCATAAACGAGCATGTTCCCTCCAAGATAAAGGCCGCCCCGGCAAGAATGGTAGTAGCAAGACCAAGACGCAGTACAATTTGGGCGCTGTTGACGCAAACACCCATGGCAAGCTCACTTTTTATCGTTTGCGATTCGCTTGCTTGAATATCATGCTTGATAGCGTCCATATAGTGCTCGACCTGATTGGTTGCCCGCACTTCACGAACACACTCGAGTGCTTCTTGTATATCCTCTGAAACGGTAAGGCTCTTCATGCGCGTGGCTTGCAGTAAAGGGGCTAAGATCTTGCGGCTTGCAAATAAAAGGCCAAAACCAACAGGAACACTCCACAGGGCCGCTAACGCCAAACGCCAATCAAAAACAAACAAACCCACTGTCGCAATACCAAGCGTCACATAGGCGCCATAAAGCTCGGGCAGTACGTGACTATAAGCGTGCTCGGTTATTTTAACGTCGCCCATAATGGTCTCGGTTAAATCAGCCAAGTCTCGCTTGCCAAAAAACGAGAGTGGTAACGTGCGCAAGCGCTCGGCAAGTGCAATGCGCTGGCGGCCGCTTTCGTTATAGATAACGCCATACTGGTAGTAGTAGGCAAAGTATTCCGATATTAAAAGCAAAACAAATACGATAATGACCGCAGCCAACGGAGAAAGAGGTATCCCCATAGCCTCCATCATAGGAAACGGATCAGTTAAACGAGGGAGCGGTGCGCCTTGGGTAAAAGTACCCATAAGCGCATCCATAAGCATATACACAACGCCAATACCAAGAAAAATCGCCATATTTGAAAGAGCGGTCCATGCGGTCCCTAGTTTTACGTTGCGCACACCTTCATCGGTTAAAGAATATTTTTCTTTCAGCATTTAACCCACCGCCTTTTCAGGGCACTGGGCGGTCTGTTTGGCGCGTTCTATCTTCCACATTGCCGCACGTTCGTAATCAGCCCACATACGCGCATACACACCGCCGCTGGCAACAAGTTCATCGTGAGTCCCCTGCTCAACCACATGCCCCTCATCGAGCACCACAATGGCATCAGCGTTGCGCACGGTTGATAAACGATGAGCAATCATCAAAACGGTTCGACCGCGCATTAATTCGTTGCATGCTTTTTGGATCAAGGCCTCATTTTCTGGATCAGCAAAAGCTGTTGCCTCATCAAGCACTACGATCGGCGCCTGTTTGAGCAGAGCGCGCGCCAACATGAGCCGCTGAATCTCGCCGCCTGAAAGATATACTCCCTTGGCACCGTATACGGTATCGATTCCGTGCGGAAGTTTTTGAATAATGTCATCACACTGCGCCGCATGAAGCACGTGCAGCACCTCCTCGCGAGTTGCATCCGGGCGGGCAGCTCGCACGTTTTCAAAGATACTCTGCTTGAATAAGCGATTCGCCTGAAATACGAAAGCGATCTTCCCCATCAGCACTTTTGGATCGATTGAACGCACATCGACGCCAGCAACGCAGACCGCACCGGCATTAACATCCCAAAATCGCGGAACCAAAGCCGCTGCTGTTGATTTGCCACCGCCGGAAGGGCCCACGAGCGCAACGGTGGCCCCTGAGGGAACTTCAAAGCTTACCTGTTCCAAGGCATTACTATCGGCGCCCTCGTAAGCAAACGTTACCTTCTCAAAGCGAATCGAGGTATCGCGTGGCTCTTGGCAGGCATCGGCCTTTAAAATTACCGGCGCCGCTAAAACCTCCCCGACACGCTGTAAAACATCCGCTGAAATTTGAACTGCCTCAGACATAAACATCACACGCGCCATTGCTGTTGGTATTACAGCGCTAAATATTGCGTAAAACGCCACATTGGTAAGGTAGATGCCCAAATCGCTTTGACCAGGAAGAAGCAAAACCATGGCGGGTACTAAAAACACAACGCCACCATTGATAACAGTGAGCGATAACGATTGCGGGATTTGGCACCACTTCACAGCATAATCTTGAGCCATACGACTAAAGTCATTGATAGCGTCATAAAACGCCTTGAACGAATATACCGTTTGTTGGAACACCTTAACCACGGGGATACCGCGAACATATTCCGTTCCCGTTTGGTTCATACGAACCAGCGCCTCCTGGTACTTTGCCATAAAGGTCATACCGCGCCCGCCCATCATATAAAACAGGCAAAGAATCGAAACAACAACGGGGATCATACAGGCAAGTCCTAAGCGCCAATCAAACGCAAAGAACACCGCCAGCATCCCAACCACCATCGCGATCGACCCAGCAACATCAGAAAGGTTGTGCGCTAAAAGTGTTTCGGTCTCTGAAGCACAACCATCTATAACACGCCGAAGCGCACCAGAAGCATGATTGTCGAAGTAGCCCAAGGATGTATTCATAATATGCTCGGTGGTTTGCAGGCGCATATTTGAAGCACATCTGAATGCTGCACAGTGCGTACACGTAAGAGCCGCAAAATAAAGAGCAATAGATGCTACCGAAAAACCAAGGGCAGCCCAACCATATTGCATAATCGATGTTGCCTCGCTCCAGTTTGGAGCAACTGCTAACAAATCGCGCACAACAAGCCAAATACAAATATACGGAACAAAACTCACCAACATAGAAAGAGCCGATAGCGCGCAGCCGACATAGGTGAGAACCTTGCGCTTGCCGGCAAAACGAAGCAGTTGGCTTATACTGCTGCGCTCTTGATCAGGGTTGGTCTCTTTGCTCATATTCCACCTCCCGTTCTTGATTGTTAGATTGGGTTAACTTATCATCTCGACAGAAGCCTTTTACCAAGGGAAGCGAAGTTGTGGACGATTTCAAAAAAGCTTGGACAAAAATGAAAGAAAAACGATACGAGCCATGAGTACCGTGGCACAACATATTGCACAGCCCTTGCGCACTTTTATTGAGCCGCAGATTGAGCAGCTGCATATTACCATGCAGGCACATCGCTGTGGAATATTGGGAGTTCTTCCCCCTGAAATTGGAGCGGGATTTCTTTGGGCATTATCAATAGATAATGACTGTTTAATCACCGCCCACCATATAGAACTCAGTAGTAAAACCATCCTCGATGAATATCCTACCGAGTATGGTTGCATCTGCTGCGTCTCGCAGCCAACCGTCGAATCATCGCAAGAGCTCTTACACGTTGCCCTTCCCGCGCATTTTGAAAATATTGCTACCTTTTCTCACGAGGGCGGAAGCCTGGCAACTCCTCTCGAAGCGCATGCTCCTTATGACTCGATAAGCATTTGCTATACCTCTTCATTTATCCATAAGCTGCGGCGCCGCTACCCCAAGCAATGCAGCAACCTTGAAGAACAGCTCAATACTCCCGTTTCAGAGCAACTCTCAAGCCAGCTTCTTGCTGTTATGCGCGGCATCAATCCACGAAAAGCGATCTCACACGGCTCAGAGCTCTTCTTTCACGCAAAAGCACTTGAAGCCATTAGCTTAGTAACGCAGTCAGCAGGCGCTTCGGCCAGCCAGCCTTTAGAGAACGCCCCCTCGATCACTCAAGAGGCGAAGAATTATATCAAGGCCAATCTTGCTCACCGCTTTACCCTTGACGATGTGTCAAAACACGTTTTTACCAGCAGATCAAAGCTCTGCGCGCAGTTCCAGCACGACACAGGCATGGGCATTGCGGCTTATACACGCAAACAACGCATAGGCCAAGCACAAAGCCTCCTTGTAAGCACCCGGCTTAGCATTGCAGAAGTGGGCACCTTGGTGGGATATCCGCGACCATCAAGCTTTACGGAGGCCTTCGTGCGTGAAGCACACAGCACTCCGAGCGAGTGGCGCATGCTCCATACGTAGCACTACTTCATCTAGCAGCAAAAATGACCCGCCACCCAACCTCCCAGAGTCACGCTGTCCAACTCCTTGGCGTCGCATGAGCCAAGGATGCTACATCGCGAACCCTTCGATCAGCCCCAAGCTCGCTCGGCGCCCAAGGTGCCTGTTTGGTTTTACGCCCCTCATGCTGCCTTTTCTGCATGTTGCCATCCCATACTTTAAGCTGCCCAGGCTGGCGAAAAAAAGGTACGTGCAGGCCTGTTTCTGAGGCTATTAAAAACTTGCAATTTGGCGATTCTATCTGCGGATTCTGCTATATAGCTAGCCTATATAGTAAGCACAAGGTTATTTGGTAAAATAGAGGGGTTGTTGAAAGAAGGGTAAAATGATCGACTTTTCAATTCAGGGGATATACCCTCCTTCCTTGCAAGCACTAGTAGATGGAAAAGTTGCTAGTCGCATTCACCTCAAGGATTCTTCGCTTTATAACTTTTCAGACGATGCTCAATCGTGCGCACAAAACTTTATGGGATGGTCAACACTGGCAAGCCAGTCGCCTTGCCCTATTGAAGAAATTCAGTCATTTGCCGACCACATGCGCAGCCGTGGGCTCACAACCGTAGTTCTTGTTGCTCAAGGGGGGTCTGCGCAGGCTCCAATGACCATGACCAAATACAATAAAATTGACGAGACAAAGGTAAAATTTAAAACCCTTGACTCGGTTTCTCCTGTGCGCGTGCGCACTATTCTTTCAGAGTGCGATTTGGCCTCAACGCTGGTCATTCAGGCTTCCAAGTCAGGCGATACGTTGGAGCCTACGCTGGTCATGAAGGCTGTCCGTGGCATCTTGGAAGAAAACTTGGGCAAGGAAGAAACGCTCAAGCATCTTGTTGCCATCACCGACCCTGGCTCTTCGCTGGAAAAGCAAGCCCAAACAGAAGGATGGGCTCGCGTGTTTTTGGGAGAACCCACGGTAGGTGGCCGCTATTCAGCTCTTTCGGTCTTTGGCTTGGTGCCAGCAGCTCTAGCAGGCATTAACATTCAAGAGTTTGTTGCAAGCGCAGCATCGGCAGAAGAGCTCTGTGCAACCGACAGCCTTGATAATCCGGCTGCAAATCTAGCTGCCTTTTTATACGACAACTACCTGGCAGGTCGCGATAAGTTTTCGTTCTTCTCCCCTAAACGCGGTCGCGTTTTAGGGCTGTGGATAGAGCAGCTTGTCGCCGAAAGCTTGGGCAAAAACGGAGTTGGCATTTTGCCCAACATCGAAGTTGATTCCCTCGTCCTTCGAAAAGACCCGGGTGACCGCTCGGTCATTACCTACGACACACAAACCGACCTCTGGGATGATCGCCAAAACTTCAGCCATGCTCTTGAGTTTATCGATCGCGCTGTTCCGCGCATGACGTTCCGCGTGCTTTCAGTTAACGATCTGGCTGCACACTTTGTTATGTGGGAGTATGCCATTGCCATGGTGGGCTACCTCATGAAGGTGTGCCCCTTCGATCAGCCCGATGTTGCCGCGGCCAAAAAGGAAGTGCTCCGCATTCTGGCCGAGGGCGCCCCGAAGCCAGAATTCGTTTCGTCCAGCTTGGCCGATATCCCGGTTGGCAAGGTGGAAGTCTACGTGTCTGAAGCGCTTCGTGGTCAGGTCGCCGTAGAGAGCCTCGATGCCGTGTTCCGCACGCTCTTTGAAAGCATTAAGCCTGGCGAGGATTACTTTTCCTTCAACGTATTCCTACCGTTCACAGGCGAAGGTCGTCGTGAGGCGATGGAAGAAATCCGCCATGCAATTGTTGACCGCTTTGACGTGGCTTCGTGCCTTGAAATCGGCCCGCGTTATTTGCACTCTACCGGCCAACTTCACAAGGGCGGCCCCAACAAGGGCGTCTTCCTCATCGTTTCGGCGCACGAACCAAAGGACATTGCCGTGGAAGACGAGCGCGCAGGCAGCTTAAACGAGCTGGCCAAAGCTCAAGCAATGGGAGACTTCACTATTCTATCCGAGCGCGGCCGACGCTGCGTATATGTGCGTTTGCCCGATAACTCGGCAGTAACTATTCACGCTTTGGCTAAAGTGGTTAGTCGAGCCATATATAACTAACCGTCTTCAAGGAGAACTATGAGCGATGCTCTTAATCTCAAAATAACAGGCGTTGTACAAGGGGTGGGTTTCCGCCCCTTTGTATATCGTACGGCACAGCAGCTTCATATTACGGGCTGGGTACTCAACTCCACCGAGGGAGTGCTGGTACATGCGGAAGGCTCAGAGCAGGCGCTTGATCGCTTCGTCGTTGCTTTGTCCGAACAGGCACCCGCAGCAGCCCAGGTAAAGGAAATCTCGCTGGATGAGGTGCCGGCAGAAGGGTACTCTTCTTTCGAGATCCGCTTTTCGCAAGATTCACAACCCGAAGAAACAACCCTGGTTTCGCCCGATTTGGCAACCTGCGATGCATGCGTAGCCGAGCTGTTTGACCCCAGCGACCGACGTTATCACTACCCCTTTATTAACTGCACCAATTGCGGGCCGCGTTTTACCATCATGCGCGCATTGCCCTACGATCGCCCGGCCACCTCTATGGAGCCGTTTGCCATGTGCCCGGCCTGCCAAGCAGAATATGACGATCCGGGTGATCGGCGCTTTCATGCCCAGCCC
>CAZDCX010000002.1:7605-13080 GCA_964504115.1 uncultured Cryptobacterium sp.
GCCGAAGCCCAACAGCTGCAACTTCCAGCTCGCCCCATTGTGCTTTTGCGAAAGCGAGCAGGCGCGCAATTTGCCCCTGGATTGGCCGATGGCTTAGCTGAGCTAGGCGTCATGCTCCCCGCTACCCCGGTTCAAAATTTACTCATTCGTAGCTTTGGCGGCATGCTCGTTATGACCTCAGGCAATATTCACGATGAGCCCATTGTAACAACCGAGCAACAAGCCTTAGAGAAGCTTGCCACTGTCGCAGATGGCTTTTTGGTAAACGACAGGCAGATCGAGGGGCGCTATGACGATTCGGTTTTGCGTGTGCTTGATGCTGGTCCGGCAGGAGAAGTAGTACAAATGGTTCGCCGAGCCCGTGGGTATGCGCCTTTGCCTCTTGCTATTCCTAAGCCTCAATACGAGGCGCCTTCCCATACCACCGCCAACAACCACAGCGCGGCTAGCAAACAAGAGGGCGAGCTTTTCGCAACGGGTCCCGAGCAAAAAAATACGTTTACCTTCGTTCGCGGGCAACAAGCCTTTGTCTCGCAGCATATCGGAGACATGGAAAGCGTTGCAGTCATGGATGCTTGGCACGAAACCCGCAACCGTTTTGCTGAGCTATTTCGCCTCGCTCCTCAGCGGGTAGTGTGCGATTATCACCCCGAATACCTCACCACTAAGTGGGCGCTTGCCCAAAGCTTGCCTGTCCAGCAAGTTCAGCACCACCATGCCCATATTCTTTCGGTTATGGGCGAAAACAACCTTGCCGGGCCCGTGTGCGGTTTTGCTTTCGACGGCACTGGCTATGGTATGGATGGCGCGCTATGGGGAGGCGAAGTTCTTTTGTCTAACTTGCAAGCCTTCGAGCGCTTTGCTAACTTTGCCTACATTCCCCTGCCTGGTGGCGCGGCAGCTATCAAAGAGCCTGTGCGCATCGCCTACGGCGCGTTGTGGGCGTTCGACTTGCTTGATCATGAACAGGCACGCAGTTTTATTGAAGAACAGGTTCCTAACTCTGAAATCTATGAGCAAATGATCGAGCGCGGCCTTAATACTCCCCTATCCTCGTCGGTCGGGCGTTTGTTTGACGCCGCTTCGGCCTTGTTGGGGCTATGCACGCATCCGCGCTACGAGGGCGAAGCGGCCATTTTGCTCGAAGCCGCTATAACGCAGGCGCCCGATGTACCCACCCCACCTCCAAGCGACGAGGAATGGGTGGCCGACAGCCGCTACACGATCGACGTCATCAAAAACACGGCAACGCAAGCCAGCACCGCACAAGACACTTCGGTTGTACTGCTGGATCCTGCCCCGGTATTCAGGGCTCTTCTTGACGATATACAAGCTGGCGTGGCAGTACATATTATCGCCCGTCGGTTCCACGATGCCTTTATTCAAGCCATCCTCACAACAGCTGAGCTGGTAAGAGCCCTCTACGATATTTCAACGGTAGCTTTAGCAGGCGGCGTGTTTATGAATCGCTACCTTATTGAGCACACCTTAGAACGCCTCCAAGAGCATGGATTCACTGTAGCGATCAACCGCGATCTGCCGCCTAACGATGCCTCGATTTCCTACGGACAGGCTGTGCTAGGATTGCAAACGCAGGTAAAGGAGTGATGTGTATGTGTTTAGCCATTCCCGCTCAGGTAAAAACCATAGATAACAACCATTTGGCTGTTGTAGATATTTTAGGCGTTACGCGCCAGGTTGCACTCGACCTTACCCCGTCGGCTGCTATAGGCGATTACGTTCTTGTTCATGCTGGGTTTGCTATTGAAGTAGTAAGCGAGCAGGATGCGCAAGAGACGCTAGACCTTATAAAAGAATTCCCCGAGCTCGCTGATGTGGAAGGCTTATAAGGGGGCACACTTGATGGATTTGACCTCATTCAAAGATCCTCATCTGGCTCAAGGGCTCATACATTCCATTCAAAAATGGGCACCCGAGCATGCCACCCTCATGGAGGTCTGTGGCACCCACACTGTTGCCATAGCACGCAACGGCTTGCGCACCATGATGCCTGAAGGCGTAAGGCTTGCTTCGGGCCCAGGGTGTCCGGTGTGTGTAACCTCGAATAAAGATATCGACACCGTTATTGCCCTTGCCCGCATCCCGGGTGTTTCGATTGCCACCTTCGGCGACATGACGCGCGTCCCTGGTTCCACTTCAAGCTTACTTAAAGAGCAGGCACAAGGCCGCTCGGTCAACATCGTATACTCTCCGCTTGATGCCCTGAAGCTAGCGCAGCAAAACCCCGATAAACAAGTTGTTTTTGTAGGGGTAGGCTTTGAAACTACAACGCCGCTGGTTGCGATGGCAATTAAGCGCGCTCAAGCGTTAGGCCTGAAGAATTTCAGCGTCTTTGTTGCGCATAAAAACATGCCCAACGCATTAGAGGTAATTGTTTCCGACCCATCCTTGGAAATTGACGCGCTTATCTTACCTGGCCACGTAAGCACCATCATTGGCATGAAGCCTTATCAGTTCCTTGCTGAAAAATATGGCATCCCGGGTGTTATTACCGGGTTTGAGCCTGTGGATGTATTGCAAGGCATTGCTATGATTATGCGCCAACTCCACGAAGGTCGCGCTGAAATCGAAAATGCCTATATGCGTGGCGTGCAACCCGAGGGCAACCCAGTTGCTGTGGCTGCCATTAACGAAGTGTTTTACACAGTTGATACCACATGGCGAGGGCTTGGCGTTATCCCTGATTCGGGTTATGCCATCCGCCCTGAATTTGCTCAGTATGATGCATGCCTGCGTTTTGAGCCCGCTGTTGAGCCCACCCAAGAGCCCAAAGGCTGCCGCTGTGGCGACGTGCTGCGCGGAGCTATGGCACCAAACGAGTGCCCGCTGTTTCGCACGGTGTGCACACCCGAAAATCCTGTGGGTCCCTGCATGGTTTCAAGCGAAGGCAGCTGCGCGGCGTACTTCCGCTATTTATAAACGGGCTCTAAAACAACACGGTTCTTTGTCTTTTTTCTAAGCCATAACCAAAAACACAACAGGGGCGACTCTCCACAAGGAAAATCGCCCCTGATTACTTTGCACCTAAGCAGTATTGCTGGCGCTCTATAAGCCCATCTCCGCTTTAAGCTTTGCAAGCTCATCATCGACAGCTGCATCACGGGCAGCGCTGCCATACTTTTCAGCCAAAGCGGCTGCCTCGTCCTTGGGTGCTTCGTTGAGCTCGCTCATAGCCGTTGCTTGATCGAGCATCTGATCGGCCTTTGCTTCCATGCGGCTGAAGGCATCCATAGTACTTGCCGTTGAGTCAACGTTTGACACCTTATTTACTTTTTCTTGGGCCTTGGCCACCGAAACCTTAGCCTTAATAGCCTCACGGCGGCTTGTCAGTGTTTCGATATCGCTAACCAACTTATCGTGCATCTGACGCATTTTGGTTGCATTTTCGTGCGCTGCTGCATAGGTTGCCTGAAGGCTTTCGGCTTTCGCTGCCAACTGCTGCTTTTTAGCCAAAAATACGCGCGCATCCTCTTCGTTGCCTGCTTCAAGGGCCTTGCGGGCTAGCCCGTCAAAGCGATCGATCTCGGCGGCGTTTTCCTCAACGAGACGCTTGGTGCGCGTCTCTTCTGCCATAACAGCTGCCGTCTCCTTTTTTACCTCCGCCAGGCTTTCGGTAAGATCGCGCATATACTGATCGATCATTTTTGCCGGATCTTCTGCCTTATCAAGCAGATCGTTAATGTTTGCCTTAATAATGTCGGCAAAACGGTCTAAAACTCCCATGTTCTCTCCCATCCAACCCGAAGGTTTTATCAATAAGCAAGGCGCTTATTACGGTGCGCTTTGCTCTTCGCCCCAGCGTTACTCTTTGTCTTCGTACTTACCAGCAAGATTTTCTACATCTTGATCACCAAATGATTCTAAGGGCGTGTGAAGAATACGCTCCATCTGTTCTTGCTCGCGTTTTTTCTTTTCGTGATGTTTCCACACAATAAAAGCGATCACCAATGCTATCACGATAATAACTGCAGCAACCGATACGTAAACTATTGGTGAAGTTGTTACGGTCATAATGCGCTCGCCTGTGTTGGCAAAGGTGTTAGCAAACACTTCCTCTTCACTCAAACTGTAGTCGTAATAGTACCGATCAAGATAGTCGGCTAAAATGCTAATGGCTTCGCTGTCCATGACGGTTTTAGCCTGGGCTCCCACAGCATATCCGCAGTTGTAAGAACCGTTTCCATCGTCGCAGAACACCAAAAGGAAGTGGCCCTCATCGGTAAAGAGCTCATCGTAGCGCTCTGCAGCAACACTGCTCAGCTCCTGCGTTGAGGTTGAGTATCCGTTGGGCAGGATATACAAATAAGGCTGCACTCCCGTTTCCTCGTAAAAGGAACGCATACCACTATTGAGCTTTGATGCGTTGGTAATCCAGGTGCCATCGGTATCGCTATAGTATTGGGTTTCGTTAACCGCTGAAGCAGGCAGAGCCTCGCGCGCTACCGTAGATGCTGTTATCTCGCTTGAGCTGCATCCGCCACCGCCAAACAAGGCAAAAGCAATAACAAGCAAAAAGACGACGCAAAACACCACCATCGCGATGCCGCAACCTATACCGCTACCACCGTTGTTTGAGCTATTGTTGGTAGGAGGTGTTGGCCCTTGATGTTGGGAGCCGCCACCTGAGCCCCCTTGGCCATACGAGCCCGAGCCTCGCCTTGCAGAGTTGAGCAAAGTGCCAATAAGAAAACCTTCAGAAAACCCGCCAGAGCCATGATGGCCGCCGCCGATATTTCCAGCACCGCGATGACCTGCGCTACGACCTCCACCGCCGGAAAAACCACCGAAGGAACGTCCGCCGCCGGAAAAGCCTCCAAAGCCTCCGCCAGAAAAACCGCCTCCGCCTGATCTGCCCATGGTAACCCTTCCTTGCTTACATGCACAAAGCTCCTTGCAATTTATTATGAAGCATAACCTATACCCTGATTTGGTGGCTTTCTATGCCTACGCTAAAATAACTACTTATAATGCGTGCGGGCAGTGCCGAGCGCCGCTCAAAACAATGCATGCATATCACTCAACACTGCAGTGCATAATTGGGAAGGTAACTATGGATATCAATAATCGAATTACGGGCGCGACAAAGCTCATTGGTTTAATCGGCTCATCGGTTGCCCATTCAAGCTCCCCAGCCATCCATAATGCCTCGTTTGCCAAAATGGGATACGACTATGCTTATGTGGCCTTCGATATTAAACCCGACCAACTGGAATCAGCCGTCCGCGGTATGGAGGCTTTAGGCTTTTTGGGCTATAACGTTACTGCTCCTCATAAAACATTTGTTTTGCCTTATTTGCACGAGGTCTCTCAGGTGGCTGAGATCATGGGTGCGGTGAACACGGTGGTTATCCAAAATGGCCGCTCTTTTGGCGATAATGCAGATGGCGCGGCCTTTATGCGCAACCTGGTCATGCAAGGCATCAATATTCGCAACCAAACCATCACAGTACTTGG
>CAZDCX010000002.1:13180-58980 GCA_964504115.1 uncultured Cryptobacterium sp.
TTCTGGCGGAGGAAGTAGGATTCGAACCCACGGTACCTCTCGGTACAACGGTTTTCAAGACCGCCGCATTCGACCGCTCTGCCATTCCTCCAAAATGGGCAAGAATCAGGATACCATATTTGAGCGTAGAAACATGACAGGTAATCAAGAACTATACATTCAAACACCTCCTCTTATCGAAGAAGCACCTTTGGATAAGAACGCTGATCTCCTGCCCGAAATTAGCGCCACTGCGGAAGGCCAGCAAGCCCCAGCGCAAGCCGCCCCCTCAGCCAGCGAGCACGCAGGCGAGCAAAAAGCCTTGGAAACCGATTGCTATTTTATGGATAAAGCTCTCGAGCAGGCGCGCATAGCGGCAACCTTAGATGAAGTACCCATAGGTGCAGTTGTGGTAAAAGATGGCTCCCTTATTGCTGCTGCTTACAATCGCCGCGAAATAGACCACGACCCCGCTGGACACGCCGAATTTCTTGCCATTAAGCAGGCGGCGCAACGTTTGGGGGCTTGGCGTCTTTCAGGGTGTACGGTTTACGTGACGCTCGAGCCATGCCTTATGTGCGCTGGGCTGATGTATCAAGCACGTATCGATCGCTGCGTATTTGGAGCATTTGATACTAAGGCAGGAGCCCTGGGATCCCTGTATAAAATAAATGCCGATGAACGACTAAATCATGTATTTGAGGTAACTTCTGGTGTGCGGCAGGAAGAAAGCGTTACGCTCTTAAAGCAGTTTTTTCAATCTAAACGAGCCCGCAACAAAGCACGCAAGCTTCAGGCGCGGCGAACTGATAAACATACCCCTTAGCGGCCCCTAGTCGTTCAAGCAAATAAACAACCCGTAACGAGGTAAATACTATGAAAAACATGGTCAAGCTTATATCGCCCGCAAAGGTAAATCTGGTTTTAGCGGTGGGCAATAAGCGCGCAGATGGCTTCCACGAAGTTACCACCATCATGCATTCACTCTCCCTGCACGATACGCTTACCATGCGCCGCTTTGAAGAGGATGAAAACACAGGCCTCGTGGTTCGGCTTACGTGCGAAACATCGGGGGATATTGCCCCGCTCAACATCTCTTCCGAAGAGAATATTGCCTATAAAGCAGTTGTTGAGCTGGCGCATGCCCTCAGCCGCAGCGCTAATGAAACCCTTGAAATAGCGCTCTCAAAAACAATTCCCGCCCAAGCTGGTTTGGGTGGCGGATCCTCCAATGCCGCCGCCGCATTGCTGGGCGCAGCAACGTTATGGGGCGTTGATCTGCAAGATGCGGCTGTACGCGAGGTGGCCGCCTCTCTCGGTGCCGATGTGTCGTTTTTCTTACATGGTGGATGCGTTCGCCTGTCAGGCAAAGGCGATGTATTCGAAGCTGCACTCGAGCCGCGCACCGGATTTGTGCTTCTTGTGCGCCCCGATGTGGGCGTTTCAACAGCCCAGGCATATAACGCTTTTGACCAAAAGCCATCTGTGCCAGATGCCACCTATCTTGAATCTTTAGCGTCTTATACAACTGCATCGGAGGTTATTCCTTGGAACAACTTGGAAGAAGCATCCTGTAGCCTTGCTCCTGCGGTAGCCGAAGTGGCCACGTGGGCTCAAAGCGCCCCTGGTGTTATTGACTCAGTATTATGCGGAAGCGGATCGGCCGTATGTTTGATGTGTGTGTCGTATGATGCAGCCTGTGCGTGCTCGGTTGAAGCGCATAAGCGTGGCTGGTGGTCGCGCGTTACCTCGTTTTCGCGCTTGGGTGCTGCCGTAGTTAAGTCGTTTTAGCAGGGTGCCAACATGATACTCAACGCTCTGATTGTAGGGTGCGGCGGGTTTGTTGGTGCTGCCCTACGCTATGGAGCCTCAGAGCTTCTTGCGGGCATACCAGCAGGCGCCTTCCCTTTGGCAACAGCAACCATCAACTTGATTGGGTCTTTCCTGATCGGACTTTTTTCAGTCTTGCTCCCACACTTGTTTCCCGATAACAGCCGCCCGCTTTTGTTTGCCAGCACGGGCATCTTGGGCGGATTTACCACCTTTTCAACCTTTAGCTTGGAAACGTTTGGCCTCATTGAAGAAGCGCGCTACGGCCTCGCAGCAACCTACGCCGTAGGATCGGTGGTGCTTTGCGTTGCAGGCGTATGTGCCGGGCGCTTATTAGCCCGGGCGCTGGTGCAATAAAAAAGCGGCCGAAGCCGCCTTTGTGAAGATAAATGGTGGTCGGGACGGGACTTGAACCCGTGACACGCGGATTTTCAGTCCGCTGCTCTACCAGCTGAGCTACCCAACCAGGTATTTCAATGCTTAACGCGAGTTGATATTGTACTCGTGAGCAAGCACAAGGTCAAGTTTTATTTTCCCATGCTTCCCGGCCTTGAAGGGCTCGTTTTCCGATGTCGCTGCGATATTGAACGCCTTCAAATTTTATAGACTCACAAGCACGATAAGCTCTTCTGCGCGCCTGCTCGAAGGTATCCCCTAAAGCAACAACATTTAACACGCGGCCGCCGGCGGTAATGAGCTCACCATCGGAATTGAGAGCTGTGCCCGCATGAAACACTAAAATGTTGTTCTTGGCTTGAGCTTCTGAAACGCCCAGAATAACCTTGCCCTTTTCGTAAGAACCAGGATAGCCCTCGCTCGCCAGCACGACACTTACAGCCCACTCGTCAGACCATTCAAGATTGATATCCTCAGGTCGGCCTTCTGCTACTGCCAACATAATGTCGACCAAATCGCTCTTCAAGCGTGGGAGCACTACTTGCGTCTCAGGATCACCAAAGCGAGCATTAAACTCCAACACCTTAGGGCCTTCAGGAGTTAGCATAAAGCCCCCGTACAAACAACCGCGATAATCCATATCAAAGGGAGCCTTGGCGGTTGCCGCCGCTGCCGTTTCCATGATATGCACCATGGCGTCCATTTCTTCGTCGGTTACGATAGGCACAGGAGAATATACCCCCATGCCGCCGGTGTTGGGGCCAAGGTCGCCATCGTAGGCGCGCTTGTGGTCTTGCGCCGGTGCCATGCAAAACGCTTTCCCATTGGATACAAACGTCAGAAGCGAGCACTCGGGGCCGGTTAATTTTTCTTCAATAACTACGGTATTGCCCGCTGCGCCAAAACTACCAGCAAAACAAGAATCAACGGCTTCAAGAGCAGCTTCAAGCGTCTCGGCGATAATAACGCCTTTGCCAGCCGCCAAGCCATCAGCCTTGACCACTAAGGGTGCCCCCAGCTCTTCGCAGTAAGCGCGAGCGGCAGCGGCATCGGTAAAACTTTGGTAGCGTGCGGTCGGGATGCCGTTTGCTTCCATAAACTGCTTTGAGTATGTTTTGGAACCCTCAAGTTGGGCACCTTGTGCATCGGGGCCAAAGACCGGGATACCAGCTGCGCGCACGACATCTGCCACTCCTGCTACTAAAGGAGCCTCCGGGCCGATAACAACCAACCCGATAGCGTGATCCTGAGCAAAAGCGCAAACAGCCGCACCGTCTTCGATATCAAGATCTTTGATGTTGGTGGCAATTTGCGCTGTACCGCCGTTGCCCGGCGCAACAAAAAGTTCTTCACACTGGGGCGATTTATGCAGCGCCCAAGCCAGCGCGTGTTCGCGTCCGCCACTACCAAGAACAAGAATGTTCACAAACAAACCTTTCTCTCAAGGTTTACTAATCTTAGCGAGAAGACCATCCGTTAAAGATGGTTTGATTACGATCGGGCCCAACGGCAATAATTGATGCCGGCACACCCGTTGCCTCTTCCAAGTAATGCACATAACGCTGAGCATTGGCAGGAAGATCCTCAAACTTCTTGCAGCCAGAAATATCTTGGCCTTCCCAACCGGGCAGCTCCTCATAAATGGGCGTTACATGTTTGGGGTACAAAACTGAGTGTTGCATAGGGAAGTAATCGTAGCGCTTACCCTCTGATTCGTAGGCCACACATACCTTGATACGCGGCACCGACGAAAGAACATCGAGTTTGGTCAGAGCCAGGTCGGTCATGGAGTTAACATCAACGGCATAGCGCATCGCTACCGCATCAAACCAGCCACAGCGACGTTTGCGCCCCGTTGTAACACCAATCTCACCGCCCACATGGCAGAGCAAATCGCCCACTTCGTCTTTGAGCTCTGTGGGGAACGGCCCCGATCCAACGCGGGTGATGTAAGCCTTTGCAATACCCAACACCTTTGTGATGGCCTTCGGACCAACGCCAGAGCCTGTTGGCGCACCGCCAGCGCAGCACGAAGAAGAAGTAACAAACGGATAGGTGCCATGATCAAGGTCGAGCAAGGTGCCCTGGGCTCCCTCGAACAAAACATTCTTCCCAGCACGCAGCTCGCTGTTGAGTAGCTGAGCAGTTTCGGCCATATGCGGGCGAATAATCTCGGCATAGGGCAGGTACTTCTCACAAATTTGATCAACCGTATATGGCTCTAAATCGTAGATTTTGGTCAAGATTTGATTCTTGGTAATAAGGGCGGTTTCAACCTTTTCGCGGAAGATTTTCTCATCAAGCAGATCTTGAATGCGAATGCCGCTCCTTCCGGCTTTATCCTCATAAGCAGGGCCGATACCGCGCTTAGTGGTACCAATCATATGCTTGCCCAGATGGCGCTCGGAAGCTCCATCGAGATCAATGTGGTAGGGCATAATAACGTGAGCATCGCAAGAAATACGAAGGCGCTCGCACGAAAAGCCGCTCTCTTCCAGCATATTCATTTCCTCGGTAAGGACTTTCGGATCAACCACGCATCCATTACCAATTACCGGGGTAATGTGATCGTACATAACGCCCGAGGGAATAAGGTGAAGCGCCAATTTGGTTTTGCCGTTGATAACGGTATGCCCCGCATTGTTTCCGCCCTGATAGCGAACAACGTAATCATAATCACTGGAAATCAAATCCGTAATTTTACCTTTGCCCTCGTCGCCCCACTGAGCACCAAGGAGAACCGTGCTTGGCATAGCCAATTCCTTTCGATGATAGGTATGTTAGATGGAAGATCTTTGCGTCATAGACAGAATTCTTCGCACCAGGAAATCATACTACAGTTCAAGAAAATTACTGCTCGAATCAACCGTACATATTAATGATGCGATATCTGAATGACAGGTAAAAAAGATAACCTGCCGCCTGCGCGCGAGCTCAGCCAGCGCCTGGGCTGCCCGCTTACGGCGTTCATCATCAAAGTTGACCAGAATGTCATCACACAAAATAGGCAAACCTCGCCCAACGTTTTCAGCTGTAAGAAGCAGCGCAATGCGTAAGCTTAAATAAAGCTGTTGGCGCGTACCCAGCGAAAGAAGCTGCGGGGACCGCGCAGTCTTAAGGGCATCTACCACTTCGATGTTACCCTGGGCATTCATGCGCACTTGCTGCCACGTATCGCGGGTCATAAGGGCGAACAAACGCGATGCACACCGATAAACCTCAGGCTGGCTCTTGTGCTCCCATTGGGTGATGGCCTTCATGAGAGAATCTTGAGCAATGAGTAAGGTTGCCAACTGTTGATATGCCTCGGATAGCTGCGTTTCGATAATTTCCGCTTCCAGCTTTGCCTCGTCGAAGGTTACCTCGTGACGCGCCACTGATAAAAGCGTCGTAATTTCGCCAATGCTTTGCTCGGTTTCATGAGCAAGTTGTACAGTTTGCCCACGCTCGCGATTTTTCTGATCAAGCACGTCTTGAACATCGGCCACGGTAGCGCTTTGCGATAATCCCCGTTTGTGGCACTGCTTGGCCCATTGATCACGCGAGGCCCTAAGCGTATCTTCGAGAGTTGTTCTCTGCAAAGCAAGCGCGCGATACTTTTGCTGGATGGCCTCATGACCAAGCCGCTCTTCCTGGGCTTGATCGAGCAGGCGCCGCGCACGGCGAAGAGAACCCTGAGCTGCCCCCAGATCGTGCTCTTCAAGAAATGCTTCAATTTGGCTTTGGTAATCGCTGAGTTCTCGCTCGCACAGCTCCACGGTTTTTTGATCTTGCTGAACAACCCACGCTTTTTTCGCGCGTTCGTCTTCAAGTTCTTCTTCCTCGCGTGTAGGTTTGGTTCCCATGAAGATGCCCGCTGCGGCAAGAACGAGCGCAAATACCACCATGGCCAATCCTGCCACCAAATAGGAAAATCGCCCATTTGCTGTGTAGAGCGTGGCGATGATGCCAACGCCAAGCACCGCCATAACAAGCGGGATAAGCACCGCGATAACAAGCCTGGCCTTGCGCCTCGAGCGAGCGCGCGCATACTGAGCATTGGCTTGTTCATTTTCCATGCTCACCTCTAAGTCAACCTGGGATTTGTGAGCATCGCGGCGAGCATTCTCAAGCGCATGCTCGAGCTTGATGCGCCGTTCATCCAAATCATCGAGCGAATCACGCAGGTGATATTCTTCCATCTGAGTAAGGGCAACAAGAGGCTGCACCTCCCCATCAGGGGAAGCGAGGGTTTCTTGCTGCGCCTGCTCTTCGGCGGCTATCGTTGCCGACAAGTCTTCCTGCGTTGTAGAAATTGTTTCCTCCAGCGAGGTAAGAGCACTGCGAAGCCCTGTTAGGTCTTCGATTTCCGCATTGAGGGTTTGCTGCGTTGTAGCTAGGGTATCGCGCCGCAACCGCAAATCGGCTAAGGTCTTTTCCTGCATTCGAAGGCGCTGGGCGCTGTCGAGGCCGTCTTGTATTTCCTGCTTCAAGCGAGACTGCTCACTTTTTAAATGAGGAATTGACTGCGGGTAATGCGACGAGCGTGACATAGTGTTTTTAATGCGCTCCTCAACAATGCGCAGCGCGTGTGCAGGCGAGGACGAAGTGCCCGACCCGGCCGTAAGCAATCGAGCAGTTACCTCATCGTGGCGATCGAGATGCAATAGCTCATCGCTGGTAAGAGCAAACATGGTTTGGTACGTGTCTTGATCGATATCACCAAGAAGCGGGGCGGGAGCACCTAAATCATCGGTATTTTTTACTCTCTTTAACTCTGAAATATCGTTGGTGCGCTGATTTTTAAAATAAAGACTTCCCGTTCGCTCTGCGTTTTCGGGGCGATATGAATTGGCCGAGCCACGCGCGTGAGGCCAGCCAAATAAAACCCCTTTCACCAATTCGGTGAGGGTGGTCTTGCCTGCTTCATTAGGGCCAAATACCACGTTGAGCCCCGGTGTAAACGGGCCAACAATGGCATTCGAAAAGCGCCCAAAACTCGTCATTTTGGCATACTCGAGATACCAAGGACTCAAAGGTTTGGCATCATGCATAGGCTGACCCGAGTCAGCAGCCCCGTTACTCAAAAAGGTAGACTCTTTTTTGCACGACTTTTTGCTCATAGGTCTTCATCCTGACCTAACAAATCAAGCACCATGATCTCGGCATCATCGCAAAGCTCATCCAAGGAGCGCTCGAGCGAGGCCGGAAGGACCACGTCGCGCTGGCAGAACTGTTGATCAAGCAGGCCCATAACCTCTGAAGGGTGTTCTCGATAACGGTCGAGCGTTTGCAAATATACCGCTGGAAATAGGCCCTCCGACCGAAGGGCTTGAGTATCAAGAAGCGGTTTTGTTTTGTTGACTAAGGCATCAACGAAGAAAAACGGATAGCGGTCGTTGAGCGCCGTTCTTACATCTTCAAGCACTTGCTCTGTCAAACGGTCGTGAAGCAAGGTACGCCCCGTCAGCACAAAACGAAACACCATTTGTTGGCAATGCGCTTGGGCGTTGAGCGAAAACTCCTCATTGGTAATGCGCTCTTGCATTTCCGCAATAGTTTCGCATTCGCCTACATCGAGGTAAGCACGCTGCCACACCACTTGAGCGGTGGGAATAAATTCGATTGTGTTGGCATGATGCTCTTCAAGCGTAACTTTATAAACGCCGTGAGGCCCCTCTTCGCGAATATCGCGCCCTTGGGGGCAGCCCGAAAATACAACGCAGGGATTGTTTTCGTTTAAAGAAACGCGCGGCTGGTGAATATGGCCGCATGCCCAATAGTCAACTCCTCGATTGAGCAGTGAACGTGGAGGCACGGGCGAGCGTGTTGGGTCTATATCAAGACCCGTATGCAAAACCCCCACCACAAACGGAGCCGAAACACCACAAGCCGTCTCGGCTGCTCCCCGCGAAATACCCTCGGATATATCAACATCAGAAGGCCACGATTGATTATAGTAGCCGCGCCCGCCAACCAGGGCGATAGGGCGTCCGTCTCGTTGAAACACCTCAAAGCTTGGCTTCGTTGCGCCGACGATATGAACATTGGTGGGCAAACTAAAATAATCTTGATGCCAAGCCGTATAAGGATCATGGTTACCAGTGCAAAGATATACAGGAATGCCAACCTGCTCTAAGCGCTGCAGCCCTGCAACAAAGCAAGAAAAATCGGCATAGGAAGGCTGAGCTCCATCAAAGATATCGCCCGCCAACACCACGAAATCAACGTGCTCTTCAAGAGCCACCTCGATAATACGCTGATAAGCTTCAGGGATGGCGCGCACTAACCTGTCGGCCCACGTTGGAGAAAGAGAGCGCAAGCCTTTAAATGCAGCACCTAGGTGCACATCGGCAGCATGAATGAATGTTACTTTATCGGCCATACCAACACAGCATATCTTTTCGAGGCCCTAGCTCTCGCGCAAGCCCAATTGTTAATACGTTGAGTCATCAAAATGGTTAGTGAACTTGGTAAATTCAGGAATGAAAGTAAGTGGAATATCGCGGGTAGGGCCATTGCGGTGCTTGGCCACAATGAGCTCGGCCTTACCCCAATCGGGGCGACGTTCCGATTCAGCCTCTGCCTCAGAGGTGCTGCGATCAAGAAACATAACGATATCAGCATCCTGCTCGATGGAGCCCGATTCGCGCAAGTCGGAAAGCATGGGGCGTTTGTCGGTGCGCGATTCTATTCCACGTGAAAGCTGGGATAAGGCCAGAATAGGAACGTTGAGCTCCTTGGCCAGCACTTTTAAGCCGCGAGAAATCTCGGCAACTTCAACGGCGCGATTATTCGGATGAGGAATAACAGGCTGCATGAGCTGAAGATAGTCAACAATAATTAAACCATTCTCCTTATTGCGCATCATACGGCGTGCCTTAGTGCGCAACTCAACGATGGTAAGTGAGGGAGAATCGTCGATATAAAGCTCGTGCTGAGACAATTCACCCGATGCGCGCACTAGTTCGCCCCAATCGTTATCGGAAAGCTGCCCGCCGCGCATACGAGACAAATTCATGCCCGCTTCAGCAGCCAACAGGCGCTGGGTAATTTGGATTGATGACATTTCGAGGCTAAACAGTGCCACTACAGATCCAAGTTTTGATGCATTAGCTGCCAGATTCATGGCAAAAGATGTTTTGCCCACAGCGGGACGCGCAGCCAAAATTATAAGATCGCCACCGCGCAAGCCACAAAACAGCTTATCCACATCGGTAAAGCCCGTTGGGACACCTTGCATCGTACCAGCTCGATTGGACATTTCGGCTATTTCGTCGTTAGCTTCGATAATAAGGGTTTGAATATCTTTGAAGGTTGAACTGACTGTTTGTTCCGTAACGTCAAACAGCGAGGCCTCGGCTTGCGAAACCAGCTCGGCAGGGTCGGCTGGAGAATCATAGGCCAGTGAGGTAATTTGCGCTGCCGCAATAAGCAGCTCGCGGCGCATAGCGTCGCGCGCCACGATCTCGCTGTGGTGCTGCCAGCTCGTAAACGCAAAGGTATTATCGGCCAGCTCAAGTAGGTAAGCTTGCCCTCCCACTGCTTCAAGCTGCCCTGAAGCCTTCAAATGGTCAGACACCGAGATAACATCGATGGGAATTGAGCGAGCGTTCATGTCCCGCATTGCCTCAAAAATCATCCGGTGGGCTGGGCGAAAGAAGCTTTCTGGTTTGAGTTTGAGTGATACCTCTTCAAACACTCCATTCGAAAGCAAGCAAGCTGCCAAAACCGTTTGCTCTGCTTCAATATTTTGAGGCAGCGATTTATGCGATTGGCTCGTTGGTTCAGGCATCGTGCTCTCCTCTTCCTATAACTACCATGGCAATACCTTAAAGGCTCGCGCCAGAAACAAAGCAGACACACCTATTATGGGCGGCGGCGCAAGGCTTGGAAACATCATCGTACAAAACCCAAAAAACAAACCCCCCGCAGGACATCTTGCTAATGAGATAGTACCTACAGGGGGCGCAAAAATACAGAGCAGCACTTTTTTTAAAGAGCCTATGCCCTTGCGTATTTACTCTGCTTCAGCTTCTTTGGCCTCTTCAGCGGGAGCCTCTGCTTCTTCAGCTTCCTCGGTGGAAGCAGCAAAGGTTTCCTCATCGCCAACAACGATGTTCAGCGTAGCCTTGATGTCGCGATACAGCGAGATAACAACCTGGTGTTCGCCAGCGGTTTTGACAGCACTCTTCAGCTCAACACGACGACGATCGAGTTCGATCTCGGTTTGCTCTTTGACAGCATCAACGATCATCTGCGACGTTACTGAACCAAACAGAACGCCTTCTTCGCCCACGCGAGCAACAACTTTGACGGTGGCAGCATCAAGCAAAGCCTTGGTTTTTTCAGCATCGGCAATACGGTTCTCTTCGCGAGCGGCAATGTTGTGCTTGCGCTGCTCGAGCTGCTTGAGGTTGCCCTTGGTTGCAGGAATTGCGATACCCTGAGGGTAGAGATAGTTATTAGCAAAGCCGGGAGCAACCTCCACAACGTCGCCTTCGCCACCCTTGCCCTTAAGTTCACTTAGAAGGATAACTTTCATTTCATCCTCCTCTTAACGATTGCGACGATCGCCGCGGCCGCTAACAGCAGGCACTGCGTATGGCATAAGAGCCATTTCGCGTGCGCGCTTTACAGCTTGGGCAATATCGCGCTGGTGTTGGGTGCAAGCGCCCGTTACACGACGGGGCTTAATCTTGCCACGGTCGGTAACATACTTGCGCAGCATCTGCGTATCTTTATAGTCAACGTATTCCGCATGATCTTTGCAGAACTGACAATATTTACGGCGAGGCTGCTTTGTGTAGTCAGACATGAATAACCTCTTTCGAATGATTAAAACGGAATGTCTTCGTCATAGACGGAAGCATCAACCACCGGGGCAGCTACAGGAGCTGTTTGTGCGGGGCGAGACGGCGCTGCCTGCTGTGCAGGGGCGTTGGTATGATAAGAATCGTTGCGACTTGTCATAAATTCAATTTCGTCAACAATAACTTCGATCTTCGAACGCTTTTGCCCATCGCGCTCCCATTGGCTCCAACGAAGTTTGCCTTCGATAGCAACCTTATTCCCCTTCGAGAGAAAACGAGAAACGCTTTGAGCACGAGCACCAAACATCGTGCAGTCGATAAAATTCGGATAATCTTCCCACTCGCCAGTTTGCTGATTGCGACGACGATCGTTTACGGCCACACCAAAACCTAAAACTGGCATGCCGCTTGCCGTTGCACGCAATTCAGGATCGCGCGTTAAATTACCACTAATAATGACTCGATTGATGCTCATCTTAACCTCTTTCGTCTTGCGAACATATCCGTTCGCTTTTGATTCCCTTACTTAGTTTAGTCGCGATCGGTACGAGCCACGATCATGTGACGCACTACCGCATCAGAAATACGGAGAACGCGGTCAAGCTCAGCAATATTGCTGGGTTCTGCGTGGAAATCAATAAGGGTGTAATCACCATCGGTCAAACCGTTGATTTCATAGGCGAGCTTACGCTTGCCCCAGTTATCAACATTGTCGACAACACCGTTACCTTCTGCGAGGGCGGTTTCAATACGCTTCATAACAGCGATACGGGATTCTTCGTCGATCGACGGAGCTACAAAATACAAGAGTTCATAAGCCTTCATCAGTTCACCTCCTCTGGACTTACGGCTTCGGGGTTTTGAAGGCATACCCGAAGCAGGAATAGCCGAGTTATCGTAACAAATACCAAGAAGCATTCTGGTGATAGCTCATGCAATCTCACAGTTTGAACATATGTAGCAAAGAACTTATGCACTTTCCTTACTGTTTCAACCCTGCACTCATGCTGACTTTCCACACTCAGCACCGTACCTATGAAAGGTCGAAACAAATTCCAAAATATGTCCTACAAAATACAAATAGCCTTGCAAAACTCCTTGAAACGCCTCGGCAGCAAAACACCTCAAATAAAAAAGTACGCGACTCTCTGTTTGCCGCGTACTCTCTGTTTTTGCGATATGCGCTTTCAGCATCAAGGGCTTACTACTCTTGTGGCTCCTCGGCTGGACTTGCCTCTCCGTCAGCCGTATCGGCGGCTTCTGCCTCGCATGGCGTTGCACGCGGGTCGAGGTTTCCTTCGATTTCGAGCTCAAGCTTGAGGTTCTCCATGAAGTTAGGGGCAGGGCCGATATAGGTAATGGTGCGCTCGATGCCTTCATCATCATAGAGGTAGCCAAACGCATAACCCTCTTCCTCCCCCGGCAAGCCGGCCTCAGCAATAAGGGCATCGCGCATGCCATCGTCGGTATCAAGATAGCCGTCGTAGCAGAAGGCATAAGCCGTTGCACCGCGCGCTCCTTGCACCTCACGGCGGGCATCAAGAAACGAGGCTTCTACGTCTAAGTCGCCGTTGCTTTGATATTTGGCGTGCTGATTGAGAAACAGGTTCTCTTTCACAGCCAATGCGGTAAAAGGCAGTACTTCGTTTTCCGATTCAAGTTTATCAGCAGCTTCATTGAGAACCGTTGTTATAACGGCCTTCAGGGCATCGTCTATATCCTCAAGTGGAGTAGCATGTTCGGGATCTACCACACGTTCTGCCATGGTCATCCTTTCGGTCGTTTTTGTTTTGTTGATGCAAGTGTACCTTTGCGCAGGCTGTGATGCCAGGTTTCTCCCGCCGCAAGACGATGCGCGGATGCTGTTTATGGGTTGTACGGCGCTCGAATAAATAAGGGCAAACCCCCTGCCGAGGAAGATGCAGAACAGCGCGACACAAAAAAAGCGCAGCCCCCTAGGACTGCGCTCCTCAAATGTGGCGGAAGGGGAGGGATTTGAACCCTCGATACCGGGAGTACCGGTATAACGGTTTTCGAGACCGCCGCATTCAGCCGCTCTGCCACCCTTCCATTGATATGTAAGGCAGGCGCATATCGGCCGCCCTATAAAAAAAGCATCGCGTAACACGATGCTTGATTGTTCGTGGCGGAGAGATGGGGATTCGAACCCCAGGTACGCTTTTGGCGTACACACGATTTCCAATCGTGCTCCTTCAGCCAGACTCGGACATCTCTCCAGCTACACCGCAAACTTGCGCGTGCAAGGTGGCATTATACACCATTTCAATATTCACTCACAAGAGAAAAGTAGCCATCTTGCGACAAGATTCGCAAAGGAACGTCGAAGAGCGTCGACATCTTTTCACTGGTGAGCATGGTGTCTTTAGGACCATCTCCAAAGATGCCGCCCTCTTTTAACATAATGACTCGATCGATCTCGGGAATAATATCTTCTGGGTAGTGAGTAACAAGAATAATTGCCTTGTTGGCTGCAATAAGGTCGCGCATGGCTTTGCGCACGTAATACATGCCCTCGGGATCGAGTGCGGTGGTAGGCTCATCAAAAACCAGCACTTCAGGGTCGTGTACCAAAGCTCGGGCAATAAGCACACGGCGGGCTTGACCTGATGATAAGGTTTTTACATCGCGATTTGCCAGGTGCCCCACTCCCAAAAAATCCAGAGCATCAAGCGCCTTCTGCTTAGCCTCGTCGGTTACTTCGCGATGCCACGGCACACCTAAAGAGCCGAACAGCCCGCCGCATACAATATCTAATGCAGGCAAGTGAACCGTCATCTGGTTTTGCATCGTTGAAGACACAACGCCCAGGCACTGCTTGGTTTCCTCGAGGGTTACCCGGTCGTGCCCTTTGAACAAAACGGGTGGAACATCGCGATATAGAGGGAATACTTCACGGGTGATCAGCTGAATAAAGGTTGATTTACCCGAACCATTAGGCCCAATAAGAGCAATGCTCTCTCCTTGTTGCAAAACAAAATCATCGATATGGAGAATTTCCTTCCCCTCGCGGCGCACCACAGCATCGCGGAGCGTGATAAGTGGCTCCCGCTGCTCGGCAGGAGAAGATGCAGCAACTGTTTCGCTAGCAGTCATACAATCAATCAGCTTTCTTCGTGGCTTCCTGGCCTGCGTGATATAGCAAGCCGCAACAAGAAGGCCACCCCTTGCGGAATGGCCCCAAGATTATTGAAATTGTACCGCAGGAGCGTACTGGTGCGCTTTCCTATTGCGCGGAATCATCGGCAGAATCACCGGATTCTTCGCCCGAATCGCTCGTAGTATCTTCCGCCGAGTCGTCAGAAGCGTCTTCACCGGAGCCCTCGTCGGTTTCCTCAGAGTCTGATTCGCCCTCTGTTGTTGCTGAATCGGAAGAATCGTACTGAGTCATGTCAAGGTTATAGGGAACATTATCGGGCATGTCGTTGTTTTGAATATCAGCCTGTTCTTTGTAATTATCAAACCACTCAGAGTAAGCGTTCGATTCGTTTTGATTTTCAACGATCTGAGTGATGTACGTTACAAATTCATCCGGGTAAGCGTCTAAAGATTCTGCCTTGCCGTCACAGTTGAATTCATCGGTGCACTTGATAATATGAATGCCGTAGTCGCTGGTAACCAGGTCAGACACCTCGCCCACCGAAAGCTCATCCAAGGCGGTGGTATAAGCATCGATAAATGAGTTGAGCGAGTCCCAACCAACATCGCCACCTTGTTCGGCGGAAGCAGAATCAGTTGAGTATTTCTTAGCAGCCTCGGCAAAATCTAATGTTCCAGCCTTGATCTGCTCAAGCACGTCTTTGGCAGTATCTTCGTCGTCGGAGGCAAACAGAATATGAGATGACCTCTTGGAACCGTCAAACATGGTGTAGTACGTATTCAGCATCTCAAGCACTTCTTCATCGCTTGCCTTTGCTGAATCGCTCGCAACAGCCTCTACCAATGCCTGCTCGCGCAACCCCGACTGGATAGACTCACGATACTGATCTTCGGTCATACCAGCGCCACTCAGCGCTTCTTGCCAAGCCTCGTCATCCTCGTAGTTTGCCTTCATCTCATTGAGCTTATCGTCTACGTCGGAATCTTCGATAGTGATTTCGTACTCTTCACAAGCTTGCTTTTGAAGTTCGAGCTCTTCGTAGTAATCAAGGACCTGGGCGCGGACCGTTTCGGGATCAAGGGAATTTTCCTTCATCCAGTTTGCCCAATCGTCATCGCTGGTTAATTCGGAACTCGTGCGGAAATCTTGAATATACTTGGTGATAGTGTCTTCTTGGATTTCTACGCCATTAACGGTGGCCGCAACGCCTCCGGTGTATCCATAGTTTGTACCACTGCAACCAGCTAGAGCTAAACAACAAGCCGCAGAAATACCAACAATAGATACCTTACGAAGAATCTGATGCTTCATCTTTGTCCTTTGCATCTATAAAAATGATGAGTAGTTGTACCCGGCACATGGATACGAGTAGTCATTGTTTCACAACGATGTGTGCCGTGTTTCGTTGCCACAATTTGTACATTTTCAAAAGCGGTTTCTACATAGATCATCCAGAAAAAGGGTGATAACCTGCCAATTTTTTCACACAGTTGTGGGTGTACGTACATTATCCGAATACGCCTTCGCGCCCAGATATGCGAGTCGCCCGTGCTTCCATCCCTTATGCTGTGCGGGTCGACCGTGCTCCCCCCCCTTTTTTTTTGCTATAAAAACCAACGCCCCGCAGGTAACAAGCGAGGCGTTTGAAAAGTTTATATAGAGCGCACTGGCGACAATACAGCGCACTGGCGACAAGCTTTATTTATTCTTTGCTTCCTTTCGGCGCTGAGTAGCTGAAAGGATGCGCTTACGGAGGCGAATAGATTTTGGCGTAATTTCAACCAGCTCATCATCTTCAATATATTCCAATGCCTCTTCCAGGGTAAAAGTTACTGGAGGAGTAAGCTGGATGGCTTTGTCTGCGCCAGAAGAGCGCTGATTACCCAGCTGCTTGGCCTTGGCAACGTTGACTACCATGTCGCCCTCTTTGGCAGATTCCCCAACAATCATTCCTTCGTAGCAATCCTCGCCCGGGCCAATAAACAACCGTCCGCGCTGCTGAAGCGTATCCAGCGCGTAGGCAACTGATTTTTCGGTAGCCATGGCAATCATCGAGCCGTTTTTACGTCCCGCGAACTCACCGCGATAAGCCCCGTATTCACTAAAGTGATGGAACATGGTTGCCTCGCCGCGGGAAACATTCAATAGATGGGTGCGAAGGCCCATGGTTCCTCGTGAAGGAATTTTGAATACCAAATGAGTTTGATCGCCGCGCTGATACATGTCGGTCATTTCCCCACCGGCGGTACCAAAGACTTCAATGCATTTGCCCGCATATTCGCTCGGCACATCCACCGTTGCTTCTTCCATGGGTTCAAGTTTATTACCCTGGGCATCTTTTTTGATAATGACGCGCGGACGCCCAACCTGAAACTCAAAACCTTCACGGCGCATGGTTTCCATCAAAACTGACAGATGCAACAAACCGCGACCAGCAACTTCAACGCCCGATTTGTCTTCGGTTTCGGTAATACGCATAGAAATGTTTGATTCAGCTTCCTTGAAGAGGCGCTCTTTAAGCTGACGCGCTTGCACAATTTCGCCCTCGCGACCAACAAGAGGAGAGGTTGATGCTTCAAAAACCACCGCCATGGTTGGCTCTTCTACCTCAATAGGGTTAAGCAGAACTGGCGTTTCGCGGTTGGTAACCATATCGCCAATGTCAGCATCTTCTACGCCAACGACCGCAATGATATCGCCCGCGCCCGCTTCCTGGACCTCCTTCTTGCCGAGCTCCTCAAAGGTAAACACCTGTTTAATGGTGGTGTTATAGCGGGTCCCATCGTTTTTCACCACGAGCACTGGCTCGTTTTTGTGCATGGTTCCCGAGAATAATCGTCCAACACCAATACGGCCAACAAAACTTGAATGATCAACTGTGCATATTTGCAGCGCAACAGGGCCATTGGGCTCGCAATTAGGAGCGGGCACTTCTTTGAGGATGGTATCGAGTAAGGGCACCATATTCATGTTGCCATCTTCGGCATCGTAGCGGGCATAACCATTCATGGCACTTGCGTAAATAACTGGGAAATCAAGCTGCTCATCATTTGCCTCAAGCTCAACCATGAGGTCAAACACTTCATCCAGCACTTCCTCGGGGCGCGAACCTGGGCGATCAATCTTATTAATAACCACTACAATGCGCAGCCCTAAGGAAAGAGCTTTAGAAAGCACAAAGCGCGTTTGCGGCATAGGCCCTTCAAAAGCATCAACGATAAGAAGAGCACCGTCGGCCATGTTAAGCACGCGCTCTACTTCGCCACCAAAATCGGCGTGACCGGGAGTATCGATAACGTTGATTTTTACATCTTTGTACGTAACGGAAATATTCTTCGACAAAATGGTGATTCCGCGCTCACGCTCTTGATCATTGGAATCAAGTACGCGCTCAGCCACCTCTTGATTTTCCCTGAACACGCCCGCTGTGTATAACAGACGATCTACCAGCGTGGTTTTACCATGGTCAACATGAGCAATAATGGCAACATTTCGAATGCTTTCTTGTTTCATGCTTGTTCCATCCCTTCGTTCTCTCCATAAAAAAACGCCGTTCATAGAACGGCGTTTAATAATCGTGGTGGAGCATAGGGGGATCGAACCCCTGACCTCAGGCTTGCAAAGCCCGCGCTCTCCCAGCTGAGCTAATGCCCCACATAGGTAGTACCAAAAGTACCCAACGCGCTTTCCGATTTATCAATAAACGCTCCACCGGCAAACTCGGCTCACGGTGGAGCGTCTATCAGTAAAATGGTGGGCCCAAGCAGACTTGAACTGCTGACCTCACGCTTATCAGGCGTGCGCTCTAACCAGCTGAGCTATGGGCCCGAAAAATCGCGCTTGGACACTTTACTACGCATTAAAAATTAGGTCAAGAGGGATGATGAAAATAATTTATCTCACCATCCCTCCTGTTAAACCGTGTAACCTATAACTTCCCTTTCATATTGCTAGCGCTTGCCGCTCAACCTTAAGCCCGGGCACCTTATAAGCTCTCTAGGGCCTTTGGGGTAAGTCTTGCATGGCTATTTTTTCTTCGTGTGCGGATTTGTGGAGATAGCTACTGCCGAAACCTTATCCTTCTCCGCAACATTGATGACATGCACCCCTTGGGTCGAGCGTCCTAGGAGCGAAACCCCTTCGATGGCAGTGCGAACAACAACGCCTTCTTCGGTGATGATCATAATTTCATCGTCGGGCTCTACTACCTTCATAGCGGCAAGTTGGCCCTTCTTTTGGGTCATGGTGATGGTGTAAACGCCCTGGCCACCGCGGTGCTGTATTGGATATTCGCTCAGTGCCGTACGCTTACCATAGCCAAGCTCGGTTATAACAAAAAGCTCGCTATCTTTCTTAGCCACTTCCATACCAAGCACGCGCGCATCAGCATGTATGGTCATACCTCTAACGCCGGTGGTATCGCGGCCCATAGCACGAACTTCTTCTTCCTTCCAGGTAATAGCTTTACCTGCCGAAGAAACCATGGCAATGATATCGCCCGCTGCAACACGCTGAACCGAAACAAGACTATCGCCCTCTTTAAGATTGATAGCGATTAATCCTTCACGGCGGCTGCGATCATATAGCTTCATGGATGTTTTTTTAACCATGCCCGATGCAGTTGCGAACATAAGATATTCATCTTCAGGGAATTCTTTAGTGGTAATTACCGCCGCAATGGTTTCCCCTTTTTCGAGCGGAAGCAAGTTCACAATTGCCGTACCGCGCGCATGGCGAGAGGCCTCCGGAATTTCATACACCTTGAGGCGGTATACCTTGCCGCGCGAAGAGAAGAACAAGATATACTCATGCGTTGACGAAATAAAGAGGTGCTCAACAAAGTCGCTTTCTTTGAGATTAACGCCCTGCATGCCTTTGCCGCCGCGTTTTTGCTGACGATAGGTTTCTACTGGTAAACGCTTAACATAGCCTGCCTTGGTAACCGTGACAGCAACGCCCTCCTCGGCAATCAGATCTTCTACATCGATCTCTTTTTCGGCTGCGGTGATTTTAGTCTTGCGCTTTGAAGGATATTTGGCCTTAATCTCAAGCAACTCTTCCTTGATGATTTTCTTAACAAGGTTTTTATCAACTAAAACTTGCTTGTAATACGTAATTTTTTCGCGTAATTCAGCCAGCTCAGTTTCGATTTTCTCTCGCTCCAAACCGGTTAAGCGGCGCAACTTCATTTCAAGAATTGCTTCACTTTGCTTCTCGGATAAGCTGAATCGCTCCATTAAGGTGTTCTTAGCTTCCGTGTCCGTTTTAGAATTACGAATGATATGAATTACTTCATCAATATGGTCTAAGGCGGTAACAAAGCCCTCTAGAATATGAGCGCGTGCCTCTGCTTTAGCCAGCTCGTAACGAGTACGACGCTCTACTACTTCTTCCTGATGAAGAATGTAATAGTGAATAATCTCTTTGAGAGAAAGCGTACGGGGCACTCCATTGACCAAAGCAACCATGTTACAGCCAAACCCAACCTGAAGCTGGGTGTGCTTAAACAGCTTATTGAGCACCACCTGAGGAATTGCATTTTGTTTCAGGTCGATAATAATATCAATGCCGTGACGATCGGCGCCATCGTGCACGTTTGAGACTTCAGGAAGCTTCTTATCACGTACTAAATCGGCGATCTTTTTTAACAAATTAGTACGATTTACCTGATAAGGAATTTCAGAAATAACAATGGAATTGCGCCCGTTCTTCCCTTCCTCTACGCGGCAGGTAGAGCGAACAGTTAAACTGCCGCGCCCTGTTTCATATGCCTCGCGAATGCCCTCGCGCCCCATGATAAGGCCACCAGTTGGAAAGTCGGGGCCAGGCATTACGGCCAACAAATCGTCGATTGTGCAATCGGGATTGTCGAGCATAACACACGTTGCATCGATAGCTTCGCCTAAGTTATGGGGTGGAATATTAGTTGCCATACCAACAGCAATGCCCGAAGATCCATTAACTAACAAATTCGGAAAACGCGCAGGCAGGACAACAGGTTCTTCCAAACTCTCATCATAGTTGGGCTGGAAATCGACTGTTTCTTTATCAAGATCGCGCAACAAATCCATGGCAGGTTTATCAAGGCGCGCTTCGGTGTAACGCATAGCAGCTGCCGAATCGCCATCAATGGAACCAAAATTACCATGGCCATCAACAAGCGGTACCCGCATAGAAAACGGCTGTGCCAAACGAACCATGGTGTCGTATACAGCAGTATCACCATGAGGATGATATTTACCAATAACATCACCAACAGTTCGCGCCGACTTGGCATGAGGGCGCTTGGGGGTAATACCACTTTCATTCATGGCGTAGAGAATACGACGATGTACGGGCTTTAAGCCGTCACGCACATCAGGCAAAGCACGCGAAACAATAACACTCATGGAATATTCCAGAAATGATGTTTTCATTTCTTTGCTGAGTTCAGCAGGAAGAACAACCGACCTCATGGCATCTTTTTCATTTATTTCTTCAGCCACGAAAGCTTCCTTTCTTACTATTACTAGTAGTTTTTTATCGCAAGTTCAGATGTTAAAAGTAAGCACCTTCTTTAATAAGGAAGAGCTTTACCGCACAGTTTTACCTTTAGCTAAAAATCAAGGAATCGCACGTCGTGGGCGTGTTTTTGGATAAATTCCTTGCGCGGTTCAACCTGGTCACCCATCAGTTCACTTACTACGCGTTCAGCCTCAGCGGCATCATCGACACTTACCTGCAAGAGAGTACGAGTCGTAGGCTCCATCGTAGTTTCCCAAAGCTGTTCAGGATCCATCTCGCCAAGACCCTTATATCTCTGCAGAGAAATACTATCTTTATCGGGTAATTCAGCTAAACGAGCGTTGAGCGCATCATCGTTGAAGATGTACTCCAGCTTTTTGCCGCTCTTTTTCTTTAAGCCATACAAGGGAGGTTGAGCGATATAGATATAACCGCGCGTAATTAATTCGGGCATGTAGCGATAGAAGAAGGTAAGAAGCAAACAGCGGATATGAGCACCGTCAACATCGGCATCGGTCATGATAATGATGCGATGATAACGCGCCTGATCGGCATTAAAATCTTCACCGATATTGGTGCCAATAGCCGTAATCAGCGAAGAAATCGTATCTGACGAAAGCGAACGATGTAGGCCCGCACGCTCGACATTTAAAATTTTACCGCGCAAAGGCATGATGGCCTGGTATTTGCGATCACGTGCTTGCTTAGCCGAACCACCTGCAGAATCGCCCTCAACAATGAAGATTTCAGATTCGGCAGGGTTTTTGCTCGAGCAATCGGCAAGCTTACCTGGCAATGAAAACGAATCAAGCACCCCTTTACGGCGCGTAATCTCGCGAGCTTTACGAGCAGCCTCGCGTGCTTTTAATGCTTGCGATGCTTTGCTCACAATGCGTTTTGCGGGAGTGGGATTTTCTTCCAAATACTCAGCTAAACCCTTTGTTACTGCTGTTTGAACAAGACCACGAATTTCGGTATTACCGAGTTTGCCCTTTGTTTGCCCTTCGAACTGAGGATCGCGCAGTTTAACTGAAACCACGGCCGCTAAACCCTCACGCGTATCATCACCTGACAGGTTACTATCCTTGCCTTTGATCAGGCCTTTACTTCGCGCATAATCATTGATGGTTCGCGTTACTCCCTGCTTAAAACCATCTAAGTGAGTACCACCGTCGATGGTATGAATATTGTTTGCAAACGACAAAATAGAATTGGTTGAATAAGAGGTTGACCATTGCATAGTTACTTCAACAAGGCCATCTTCGTTTTCAGCCTCAAAGTAAATCGGCTTATTCAACGTTTCTTTGCCTTGATTTAAGTATTTTACAAAGTCACGCAAGCCGCCCATAGCTTGAAATACTTCTTTAACCGGCTCACCTTCTTGAGTTTGGTTGCGCTCGTCAACCAAGGTAATCTTAAGACCTTTATTCAAAAAGGCCATTTCACGAAAGCGTGCCTTAAGGGTTTCAAAGTTAAACTCTGTGGTCTCTTTAAAAATCTCAGGATCTGGCCAGAAGGTTACCGTTGTACCGGTTTTCTTCGTTTTTCCAATCTGATGGAGCTTTTCCTTGGTTTTACCGTGATCGAACGAGATCTCATATTCTTTACCATCTCGGCGAACTTGAACGATAACGCTGGTTGATAGGGCATTTACAACGGAAACACCCACGCCATGTAAGCCACCAGAGACCTTGTACCCCTCTCCACCAAATTTGCCGCCTGCATGCAAAATGGTCAAAACAACCTCAACAGTGGGGATTTTTTCTTTAGGGTGTTTATCAACTGGAATACCGCGACCATTATCGACGCAGGTAATAGAGTTATCTTTATGAATAGTTACTTCTATGGAATCGCAATAGCCCGCAAGCGCTTCGTCTACTGCGTTATCAACTACCTCATACACTAAGTGATGTAAGCCATTTGGTCCCGTTGAGCCGATGTACATACCAGGACGTTTACGAACTGCCTCTAAACCCTCTAGGACTTGAATATCTTCACCACTATAACGAGATGAATTGGAAGCCACGCATCCCCCTTTCGTAAGAAAAATGAATAAGCATAAAGAATTACTTCATAAATTGATTCTGCGTTTAAGCCTTTTTTGTTCAGAAAATAAGTATAGCATAGGAAACACATCGTCGTAGGTGCCACTAAAATACCTCTAATAGGCTCCACAATCGTTTCTCAGCCTATAAATGATTTATTTTCAGAAAAAAGTTTACTTTTGAGGATTGTGGCGCTTTTGGGATAGAAGAGCGCGGTTAAACGAATCTTTCAGTTTTCCTTCGGGCAGCGGGGAGATAATTTCTTCCACTTGGGCATAATCTTCCGGCGTAAGTTCGCGCTCGAAAACGGCATCTTTTTGTTTGTTGCCCTCTTTGAAAGGATACGTATTGCGATAGGCCCCGCGAGAAATCCTAATTTCGAAAACATCAATAACCATATTAAAATGCTCGCGATATTTTAAGCGTATAAGCTCACGGCGCGCGTTGAGCTCGGCTGCACAAGTTGAATTATCGAGATAAACCACCAAATCGTACGCTGAACTATCAACTTTACTGGTGAAAAAATAAACCGAATTTACGTGATCAAGAATAAACGGGTCAACTACCTCGGCAAACTGATCGTATCCCTTCTGAATATGCTTTTCCGTCACAATGCGCTTGCGAACTTCTTCAGGCATGGATGAGCAAAAGGTTTGTAATGAAGAAGATACCGATTGCACCCCTCCCAGGCGATCAGTTTCTTGCGGCGTGGCACCCTGATAAGACAGAGGTTTGTTATGAGAGTTGGAGTAGCGCGACATTGTCATACAGTGCCCCTCTCTATTTCAACAACCTGCGAAGAATGCAAAAAAGCCGGGCTGAAATACTCTTTATTGGTCGCAGTAATAAACGTTTGAACTGCACCCGAGAGAAGCGACATTAATTGTTCTCGGCGGGCAATATCGAGCTCACTCATCACATCATCCAGTAAGAGAACTGGATGATATCCTATCTTGTCGGTAATAAGTGCGACCTCCGCCATTTTATAACTCAAAACAAGAGAACGCTGTTGCCCCTGTGAGGCGAACATACTTGCATTGCGGCCGTTGAGGTAGAATTCAACTCGATCTACCTGTGGGCCGAATAAAGAACAATGACGTTCATGCTC
Organism: uncultured Cryptobacterium sp.; assembly: GCA_964504115.1. Lineage (GTDB taxonomy): Bacteria > Actinomycetota > Coriobacteriia > Coriobacteriales > Eggerthellaceae > Anaerotardibacter. The sequence goes on from CAZDCX010000002.1 coordinate 36,953, forward strand.
TTGAAGGTAGTACTCTTCCATGGCACTTGTTAGCGCTTGACGTGCGTTTTCACGTGAAACACGAGGGATCTCAACCACGCGCTCAAAGTTACCATCTTTTCTCTTCCATGAAGGGATATACCGTATATCAACCACTTCTGAATTATGCGTAAGCTCAGAATAAAACCGTTGCACATAAGGGGTAAGCTCATCGAGCAGCGAAGAGCGAAGATAGTAAAGATGAGCTCCTATTGACGCTATAACCTCGTTAATGCTTTGAAGATAGCTATGCGAAACATTTCCTTTTAGATAATGATTCTTTTGCCGAAGGATTTTATCGTAGTCTTTCCGAATAGCGTGATAGTTTGCCGAGAGCTGAGAACCAAGCGCATCGAGCGTAACACGCTTCATACTCTGAGCTCCTTTTATTAGAGTAAGATCATCGGGGCAAAACAAAACCGCTGGTAAGATGCCACGAATATCTCGGGTGCGTTTTTTCTTCTTGTTAAGGGTATAACTTCGCCCTTCTTGAGTAAGGGCCAACTCTATAACCAGACTTCTGTCATTGTCAGAAACCTTTGTCGAAACGTAGCCTTCTGATTTTCCCTCTTGAATGAGGTGGTTAACATGCGGATTGCGAAAGGAAGTTAAAGCGGTTGTAAGCTGAATACCTTCGATCAGATTCGTTTTACCCACAGCATTCGGGCCAATAATGATCACAACATTTTCGTTGCAATCGAGCAGAAAACGCTCGTAGTTTCGAAAGCTAGTATAGGTAACCGCATCAACACGCATGCTACTTCCCAACGCACTTAAAACTAATTCGGTTACACCCTGACCGGCATAATGAGATAGAGATAATTCTCGCCTTCAGCAGCTCTTAAAATACCGGGCTTCATACCACCAAATAAATCAAGATAGACAACATCTGAAGATACCGCATTCAAACCATCCAACACAAAAGTGAAGTTAAAGGCTATATCAACAGGTTCACCTTGGATCTCGCACAAAAGCTCTTCTTGAGCCGTTCCAATATCTTGCGTGCTTGTAAAAAGACGCACCATACCAGCGTCAGGATCGAGGGAAATTTGTATAGGAGCTGTTTTATTTCCTAAAAGAGAGACACGGCGAACAGCATCGGTAAATGCTTGAGTTGAAAGCGTTGCACGGGTTTGAAAACCATCGGTAATAAGCTGTTTGTAATTAGGGAAGGTTCCTTCAATACGACGATTAATAAAGGTGGTGTCTTTATAGGTAATGATGATTTGGTTTTCATTGAGCGCAAGGGTAATAGGCTCATTGCTTGATGGCAAAGAAGCAATGTCCTGTAAAAAGGCGCCGGCAATAACCGCTTCAAAATCTTCAACAGCGCTGCTATCAAGCTGCGTTTCAGCTACAGCTAAACGATAGGAGTCGGTTGCAACCATTTTAAGGTCACACCCCGTTTGAGAGATAAGAACGCCTGTTAGCACGATGCGCGTTTCATCACGAGAAACCACCTTAGCGGTGCTTTTAACCATCGAAGCGAAGGTATTAAAAGGGAACTGCGTTTGATTTTCGCTGGTTAACTCAGGGAAAGCAGGAAAATCGAGCGGGTTGAGGGTTTTAAGAGTAAAGGAGGTAGTATTGCAAAAGACATACGCCAACGCATCTTGGGTCTCAATGCGCACTGCCATATCAGGTAGGCTTTTAACTACATCTAGAAAAAGTTTAGCGGGAACAACCGTTTCACCTTGCTCTTCAACTAAGGCAGGAATGGTCATTTTAATCGAAAGCTCTAAATCGGTTGCCTGTAATACGAGTTGGCCATCTTCTGCCTGGAGATAAACACCAGCAAGAATTGAAAGTGTTGAACGATTTGAAGACCCTTTAACAACAACAGAAAGTGCATTTCGAAGTTCGGTTTGATTGGCACTAAATTTCATGCGTACTCCTTCTGCTCACGTTTCATACGTATGATACTCGTTCCTTATCTCATATAAAGGTATTTTGCTAATTGAGTATCAGCTGGTTTTTCCACGCTTCCTTTATCTTTTCTTATATTTAATTATTTAAATCGTAATAATAATAAGCTCGGCGGATTTGTGGATAACTTTTATTGTGCCTGTTCAGCCTAAATAAATGAGCCTATTTAAATCATGTTGATAACCTCAACCGTTTTCCACCAGTATTTTATGTGCATAACTTTATCCACCGGTTTTAAAAGAAATACACCTTATTTCCCCGTGTTGTACCTAGATATAAGTGAACACAGAAATGATGTAAGTGTGCGGATTTAATACTGCTGGATGCGTATCTTTTCGCGAATAGCCTCAAGCTCTTCACGTAAGTTGCGATCTTCTTGTGCCTGGTTATTTATTAAATCGCACGAGTGCATAACGGTTGTATGATCGCGATTAAAAGCTGCTCCAATATTTTTAAGAGTGCTTTCTGAAAGCTCGCGGCAAAGATAAATTGCAATTTGACGCGGCCGAACAATACGACGTTCTTTCTTCTTGCCCACTAAATCTTTATGAGCAATATTGTAAAAATCTTCTACTGCCGATTGAATCATTTCGATAGTGATGCGTTTTTTGCCGCCACCCATGAAATGATTTCCTAGCAGCTCTTTGAGTCGCTTTTCCGATAATTCGTGCGACTCTTCCATTTTGAGCGCAAAAATAACGTTGGTAATAGCGCTTTTAAGTTCTCGAATATTGGAGCCGGAATTATCGACAATATAATCGAGAACATCATCCGATATTTCAAAGGGAAGATTTTCTTCTGCCTTGTAATACGTGATGAAGCTCTTAATAATATTGCGTTTAGTTTCATCATCGGGCGGTTGAATATCGATAGTTGCCCCTGAGTTAAAGCGCGTGACATATCGCTCATCAAGGTCGATGTTTTTAGGAGCGCGGTCTGCTGAAAATACGAATTGTTTGCCTTTAGGGATTAAGGAATTAAAAATTCTAAAGAGTGCATTTAAAGTACCAGGTTTATCTTGAAGCCCCTGGATATCGTCGATGAGAAGCACATCAGCCTGTTGAAAGAAGTTTTCAAAGTTTTTAAAGCTTTGTTTATCAACACTTTTCTCGATTGCCGCATCGGAATAACGATTAACCAGCTCCATTGAATCGATATAGCACACGTTAAAATCGGCATATTGCTCATTAATATAGTTTTTAATAGCGCAGAGTAAATGAGTTTTCCCCACGCCACTTCTACCATATATAAAGAGAGGGTTCAGCGCTGAAGATCCTGGTCGTTCGGCTACCTCAATAGCCATGTTGTAAGCCATTCGGTTTGAATCACCGATAACAAAGCTGTCAAACGTGAGGCTACTCATACTATTGATAGCCTCTTGGTTAGCAGGGTGCGACTGACTTGGCGGTTGTTTAGATGTGCTCGATGTATTTTGCTCTGTTGGTATGGGCTTTCTTAGGTTTTGGGCAGAAGAAGCAGCTGTTTCAGTGCCCTGGTAATGTGGCAGCGCTGAAGTTTGCTGGGCTGCTTCTGGCTGATTAGAGGAATGCCAAGGCTCTTTTTTCTCGGGTGTTGGCGCCGATGAAGGGGCTGCTTCGGCGGCAGAGAGTACTTGGAAATCAGGCACCTCAGACGAGTTTGATGCTGCAGGGTTGAAAGTATCGATTTGAACAAAAAAATCTATGGAATATAAGTCCGACAAAGCTTGTTGGATATCTTTAATGTAGTGCTTTTCTACCCAATCTTTGATGAAGTCATTATCGGCAGTAAGCATAACGAATCCTGGGCTTGCTGCTTGAATTTGCACACGTGAAAAGAATGCATCAATTTGCGATGCATTAACATTTGGATACGATTTAAGCTGCTGGATGAGGTCATTCCATAGTTGTTCAAGATCCATAAAAACTTACACCCCTCCCAGGAACCACATAACACGTATAGGAGATTATGCCACGGGTTTATGATAAGGATAAGGCAAGAAGTTTGCCCTCATGCGTTAAAGTGCGCTTCTTGTTAATCTTTTGAATAAGCCCAGCCTGCTCCATCTTAGAAAATACTGTATGGATACTTGCTACTGGTAGCCCAGTCTCGTGGTTCATCTCGGTAATGCCGAGCGTTTTATCAGGCAAAAGAGCCTTCAAAACAATTGTTTCATTGTTGGTAAGTGAAGGGGTTTGATAATCGGAAGAATCCTGCGCCAAATCGCGCGCTGGTGAGGCCACTAAGCTAATAGTTACCACAGCGCCCTGATTAATATTATCTTCTATTGTTATGTGCCCATGTGAGGTATCGAGGTAATCTCGAACGATAGGCAGCCCCGACCCTACGCCGCGAATGTAGCGCTTCATAGGTTCGGTTGCGGAAGAAAATCCGGGCTCCTGAGCAAGATCTTTATTTTGAATACCAGGGCCTTGGTCTGCAAAACGAATGGTATTTCCCTGATCGAGAATAGAGACGATAACTTCGCTGAAGTTAGCATGAATAAAGTTTTCGGAAACCTCTCTAATCACCGTATAAGGAATAAGGCCACCTGCTTCCTTGGCGTATTTATAAGTTAAGGAAGCAATGCGTTCTATATATTCATGGGTTGGTGCCCCTTGGATTTGAATGACCCGCGGCGCTGTTTTAAGGGAATCGTAAATTGCTATACGGGCAGGCGAATAGATAAAGTCATAAGTTAAGGCCGCGTTCGGCGCTGATTCCACTGAAGGAGGTACTCCTTGGGTGGGTGATGCGGTTCCTTGATTGGAATTGAAAGCACTGGAAGCGTTGATTGAACCCGCTGTGGTTGGGGCAGATGAATTGGCGGCGTTAAAGGTATTGTGGTAAGGGATAGAATTGGGAATATATCCCCCATTTACCGTTTGCGCATACGGTGGCTCCTGATAGGGCGAAGGCTCTACATCGAAAGGCATACTGGGTTGGCTATGCGACATAGAAGGATTATGTTGTTCGTTTATATAGGCCATACCTTTTCCGTATTAAGAGCGTGTTTTTTCATGGCGTTAGAAAAAACAATCGACTTATTCCCCTTTTTTTTCACAGGAATGTCGTTTTTTCTTTCCTATTGCTTCGCTATTCTAATCAGCTATTCAGGCTTTTTCAATTCAATGCACGTTTTTCGTATATGTTTTCGGAGTTTTCAACATTCTTTCAAGAAAATGTGGAAAACCTGAAAAAAGAAAAAATAAAGTGAAAGAAAATAAAAAGCACAATATGGATAACTTTCTTGCCAAGGCCGACTATTACTGCTCCTCAACGCAAGATATTCAGGCATTCATTCAAAAGAAAATAAGTTTCTTTACATAGTTATTAATTTGAGTATTGCTTTAGGCCAGATCATGTGTTTTAAATACAAAACCCCAGATCAAACAACATTTTTGAAAATAATAGAACATCTGTTTCTTAATTGATATATCTCCCCTTGTTTACGATAGAGGTGTATAAAAGAAACAGTAATACAGCCGCGTGAACAAGCATGTATTTTTTGGTTTAAAACTTATCCACATTATCCACATTTGTAAGGAAAGAGAATGTGGAAAAGCTGTTTAGTTATGAAGAGAAAGAAGGTGTCATGAAGGCGCATATCCCTCTTGAAAATGGGTTTCTTCCTGATAAATATGGAAAGTACTCTTCTAAAGATGTTCGCAGGGATGGGAATAATATTTTGTCATTCCCTATCCAAATAGAAGAGGTACCTTCTGCAACTCAATCACTGGCTCTTGCATGTATCGATTACGATTCAACTCCGGTTTGCGGTTTTACGTGGATTCATTGGATTGCATGTGATATTCCCGCCAGCACTACACAAATACCTGAAAACGCAAGCCATAGCGGAGAGATTGTATTCACACAGGGTTCAAATAGCTGTATTTCTCGAGCAGATGAAACTTCAAACGAAGTTATACAAGGGTATATTGGCCCTTGTCCGCCTGATAAAGATCATACCTATACGCTCTACGTATATGCTCTTGATCGTGTTTTAGGGTTGCCTCAAGGTTTTTACTTGAATGATCTTCACTGGGCTATGAAAGACCACATTCTCGCATGTGCTGAAGTGAATTTCGTGAGTCGTGCGTGATCAATGTTGACAGATCGATTTATCATTATATACTTTCGAAGTTACTGTAAATCTGAAAGGAAATAGTAATGAAGCGCACCTATCAACCAAATACTCGCAAGCGCGCAAAGACCCACGGTTTCCGTGCTCGTATGGCCACTAAGGGAGGCCGTGCTGTTTTATCTGCACGCCGTGCTAAGGGCCGTAAGCGTCTTACCGTCTAATGCACGTATAAGAACCTGTGTTAGGAACAATTAAATCCAGCACTGAGATTTCTTATCTCTTCTCGCACGGAAAACGTCATAAAACACCCATTATTACCGTAATGGTGTTGCGCGAGAATCCGCAGCACGGCCCTGGTGGCCGTGTTGCTTTTATTGCGGGCAAAAAACAAGGAAATGCTGTCTGGCGCAATCAGGCAAAACGTCGTATGAGGGCAGTTTGCCGTGATTTAGGTGGGCCTTGGACAGGATTAAATGTACTTTTCATTGCAAACCGTAAAACAACGCAATCAAGTTATAGTAAAGTGCTTGCAGTATGTGAGAATATCATTGATTCGTATCAGAATATTTCTGAGGAATAATGAAGGCGATTCTTTCAAAGATAGCTGCTTTACCAAGTAAGTTATTAATCTTACTTATTAAGGTCTATCGTCTTTGTATTTCTCCGCTATTCCCTGCTACGTGTCGCTTTATTCCTACATGCTCGGAATATGGTTTAATTGCAATCCGAAGATTTGGATTTTGGCGTGGACTGTATCTTACCTGCCGCCGCATATTAAGGTGTCGTCCTGGTGGCGGAAGAGGATATGATCCTGTGCCGGATGAGTTTCATTTTCGAATTGGTACATAAATAAATCGAGAGGGTTTAAATATAAATGTGGGACGTATTTAAAGACGCTATATTTTATTGTATACAGTTCTTTTTTGATTTTCTCTACGACTGGGGTTTAGCCATTATTGTGGTAACCCTTATTTTTCGACTTTGTTTGTTCCCGCTTATGCAGAAGCAGATTAGATCTTCCTATCGTATGCAGCAATTTCAGCCGCGTATCCGTGAGATTCAAGAAAAATATGCTGATGACCAGCAGCGTCAAGCTCAGGAAATGCAAAAGGTTTACGCAGAAATTGGATTTAATCCCATAACCGGCTGTCTTCCGTTGTTGCTTCAAATGCCGATTTTTGTTGCCTTGTATCAGGTCTTGCAAGATATGGGCAATCGTATTGCAGAGGGCACGAGTTATTCGTTCTATAACATTCTTCCTGACTTAGTTACCTCGCCTTCGGCCATGCTTGAACAAGGTTTTGGTCCCTTTTTACCCTATTTAGTTCTGCTACTGCTGTTTGCCGGCTGTACCTTCTTGCCTTCTCTTTTACAACAGATGGGTACTAATAGCCCTCAGAAAAATCAAACACTTATTATGATGGCTGTTATGACGATCTTTATGTTGTGGATTGGGTGGGGCTCTCCTACCGGCGTACTTCTCTTTTGGGCCACCTCTTCTATTTTTGGTGTTCTCCAACAAGTTGTTACAACAAGAGTATTTAAGCGCCGCGATGAAGTTGCTGAAGCTGAAGTAGAAGTAGTAAAGCCTGTCGAAGTTGACGTGGAACGTAGAACCAAAAAGAAGCGCCCAACAAAAAAGGGAAAGTAACTTTACCTTCGGTTTTATAGCACAACTCTTCATAAGTCGTCTCCTCCCCTTCGCTATGAAGGGGAGATTTGAATATAAGGGGGAAATATGATTGAGAACAACGAGGATTCTTTAGAAACTCAAGAGCCACAAGAACATGAAGAAGTGTCGGCGGAGCATACGTATACCGACGAAGAGATTGATCACATTGCCGATACAGCTATTGCTGCTTTGCAAGATATCTTGAAGCACTTCGATATCGGAGAAGTAGTCATTGATGAGTATGAAGGTGATGAGGGCGAGTTAATTCTCGACATCACTGGTAATGATCTTGCAGTACTAATTGGTCGTCACGGCCGCACTCTTGACGCATTACAGTTCCTTATCTCCTCGATTACTTCGCGCAAGGTTGGTTTCCGGTATCCAATTGTTGTGGATGTCGAGGGATATAAGAGCCGGCAGCGTGAGAAGCTTGAAAGCATTGCACACAATGCTGCTCAAAAGGCCGCAACGCAAGATCGCAGCATTAAACTGCGCCCCATGACACCCTATGAGCGTCGCATAGTACATATAGCTCTTCGAGACGATAATCGAGTGGAAACTATGTCAGAAGGAGAAGGGCGCGCGCGCCGCGTTGTAGTTGTTCCTCGATAATGTTTCACGTGAAACAAGAGAGTAGAATACTGTGGCAAATAGCACAATTGAACCAACCATCGAGCAGCGCAAGCTGCTCGACTTGCATATAGACTTGCTTATTGAGGCTAATAGAACAACGAATTTAACAAGAATACAAGATAAAGAGTCTGCTCAAGTTCTTCACGTGGAGGATTCTCTGGTTGCATTACCCGAGATGATTGAGGCTCCTCAGGGCAATTATGCTGACATTGGAACAGGCGGGGGCTTCCCTGGTATACCGCTGGCTGTTATGACGGGTCGCACTACTCTCCTCGTTGATTCGGTTAAGAAAAAAGTGCAAGTTTTGGACAGCATTATTGATCAGCTGCATTTATCGGAGCAGATATCAACATTTAACGGTCGTACGGAAGAGCTTGCTCTTGAAAAACCCAACTCCTTTGCTGTTATCACGGCGCGTGCCTTGTCGAGCCTGCCTGCACTTCTAGAGCTCGCTTCCCCCTTATTACAGCAAGGGGGCTGGCTCATTTGCTACAAGGCGCGCCCCGAGCAGAGCGAGATAGAACAAGCTCAAGCTTTAGAGGGCAAATTAGGCCTGCGTTTGATCCGTAAGAGAGAGGTTCTGCTGTCAGACCGGGAGACTTTGCGCACTATTATTGTTTTTGAGAAAGAACACGATGCGCAAGTAAAACTACCCCGGCGCCCAGGGATGGCTCAGAAAAGACCATATAAAGCTTAAACCCTTTGGTTCGCTCTCTATTTAATTGAGCTGGGGGACGAAAGGTACTTCACACAAGGGTAATTGGCTCTACGTGTGCTTCAACGCCATCGATAATTACCAGCAATCCTGCTATAGTGTGCAGGGAGACATAAGCGCCCGTCGCGTTTCCTTTGTTACTAGTTGTGTTGTTGAAATTTCCGTTCTGTTGATATACAAAATCAAACTCAGCGAGATCTTCTCCTAGATTATTTGTTATAGGTCATACTGTTTCACGTGAAACATAAGTTGTTATAACCGTGATAATCGTACTGAATATCGATACGAAGGTGTTTCACGTGAAACACCTTCGCTATAATCATTTCGGTTATTCATGAAAGGAGCGTTCGTGGGATTATTCGGTAGTCGTAAAAAGACGAAAAAAGCACCAGTGACTTCCGTAAGCGAACAGAATCAAGAGCAGCCTTCCTCTGTAGAAACTTTGGATGAGCGTAATGAACACGCGCCTGTTGTTGAACGCGAAGTAGCAGTTCAGGAAGCATCTGATTCAAACATTCAAGAGGAAAGGCCCGAAGCCCAGGCAACAGAAAACAAAGCTTCCGAAAGCTCGGTAGAGACCTTGGAGGAGAACGAGGAAGAGGTAAGGCAATACGTTGCCTACAAAGATAAGCCTCCGGTTGCTCACAGTATCGGGCAGACAAAAATTCTTGCAATCATCAATCAAAAAGGTGGCGTAGGAAAATCCACTACGGCGGTAAATCTTGCAGCTGCTTTGGGTGCACTTAACAAAGAAGTGTTACTGGTTGATCTTGATCCCCAGGGAAACGCAACCAGCGGTTATGGCATTGATAAAAGAGAGCTCGATGCATGTATTTACGAGGTTTTGGGCGGTAAGGTGCCTGTAGAAGAGGTAATCCTTGCGGGCGTAAGCCAGGGTGTTGACGTACTACCTTCAACCATTAACCTTGCTGGTGCCGAGGTGGAACTCGTGAATGAAATGGCTCGTGAGAATCGCCTGAAAAGCGCTTTGGGTAGCCTCCGTGGCCGATATGATTACATTTTGATTGACTGCCCTCCTTCTTTAGGCCTTCTTACGGTAAATGCCTTGGTGGCTGCAGACAAGCTCCTTATCCCCATACAGTGTGAGTTTTATGCCCTTGAAGGCGTGACAAAACTTCTTGATTCGATGAAACGTGTCAAAAGTATGCTTAATCCGAGCTTGGATATTTTCGGAATTGTTATGACTATGTACGACTCTCGTACCAAATTAGCAAACCAAGTTGTTAATGAGGTGCGCAGTTACTTCGGGGATGCAGTATTTGAGACGCAAATCCCTCGTACCGTCAAACTTTCTGAGGCTCCCAGCTACGGGCAGCCAATTATTGAATATGCCCCAGAAAACAAAGGTTCACTTGCCTATAACGATCTTGCAAAAGAGGTGATTGCTCGTGGCTAAACAAAAAAGTGGATTAGGGCGTGGTTTGAACGCTCTTTTCGATGAGGCTTCTCAACCAGCTCATCAAACACCCGTAAAAAAGCCAGCGTCAGAAGATACGGCTGCCGCTCAAAAGGATCAAGAAACGGTGAAAACCGCAACGCAGCAAAGCAGTTCTACTCCTTTACAAGCTGCTTCCCCACAGCCCGCGAACACGCCTCAAACACCCCAAAAGGGCGAACCTGTCAGCACTTCTGCTGCTGAACCTGCTTCTGATATTTATATTTCAGAAGACGCCCTTGAACATGCCAAAGTGGTTTCGCGCGAAGCCCGCAAAACCCCGCAAACCGCCCGAACAACGAGGGTTACAACAAATACCTCTGCTCCTAAACCAACCACTCAACCAGCTGTTGCACAACAGCGCCAGGTAGAAGCTGGAGCAGGTCAGAAGGGCGCAGCAACAACGACCTTACCGCATAAGGTGGCGACGAATACCACCTCCAATCAGGTAAAACCACCAGCACAAAAGGTTCAAGCTATCCTCGCCCAGGATAAGGGTGATACAGGTGTTATCGCTATCGATAAGATTCAACCCAATCCCGATCAGCCTCGTACCAATTTCAAGCAAGAAGAAATTATCGAGCTCGCTAACTCCATCAAAAAAGAAGGCCTCCTACAACCAATTTTGGTACGCAGGGTAGGCGATCACTATCAGATCATTGCAGGTGAACGTCGTTGGCAAGCTTGCAAAACTCTTCAAATGAAAGAGATTCCCGTCCGTTTTTGGAAGGCCGATAGCGACAAAGCTCTCGAATTGGCGTTAATTGAAAACATTCAACGCACCGACTTGAACCCCATTGAAGAAGCATATGGCTACAAACGCCTTATGGAACGCAAGGGGATGACCCAGTCGGAGGTTGCCCAAACCGTTTCAAAGGGCCGCTCGACCATTGCCAACGCTTTGCGCTTGCTTGATCTTCCCGAAGAGGCTCAGCAGCTTTTGTTTGAAGAGAAGATTTCGGCCGGCCATGCGCGCGCCATTCTCTCTGTTCCAACAGCCGAGGGCCGCAAAACGCTTACCAAGAAGCTCATGAATGAGAAACTCAGTGTTCGTGAAACAGAAGCGATTGCCAGGTTGCTGGCTGGTCGTGCTCAGGCTGAAACATCGGGTACTACTAAGAGGGCTGCTACGCCGGCTAGCTTTAAAAAGGCCGCTCGAGGCTTAACACGATTCTTCTCTGCGCCTGTTCGTGTAAAAACAGTACAAGGCAAAAATAAGATTGAGATTCAATTTAAGGATGAAGAAGAGCTTGAGCGTATTCTTTCGTTAATCGTTTCTACATCGCAAGAGAGCGCACCCGAAGAGGATAATAAGTAAGGCAAGAATCGCCTTAAAGGTTTGTTGGCTATAGCCGCATTTACCTCAGAACAGAAATATGTTCAATGCCACATTAAGCCCTCATCAGAGGGCTTAATTTTTGCCTGTTGCTTGCGTAAGCGCGGTATTGTTTAAGAAGTAAGTTACTTGCGAGAATGAAGCGCTTAAGTTTGCCTCGTGGCTCAACGTATCTTGTTTTTAAGTTGCCCGCAGGCCCCATCGATATCTGACCCGCGAGATTGCCGCATAGTTGCCTCTATGCCTGCGGCTTTGAGTGTTTGAGCCCACGTTTGCTGCGTGGTTGGGGAGCTTGGCCTGTAGGCGCTGCCATCAACCGCATTGAGCGGGATAAGGTTAACATGGCAAAGCAGCCCCTCACAAAAGGCGAGGAGCGCTTCAAGGTCTTGCTGGGTATCGTTGAGCTTGTGAATGAGGAGATACTCTAAGCTGACGCGTCGCCCCGTATTTTCAACGTATGACATCAGGGCTTTTTTGAGCTGGGGAAGGGACTGAGACGCAACCCGCGGCATAAGCATATCGCGAACTTCTTGCCGTGCTGCATGAAGCGATACAGCAAGGGTGAATTGTTCAGGCTCGCGGGACAGCGCTTCAATCTTTGAAATAATCCCGCATGTTGAGAGGGTAATATGGCGCGCGCCAATGCCTAACCCATCGGGACTGTTTAAATAACGCAGTGTTTCAAGGACGGCCTTATAGTTTTGAAACGGCTCGCCTTGCCCCATGGAAACCACGTTGGTAACGCGTGCTTGGAAGTCATGCTGAACCGCATTTATCTGACTTATCATCTCGCCCGACGAGAGATTCCGCGAAAGGCCTTCTTCCCCCGTGGCGCAAAACACGCAACCCATGGCACAACCGGCCTGCGTAGAAAAACAAACAGTGAGGTGGCGTGGCGTGCCATCTTTCTTAGCATCAAAAGAGGGGATACCTACGGCCTCAACGCGGGTGCCATCGTGGTATTCAAAAACATATTTACGGGTACCGTCGTGAGATATCTGCTTATTTATTATCGCGAGCGGCGTGAGGGGATAATCGCAGGCAAGCTGTTCTCTGAGGGCGTTGGGCAGGTTGGTCATTTCATCATACGACGATGCGCCTTTTTGATAGAGCCAAGATATGAGCTGTTTTGCCCTGAAGCGTGGCTGCTCGTACTGAGCTAGAAGGGCGGGAATTTCGGAAATGTTATAAGAACGAATATGGTTGTGTGCGGGGATATCTTGCATAGTTCACGCCTTAAATCGAAGCTGGTTTATCGAGTTCTGCATAAGAGGTAAAAGTCGAGGTAGACACCAAACAGAATGGCCGCAATCTATTGTAATTCAAGACGAGTAACAAAACCTTAATGCTAGTTTGTAAACCTGCTGTTAGGATAAGGGAGACGTTTGTTATACTCGCGTATATTCTCAGTGGGTATACGATGATAAACATATGAGCTCAAAGCACACAATACGAACAAATGTTCTTAATATCGAAAGCAGGCAGCATGGAACGCTCATTTAATCCTTCAAACATACATGTAGCGGTATTGGCAGGCGGAAAAAGTGGCGAGCGTTCTATATCTCTTGCTTCAGGTAATAGTGTGAGTGCGGCTTTCAAAGAAGCGGGTTTCGTAGCTGAGGTTCTAGACCCTGCCCGCAAGGAAGACATCATTGCGCTTATTCAGGGTTCGTTCGATGTGGCCTTCATTGCACTTCACGGCAAGTATGGCGAAGACGGAACTATCCAAGGTCTCCTTGAAATTTTGGATATTCCGTATACTGGCCCAGGAGTATGGTCGAGCGCAACGGCTATCGACAAAACCAAAGCAAAAGTGATATATCAAACGCATAACATTCCCACACCCCAAGCCCTCACGCTAACGTCGCCCGAAGTTTCCGCGGAAGAGATTATCGATCAGGTGGGCTCGCACTGTGTTGTTAAAGCAGCAACGGAAGGCAGCGCTTTAGGCGTATACATTTGTGAGGGGGCCGAGCAGGTAGCTCAGGCTGTTCACGACGTTTTTGAAATTGACACGCAGGCCCTGGTAGAAACCTATATTTCAGGCGATGAATATACGGTAGCGGTTTTAGGCAACGAAGACGCACAAGCCTTGCCTGTTATTCAAATCATTCCCGTAAGTGAGTTTTACGATTTTGAATCCAAGTATGCCGAAGGGGGATCGCAGCATCTTTGCCCCGCGCCGCTTTCTCCCGAAGACACGGCCCAAGCACAGGGGCTTGCCCTGCAGGCGCATCACGCTCTTGAATGTGAGGGTGTTTCACGAACCGATCTGATCCGCGACGATCAGGGCAAATTCTGGGTGCTGGAAACAAACACCATTCCCGGCATGACGTCTACCTCATTGTTGCCCGACGCAGCCCGTGTAGCGGGTATGGAATTTCCTCAGTTGTGCACGCGCATGATCCACGATGCTTTTACTCGCAAAAGCAGGGTTGTGAAATAGTCGCGCGCGTTTACGTTAGTGCGAGGGTATTAAAAAACGCCGCACGAATGTATGCCAAATATTACAAGTGCAACAAGGGCAAGAAGAAACGCCCAGCTCACAACGGTGCAGCCAATTTTGTGGCTGCGAGCCTGTTCAATTAAGCGATCGTTAGCGCCCCGCTGTGTTTTAACAAAGGCTGTGCCCTTGTGTTTCGGCGGTAAAGCAACGCGGGCAGAGGGAAGCCAAGAACCGTTGCTGTTGACGACCGAAGATACAGCATCGTGACCGAGGGAAACATCAGGCCTGATGCCATCGCCAAGCATCTTTCCAATGCCGTCAATGTAGGTTGAGAAGGCAGCTTCGTAGGCTGGGTCATACGAGATGATGGCCACTTCGCCCCAATAAAAGCCCCCTTCGGGGCTCTCGGTAAAAGCAACAAGGGCTAAAAGCGCTACTGTTTTCCACCCCTTTGCCTCGCACACGTCAATTTTATTGGCTATTTTTTCACTGATATGGCCCATGCGTTTGCCAAAAGGATTCACAATCCAGGCCGTTTGAGAAGAGGCGGTAATTTCATGCTCGATCGTAAAGGGAGAACCAATGATGTTATCGGCGTTCAAAAACGCGATGGCTTGCTCTTTGTCGTCGGTATCGAAGCGTGCGTAGGTGCCATAATAGCCAATAGCAGACATGTTTTCTCCTAAGAGATGGATGGTAAATGCTGGTATCGAATTTCATACATGATAGTCTTATACCCATGGAAAAACAAAGCACACAAGCGCCCGTTGGCCTTATTCCGTACATTCTCGAAAATACTCCCGATCGCGTTGTGAAGCGCTATCAGGCTCTTGCGCCGTTTGCGCGCGAACATCGCTTTGGCGTATTAGATGAGGATGTCGTTGTCATCGACACCGAAACTACCGGGTTTTCCTTTAACCATGACGAGCTCATTCAAATTGCAGCAGCTCGTATGGTTCAAGGCAAAATAGTGGATTGGTATATCACGTTTGTTAATCCCGGCAAGCCCATCCCCGAAGAAGTGGCGCATTTAACCAATATCAGCGATTGCGATGTGGCTTCGGCGCCTACCCCCGATAAGGCCCTCGAAGGGCTGGTAGCGTTTGTTGGCTCGTCCGATGTAGTGGCCCACAATGCCAATTTTGATCGTACTTTTTGTACAAAATACCCTGCTGGCGAGTGCTTAAAAAACAATACCTGGATCGATTCTCTAGACCTGGCACGTATTGCCTTGCCGCGCTTGACCTCGCATCGCCTTTTAGATTTAGTGCGTGCTTTTGGCGGCCCCGATTCAACCCACCGCGCCGATGATGACGTAGCAGCAACGTGTTTGGTATATCGCATATTGCTAGCGGCAGTAGCTATGATGCCCGCCGATTTAGTGCGTGCTATTGCAGGCATGGCTAGCCAAGATGAGTGGAACACGGTTTACGTGTTTCGTTGTATCGCAGCCTGGCAGCAAAACCAGGCCAAGGATGGTCTCAGCTGCGATACTCCAAAATCTGGTAGCTCTTCGGCAGCGGCTGGCAGCGATCAAGTGCCATCAATCTCAACTGAACGTGTGGGCGAAGGGCAGGAAGATGTTCGCTATAACTTGCGGGCAGCCCGCCGCGCCATTGTATCCGGTTTTGCAGCTCCGCCTCGCCGTGATGTATTGGGAGCATCTGCGTCGTCTGGCGAGGGCGGCAATCCATCAGGGGCGCTTGATGGCAAAGCCCCGAATAGAGGAGCCTGCGATAATCACGGCAAGGAGGCCCATCAATCTGCAAGTGGCCACCTGGATAAAAACGACGAAGAGGAAGAGCAGCTGCATTTTGTCGACGAGGCCTGCATTGCCGAAGCGTTTTCAGCAGAAGGCCTGGTGGGCTCGTTGTACCCTGAGTATGAGCCCCGCGTTGAGCAGAAGGAGATGGCCTTGGCCGTACATCGCGCCCTTGCAAATTCTCGCAATCTGACGGTTGAAGCGGGCACGGGCGTTGGAAAGTCGATGGCTTATCTGGTTCCCCTCGTGATGGTGGCACGTGAAAACAACATTACGGTAGGCGTGGCAACCAAAACAAATGCCCTCCTTGATCAGTTGGTACACAAAGAGCTCCCTCTTTTGGCCGATGCTCTAGGCATTACCTATGCGCCACTTAAAGGTTTTACTCATTATCCGTGTTTGCGTAAGGTCGATGCGTTGGTAAGGCGCAAGCCACAGATAGTTGTGTACAAAAAGCAGGCTATACACCAAGCGCCCGCTCTTGCGGGTTTGCTCTCGTTTATTGACCAGAGCGATTACGACGACATGGACGCGCTTAAGGTGGATTATCGCGCTATTCCGCGCCGGCTTATTTCGACTCGCAGCGCGGAATGCTTACATCATAAATGCCCCTTCTTTGGGCGTTCATGCTTTGTGCATGGTGCGCGTGACCAGGCTCAAAGCTGCGATGTGGTGGTAACCAATCATAGCCTCCTCTTCTGGGATGAGCGCTTTGATGGCGGGCTGTTGCCTCCGGTACGCTACTGGGTCATCGATGAGGCTCATGGCGCTGAAGCCGAAGCGCGTCGTACGTTTTCGCTCGAGGTTTCGTCTGAGTCGCTGCAAAACCTTGCGCATAAGGTAGCCAGCGATTCGGCCACCAGTAACGTTTTGTTGCGCGTCCAACGAAACTCGCAAATACCCGAAGAAGCGCGAACGCTGTATGAAGCTCTTGTTACCAAGGCTCGTACGCAGGCTGGATTATTTGCGCAGGCGGTAGAAGAGTTTTGTGTGGGCGCTAAGGTGCTTCTTGATTTTGACCCGAAATCTCGTTCTAAAGGATACGAGTATTTTGATCTGTGGCTCAACGATGAAATTCGGCAGAGCAGTACCTATCATGCGGTGATAGAGCACGCGCGCCTGCTTTCCGAAGTGCTTGAAAAGCTTATTCAAGCTACAAGCGATATCGTGGCATATGCCGAGCAAATTGACGATACCTCAAGCGCTCAGCGAGAGCTGGCACTCGTTGCCTTGGAGTTGCGCGAAGCATATAAAGCTATTGATGCGATATTCTTCCACGATAATGCCAACTACGTTTATTCGGTACGCATGAGCCGCACAAAAGCCACGCTCGATGAAACCTTTTCAGTGCAGCCGCTCGATGTTGGCAAGGATCTGAACGAAACTCTCTACGAAACTACCAACAGTGTTATTTACACCTCGGCAACTTTGTCGGTTGATAATCGCTTTGATGCTTTTGAACAATCGCTTGGCTTAAATGAGGGCGAAGGGTCCCAGTCGGATGCCTTACAGGTTGATTCAAGCTTTGATTTTGATACCAACATGCGCGTGTTTGTGCCAACCGATATTCCCGAGCCTCAGGATCCTGCATATTTGCCCGTGCTCTCGCAGTTTTTGATAGATTTGCATCGCGCTCAGGGTGGCTCGTTCTTAACGCTGTTTACCAATCGCCGCGAGATGGAGCGATGCTTTGAAACAGTGCATCCGGCTTTGCAGGAAGACGATCTTCGTCTGGTATGCCAAAAGTGGGGGGTCTCGGTAAAAGGCTTGCGCGATGATTTCTTGAAAGATGAGCATCTCAGCCTGTTTGCGCTCAAGAGCTTTTGGGAGGGTTTTGACGCGCCCGGTTCCACGCTTAAAGGGGTGGTAGTACCTAAACTGCCCTTTGGGCTCCCGACCGATCCGCTTTCGTGCGAGCGCCAAAAACGAGATAGCCGCGCATGGTCGCACTACTCTTTGCCCGCTGCGGTTATTGATGTTAAGCAGGCTGTGGGCCGGCTTATTCGTACGGCAACTGATCACGGAGTGGTGATTTTGGCTGACAAGCGCCTTATCACCAAGCATTACGGGGCAAAATTTCTCAATTCGCTTCCGAGCCGCACCATAAATTTCTTGTCTCAGGCGGACATCGTTGAAGAAGTGCGCCGCCTAAATGGGTGAGCACAGTGGCTCGCAAGTTTGGTAAGCGTGCTTCACGCAAAGACGCACAGCGCAAGGGCCTTGGGCATAAAGAAGCTCAGTTTTTACACGTGCGCGAATTTTCGCGGGGCAAACCCAACGAGTTTTCTCTCAACGTGCTCGAGCAAAAGGCGGCTGCACAAGAGGATACTCAAAAGCAGCGCAAGCATTTTTGGCAGCGCTTCCATTCTTCCAAAGCGGCCTCGTCTGAAGCCTCTGGTACGCCATCGACCGTTACGCTTGATACGCTCGAATCATCTAACGAGAGTGTTTCACGGGAAACGTCCTCGTCAGAGCCATTTTTAGGCACCGACGCGCAGAGCGAGATCGAACGCCGACAAAAAAACCGCCGCCGCTATCGCCGGGTGAGTATAGCGGTTGTGATCGTGGTATGTCTCTGCGGGCTTGGCTTCGGAGCCCGCTGGGCATACGATCAGTATGAGCATTGGAACACCAGCGTTGGCGTTTTGCAGGAGGCCTGCTCTCTTATCGAAGAAAGCGACGACGTTACTCTTGCCATAGATGAGTATTTCCAGAAGGGCTTTGATGACGATACTGTTTCTGCGGCCACGGAGCTGCTCGATAAGATTCCCGAAGCTCAGGAGAAGCTCGAGTCAGCGCGCGTTTTAGCTCTGCATGCCCGGGATGAGCTCGATGCCGTTCAGCACGATAGGGAAGCGGCCGAGGCTGCGCTCAATGCTATTGAGGCGCGGGAGACTCTGCTGGAGCTTTCGAGTGAGCGCTTAGCCGACGACAAAGCAGCCAAGCAGGCGATGGATGCCCTTGACCAGGCGTGGCAAGAAATGCAAGAAGGAAACTCGCTCCTTGCCCGAGCTGCGCAGGTAGTATCGCAGACCACTAACGAAAACGTGGATAAATCGACGGAGTATACCCAGGCCGCACAAGAGAACTTTACAAAAGCGCAGGAGTATATAGGCAAAGCGGCGAAGCTTTATTCTGAGGCAGATCTCGACGAGCCAGAAAGCTATGTGGAAAAGAGGCTCGAAGCGATATCAGAGGCGCTTGCTTCCAACGAGGCGATTCTGATTCAAGATAAAGCAACTGCCGAAGCGCACAATGAGGCCTATAACCAAGCGGATAGCCAAGCGGTAGAAATAGCGGGGCACTTCCCCGATCCTTTTAACATCTATATCGTTGATGCTTACGCCGAGCATGCAGAGCCCCTGGAAGAGGATTACGATCAGGCGCGAGCAGATGCCGCCACAAACGATTCAGTATTGCGCGATTATTTAGGGGTAACAACAAATGAGGCCTCTTCGTAGCTAAGAACGCACGCGACAAAGCAGAGAGGCGGGCGTGGTGTTGCGCATGGGCAACGGGCTTTAGGAATACGCAATTTGAGATTGCCCGAATGTGAAGATAACGCGAACATGAAGTGTTTCGGGTTTGCGCTTGGGGTCTTCATAGGCGGAATAAAGAGGCAAATGTCGTATACTTATACGGTCTATATTTGCTTTGATCGCAAGACACGGTGCGATGTGAATACCAAGGGGCTTTTTATGGCTGAAATCATTGATGATGTTGCGCATCTCTCACAGGAGATCGGTCCACATCCAGCAGGTACGGAAGAAGAGCAGCAAGCGGCGCTTTATTTTGCCGAGACGCTACAACGGGAGGCAGGGTTTTCAACCGTCATTGAAGATTTTCAGTGTGTTACCAACCCGCATCTTGCGCGCGTGATTTGTTTTGCGGTTGCTCTGGTGTCGGTGATTGTACCTTTGGTGATGCCTGCTGCAGCACTGCCGTGCCTTATTCTATGCATTATTGCCGCAGTGTTGTATTTTCTCGAAGCGTTGGGTAAGCCGACGTTATCGCGCCTTTTCCGCTCAGGTGCGAGCCAAAACGTGGTAGCAAAATATCAACCCGGCGCGGCTGCTGGCAACACCCGCCGCCGCAAGGTTATCTTAGTTGCAAATTATGATAGTGGGCGCGTGCTGAAGGAAGAGCAGGAGCCCTTTAGCAAACTTCTCCCTCTTTTGCGGCGAGCAAGTGCCATTGCTTTAATTGTTGCGCCCGTACTCCTTCTTATCAAAACGATCTTCTTAGCAGGTGATACGGGCGTTGTTTCGGCTGTATTTGCTGTGCTGTTTGTTATTTGCGCCATTCTGTTCGTGTTGCCCTTGCTTCGCGCTGTATTTTTTATGGTGGCCCCCTACAATCAATCCGCAAACAATAATGCTTCAGGCGTCTCGGTCTTACTTGAAGTTGCGCGCATGGTTGGTCGCGGCTTGGTAAGCAAAAGCGAGATGGACGAGCGTGCTTCGCGCGAACCGTCGGTTGTTCACGGTGAGGCCGCTGCTCGTGCTGCAGGTGTTGTGCCCGAGGGTGCTGCGCTTGAATATGAAACGGAAGAAAGCGCTCTTTCGCCCCAGGAATCCTTGGCTGCTGCAAAGGCTGCCATTGCGGCTTTAACAGGCAAGCCAGTGGCCGACAAGGTCCCCGTTACCGATATTTCGTCGCGCTTGGTTCAAGGCGGTGGGCTCACGCCCGAGGATGAGGCTGCTACCAGTGTGCGCTTTGAGGTGGGAACTCCTCCTCAAAGGGCGGAGTCTTCACGCGCGCGGCGCATGGTTACTTCAACCCAAGACGATCTTTTTGATGCAGAAGAGCCCCTAGATGCTGCGCCCGCCACGCCGGCCCAGGCTGAACAAAAAGCAACCAAACCTGGTCCTGAGCGCTTAAATCAAGCAGCTCCCCAGTCGCCGGTTGCCCAAATTGCTGCCGCTGAAGCGGCTCGCGCGATGGCGCAGGCTCAAGCTGCAAAAGCTCAAACAGAGCAAGAACTGCAGATGGCCGCCGCAAGCTCTGGCGGTTTTGAACGCACAACCCCCGAAGCACTCCAGCAGGGTATGACAGGGGCTACCGCTCAGGTAGATAAAACGCCCGCATGGGCAAAGGCTGCTCAAGCTAAAGCCCGTGCAAATAAACCCGAGGCGAGTCAGCCGCGCGTGGTTTCACGCTCTCAGTACGCCGATACTCTTGCTGCCCAGTTGTTAGAGCAACCCGCCGAGGCAGCGCCAGCTGCATACACCGCAGCAGAAAACGGCACGCCTGAGGATGAAGGCGCACAGCAGCAACCCGCGCCCGTTCCTCAAACCCCCGAACAGGCAGCTCTATCTGCTCGCTTGGCAGCACTTCGCTCTGAGATTGAAGCTACTCCTGCGCCTCACGTTTCTGAAGAGACCAGGGCAGCTTTTGATCGTATGGAGCAGGCCGACCAAGACCTTCCTGTCGAGGCACAAAACACAGCTGAAATTCCGCTTGAGCCTGCCACAACCGAAGAAGAGCAGGCAACCAGCGCTCAAAGCGCTCCTGCCGCTGCCTTACCTGTTGAAGATGCAGCAGAAGCTACCAGCCCTCTTCATCCCGTTGCCGCCGAGGAGCAGCAGGCTCCTCAACGCGCAAGCCAGGTTGATCAGGCTGGCCTTGAAGTGCAAGAAGCACCTGCGGCAACAGCGCAAGAACCGGTGCAAGCGCCTGCCCGCGCTTTGGAAGAGCAGCCAGGTGCTGAGCCGGAGGCTGCCAGGCAAGAAGCAAGCGCTGAGCCATCGCGCCGCGCTTCGGTGCGTGTTCACGGTGGCTCCTCTCGTGGGGGCTTTGCCTCTCGCTTCAAGGCAGTAACCTCGCGGGTATCTCAAGGGCTGAGTGAGCGTAAGGCTGCAGAGGCTCAAGCACCTAACGAAGAGCCCGTTGAGTACTTTGATGAACCGATTCAGGAGCCTGAGAACGAAAACATCGAGGGTGAGCAGGCGTATGCCAAGCAGCTCCATGGTTCGCAGGTATCAAGCGATCAAGAAGGTTT
>CAZDCX010000002.1:59080-72697 GCA_964504115.1 uncultured Cryptobacterium sp.
CAGCGCGTTTCTTCGGAAGAAATCCAGGAGGCTATTCACGAGGTAGCCGAGCGCACAGGTGCTTCCGCGCAGCCTGCTTCTCGCGCTGAGGCCCCATCAGAATTTACCGACTTGCTTGATGCTACCGAACAGCCAGCCGAAGCAGCAGCTCCCGTCGCTTCGCCTATTGTTGGTATGGATGCAATCTTGCCTACCATCTCGGCTCCGCTGCCTGCGGTTGAAAGTGAGTCGGAGCAGCCACGGAGCCAGGTAATTGTTCTGCCGAGCGTTTCAGCTTCGCATACGGTAAACACCGACGAACTCAAGCAACGTGCTCCCATGGCTGATGCTACCGAAAGCACACAAGCGGGTACTAAGTCGCTCTTATCAAATATGCTACCTAAGATCGAAGATCCAAGCGCTTCGGCTCCGCTGCCTTCCTTGGATAGCAGCGAGGAAGGCACTATTTCGGATCTTGACTTGCCAGCGCTGGGCGATACGAACGCAACGCAAGCAGTGTCAATGACCGGGTCATTCTCAACTGTGGGCGGCACTGGTTCATTTGCGCCAGTTGGCGACGAGCTGGTGGCCGATGTTGATCCTGAAGATCGCTACGTTGACGACGCAGATGATTCGGCCTATGACCAGGAATACACCGAAACGGGCGCCTTTGCTGGTCCTGGATATGTTGACATGCCTAAGTCGCGTGCGGGGCGTTTCTTCGGGCGGTTCCGCTCCAAGAAGAAGCGCGCTCAGCAGCAAGAAGATATATCGCTGCGCGAGTGGGTTAACGTCGACGAAGATTATAACGCGCGAAGCGTTGGTCAGGCCCGCGGCGATTGGTCGAGCTTCCGCCAAGACGAAGAGGGTTACGACGCACCTGCTACGGGCGCTGCTGTGCAGGAAGAGGCTTCTTCTGCGGGAGCCCAGGAGCAGAGCGGTGGCCGCGATTATATTGATGGTGAAGCTGTTAGTGCGGGCACCAATAGTGCTCCTGAGTCCTCGGATCCTCGCTTTGTTGAAGTTGATTACCACAAAACCTCCTTCGACAATGATCGCGGTTGGAACGGCGGTGCTTTCTCGCTGAGCCGTATGCGTCAAGGCTTTGGTTCTGGCCGCAAAACAGCTGAGGCAGAATCAGAAGTGCCAGAAGAAGAATACGTGGAGCATGATGAGTTTAATGAAGACGGCTTTGTAGAAACAAACCCAGCCGTGCGTGTGGATGGCAACACTGAAGCTGCCGAGCAAATAAACCGCGAACTCAAAAAGCTGCAGGACTTCCGTCACCCCGATATTGATACCGAGGTTTGGTTTGTGGCCTTAGGTAGCGAGCTCTACTCGCATTCAGGTATGCATGCTTTCTTAGATGAGCATGCCGATGAAATGAAGGGCGCTATCATAATCAATCTTGAGGCCTTAGGTACGGGCGATTTAGCTTACCTCGAGCAAGAAGGCGTACTTAAAGCGTACAAGCCCTCATCGCGCAGCAAACGCTTCCTGCGCCAAGCAAGCGAGCGTTCGGGCGTGCCACTGAGGAGTGCGGTATTAAAGTCGCGTGAAACTCCCGCCTCGATTGCTATGGCTCGAGGTTGCCAGGCGTTGACCATTGCAGGTATGGGAGATACCAACACTGTTTTGTACGCGGCCGAGAACGATGTTGTTGAAAACCTTGATGCAACCAGCCTGAGCGACGCCGCGCGTTTCGTTATGGCGATTTTGAAAAGCATATAACCAAACACCCCATCTATCTGGTAAAACGTTTGCGCTCTTGCTACAATAGCGCGGATGTGTAGGAGGGCCCCAGGTTCCTCTATATAGAAAGAGAAGAAAAGAGGTCACAATGGCAGTCGTTGCATATTGCGTAAAGTGTAAAGAGAAGAAGGAAATGGTAGATCCTCAAGAGGGTGTTACCAAAAACGGCCGCATCATCACCAAAGGTATTTGTCCTGATTGCGGCACCAAGATGTCGCTCATTGGTGGCGTCGCAAAGAAGTAACGCTCAGTCGCGGAATATAGTACCAACAAGGCTTGCGCCTGTTGCTTTGGTTATAAAAAGGCGGGAACCTCAGGGGTGCCCGCCTTTTAGTTTGCCTAGGCCGAAGAACTCTTGGCGCGTTTGACTCTTGCGCGATTAGCTACTCTACTGTCAGGTCGACTTGAGCCAGCGTCTCTTTCAAAGTTCGAGCCGATTGCTGCAAGTGTACTGTTTCATCGCTATCGAGCTTCAGCGGAATTTGGAATTCAACACCGTTGTTGCCAATAACGGCCGGCATGCTCAAAACCACTTCATCAATGCCATAAATGTTTTGCAGGTGGTTTGATACCGTTAGGATTGATTTTTCGTCGCGTACGATAGCCTCGCAAATGCGACGTACAGAAGGGGCAATGCCAAAATACGTTGCGCGCTTCTTTTGGATAATTTCATACGCGCTGTTGCGCACGTTCTCTTCAATTCTTTTGCGCTCGGATACCGGGTCTTTAAATCCGCGCAGGCGGAAGAAGTCGTCCAGCGGAATGCCGGAAACATTTGCCAAGCTCCAAACGGGCAATTCGCTATCGCCATGTTCGCCAATAATACGAGCATGGACATGACGCGAGTCAACGTCGAGCTTATGGCTGAGCTCGTGCTTTAAGCGGGCGCTATCAAGTACGGTACCAGAGCCAATAACCCTCTCGCTTGGCAAGCCAGAAAGGGTAAGGGCAACCTGGGTCAGGATGTCAACCGGGTTGGCAACAACAAGCATGATGCCGTTAAACCCAGACTTCATCAAAGAGGGAATGATGCTCTTAAAAATGCCAACGTTCTTTTGCACGAGGTCAAGGCGGGTTTCGCCCGGTTTTTGATTTGCCCCAGCGGTAATAATTGCGATGGAGGCATCAGATACATCGTCATAGGTGCCGGCATAAATATCCATAGGGGAGTAGTAGGGGATGCCGTGGCTGATATCGAGCGCTTCACCCTCGGCTCGTTGATGGTCAACATCAATGAGAACCATTTCCGAAAAAAGCCGGCTTTGCATCAGATCAAAGGCGCAAGTGGAGCCAACAAAGCCGCACCCGATAACCGCTACTTTTCTGTTGTCAATCATAGTGTTTGGGTATCCCTTCTAGTGCGAGTTGAGGGGTAAGCCATAGGTTACAACAATAACCCCCTAAAAAGTTTCATTCCATAATAAAGCAAACGCCTCGTTTTTAAGGCAAGACAATACAAGGCTTTTAAAAACAGGGAGCAAGCATAAAAGGGTAGCCCGCCCTGGTTGCTGCTGTAGTAGTCAACCGATTTATAAAGAACAAGGTAGCGCGACCCATGATGATTGCCTGAAATGATCGCCGAATAAGAGGCAGGTAGGGTATAATGCTCCTCACTGCGGGCGTCGTATAATGGTTATTATGCGGGCTTCCCAAGCCTAAGACGCGGGTTCGATTCCCGTCGCCCGCTCCATAACATAAAGCCGAACGCCGTCTTTTTGACGGCGTTCGTGTTGTAAGGCACTCAGCACAAGCTTGATGCTCTTTAACGGCCATAAACGCAAGCAATTATCGTGCTCATGGAGGCCACAGGGCTGCCTCTTGTCTGAAGCCCCAAAACTTCTGGCGGGGTTGCCCACCGCGGGAAGTGTGCTGCCGAAGGAGCTCTCAGCAGCGGGAGGCATGATTTGGAAGAGTTGCCAGCCGCACAAAAACTCAGCATCCAATGAGCGCCTAGAGCTAGCAGAGCCAGCAATCTGCGCTTGGGGCGAGTTATTCAGTTATCGAGGCGCGTTGAGAGGTAAGAACAGGCACATCGTCTAAATCAACGCCATGCCAGCACTTAATAGCACCCTTTTCTTCGAGCTCCTGTATACGCTCGTCGCTATAACCTTTGGATTTCAGGTAGCGCTCGGTATGATAGCCGGTGGGTTTTGCCAGATAAATTGGGGGATCACCGTAGCTGGAAAAGCGCAAAGGCGTGGTGTTCAGTACGCGATCGCCAAACTCGCGGCTATGGTAACGGCGCAGCGCATCGTTGTCGTAAGCTTCTTGGTCGGCAAGAATATCGGCATAATCGTAGAGCTTTTGATGCGGAACCTCTTCTTCGAGGAGAATTTTGTCCCACTCTTCATAATCTTTAGTCGCAAAGCCTTCGCTAATTTTTTCAACCACAAAGGCCTGGAGGGAATTCTCACGTATAGCGGCCAGCGTGTTGATGCGTGCATCGTCGACCAAATCGGCGTGACCGAGCATAGTCATAACAGGGGCAAAGTAGCGATCGTAGTCGGGCAGGCAGATCAGAAACCACGTGCCATCTTTAGCACGGTAGGTGTTGTTGAACGGGTTGTTAACACGCTCGCGATTGCAAGGGTACTGAGCGCCAAATTGATGCGACTGGATACCATGGCAATGGCCCCACAGGGCAACGTGATACAAGTTGATGCTTACCTTATCGCCAACGCCGGTACGCGTGCGATCAAACAGTGCGGCTACAATGCCACCGGCAAAAATGGCGGCAGCATTAAAATCGCCAAATCCTTGCGTTGGAATAGCGGGTGACTCGCCAGCCTCGCGGAAAATATTGGCAACCCCGCCGCGGGCACCCCAGCACACCGCATCGTAGCCGGGCTCGTTGCGCATCTCGCCCGACTCGCCATAGCCTCGCATTTGTGCCCAGATCAGCTTTGGAAACTTTGCGTGCAGAGTTTCGTAATCAAGCCCCATCTTCTTGAGAGCCTTGTCGCGCAGGGCATTAACAAAAACGTCTGCCTCGGCAAGCAAGTCCATAAGAATCTCCATGCCCTCTGGCGTTTTAAGGTTGAGACTGAGCCAATCTTTATTAGCGTTAACGTTTTCGTAGGTTGGGTCGCAAGTTTCAGTGTTGGTGCCGCCAAAGCCTGCACATTGCGGCCTTTGTGGGTCGCCCTTAGGGTTTTCGATCTTGATAACCTCGGCGCCCATTTCGCCCAGGCAACGCACGGCCGCAGGGGCTGCAACCCACTCAGCCAGCTCAACTACTTTCACGCCTGATAGCGGCCCGAAACCTTTCATATATTGGGATGCGAACAAAGTACCGCCCTCCTTTACCCGTTAATTCGGTTTTCCTCTTTATCGAAGCTAAAGAGAAGTTTCGATATCGAGAAGTCTATCGGCCTTTTAATGACTGCAAGCCGTCATTTACGTGAGGGGCCATGCGTAGGCGTTTTTTGATAGCAGGGTTAGTTGGCGCGTTTGGTGCACGCACACAGCACCTCAGGCATTGCGCGCTCTTTATACTATGATTAAAACAAGCAGCAAAGTGATAGGTGGAGCCATGAACGATCTGCAACGCGTGCGCAACATAATTGATAACGCCCCGCAAAACAGTGTGGTCTTTTTCGGGGGCGCGGGTGTTTCAACCGAAAGCGGCATACCTGATTTCCGCAGTGCTGAAGGTATATTCCATCAGGATTATTGTTACCCGCCCGAAGTGGTAGTAAGCCACTCATTCTTCGAGCAGCATCCTCGTGAGTTCTACGATTTTTACAAAGATAAGATGGTTCACACCAGCGCCGAGCCAAACGCCTGCCATAAAAAACTTGCAGAGCTGGAAAAGCGCGGAATGCTTTTGAGTATCGTGACCCAAAATGTTGATGGGCTTCATCAAGCTGCGGGCTCGAAGCGCGTCTGCGAGCTACACGGCAGTATTCACCGAAATTATTGCGTGCGCTGCGGCAAGCGCTACAACCTCGATACGGTTATGGAGGCAACAGGGGTACCTGTTTGCGATTGCGGTGGAATCATCCGCCCCGATGTTGTGCTTTACGAAGAGCCCCTTGATCAAAACGTTTTACAGGCCGCTATTTCCGATATTGCACAAGCAAGCACTCTTATTATTGCTGGCACCTCGCGCGCTGTTTACCCCGCTGCTGGTTTGGTTGACTTTTTTACGGGTGACACCCTTATTGTGGTGAATCGCGACCCAAGCAACCTTGACCGCCAGGCCGATTATTGTTTAGCCATGAATGTGGGAGAAGTGTTTGATTGGTAAGGGTATGCCGTCGCACCGATGGCGGGTTTTAAACCTCTTCCCCAAAAAGCGCCCCAATAACGTCTTCAAACATTTGAGCAGGGCTCCACGATTCGGCATCTTTGGGCGTACCGAGCGATATTTGATATCGAGCTGCGTCGGAGAGTCTAATGCGCAGCAGGTTATTTGAAAGGTCGGGCATCTCGTCGAGCATATTTGTGGGGCAAAACACACCGCCAAGCCCGCTTGCGCCCAAGGCAAGCAAGGTCAACATATTGGTGGACTCCACCATGCCTTTTGGTTTAATGCCTGCTCGGGAAAGCTCAACGTGAGCTATACGCCCAGAAATATCGTCAATAGTTTCAAGCAGGAAGGGGCACTTTGCCAGGGGGTGGAGCCCTTCTTGTTCTATGAGGCGCTGCGCCTCTTCGGCGGGCATGGAGCATACCGACTCTAAAAGCTCGGGCGCTATAGCTAAAACCACTTCTTCGTGGAACAAGGGGCGCACCGTAACGCCGGGGTGCGAGGTGCCAAAACGCGCCACCACAACATCGGCCTCGTTTGACTCGGCCATGTGAACAAGTTGCTCGTTAGTTGCCTCGATAAGCTTGATGCGTACGCCGGGCAAACTTTGATGAAAGTGGCGAATAACATAGGGCATCAAAACGCGCCCACGCATATTAGAGGTTCCTACTTTAAGCTCGCCGGCTCCACCAATGCTTGTTTCACCAAGGTTGCGCATCATTTGGATGTAGGCCGCATGTTGCTCGATGGCATATTCGAAGAACGCTTGGCCCGAGCGGGTGAGGCTCAAAGGATTGCTGCGCACCATCAACTTGGTATCAAGCTCGCGCTCGAGGGAAGCTAATCGGGAGCTGAGGGTTTGTTGGGATATATGCAGCTTTTCAGATGCTCGCGTAAACGAGCCGCTTTGGACGAGTTGTATGAACCAGCTCCATGACTCTAATGCCATAAAACACAACTCCCTTCAGCGCAAAAATAAGGATTTGAGCTTGCAGTTTTATTGGGTAGCTTCTCTCAAGCCAACTGCAAAAATATCGGCGTGTTATCACATTCACCGCTGATATTTGTAAGCTTACCGAAAATCTTTGTTAAATCTTATCGCATATTGTTACTTTTCGCTTAAGATTTAACTCAGCATTGGTGATTTTTCCGCATGTCGATAGGTGGCGTTCATAAGCATGCCGCCAACACACCACATGATGGCTCAGTGGCTTGCTTAGCGCTACATAAGCAAGGGCGCTTGTCAGCGAGATAAGAGCACATGCTGGTGCGGGAATGTCAGGTTTGTTTACGTACAAGGTTTTAGAAGGGAAAGAGGTACGTATGAAGAAATTAAAATCACTTCTTGCGGTTGTTTTCATTGGCGTTCTCGCCTTCGCTCTCGTAGGTTGCGGCGGCAACTCCGATAGCGATGAAGGCTCTGCAAGCGATTCGTCTGATTTGCGTTTTGTAACCGGCGGCGAGTCTGGCACCTACTATGCATACGGTAGCGTTTTGGCTCAGTATGCTACTAATGGCGATTACGGCGTTAATGTTTCTGCTTTGTCGGGCAATGGTTCCCAGGCAAATGTTCAGGCTCTCCAGGATGGCGACGCTGATATCGCCTTCTGCCAGTCTGACGTTTTGGCATATGCCTACGAGGGCACTAACCTGTTTGAGGAGGATGGCGCTTACACCGATTTCTCCGTTGTAGCTAACCTCTATCAGGAGCAGGTTCAGATTGTAACCTGCAATGCCGACATCAAGACAGTTGCTGATTTGAAGGGCAAGACGGTTTCCGTTGGTGCTGCTGGCTCTGGCGTATACTTCAACGCTCTTGACATCTTGGATGTTTACGGTCTGACACTTGACGACATCGAGCCGGTTTATCAGGACTTCGCTGATTCTGCTGACTCCTTGAAGGACGGCAAGATTGATGCAGCCTTCATCGTTGCTGGTGCTCCTACCACCGCTATCACCGACCTGTCCACCACCAAGACCGCTTACTTGGTATCCATGGATGACGATCATGTAGTACAGCTGCTTGAGACCTCTCCATACTACTCCAAGAACGTTATCCCCGCCGATACGTACGGTCTTGACTCTGATGTAGTTACGGTTTCCGTTGGTGCAGTTATTATTGCCAACGATTCTGTTTCCGAAGATGCAATCTACAACTTCACGAAGTCCATCTTCGATGGTGCTGAAGACAACGCTGAGGCTCATGCTAAGTACAGCGAGCTGGATCTTCAGAATGCCGCATCCATTACTTCCGTCCCTTATCATGCAGGTGCTGCCAAGTACTTTGCCGAGCAGGATATTGAGGTAGCAACCAAGTAATAGTCGCTTAGTTTGCGTACGTCTTTGAGCGTACGGGCGAATAAAACTTAAAGGTTATCAAGGGTCGTAATGGGACATACCCCATTGCGACCCTGTCTTTGATTTGTGGACAAAGGAGGTGCACGTGGCACTTCTCAAAAAAAAGAAGGTAGAAGAACAACGAGCCGAGGTACTTGCTGGCGTAAGCACCGAAGGTGGTGAAGTGGATGCCGATGAAGTTATGCGCATGTACGACAAGGAGTCAAACACGCGCATTTGGGAGGGCATCCCGAAGATCGTTGTTACCGCCCTTATGGTTATCTTTTCGGTGTATTGCCTTTGTATGACCTTGCTTTCTACCGAACAGGCCGAAGCGCGACTGGCGCGATTCCTCGCTTTCGTCATTATTATTGGCTACACCATGTATCCTGCACGTAAGACCAATCATAAAGTCAACCACATTCCGTGGTATGACATCGTGTTGATGGTTTTAGGCGCCGGATCATTTATGTATTTTGCCCTGAATTGTACTGACATTCTTCTCATGGGCGCCCGTATCGACCCTCTGCTGGTGGTGCTGGGCGTTGTTGGCGTGTTAGTGCTGGTTGAACTATGTAGGCGCTGCGTTGGTTTGCCCATCATTATCGTGGTAACGTGCCTGGTAATTTATGCCTTCTATTGGCAGTTCAGCACGGGCGGTACGGCAATATACGATGCGCTTCGTCGTATTGTACAGAAGCTGTTCTATACCACCAGTGGTGTTATCGGCACTCCTACTAACGTGTGTTACACCTACATCGTGCTCTTTATCATCTTTGGCGCCTTCCTTGAGCGTACAGGCATAGCTAACTTCTTCATTTCGTTGGCTAATCGCATTGCTGGTTGGTCGAGCGGCGGTGCAGCTAAGGTTGCTGTTATTGCGTCGGCTTTGTGCGGTATGGTTTCGGGCTCTTCGGTTGGCAACACGGTTACCACCGGCTCGGTCACTATTCCTATGATGAAGAAAACCGGCTACAAACCAGCCTTTGCTGGTGCAGTCGAGGCGGCGTCGTCAACAGGCGGCCAGATCATGCCCCCTATCATGGGCGCTGCAGCCTTTTTGATGGCCGAATATTTGGGCATCCCCTACATTGAAGTTGCCATTATGGCAATTATCCCGGCGCTGTTATATTTCTCGGGCGTATTTATGTCGGTTCATTTGGAAGCTAAGAAGCTTGGGCTCAAGGGCATCCCTATGAGCGAGCTTCCCACCGTTAAATACCTTTTGAAGAACTGCTATCTCATTCTCCCGCTGGTTTTACTGGTGTGGTTGGTTGCTTCTGGTACGCGCACCATGGCAGTTTCGGCAGCGTTGTCTATTCTGGCTGCCTTTGTGGTGGGCTTTATCAACTTCCTGCTTACCAACTGGCGTGAACGCTCCGAGGGAGCAACCTTTGGCACCGTGTTTGCTGAAACATGCAAGATGGCTCTCTTTACCGCCATCGACGCATTTTCTGCTGGCGCCAAAAACGTAATCGCCGTTGCGGTGGCCTGCGGTATGGCTGGCTTGATTGCTGGCTGCATCACGGTTACCGGTTTGGCTTCTACCATCATTAACGTTATCGTTATGGCAGCAGGCGACATGCTGATCGTTGGCCTGGTATTCACCATGATTTGCTGCATCATTCTTGGTATGGGCGTTCCCACTACGGCAAACTACTGCATCATGGCTTCCACCTGTGCTCCTATCCTTATTGCTTTGGGTATCGATCCGGTGTGCGCACACTTCTTCGTATTCTACTTTGGCATCGTGGCCGATATTACGCCCCCGGTTGCACTGGCGGCCTACGCGGCTTCGGCTATTGCGAAAGCCAAACCCATGGGCACGGCGGTCAATGCAGCCAAGCTGGCCATTGCGGCCTTTATCGTGCCGTATATTTTCTCCTTCAATCCAACTTTGCTGTTGCAAGGCGACGTGTCGATAATCATGGTTATCGTGAATACCTTAACGGCAATGATGGGCTTGTTTGGCGTGGCTGTTGCGTTGAACGGCTTCCTGTTCAAGCATAAGGTAAACATCGTGCTGCGTCTGGTGCTTGTTGCTGGCGGTTTGTGCATGATGATTCCTGGTACGATGACTGACATTATTGGCTGCGTTGTCGTGCTTGCGATCTGCGCATTCCAGTGGTTCCTGGGCAAGAAGGCCGGCAACGGCGAGGGTGGCAACACCCCCTCTGCTCCGGTTGATGGCGCTGCTTCCCAGGCTACGGCCTAAGAAATGAGGACTGATCATGACCAATAAAAATGTTGTGTGGGTAACGGGCGTTAAGGGCTTTGTTGGAAGCGTGGTAGCCGATCGCCTAAAGCAGATGGGTTACACCGTGGTTGGCACCGATACCGAGCTGAGCGTATGCGAGCCCGAGCGTTTGGAAGCTTTTGCAGAGCGCGTCATGCCCAGTGTGGTTATTAACTGTGCTGGTATTCGCCGCGAGGCAACTACGCTCGGCACGCGCGTAAAGGCTTACGAGGTCAATGCATTAGGGGCGCGCAACATCGCGCTGGCAGCCAATACCATTGGCGCCACCATGGTGCAGGTGTCCTCCGACGACGTATATGCCTCAAAGCTCAATGAAGCGGTGAACGAGTTTGATAACCCGCAGCCCGATAGCCCCTATGGCAAATCGAAGCGCGCTGGCGAGATGATGGTGCGTAACACCACCGATAATCACCTCATTATTCGTTCCTCCTGGTTGTACCACGCCTACAGTGGGCGCTTTAAGGACATTTTGGATGCTGCTGTGGCGGGCAAAACCTACGCTGCTCGTATCGACCAGTTTGCGGCGCCAACCAGCGTGGCTACGTATGTGAACTTGCTTGTTCGCGCTATCGAGCAGGGCGAGCGCGGCACCTTCCATGTAACCGATAAAGGGTCTACCAGCCGTTATGGTTTTGCGGCTAAGGTGTTAGAGTATGCTGGCTACGATCCCGACAAGGTTTTGGTGGCTGAAGAAGATCCAGCTACTGCCGAGAATATCGTGCTGGAAAGCTTGCTGCTGGAAATGGCCGGTATCGAGATGCCCACGTGGGAAGACGATTTAGCGGCCTACATGAAAAGCGTGAATTTATACGCTCCGCTATCGTAAGGGCTTATTGAGTTTGCGCACGGGGTAAGGCGCATTTGCAGAACCCATAGCGCAAAAAACCGTGCATAAAAAAGCGACACATCGCTTGAAATGGTTAGGCGATGTGCCGCTTATAATATGCCTCTTGAGGGTGTTAAAAAGTGCCACGAGAGGCATTTTTTTATGGTGACTTCCTTGCGCAGTGCTTTTATTGAATGCCCTCAATGTGGGGGATGGTAGCAAAACCAGCCTCCAATTCCTCATCGGTAGGAATATGGTTGGTCATGGTGCCCTTGTTGTAGGCATCGTAGGCAAACATGTCAAAGTATCCAGTGCCCGTCAGGCCGAAGAGTATTACTTTTTCTTCACCTGTTTCGATGCACTTTTTAGCCTCTTCCATAGCAACATAAATAGCATGGGCGCTTTCAGGTGCGGGCAAAATGGTTTCTAAGCGAGCAAATTCTTCGGCTGCGCCAAAAATATCAGTTTGCTTTACGGCAACAGCTTCCATGTATCCGTCGTGCTTGAGCTTAGACACGATGGGGCTCATGCCGTGGTAGCGCAGACCACCGGCGTGGTCGGGGCTGGGCAAAAAGCCATTGCCCAAGGTGTACATTTTGCACAAGGGGCAGGTTTGGCCAGTGTCGGCAAAATCGTAGGCGTACTTGCCCCGCGTCAAGCTTGGGCAGCTAGCGGGTTCTACGGCAATAAAGCGAGTATCGGGGTGAGTGCCGCGTAGCTTATCGCGCATAAAGGGCGCAATCAGTCCGCCCAAATTGCTGCCGCCGCCTGCGCAGCCAATAACGATGTCGGGATATTCTCCGAGCTCTTCCATGGCAGTGTAGCTCTCCAGGCCAATGATGGATTGATGCAGGACCACCTGGTTCAGCACGCTGCCCAGCTGATAGCGCCCCTTGTTTTCGGGTACGTTTAGTGCGCGCTCAACCGCTTCGGAAATAGCCGTTCCGAGCGAGCCGGTTGAATCGGGCTGATCTGCCAGCATTTTGCGACCCACCTCAGTGGTGTCAGAGGGGGAGGGGGTTACCGTAGCATTGAAGGTTTCCATGATGTTGCGGCGGAAGGGCTTTTGCTCGTAAGAGCACTTAACCATAAATACATCCAGGTCAAGGCCATAGTGGGCAGCAGCCTCCGAAAGAGCAGTGCCCCACTGGCCAGCGCCTGTTTCGGTTGTGATATTAGTGATGCCCTGTTGCTGGGCGTAGTAAGCCTGGGCTAGCGCCGAGTTTAGCTTGTGAGAGCCTGAGGTGTTATTGCCCTCAAACTTGTAGTAGATTTTTGCGGGCGTGCCCAGTGCTTGCTCTAAATTGTAGGCGCGGCATAGCGGCGAGGGGCGATACACCTTGTACATTTCGCGCACGCCTTCGGGGATGTCGAAGTAGGCGGTTGTGTCGTCAAGCTCCTGCTCGCACAAAGCGTCGCAGAACACCGGGGCAATATCGGCCGGCTCGGCCACCTTACCATTGGGCAAGCGCATGGGCTCAGGAGGCTCGGGCATATCGGCACGCAGGTTGTACCATTGGGTGGGAATCTGATCTTCGCGCAGGTACAGGCGGTAGGGCGCGGTGGCGTTGTCGGTCATAAAACATCCTTTCTTAGGTTGAGCAGCTTGGCTAGGTTCGAAGTTCATTGCTTCCGTGCACTAAAAAAGCCCCCGGATTACCGAGGGCTTCTTATAGGTGTATGTTGCAACGCTGAAGCTACGATAATCCAAATCCTTTATTCGGTTTGCGCCACCACCAGGCATGAGCAGCAGACGTTGCCTTCGCAACGGATGTTAGAACATATGCCTGATTAGTAGCCAAAACGAAGCCTCCCGCATCTATTATGAAAGTGAGTATACCATTGCGCGGGGCGGGTTTATGCAAAGAATCATATGATCGTGCGCAAGTTTTAGGCGGTATGCACCTGGCTGTCCGCAGAGGTGGTGGATACGGGGTATGTGCGCGCTGCTGCTCTTCCAGGGATGAGAGGGACGGGCTATTAAAGGTGAGAAGAGGTTTTCGGGCTTAGTTTTTGACGGTAGTATAAACTCTTGCAGAACACTTGAGCTCTTGTGGCTGCAGAGCAAAAGCAACGGAAGCCTACCTTTGGGCGGACGGAAATAGATAAAAAGGAAAAGATAATGGCTTACTCTCAGCACGATGCCTTCTTGTTCGATTTGGATGGCACGCTTTTGAACACCTTGCCCGATTTGGTTGTTATTGCCAATAAGGC
>CAZDCX010000002.1:72797-81782 GCA_964504115.1 uncultured Cryptobacterium sp.
TAGATAAAAAACTCGGCATTCTTTCCAACAAGTTTGAGGGCGGCATCAAGGATGTGGAAGCTCACTATTTTGCCGGCGTGTTTGACGTAGCACACGGCGAGCGTGAAGGTATCCCGCGCAAGCCTGACCCAACGGGACTTTTAGCGTGCGCTGAGGAGCTGGGCGTCAGCGCCAGCCGCTGCGCCTATGTAGGCGATTCTGCGGGCGACATAGTAGCGGCCCATAATGCAGGCATGTTTGCTATTGCGGCTACCTGGGGCTATCAACCCTTAGCAAAGCTCAAGGCCGCAAACCCCGATGCTTTAATAACGAAGCCCGAGGATCTTTTATGGTTTGTGTAAGGGCTTAAGCGCCAGGCTCTTGAGTATGCGCGGCCGCGACGTTTGCTGGCGTACTTCTCAAGAGCTGCTCTGCAGCGTTTTAGCCGATTCACCTTGGTAACAGGTGTTGCCGCGTTATGTTGGCACACCGTGATATTCGTTGTGCGGGCGCGTTAAGAGCGAGCTCAATAGCGCACTAGCGTTACGCCTACTCGCCCACCCCTATTGCTCTGGAGGCTGCCTTACCGAAGCAGGGGGCGGTTACTCTTCGTAACCGTTTGGATTGCTGCTTTGCCAGCGCCAGGCATCAGCGCACATGCGAGCCAAGTCAAACTCGGCCACCCACTCTAACTCGGCGCGTGCCTTATCGCAGGCGGCATAGTTTTCGGCAATGTCGCCAGGGCGGCGCTCGGTAACTTGATAGGGCAGCTTTTTGCCGCAGGCCTGCTCAAAGGCGTGGATAACATCCAAAACGCTTGAGCCGGTGCCCGTTCCCAGGTTAAAGATGCCCACTCCTGAACGAGTGCCGTTTTCTTGCGGCTGCCCTTCGATGCTGCCCAGGCCAAAAGCGCGGCCTGTGCCTACTTTGCCCGCCATCCAATCAAGGGCTTTAACATGACCTCGTGCCAAATCGACCACATGGATATAATCGCGCACGCCAGTGCCATCGGGAGTGGGGTAATCGTTGCCAAACACGCGCACAAAGGGCAGTTTGCCCACCGCAACCTGCGAAACATAAGGCAGGAGGTTGTTGGGAATATCCTTAGGATCCTCGCCAATGCGGCCGCTTTCGTGGGCGCCGATGGGATTAAAGTAGCGCAGCAGGACAACGTTCCATTCCGGGTCGGCCTTATATAGGTCGGTCAAGATGCGCTCAAGCATAGCCTTAGTCTCGCCGTAAGGGTTGGTGGCGGTGTGGAGCGGGCAGGCTTCGGTGATAGGGATCATCTCAGGGTCGCCATACACGGTAGCGCTTGATGAGAAGATAATATTCTTCACATCAGCCTTACGCGCAACATCAAACAGTACCAAAGAACCCGTTACGTTGTTCCAGTAATACTCAAGGGGCTTTTCAGTGCTTTCGCCCACGGCCTTAAGGCCAGCAAAGTGAATAATGGCATCGATGGCGTGGTCTTGGAAAATACGAGTAAGAAAATCGCGATCAAGAATATCGCACTGGTAAAACGCCAGGCGATCCCCACCAACGCTAACATGTGCCAGCTCGGCAATGCGGTCAACCGCAACAAGGCTTGAGTTGGAAAGGTTATCAACAATAACAATGCTGTACCCCTGCTCAAGAAGCTCAACGCAGGTGTGGCTGCCAATGAAGCCGGCACCGCCCGTAACAAGAATAGTTTGAGAATCGTGTGACCCAGCGAGGCTTTGGTTTGCCATAAAAATAACCTTCCATGATGAAGAACACTATTTGGTTTGGTTGTGCGCGTGTGCTCATGTAACGGAGTGAAGCTGCCATGTGCAAAGCGCACGCGGGTAATTGTTAGGTATACAACTGCTGCACGGTAGGCATATTGTAGCGTGCCTTAGAGCGTTTATACCAGAATACCATGCAGTTATCAAAGCAGCGTGATGATATGAGGGGCTTACATGGTAACTCCTGGTCGTGCTCACTTTTGCACGCTTATGCGCGCCAGGCACCAAGGAGCAGCGTTTGCGAATGTCGTCAAACACGTGCGCGAAAAAACTCGATCGCTATCCTTCGAGAGCTTTTAAACAATGCCAAACGCGCTGTTTATCTTCAGGGGCGCTCATCAAGACTTCTAAATTCTCAAAGCAGGCACAAGGGCGGCCAAGCAGATGCTCGGGCGCTTCGAGGGCAAGAGGCTTGTGATAGGCGCGCGACGCAAGAGCAGTGCTATCGTGATCTGCCAGAATCACTGCCAAGGGGTCAAGCGCCTCGATAAGAGACAACAGGCGTGGGGCATCAGAGCTACCATCATCATCTTGATGGGTGAGCACAAGATAGCCTAGGTTTTCAGGGTCAACCCCTAGAGCCCGCGCGCTGGCAGCAAGGGCGTGTTTTGCCAGGTCATTCAAAGGGCAGCGGCTTATGACAAGCCAAGCGGCGCACTCGCTTCCATAAAATGAGCCTGGGAACAGTTGGATGGCTTGCTGGCGCAGGGCTTCTTGGTGCGATGGCTTGGGTGAGGGCATGTAAACTCCTTGCGTTTGATATACCCATTATGAAGCTTTTGTCCGGCAGTAAAAGGTTTAATTATTCCGCTCAGTGGGTAGCTACCATGCGAATAATACTAATCAAGGAAAAAATCACACCGTCTGGCAATAAACCAGAGACAAATGGCTTGCGATGGTGATAATGGGACTAAAGAACTAACACATTGCAACAAATCTAATCCAGAGTACAGGTTGCAATTTAAGGAGGAATTATGTGCACTAATGGCGTTAATACCGGGCAGTTTGAGCAGATGATCGACCAGATCGATGACCATATTAAGCTGGAGCGTCGCTGGTCTCACACTCTTGCACATCAGGCATCCGATGCCGGTTTTGCTACCGTGGGCGAAAAACTGCACGCTGTTCAGGCGCTACTGGACGAAGCACGCGCGGTTCTTGATGAAGCCAAGGATGCGCTTGAAGATGATGCCCAAAATGCAAGTGGCGTTACCGTAAGCCTGGTGTAATACCGCGCTTTAGGTAAGCTTCATCGAGCAGAAACGAGATACCATGAGCAACGATCTGATGCGCTTTTCTGTGGCGATGCCGGAAGATCTTCTGATCAAATTCGATAGATTGGTGGCACGTCGCGGTCTGGCTAAAAATCGAAGCGAAGTAGTGCGCGATTTGGTACGCGAAGCCTTGGTGGAAGACGAATGCTCTATACCGGGGCGTATTGTTATGGGCACGTTAACGATTGTGTATAACCATCACGCCAACGATCTCCAAGAGAAACTTCACCATATTCAGCATGCCTATTTGGATACCGTAATTTCTTCCATACATGTGCATGTTGACGAAGATAACTGTTTGGAGGTTATTATCCTCAAGGGCGAAACAGGTTTGGTGCAAGATGTGGCCAATCTCATCATTGGCACGAAGGGTGTTAAAACCGGCCACCTTGTCATGACAACCACCGGGGCGTTTATTTAAACCATAGGGCACGTCGCACTACAAACAAGGAGCATAAACGAATGGACGAAACAGTACTGCTCGGCCACGGCAGTGGCGGAACTATGATGAAGCGCATCATTGACGAGGTGTTTTTCGAGGCGTATGCGGGCGAAGAGCTCCTCGAGGGCAATGATGCCGCTTGCTTGCTGGCGCCAGTTGCTGGTGAGCGGCTGGCTTATTCAACTGATAGTTTTGTAGTTACGCCGCACTTCTTCCCCGGCGGCGATATTGGCCGCTTGGCAGTATGCGGGACTGTTAACGATGTTGCAACCAGCGGTGCTGTGCCCAAGTATTTGAGCTGCGGTTTTATCTTGGAAGAGGGCTTCCCGGTTGCCGATTTGAAGCGCATTTGCCACACCATGGCTGAGGTTGCGCGCGAGGCAGGCGTTCGCATTGTAACGGGCGACACCAAGGTGGTAAATCGCGGGCACGGCGATGGCGTGTTCATCAATACCAGCGGTGTGGGTTTTATTCCAGAGGGCGTTTCGCTCTCGGGCGCTAACTGCAAACCGGGTGACAAGATTTTAGTTACGGGCACCATGGGCGATCACGGCATTACGATTATGGCATGCCGCGAAGAGCTCTCGTTTTCAGCCGACATTCAAACTGATGCCGCCCCGCTCAACCATCTCATAGCCGAGGTGCTTTCGGCGGCTCCTGACGTACGCTGCTTCCGCGATCCTACGCGCGGCGGCCTTGCCTCAACGCTCAACGAGCTAGCAGGCCAATCGGGCGTCGACTTCATTGTTGAAGAGGATGCTGTGCCCGTAAAAGATGCGGTGCGTGGCGCGTGCGAGATGTTGGGCTACGACGTGTATCAGGTTGCCAACGAGGGCAAGATGGTTTGCGTTGTGCCAGCCGAGCAAGCAACTGCCGCGCTTGAGGTCATGAAGGCAAACAAATACGGAGTTGATGCGGCCATCATTGGCGAGGTAGTGGAAAAGCCGCAAGATCGCGATGCGCGCGTATCAATTCGCACAGGGTTTGGGGCCTTGCGCATTATGGATATGCTGGTGGGCGAGCAGTTGCCGCGCATCTGCTAAGGGCGCGCACCACAATCATTCGTTCAACAAGAAGGGCCTGCTTGTCCATTACTGGTTGCCCTTCTCATCAAAAGGGCAACCGTTCTCAGAAATATTCTTCTAACCACTTGCAGTTCGTGGCGCGTATGGTATTTTCCGTACAGGGGTTTAACCCAGATGGGATCATTTATCTTCAAAGCCCGTGAAGAGTTATAAGAGATAAAAGAGAAGGGGAATAATTATGTCTCATCCTGTTATTTTGACCGATGAGTGTATCGGTTGCGGTATTTGTGTTGATGCGTGCACGCAGGGCGCTATTGAGGTTGTTGATGGCGTACTTGAGGTGGTTAATGAGGAGGCATGTATTGCCTGCGGCGATTGCGTAGAAGAGTGCCCCATGGGTGCCATCGAGGAAATCGTCGAAGATTAACTACCTGTTATTGCCGTAAGCTGCGGCAAAAGCTTTATTAAGCCCCAAAAGGCATGCACATGAAGTTCTACCAGGCTTAACGAAGCTTAGAACAACGCAATAAACAAACGCAAAGCCCGGGGTAGTTCGCGCCGGGCTTTCTTTGTGCCCAAGGAAGTTCTTGGGTGGCGGCCTTCCTTGGCTGTTTGGAGTGAGCTGCGTAAAGGGCGGCCGTGCGCGTTTGGGTAAAGCGAATGCGCACGAAGCTCAACGGCACCCGAGGCTGAAAAGGGCACTTTACATAACTGGTTTATTTAAGGGACAAGAACAAGTTTTATGGTTATTAAAATTCTCATTGTTTTGATATTTGTTGGCGTGGCAGTGGGCGTGGGCGTTATCGCGCGCCAGCACACAAATAGTGTAGATGGCTTTGTCTTGGGTGGCCGTAGCGTGGGTCCGTGGCTTTCGGCCTTTGCTTTCGGAACCAGTTATTTTTCAGCCGTTATCTTTGTAGGATACGCTGGGCAATTTGGTTGGAAATACGGCTTGGCGGCGTTTTGGATTGGTATTGGCAATGCTGTTATTGGGTCGTTGTTGGCCTGGTGGGTGCTAGGCCCGCGCACGCGCGAGATGACGCAGCGCTTGAAGGCCACCACGATGCCCGAATTTTTTGGGAAGCGCTATCAAAGCCGTGCGCTTCGTGTTGCGGCGGCGGCAATTATTTTTGTATTCCTGATTCCCTATACCGCATCGGTATACAACGGCCTTTCGCGCTTGTTTGGCATGGCCTTTGG
The DNA here is from genome assembly GCA_964504115.1 of uncultured Cryptobacterium sp. Taxonomy (GTDB): domain Bacteria; phylum Actinomycetota; class Coriobacteriia; order Coriobacteriales; family Eggerthellaceae; genus Anaerotardibacter. The sequence goes on from CAZDCX010000002.1 coordinate 78,490, forward strand.
CCTGCCCTACGAATGGTGCGTTGTTGGTATGGCATTGGTTACCTGCATATATGTTGTGCTCGGTGGCTATATGGCCTCGGTGTGGAACGACTTTATTCAGGGCATCGTGATGCTGGTGGGCATCATTGCGGTTATTGCAGCGGTGCTCAACGGCCACGGTGGCTTTGCGGAGGCGATTATTAGCCTCTCTCAAATCCCGGCTGAAGGAAGCGAGCTGCAGGGTGCCTTCGTTTCTATGTTCGGGCCCGATTTGCCCAACCTTATCGGCGTTATTGTTTTGACCTCGCTTGGCACCTGGGCGCTGCCCCAGATGGTGCAGAAGTTCTACGCCATTAAAAGCGGCCCGGCAATTAAGCAGGGCGCCATTATTTCAACGGTGTTTGCCTTTGTGGTTGCGGGCGGCTCGTATTTCTTGGGAGGATTTGGCCGCTTGTTTGGAGCCGATATTGCCTACACCGAAACAGGCTCGCCCGTTTTTGACTCAATTATCCCAACCATGTTGGCAGGCTTGCCCGATATTTTGCTCGGGCTTGTTGTGGTGCTGGTGCTCTCGGCCTCGATGTCTACGCTGGCAGGCCTAGTACTCACTTCCTCTTCAACGCTTACGCTCGACCTGATCAAGGGCAATGTTGTTAAAAACATGAGCGAGAAAAAATCGGTTGTGTACATGCGCGTATTCATCGTGATTTTTGTTGCCATTTCGGCCGCTATTGCCTTGGTTCAGTATCACTCCTCCGTTGTATTTATTGCGCAGCTCATGGGCTATTCGTGGGGGGCTCTTTCTGGTGCGTTTTTGGGTCCCTTCTTCTGGGGGCTGTTCTCGGGACGAATCTCCAAACCAGCGGTGTGGTGCAGCTTTGCGCTGGGCATTGGCATGACGGTGAGCAACATGATTTTTGGCTTCATCGCGTCTCCAATCAATTGCGGCGCGCTTACCATGATTTTGTCGCTTATTATTGTGCCGCTGGTGAGCCTGGTTACTAAACCGGTGCCCTTCGAGGTCAAGCCTCCGCAGATGAGCGGCGCAATCGATCGCGAGTATACTCACGAGCTCGAGCAAGAAGTTCAGGAAGCGCGGGAGTATTTGCGCGAGCATGAGCAGGTTGAAAGTGAATAGGGGCTATGGCTGCCTGTGCGGCTGAAGGCGCACTGAGCACAACTTCCGAAGTAATGTGGCTGCTGCAAACGCGATGTATTAAGGGAGGCGCGCGAGGTAGTATAGATGCTGCAGTGTAGCTGCTGCAATGCGGGGTGCTGGTGTACGAGGCGATGTGGCGGCCCGAGCCTAGAGCGGCAGCACATGAGGCTATGCGGACGCCAGAAGGGGCAAGGCATGGCTTGCTGTGACGTTGGTGAGTACTTGTTCGGCCAATTGGGCACCCGTGTTGTAAAATCTGATTTTAGAGTTACTGGAATATTCGAGGTTTGGGCGCTGATCTTGTATAGCTTTTGCGCAACAAGGTATCAGCTTTTGAACTTGCAATTGAGTATCTATCATGATTGGGGGCGCAATGCCAGATAAAGCAGAAGCTGTTGCGGGTACCGCTATGGGCACAGCCCAAGCTGCAGATAATAAGGTAATTGGGATTTTGGGTGCAGGCACCTGGGGCATCGCCTTGGCTACCCTGCTTGCAACCAAGGGCTATGACGTAACCGTGTGGTCTGCCTTACCTGAAGAGATTATCTCGCTCCAGCGCACCAACATGCACGCTAAGTTGCCCGGTGTAAAGCTGCCCGCTTCACTTAAATATACCAGCAGCATTCAGAAGGCTTGCACCGACAAAGATATCGTGCTTATTGCCACCCCTTCGATATATGTTCGCGAGACGGCACGTGCGGCAAAACCCTATTTGCCCCACAACCAACTTGTGGTATGCGTAGCCAAGGGCATTGAAACGCAAACTTCAATGACCATGACTGACATTATTGAAGAAGAGCTTACGGGCTTGAGCCCGCGGTTGGTGGCTCTTTCAGGCCCTACGCACGCCGAAGAAGTTGCACGTTGTATGTCGTCCACCATTGTTTCGGCCAGCACTGATGCAGAAGCTGCCGCGTACGTGCAGGATGTATTCGCAACAAGCTTTATGCGTGTGTACACCAACGATGACCCAAAGGGCGTCGAGCTGTGCGGCGCTATCAAAAATGTTATTGCGCTGGCATCAGGCATCGCAAAGGGTCTGGGCTGCGGCGACAATGCTCGTGCGGCGCTCATTACCCGCGGTCTGGCAGAGATGAAGCGCCTGGGTGCGGCACTGGGTTGTAGAGAGTCGGCCTTTAATGGCCTAGCTGGTTTGGGTGATTTGGTAGTTACCTGCACAAGCGAGCACAGCCGCAATAACAAGGCAGGCTATTTGATGGGGCAGGGTCTTACGCCCGAGCAAGCAACTCAAGAGGTTGGCATGGTGGTAGAGGGGCTCAATGCCCTCCCCGCAATTGTGAAGTTGCGTGACGAGCACCATGTTGAAATGCCCCTGGTTTCAGCTGTTGATGATGTAGTAAACGGCCGTATGTCGGCAAGCGAGGCTATCGAAGCGTTGTATGCGCGTGAGCTGAAGGCAGAATAAGCTTTAGGGATTTGCTGGGCAGCTGCCAAGCACGGGCAATATTGGGCAGCGTGACAGGCGTAGCATACGCGGCTGGGGTGTACAGCCTCTTGGCTTGGACCCACCGCTTCTTTGAAGGCGGGTGGTATTTAACGCATGTGGCAGTGCGGCATACTGAGCACAAGCTGCCCTTACCGCCACGGTGCGTCGGAACAAAAATAGAGGCGCTTTTGTGCGCACAGGTAGGAGGCTTACATGACTTCGCCAACAGGGATTACTGGCAACACACGGTTGGTTACGTTATTGGGAAAGCCGGCCTTCCATTCCAAATCGCCCGAAACCCACACCCTTGCCTGGCGCAAGGTTGGCATTGATGCAGTGTTTCTTGCTTTTGAAACCGATCTCGATGGGCTCGACGATGTTATGGCGGGTTTTCGTAAAACTGATGGTTGGATTAGCATCACGGTAACAATGCCGCTCAAGCAAGCCATGGTTAAACATATGGATCGGCTCAGCGATACAGCACGTTTGGCTGGCGCGGTTAACGTGGTAAAGAAGGAAGAAGACGGCAGCCTGACCGGCCACAACTCCGATGGCCCGGGCTTTATGAACAATCTTGCCAAGCACGGGTTTACGGCTGCTGGTTCGGCAATGGTTTTGGTGGGGCCCGGCGGGGCAGGGCGCGCCATTATGGTGCAGGCCGCCCTTGATGGCGTTGCCAAGCTTGATGTTTTTGCGCGCGAAGGCGGC
>CAZDCX010000003.1:0-5392 GCA_964504115.1 uncultured Cryptobacterium sp.
TAGCGCTGAATTTGAGGCTGTCCTTCGCTGTGAGGATCTTCCTGTTCAACGCGAACAAAAGCTATTTCAACGCGCGCGCACCCCTGCAGCAATAAAGCAGAGGCATAACACTGCGCCTGCAAAAGATGCTTCTGATAGATTTCTTGCTCGGTCTCGTTAGCATTGCCCCCTGTTTTATAGTCAATCACATGAGCCACCTTTTGCTCATCAATGACCAAACCATCAATTTCACCCTCAAGGAAGACCGGATTATCATCGCCGCCCATTGCAACCATAAAGGGTACTTCGGCACGCGGTACACCACACGCCACGAATTGCTGAGCTACATCGCTGGCAAACCACCGCTCCAAAGCACGCCTGAGACGTTCTCCTTGCAAAGCCGAAAGATGGTGCATCTTGATTTGTGCACTCATCGCTTCTTCTTCAGGCGCGGCAAGCTTGCTGCCATCATACTCATCAATCGCCCGCTGAGCCAACCGATGAAATGCGGTTCCCAAATCGGTAGCGTCTTCATCGGGCGCAAGCTCTGCGGCAAACATTTCGCTTGTATCGATCGCATCCTCGGCAGCAGGCACCTCGTTTGCGCTTGCCGTAAGCCCCGAGGTCAACGCCATGTTCTCGCTATGCTCAAGCTTATCGCCTGACAGAAGCTCTCCTTCAGGTTCCAAAGTCGCGCCGGTTATAACGTGCTCAGACGCATAGTGCGGCAAGTCGCAGGACATCTCGTCTTCGCACGATCCTAAAGTAGGCAAAGCATCCTTCTTTCTTGACAGCGAAGAATAGGAAAATACCTCGTCGTGCGAAACGCGATACTTTTGCGAAGGCGGAATGGGAGCCACCGGGCATAAGGGAATTGCAAGGCCTTCTGGATCGCTGGCTTTGAGCGTTTGTTCTTCCTGAGGCTTGTCAAGCACTTGCAAACTAAGAAGCAAAGGGCGTGAACCGCCATAGGGTATCACCTGCTGAGGAGCCTCTTGCGAGCATTCCCATGAAAGCGCATGATACAAATCGTCAAGAACACCCTTGCCTTCGTAGGAAAAGCCCTTATTGCCCCGATACACGATTCCCAACATAAGTGACGCACTTGCCCGAGTCAGCGCCACGTAAAGCAATCGGCGTGCTTCTTGCAACTCCTGCTCGCGCGTATAGGCTTCGAGTGTACACAGGCGATTGCCACGAGTGGAAGCATTGCTAACGCTTTGAGCGCTTGCATCTTCACAGAGTGCATAACTGCGCACTGCACGCGCTACCTCGCTTGGAGTCTTAGGCAAATGCGGCTGCAAAGCAACATAAGTTGTTGCATCGATGTTTTCAGCAAGAAGTGATTTGGGCTGATAAGACAAGCGCAGTTCTGCCACAGCAACATGCGGAAACTCAAGACCTTTACTCGCATGAATGGTCATGATTCGAACAAAATTTGAAGAAGTTGTTGCAAGCGTGCCTGGATTCAGCTTGAGCATTGCGCAATCTTGCTTAAAACGATCTACGCTTCGAGTAAGCCCAAGGCCTTCTTCTTCAATCGTTTCAATCATGCGGAGAGCCTTATGAACATTACCGACCACAGCCTGGCCTTGAGCGCCCTGGTGCTCCAACCGTATAAACCAGCCGCTCGCTCGTAGAAGATGACGAGCGCCTTGGACAAGCCCAAACTGCTCACTTGTTCGTATCGCGGATGTGATGCATTGATATGCAAAATCCAAACGATCCGCTTCATCTTCGGTCAAAGTAGTGAGTTTGCACTCTTGCTCCCATGCTGCAAAACCCACCGAACACGAGCGACGAATAGTTTGATTATTCCGATCGCAGGTAGTGGTGAGATGAAGCAAAGCATCGCTATCTAAGGCAAAGAGGGGTGAAACAAGTACCTGGTACAAAGCTTCATCATCAAAACGATTGACCAGCACGCGCAAGATATCTTGCATAAGAATTACTTCTGGCGCATCGGAAAAGGTCGAACCACCAGCCACCAAGCACTCAAACCCGGCGTCTCGCAAGGCCGCAGCATAAACGTCAACGTTGCTCATGCTTCCCAAAAGAATAACCATCTGATCAGGTTTAGCCCCGCCCTCGCGCAATTCTTTGAAATGACAAGCGATCTGCTGCGCACATCTTTCTCGGCCCTGAGCCACGCCACCTCCGCCCTTGCGGCAGTCAAACAATCCAACAGAGATTCGCGGCCGATTCTCAAAGAGCGGATCCTCAACTGCGTTGACCGCCCCCTTGGGAGCCAGCGACAAAAAGCGTGAACCAAATACCTGAGGCTGAGAAAAGATGGTATCTACAAACGACAAAATATCCGCATGGCTGCGAAAATTGTCAGGCAGAGAAACAAAACGGGCATCGTCTGAAAGCTGAGACAACGATTGCTGATAATCATAAAAAACGTTTACATCCGCCCCGCGAAAACGATAAATGCTCTGCTGGGCATCGCCCACCGTACAAATATTGCGGCTTGCTGGCTGAGCAAGCATTTTGATGAGAGCCACTTGCAGTTCATCGGTATCTTGAAATTCATCAATCATGATGAGTGAAAACTGCTCACGATAGCCCTGTGCCAGAGAGGGAAAGTCACACAAAGCTTGATAGGTACGCCTGAGCAAATCGGTATTATCCAAGCACTGAGGGCCTTTGATACGCGTACATTGTTCCTGCACAAGCCGCGCTAAGCTTACCAGCAGGTTTAGATCGCGCGCTGCACAACCCGCTTGCACCTCCAAAGCTATCTGGCCATAAGCGCTACGGTAATCTTCAAAAAAGCTGCTTTCAATTTGTTTAGGGTGATACTTGGGCGAGGTTTTCGGGAAAGCAAATAGCGCCCGGGCAAAGGCCTCCCTATCAAAAGTAGGATCATCAAAAGGCACCGAGGGAGTTGCCATGAGGTAGGACTGCGCCCCTTCAAGAGCGGCCTCCAGAACGCTGCGATTTTGCTCGTCTGCCTTGGTGGGTTTGTCGAGCGAATCAAGAAGAGCAAGGAACTCTTCACCCAACTCTATCATCGATTTAAGCAGTGCTGATGGCATTGGGGAAGCGCCTGCAATATCTAAGCTATCAAACCCCTGCGGCAACGCTTCTACGCGAGCGGTTATAGCAGCAACGTTATCTTCGATAGAACCAGCCTTAAGCGCACCAGAATGAATACTCATCGAGTGGATGAAAGTTTGCATTTCGGTATCGGTGCCCGACTCGATATCATGTACAACCTTATCAAACGCTTCTAAGCGAAATTGCGCCGCTTGCGTTTCGGAAATTACCTCAAAAGCAGGGTCAACACAAACTTCCAGGGCGTGCTCGCGCAATATGCGGGCACACATACCATGAATGGTGGAAATCCACGCATCATCAACCTTGAGAGCTTCATCGGTCAGACCCATTTCAAGCAAGCGATGCTTGATACGCGATTTGAGCTCGGCAGCAGCTTTTTTGGTAAACGTTATAGCAAGCACCTCATCGATACTTTGAAGATAAGGCTCGCTCCCTTCGCGTTGCTCCAAAGCATACGCAATACGCTGGGTCAGGGTGAAGGTTTTGCCACTTCCAGCACCAGCCGAAACCATCAGGGGCTTGTCGAGCGTGGTAATGATTTGGCGTTGACCTGAAGTACATGAATCAAGATTCATGAAAGCCTCCTTGCACAACCCACAACCGGACAATAACGACACGAATCGCCGCAAAGAGGTTCTGGCTCAATGTAGCCTTCCCGCAAATTATTGATACGCTGCTTGACCAATGCCTCGATGCGATCAAGATATGTTCCAAAGTTAAAGCCTACCGCTGAGGCTCGCTTAGCAAAGCTACCTATTGCAAGCATTGATTGATCATAGGATCCTGCCATCAAATCGCGTGCATCGCGCGCCAGGTAACTAAGATACAAGGCTCCAACGGGCCGGCAATTGCCCAGTTGACCACGTAAAACTTGAGCATATATGAGCGCTTGAATTTTATGCGGAAGCTCGATGTTATCTTCTGCCCCGCAACCGGCATCGTGCCCAGCAATGCTGCCTTTATAATCGAGAACGACATAATGCTGTGCCTGCTCATCAACATCCACGCGATCAACACGGCCTCGCACTACCACCCCAGCATAACCAATGTTCTCTTGGGCCGTTATCGTCAATTCAGTATCGGTGGGTACAAAACTTGGCATAACGCGAGCTTGCAGGCCAAGGTTTTCTTGCAATTGCGCCTTCAGTCGTTGGGCGTCAGCCTGCTCGGTTGGAGAAAGAGGCACATAGCGCACGCCTAATTGATCGGGCTGCGCTTGTAAACACTCATCAAAGACGCTCCCGAGCAAACCCTGGGCACTAGATAATATGCCCGGTGTCATGCGGCGCGCCCCTACCTCGTCAAATAAGCGCCGATAAAACTCTTCCCATACACTATGGACAAACGTACCTTTTTCTAAAGGCCCCAATTCTTCATCGAAAGTCTCTGGGCGAATACGCTGAGTAGTAAACCAGTAATAGGGGCAATTAACATAAGCCTCTATGGCAGAAGGAGACAGCACCAGCGTATCGCTCTGAAGACCTTGGATATAGGTTGATGCGCGCGAATAATGCGGAAACAAAACCTCTTGAGCTTGAGAGTCAAGCTCACAAGCAGGCAGCGCAGGCAAGGTGAGCACAGGCTGTTGTTGAGGTGCTTCTTGCACGATATTAGCCGCAAAGAGCTCTTCGCCGCGCGTTACGACTGCATTTTGCAACCTAGGTGGCAAGCCCCAAGCGTTGAGCTCGTCTCCTTCGCGGCGATAACACTCAATAAACTCATCAAAGACAAAGGCAGGATATATATCCTCTTCCCCGCCAGCATTCAAAGCTCTCTCGCAAACAAAGCGTTTTTGTGCGCGCGTCTTAAGCGCTTCAAATTGCGCACGTTGCTGGCTTGTCGGACTTATGTTTTGCCAACATCCAATCTTCTTTTCCAAGGTCGCCAAAGCGCTATGGCTGCTCCGCGCCGGATAATAACGGGCGTCAAGATCGCACAGATAGACTTCGTCAAAGGATTCATCACCGAGCCGGCGCGCTCCACTCTGATCCATGATATATATTTGGGGAATTTCATCGCTTGATTTTTGCGAAACCTGAACCTTGGCACTCGATAGATAAGCACGCAAATCGCGCGGCTGCACGCCCCACATGCGCGCCTGCTCGTACACCCGTTTCAAACATGAGATTGCGGCCAGCTGTTCTGCTTTATATGCTGCATCTTTGCCCAAAAGGTTTTTTGTTTCTTCCTCAAAAAAGCCAAGCAGAACCGATGCCTCAACATCGCCGACAAGCTCTTCAAACATATCGAAGTTATTAGTAGTAAGACGCGCCAAAGAGCACAAATCTTCAAACCCAAGCAGGCGATCACCCCGAACAACCGCATCAATTTGGCTTACACGATCTCGCAC
>CAZDCX010000003.1:5492-80922 GCA_964504115.1 uncultured Cryptobacterium sp.
GAAGGGCCAGCAGCAAACAGGAAGGCTGGCTCCACGTTGCCAGAAGGAGGGGTAATACGAGGCTCGGTAGGCACAGAGGATCGCCTGATAACGCCGCGCGCTGTACAGAATTGCTCAAAGCTGCGCGGAAGATCAAAGGCTACCGGCTGCTCAAACTCAACCGAACAATCGGTTTGCGCTAACACCGCATAGGCATCGCCCGGCTCAATATAGCCATGACGCGCCACTAAAGCACGATAAGGTTCAACAAGCGAAAGCACGAACTGTTCTTGATCGGACAGAGTATCGGGCACCACCCGCAGCGCCTGTTCCAGCTCTTGAGTTCCCAAAGCATCAGCAAAAAAGTGGCTTATTAACATACGGACGCCATCGGTCGGAGTCTGATCGCACTCATTAGTCAAACATGACACAGCCATGTCACGCTGCAGGGGCGTTATAATCTGGCGACCATCGCCCCACCGCTCCCAAGCATCTTTGAGCCACATCTCGCACGTTAATACCCTCACGCCAAACGCCGCCGCAGGAGCACTACAAGCAAGGTTTTTGCGATAAGAAAGAGCCTCCTCATACGTTGGAAGCAAAATAACTCTTTCTCTCACTTAAACCCCTTTATTCAAGCCCATATAAGTAAACGTTCCTCGAGTAACGAGGTTCTGTCAAGTCTTTTCTTTAGGCAAACAACCCGTATACTGAAGACAGTCGCCCTGCGTTCGCGATGGACCGATGACTACATATAGGGAGCCTAAGATTGTGAACGAAATGGAGATTCGTATCCGTTGATACGAAAGCCAGGAACTTCGCTGCGGGCACCCACCTTTCTCTAGGTGGGTTCATCCTATAGTGGGGCGGCTGTTTTATACTTACCTGCACACACGCACTCCCCGCTTTCCCTTTTAACCTATCGGGCACCTCAGTGCACAGCGCCGTAGTAATATCCCCATCCATGTGAGGACAGCGACGAGTTGAACTGAGAACAAATTTTCTCACGATTATACGTACCTGGTGGCAACAACGATACAATTTCAAGTAAATCGCTATTGAGTCCAAACGCCTCTGCCTGCACGATTATGTCAAGGCGCGGGAGAGCCTCTTCGGTGGTAAATAAACTCTCGACAAATTCTTGCAACATGCCATATTGAGGACTCTTTTCTTGACTGGCCACCGAGACGCCCTTCTCTCTGCCTTGTGAGGCGTACTTATAACTCAATCGTTTCACACGCTCAACGTTTCACAAACCCTTAATCAAGCACAACATCATGCCCTGAAACCGTTGCCAACAATGCGCCGGTATAAGCAGGCGTTGCGGCACCTGCGGCTCGTAAGAACTGTGCACCTGCTGCTCGCAGACGCCATGCCACGGGCGCGATTTCGCTCGCGGTAGGATAAGGGTTTTCGGCCGTAGGCTCGAATTGCCGCTTATCGACCCGGCCAACCACCACTTCAACCATAAGGGATTTTGCAGTAGCTTTTGCCATAACCCGAACGTGCTGCTCGAGAATATCTGGTGGCACCGCCGAAGAGATGCCTATCACATCGCTGCCATACTCATCACACAGAGCCACCGCTTCAGCAAGACCGCGGCCATCAGGAAAGGTGCCATCAAGAGAAGGTGACACGGTTATCATAAGCGGGCCATCGTATACGGCTCGCGCGCCCATCAAGGCACATTGTGCATCGGTAAGATTGGAAAAAGCAGAGAAAAACACTGCATCAAAAGGATACTCAATCAGGCATTTTACGGCTTGCTGATATTGCTGGCGCGATTGCTTGAGCGAGGCTGCTGAAGAAGGATCGAGTGGCAAACCAGAAGGGCCAACTGCAGCTATGATATGTTGAGGGGTAAACGAAGCGGCTATCTCATAGGCTATCCTGGCCATTTCCCCAGATTGCCCCTCAAATCGTGCATGCGCTAATCGAGCTTGCGTAATCCCTTCTGTGGCGGTTACAAAACACGGTGTTTGTATTACGCGCTCAAGTTTATAGGCCTCTTCAATAAGTTCCGGTTCGCACAAAGCTACATATTCGCGATCGGTTGGTTGATCGAATCCCTGCGATGCCAGTTGATAATCGAGGGGAGTTGATAGTACAAGCATATCCCTATTAAAGCGCAGCGCGATGTCGGGCATAAGCAACCTTCTTTCATGCCTAGTTCACCAGTTAACCAATGGTGCACAACGTGATACTCTCTCTTGTCTCAGGGAAGTATTATACCTACCCTTACCCGCCCTCTTTTACGCCTGCCGACAATCAAACAGAATGTCCCCGCAAATACCCTATCTTCCCGCCCTGCAAAGCCCGGCTTCATGTACCCAACTTTCTCGTTTGAGGAAGATATCTGCATCAAAGCATTTTCAATCGATTATCAGGAGGACTTTGCATGCATTAAAGTTAAGAAACGATGTCCAAAATATGATGGAGAAGTGAAGACATTTCTTACTGAACCCGTTCAACCAAGATTTTGAACCCAGTATTTGTTAGAACATGTTCATCGCCTTGTCAATACCCAAAAAGGTACGTATATTACCTCTTAGCAAATGTGGTCCCCTCCCAATTTGCGCTGCTTTACACAATAAAGCAGTCGGCGCCAAGATCCCCAAATATAAGGGCGTCGGAACTCCCTCCTTGTGAGCCTGCAGAGATTCCCTCTCTCAGGCTCCTCCTCTTTTTTGGCGATTTTTAACATGCTGGTAAATATCCGAAGCCTTACAAATAATCCGCACTGTTTGCCAAATCTCCATGGTCAGTAGAATCACCCGAAGCCCGCAGCTTATGTTCCCAAGAGCCTTCAAGCACAAGCGCAATGTTGCCCTCGCCACCATACGCACACACCCAGTGAGAAAAAGCTTGCGCTTCTGCCTCAATTCGGTCTGAATATACCGCAGGCAATCTTGAAGGGCGTTGACCGAGCATCATCAATTAGTATCCTTGCAATAAACCAATAACCTACTGATGGAGGTACCGCATGAATATCACAATCTTGGATGGTTACACCAGCAATCCAGGCGATTTGTCGTGGGACTTTCTTACCAAATACGGAGAAGTAACCGCATATGATCGCACGGCGCGCGAGGATCTTTTTGAACGCATTGCTACAACTGAGATCGCTCTTTCTAACAAGATCATCTGGGATAAAGAGGCTTTCGACGCAGCGCCTCATCTGAAGATGATAGAGCTGCTTTCAACAGGTTTTAACGTTATCGATTTGGAAGAAGCCAACGCTCGCGGGGTTGTTGTTTCTAATGTACCTGCTTACTCAACTCCTGATGTTGCCCAATTGACCTTTGCCCTTATGCTTGAATTGACCCATCATGTGGGCTTGCATGCAGAAAGCGTACGCAAGGGCGACTGGGTTGAAAGCGCTGATTTCATGTACACGCTCACCCCCCTCATTGAGCTCAGCGGAAAGACGCTTGGCATTATTGGTATGGGTAGCATCGGGCAAGCTGTAGCAAAAATCGCCCAAGCCTTTGGAATGAACGTTGTTTTTTATAACCGCTCTACAAAACCACAGGCCGAAACCTCAACCTGCAAACAGGTAACCCTTGATGAAGTACTTGCTCAAAGCGATTTTCTAACCCTCCATTGCCCCGCTAACGCTGAGACTGAAGATATCGTCAATAACAACACACTCGCAAAAATGAAGGACGGAGCGTTCTTGATCAACACAGCGCGAGGCAATCTGCTTGATGAAGCAGCGGTAGCAGCAGCTCTTGAGTCAGGAAAGCTCGCAGGTTTTGGCGGCGACGTTGTGCGTGTTGAGCCCATGACGGCAGACAATCCTTTGCGCACCGCCCCCAATAGCATTATTACCCCCCATGTTGCTTGGGCTGCACAAGATGCCCGCAAACGCATGCTTGCTATCATCGACGATAATATTGCTGGCTTTGTTGCTGGCAATCCGCACAACGTGGTAAACAATCCAGCGTAAGCACGTAAGCGCTGCGCTTCCGCCCCGAGGAAACTTGGGGCTCCTCTTGTGCTGAGACGCGTGGATCCCCACCGTAAGAGACGCTGTTCATGGGCGCCTACCCGGGGGCGATTGCATGATTGACGCTCTTTACCCTCACTATAGGGTTGCGCTCTTCAAGCCGCGGCTGCGCTCTTACTTCCAACAATAAAGAAACCCACCAAAAGGTGGGTTTCTTTATAGTTAGGTACACAAATACCCGTTAGAGCTTAAGGTAAAAGATAAGCGATCTGCTTACACAATGCCCTGTGCCAGCATGGCATCGGCCAGCTTCATGAAGCCAGCAATATTGGCGCCAGCCACATAATCGCCCTCAACGCCATACTCACGCGCTGCATCATCAGCAGCATGGAAGATGTTAACCATGATGCCCTTCAGCTTGGCATCAACCTCTTCGAAAGACCAAGACAAGCGCTCGGAGTTTTGAGACATTTCCAAGCCAGAAGTCGCAACGCCACCAGCGTTTGCAGCCTTACCAGGAATAAAGGTTACACCCTGCTCTTGCAGATAAGCGGTTGCCTCCATGGTGGTAGGCATATTAGCACCCTCTGCCACAACGGCAACGCCATTGGCAACAAGTGCCTGAGCATCCTCTAAGAACAGTTCGTTTTGCGTAGCACAGGGAAGAGCAATATCAACCTTTGTGCTCCACACTCCACGACCAGCATGGTACTCAACGCCCTCACGGCGCTTTGCATACTCAGAAATGCGACCGCGCTCAACCTCTTTGATCTGCTTAATCAGTGCAACATCAATGCCCTGAGGGTCGTAAATCCAGCCCGTTGAGTCAGACATGGTAACAACGGTGCCGCCCAAAGATTGAGCCTTTTCGGTAGCGTAAATAGCAACGTTACCAGAACCAGAAACAGCAATGGTCTTTCCTTCGAAGGAATCGCCCTTGCACTTCAGATATTCTTCAACCAAGTAGACCAAGCCATAGCCTGTAGCCTCGGTGCGAGCCAAGGATCCACCAAATGAAAGACCCTTGCCAGTAAGCACGCCAACCCACTCATTGCGAAGGCGCTTGTACTGACCAAACATATAACCGATCTCGCGAGCGCCAGTCCCGATATCACCTGCAGGCACATCGGTATCAGCACCAATATGACGACAAAGCTCAGTCATAAAAGACTGGCAAAAGCGCATTACTTCAGCGTCAGACTTGCCCTTCGGGTCAAAGTCGGAGCCGCCCTTACCGCCGCCCATGGGAAGCGTTGTGAGGCTGTTCTTGAAAATCTGTTCAAAACCAAGAAACTTAATGATGCCCAGGTTTACAGAAGGGTGCAAGCGAAGACCCCCTTTGTAGGGGCCAAGGCAGCTGTTAAACTGCACGCGATAACCGCGATTTACTTGTACTTTACCCTCGTCATCAACCCAGGGAACACGAAACATTACCACTCGCTCGGGCTCAACTAAGCGCTCCAACAAGCCGGCTTCCTCGTATTCGGGGTGTGCCTCAATTACAGGCTTGAGCGAAGTAAGAACCTCGGTAACGGCCTGGATAAACTCAGGCTCGTGAGCATTTTTGGCTTTTACCTGCTCGATGACTGTATCAACGTAGCTCATACGTCCTCCTTGAATAAAACCAACGTCGGACATGTTACCAAACAGAAACATACCTGCAATGTTTCGGAAGTTCATTTGTAACACGCTAGAAACATTTGAAAAGTAAACGGCGCTCGTGTGCGGTAAAGGGTCGTATGAGCGAGCAAAATGCTTGGTTATTCTACACGGCTTGCTCAACGAGTGGTACGTCAAAACCTGAGATTGTTAGCGCCCCTCGACAATAGAAGAGAGCAAACTATAGTTCAACGTTGGTGCCAAAGCCCGAAGGCGGTACCTCATAGTACCTCGTTCATACTACCGCTTCGATAGCCAGCAATATCAAGCGTCACGTAGGTAAATCCTAAGGTTTTAAAGGCTTTGTATACCTCATCGAGGAAGGCTTCGTCCATAAACTGATCAAAACATGATTTTGGCATCTCGATACGTGCGAGCAAACCATGAACACGCACGCGAACTTGATGAAAGCCTCGATCCAGCAAAAACTGTTCAGCCTTATCTATCATGACAAGCTTTTCTTCGCTGATGCTATCACCATAGGGAAAGCGCGAAGCTAAACATGCAAACGACTGCTTGCGCCAGGTAGGTAATCCCAGCTCATATGAAAGATCGCGAATATCTTGTTTGGTAAAACCTGCCTCGCGCAAGGGGCTCTGAATCCCCAGCTCTTGAATCGCAGCAAGCCCCGGGCGATAATCATCTAAATCATCGAGATTGGATCCTTCAACGATTGATTCAATACCGCGCGAGTGGGCTAAACGGATCATAGTGCTAAAGAGTTCGTGCTTACACAAATAGCAGCGGTTGGGGCTGTTGTGACGAAACTCTTCGCTTTCCATTTCATGAGTTGCACATTCAAGATAATCTATTCCTTGATCTGCGCAAAACGCGCGAGCTTCGTCACGTTCACGCTGTGGCACAAGGGGCGAAGTTGCCGTGACTGCAACTACGTTATCGCCCAACACCTCATGTGCCACAAAGAGCAAAAGTGTTGAATCAACTCCGGCTGAAAAAGCAACCACTACCCTCTTATATGAAGCAAGCAACGATTTCAATGCTTGATACTTCTGCGCAAGCTCAACATGCATGGCTGCTCCCCTTCCGGTGGACTAGAGTGTTTATGCACGCCTATTCTAACGCCAGAACTATCAAAGTAGCCACTGTCAGCTTAGAGGGGAGCTGTAACCGGCCCCAAACTTAGTTCAGCTTGCAAAATATTTGTAAATGAAATGCCTTAAGGACCAAAAGGCACGATCGCGCACGATTGCGTGCAGAATTACCGATAGGCACGATTAAACGCTTATCAAAGGCCGGGAGTACCTAAGATAATTTTGACTCAACATGATGTGCCCCAAGAACATCACCGCTCTAACGCAACCAAAACGGGCAAGTTTTAAGACCCTATAACTGAGAGGTTTCGCTGAGCGAGCGGCCTCTTGTTTCAGGAGCCATAACCACCGAGAGCACCAACCCCAAAACAACCAAACCAGCGGCAATAAGCATGGTTGGGCCAACACCGAGATACTCTAATAAGATCGGTGTGCCGTAAGTTGAAATGATGGTGCCAATGCGCGATATCGAAATCGATACCCCTACTGCTGAAGCGCGCACCGCTGTAGGGAACAGCTCATTAGGATAGAGCCACTGCAAAATCCCCGGCCCGCCACTGAAGAATGCATAAATCCCAAAGGCAAGAACAACGATAAACACCGGCGCACTGGGAAAGATTCCAAGGATTAAGAGACCAAGTGCCATACAGGCAAGTGAGCCAATAAGAAGAGGGCGTCGCCCTAAAGAATTCAACCAGAACATCGCTGGGAAGGTGCCAATCAAGAAGAACAAACTTACGGCACTTTCCCCTAAAATGGACTCTCTACCTGACCCTAATCCAAATGCGCTCATAATATCAGGGCCAAAGGTATAGATTGCATACATAGGAACAACCTGGCAAAGCGTCAAGATTCCAAGAAACACAATACGCTTGAAATATCCACCTTTAAAAAGTGCACGTAAGGTGGTCTTTCCTTCTAATTCAGGTTCAATCTCTACATCCGTACCAAACACTTTATCGATGACAGCACGCGCTTCGCTGCTTCGACCTTTTTGCTCGAGCCAGCGCGGAGATTCAGGGATGTCATGACGGCCAATAAGGAAGATGATGCACGGGACTACAGCGCTACCAAGCATCCATTTCCAGCCATCTTCAAGCACGTAACAACAGTACCCCACTATCGCAGCTGCAGTAGCGCCAAAGTACCAAGCTGCCGACACCCATCCCATTGAAATGGAGCGATGATAGCGCGGGGTAAATTCTGCGATAAGCGAAGTTGCTATCGGGTAGTCGGCTCCTACAAATACCCCAATAAAAAAGCGCGCCAAAACTAATTGAAGAGGGTCGGAAGCGAACATGGACAAAATCGAGAGAAGACCGATTGCTATAACGTCGAGAATAAACATGACACGACGGCCAATGAGATCGGTGAGATATCCTCCCACAATTGTTCCAACAAAGATGCCCAAAAAAACTGAAGCGCCTATTGCAGCGCTCCACAGAGTATCAAGATTAAATAGCGGGGTTATTTGTGTTAAAGCAACACCAATGATAGACAAAACATACCCGTCTAAAAACGATCCGCCACTTGAAAAGAATGTGATCTTCCGCAAAAACCGCGTCATGGGCATGTCTTCCATGGATTTGCGAGAAGTTGATGCAGCCGTTGTTTTTGCCGTTGCCTTTGAATCCATAGCAATTCCCTCCACGACAACGAGGTACCCATCGTGCTTTACGGCAAGGCGCCCTATTGCTCGTTTTAAGCTTGTGTTTTGTATTCAGCGTGCTCAAAAAGAAAGAAAAAGAAGAGCCAACGCGGGGCTCTTATGCGCATTGATCCCCTAAAAGAGCCAGGGAATCCGCCTATTCTTTGGGCTGAAACGTGTCTCAAAACACGCTCCAGGCTTATTATCCAAGAAAAACAAATAATATAGTGGAAATGGGAATACTGTTATGATATTGTTAAAAGATTTT
The DNA here is from genome assembly GCA_964504115.1 of uncultured Cryptobacterium sp. GTDB lineage: Bacteria > Actinomycetota > Coriobacteriia > Coriobacteriales > Eggerthellaceae > Anaerotardibacter. The sequence continues at coordinate 14,048 of CAZDCX010000003.1, forward strand.
ACCCTTATTGTAAGGAAGTGTACCCTAACAGCGCGGCAGCATGGGCAAAAAGCCGCCCCTTTGCTTTTATCCTTCCTCAACAATAGGAATGATCCTTACAAAAGGGCGGCTTTGCGCTTGGCTCATAATAAAATGCTTTGCCAAGTATGCACCGTTATACTTGTACAGATTCTTCTTCAACCTCATCTTCGGTGTGGAACACATCTACGCCTGTTGTGGTGTTGCTTTGCGTTGGAAGCGGGTGAGCCTGAGCGGGCTGGACGCTTTCGCGTTGCTGCTCGGCCAGATTAGCTTTTGCTACCGAAATCATCAATTTAATTCGATTAAGCTGATTTACCTCAGAAGCACCTGGGTCGTAATCGACCGCTACGATATTGGTGCCCTTATACTTGCGACGCAACTCTTTAATAACAGCCTTGCCCACTACATGGTTTGGTAAGCAAGCAAACGGCTGAGCACACACAATGTTGGGAGCACCGTTGCGAATAAGCTCGCACATTTCGGCAGTCAGTAACCAACCCTCACCCATCGAGTTGCACAGCGACAAAATCTCTTCTGCATAGCCTGCCAACTCAAAAATATCAGTAGGTGGCTCAAAGCGAGAGGAGCGCTCGAGGGCTTCATTGGCAGGCTTGCGCAAACGAGCAATCACATCAAGGGCAACTTTGGCGCCTACTGCACCCTTTTTTGACTTGCCAACCCCTTCCTGCTGGAAGATAGAGCCAGCAATAGCAAACAGGAAGAACTCGATAAGACCCGGAACTACTGCCTCGCACCCCTCAGATTCGATTACATCAACAACCTGATTGTTAGCCGTTGGGTGGAACTTAACCAAGATCTCTCCAACTACACCAACGCGCGGCTTGGTACCCTCCCCCTCTAAAGGCAGGTTATCAAAATCTTCGATCATCGCGCGAACAGTCTTTTTGTATCGACCAAACTTTTCGCCCTCATACACTTGCGCCTTGCATTTTGCCATCCAGTAATCAAAGAGATGCTGAGCTGAACCGGGTTCGATTTCATACGGGCGTGTGCGATACAAGCATTGCATTAACAGATCGCCATAGATCAACGCAAAGATAGCGTTGTAGAGCATGGTGGCCGAAAGCTTGAACCCAGGATTTGTTTCATCTAGCTTTTTAAATGCCAGGGAGATAACCGGGATATGCTCGAGGCCTGCCGCCTTTAAAGCTTTACGAATAAGCGAAATATAATTGGTAGCACGGCAACCGCCACCCGTTTGCGTGATGATAACCGCAAGCTTATCGGTGTCATAACGGCCCGACAGCACCGCTTCCATGATTTGCCCCGTTACCAAAATAGACGGATAGCAAATATCGTTATTTACGTATTTCAATCCCGCATCAACAGCACCATGGTCAACAGCAGGGAGCAACTCCAAGTTGTAACCATTTGCCACAAAGATGGGCATAAGCAGATCAAAATGAATAGGGGCCATCTGCGGACACAGGATGGTGTAGCCCGCATCCTTCATTTCCTGGGTAAATTGCACTTTCTCAAATGCCGTTGAAGCGGTTTTGCGCTGCTGCAATCCTCGAGGGGCTTCGGTATCCCGGCGAGCAATTTCTTGCGCAACCGCGGTACCGGCCTGTGCCTCGCGTGCCCCCGTTTTAGCATCGATAAGCGATTCACGATAGGCCACGTCAGCCATGAGATTGTCAACATCAAGATTGCATACCGGGCATCCACCCTCAACCGTGTTGGCCTCTTCAGCACGCTCGTCCGATTGATCCTTCAAAGCTGCCAAAAGCGAGCGCACACGAATACGCGCTGCACCAAGATTTGATACCTCGTCGATCTTTAAAACGGTATAAATCTTGCCCGAAGCTTCTAAGATTTCCTGAACCTGATCGGTAGTAATAGCGTCCAAGCCGCACCCAAAGCTATTGAGCTGGATTAAATCGAGATCATCGCGTTGAGTAACAATTTTTGCTGCTCTATATAAACGGGTATGATACATCCACTGGTCAACAGCGCGCAGCGGGCGTTCTACCTGGCCTAAGTGAGCAATTGAGTCCTCGGTAAATACCGCTAAGCCAAAACTGGTAAGCAACTCAGGAATGGCGTGATTGATTTCTGGGTCATCATGATATGGGCGGCCCGCCAAAACGATACCGTGAACCCCATTTTCCTCGATCCATTTGAGCGTTTCCATACCCTTGTTATGAATGTCTTCATGGAGCTGCTCGTCTTCGGCCCATGCGGCATCAACAGCGGCATCGATCTCAGCGCGCGTGGGAAGCGGAGCGCTGCCCATCAAATCTGGGTGCTTTTCAACCAGCTCAACATAGAGACGCTCTTTGAGCTTGTCTTTCACATGATAGGGCACAAAGGGATTAAGAAACTGAACACTGGACTCATTGAGCGCATCAACATTGAGTTTCAATGCCTCTGAATAGCTCATAACAATGGGGCAATTAAAGTGATTCCCCGCCGTTTCATCTTCGCCGCGTTCGTATTTCATACACGGCATCCAGATAAAGTCGATATCCTTTTCCAGCAGGTTCATAATGTGCCCATGAGAGAGCTTAGCTGGGTAGCATACGCTCTCAGAAGGCATCGATTCAATACCGGCCTCATAGGTTTTCTTCGTAGAAGGATCGCTCAACACGACGCGGAACCCTAATTGGGTAAAGAAGGTAAACCAGAAGGGATAGTTTTCGTACATATTCAAGGCGCGTGGAATTCCTACAGAGCCGCGCGTTGCTTCCTCGGCGGTTAAAGGAGTGTAGCCAAACAGGCGCTGCGTCTTATACTCAAACAAATTAGGAACTTTCGAAGCCTCCGTGGCTAACCCTGCTCCTTTTTCGCAGCGATTACCGGTGATAAAACGGCGGTGTTTGCCGGTGCTTGGATCTTTACCAAAATCGTTGATGGTTAGCAAGCAGTGGTTAGAGCATGCTTTACAACGCACGTTTCGATGTGCCGGAACTAAATTCTCGAGCGCTTCAGCGTCTAAGAGCGTGGTATGAGCAGCTACCCCTGCAGCTTGCTCGGCTGCGTGAGCGCGATCGCGCGCCAAGAGAGCCGCTCCGTAGGCTCCCATGTTGCCAGCAATATCGGGACGCACAGCATGAGTTTGGGCCAGTTGCTCAAACGAGCGCAAAACAGCGTCATTTAAAAATGTACCGCCCTGTACTATTACCTTGTTACCCACCTCGCGGGGATCACGAATTTTGATTACCTTAAATAAGGCGTTCTTAATAACCGATAGAGCCAACCCGGCAGCAATATCGCCCACCGTGGCGCCCTCTTTTTGCGCCTGCTTTACACGACTGTTCATAAATACCGTGCAGCGGCTACCCAGATCAACAGGATTCTTGGCCTCAATAGCACTCTCGGCAAATTCTGACACGCTTAAATTAAGCCCGGTGGCAAAGCTCTCAATAAAGCTTCCGCATCCCGATGAGCAGGCTTCATTGAGCATAATATGATCGATTACGCCATCTTTTACTCGCAAGCACTTCATATCCTGCCCGCCAATATCAAGAATAAACTCAACACCAGGCAGCATTTCCTGAGCACCACGTAAGTGAGCAACAGTTTCAATCTCACCCGAATCAACACACAACGCTTCAAGGAGCAGAGCTTCGCCGTATCCTGTTACGGTCGCAGCCCCGAGATTAACCTTGGGGCTGCCTTGATCATCAAGGGGAATCTGCTCATACAGATCGGCCAGTGCACGCTTAGCGCAGCCCAAAACATCACCCTTATTGTTTACATAGCTGCTCCAAAGCAAGCTACCATCTTCAGCGATAAGAGCCGACTTAAAGGTAGTTGAGCCAGCGTCAATGCCTAAATAGGCATTTCCTTCGTACTTTGATAGATCGCCCCGCTTTACGGTTTCTTTATCGTGACGTGACTTGAACTCCTCATAATCAGCGGTGCTCGCAAAAAGCGGAGGTAAGCGCACAACTTCGCTACCCTGCATATCGCCCAACCCGGCCAAGCGCTCTACAATATCGCTCAGTCGCTCTCGATGGGCGGCTTCTCCTGCCAGAGCACAACCGCTTGCCACAAAGAGATGGGCATTATCGGGCACAATAATATGCTCGTCATCAAGTTCGAGCGTCTCATAAAAACGCTTGCGTAACTCGGGCAGATATTGAAGCGGCCCTCCTAAAAATGCAACATAGCCACGGATAGGACGTCCGCAGGCCAAGCCTGAAATGGTTTGTGTTACAACCGACTGAAAAATAGAAGCAGCGATATCTTCCTTCCTTGCCCCTTCATTGAGCAAGGGCTGCACATCGGTTTTTGCAAATACACCGCAACGGCTCGCAATGGGATACAAAACCGTATGGCCTTTTGCCAGCTCATTTAAACCAGTTGCATCCGTATCAAGCAAGGCTGCCATCTGGTCGATGAAAGCACCCGTACCACCAGCACACGTACCATTCATGCGCTGCTCTATACCATTATCGAAAAAGATGATTTTTGCATCTTCGCCACCAAGTTCGATGGCAACATCAGTTTTCGGAATAAATGTTTCAACAGCGGTTTTTGATGCAATAACCTCTTGAACAAACTCCAAATTGAGCCATTGCGACAAAAGCAATCCACCTGATCCGGTAATAGCTACGGTCACCTCTTGAGAGGGAAATTGCTCAGCGGCCTGGCTCAATACTTCCAAGACAGTAGCGCGTACATCAGCATGATGACGGCGATAAACCGAGTACACGATCTGATTATTCTGATCAAGAATGGCAACCTTTACCGTTGTTGATCCAACATCGATACCCACCTTGAGCGTATTGACAGAATTGGTTTCTGTGGACATGAGAGTTTTCTCCCCTCCCTATAACTTAATTGGCTCCCCTGGCCTTATAAACAACAAACGCAAAGCCATCTGAGCCATCTGCTCGGATGTTTCCTCCATACCCGTTTCAATCCACCGGGCAATAACCCCCAGGTAAGCAGAGGAATAAAACGCAACATAATAGCCAACAAACGGGTCAGAATCGCTGCGATACTGCTCATGCAAAATGGAATGGATAAGATAGGTACATACCGAATCACGCAGTCGAGGCCCAAATCCTATATCGCCACCAGAACCCAACACCGCATGCAAGAAGTCGCTTTCTTGGCGAAGATAGTCAAAGAGCTCTATCAAAAAAGCTGGCGGTTTATTCGCAAAACGATATCGAGCAATGTCTTTAACTTCTATATTCTCCATTTTTGCTTGAATACGCGCGATGTTGGCCATCACTTCGTCTTCAAGTGATGTTAAAAGTTCATCTTTATCATGAAAATGGTTATAGAACGTGCCCCGATTAAGGTTGGCAACTGCACACAAATCGTTGACGGTGATAGCATCAAAACCACGCTGCTCCATCAACACGATAAGTGCAGTTCGGAAGGCTTTTTTCGAGCGTGTAATGCGTCGATCTTCCGAATAAGAACCAGGCTGTTTATTTTCGCAAAGTAAAGATGCTTGATTTGGCAGAGTCTCAGCTGCACAGATAACACTTGCCATGCACACCTCTTCCTTTGCACAACAACACAAGATACATGGTTACGTGAACGTTATTGAACATTCTGTTCAATAACATAGTATCAAGCATGAAAGATTCAAACAAGATGAGCTATTTTCCAACATTGTCTAAATTTTATCGATTCCATTCTCCCAAAGAGAATGTAAACGCTTACGAGAGTTTTTTGCTATGCTTACCAGCATCGCATAATTCAACATAGAAGGGTTTATCGCCATGCAAATCACTCCGGAGGAAATTGCCGAAACACTTGCTATGGTCAGCAAGCAGCATTTGGATATTCGCACCATTACTCTTGGTTTGAACCTGCGTGGTTGCACCCATGAAGATGTTGATGTTATCGCAACTAAGGTTTACGATCGCATGACCTCTGCTGCAGAAAAGCTTGTGCCCACCGCTGAACAGCTTGAGCGCGAGTATGGTATTCCTATCATTAACAAACGCATTGCGGTAACACCCATTGCAGAAATTTGCGCCGCCACTTCCGCTACCGATCTTGCCCCCATTGCTATTGCTATGGATAAAGCCGGAAAAGAGGTAGGGGTTGATTTTGTTGGAGGTTTTTCGGCCCTTGTTCATAAAGGGGCTTCTCGCGCCGACAACAATCTCATGGATTCTATCCCGCGCGCGTTAGCAGAAACCGATAACGTTTGCGCTTCAGTAAACGTTGGCTCTACCCGTGCTGGCATCAATATGGACGCTGCCTTTAAAATGGCTGGCATCATCAAAGCAGCAGCCGAGGCAACAGCCGATAAACAGTGCATTGGAGCTGGCAAGCTCGTTGTTTTTTGTAATGCTGTGGAAGATAACCCCTTCATGGCCGGCGCTTTCCACGGATCAGGCGAAGCTGATGCTGTTATCAATGTTGGTGTGTCAGGCCCAGGCGTTGTTAATGCAGTTTTGCGCTGCATGCCCGCTGATGCTGATATGACCAGCATCGCTGAAGCTATTAAATCTACTGCCTTTAAAATCACTCGCGCTGGAGAGCTTATGAGCAGAGAGGCAAGCGCTCGCCTGGGAGTTCAAAAGGGCATCCTTGATCTTTCCTTGGCCCCCACTCCAGCTGAAAGTGACTCAGTAGCCGAGATTCTTGAAGCTATTGGTGTCGGAACATGCGGAGGCCCTGGCACTACCGCTGCACTGGCCATGCTCAACGATGCCGTAAAGAAGGGTGGCGTTATGGCATCCTCTTCCGTTGGAGGATTATCGGGCGCTTTCATCCCTGTTTCGGAAGATGCAGGCATGATTCGTGCAGCTGAATCAGGAGTTCTCTCGCTCGAAAAGCTTGAAGCAATGACCTCGGTATGCTCGGTTGGCCTTGATATGATAGCCATTCCAGGCGATACCAACGTAGAAACAATTTTCGGCATTATCGCTGATGAATGCGCTATTGGCATGATCAACAATAAAACTACTGCAGTTCGCCTTATCCCTGCAATTGGTAAAAAAGTTGGAGACCGACTCGATTTTGGTGGATTGCTTGGATACGCGCCTGTAATGCCTGTCAATCAAAATGCGGGCACCGTGTTTGCTCATCGCGGTGGACGTATGCCCGCCCCCCTCAATTCACTCAAGAATTAGCGCATGTATTCTCGGCGTCGCTTGTAGCGTCCCCGGTTTCCTGATTCGGGGGAACATAATCAGGAAAGATCTTCGCTTGCAAGGTTTTTAGCTCCTGCGCGTAAGCGTCATTCCCTTCCCAGGCGGCTTTGCGGATGCGAGCATCAAAGGCCGCGTAGATTTCCTTACCACCAGGCGCGCCCTTGCCAAACGCTTTAAGCACGCCATCTTCCCGTGCCTTTTCACGGACATCCTGCACCAAAGAATCGAAGAGCGCTTGCTCCTCCTCGCTGAGCGAACGAAGAGCCCTCATAGACATAAGCGGCGAAGTGGGCTTTTCATTTTCGCCTTTTTTGCCCCTATATGAAAAGACTGCTGCAAAAACAATAAGCGCAAAGAAAATCACAACCCATGCTATAACGGAAAAATCAGCGAAAGCGTTTGCCATAAGGTATCATCCCTTCATTTCCCATAACACAGAAAAGTCGAAGCAATAACGAGGCATCGGATGGTACAACTGCCCATATATCGTTATTCTGCCCTTTATTGTGAAGCAGTATTTTGATTTCCGCAATGGATGAAGGCAAAGTTATATTCTCAAATAACCTGGTTGATTAGACGGTTAAATCGGCTACTTGAACTGGATATGCCTTTTGCAGCGAGGTAAGGCTCGTTTCAATTTGGCAGCCAATGCGCCCTCCAGAAAAGAATATCGTTTCATACAATATTGCCGTTTCATCGATGGTTGTTTTAAAACGCTTTTTCATCCCTAGGGGAGAACATCCCCCATGAATATACCCCGTCAGCGGGAGAAGCTCTTTTTGCTTGATCATGCTCAAAGCCTTTTCCCCAACCACAGTAGCGGCTTTTTTAAGATCAAGCTCGGTAGCAACAGGAATCATAAACACATAATGCTCTGCGCTTTTGCCCACGGTAACGAGCGTTTTAAAAACCCTATCAGGGTCCTCACCTACCATACGAGCAATTTCAACGCCAGATAAAACAGGAGAACAATCAAACCAGTGGGCCTTATATTCAACCTTGGCCCGATCAAGCTCCCTCATTGCATTGGTTTTTTTGTCATTTACCTTAGACATAGCCTTAGCCTGTATAACGCTTTGCATTACTCTCGTTTGCCAATATCGGCTGAAACGGTCATGTTATGGAACCGCTCTTGAAGCCAACTATCAGGAAAAACCTCATCGAGTACTTTATCAATACTAGAACTAGCAGGTATGTTGTTAGCGCGCTCGCCCTCACGATTAAGAGCCAGTACCGTTACCACGGCATTAGCAAGCATGCACACAATTAAAACCCAGCTTATAACAAGGTAGGCTGTTCCTCCCCTGCCTTCAAACCGGAGTTGTATGCGTTTAATAATAGGCAAGATCGCGCGCACCCAAAACAAGCCCAAAGAGCCCCACATAACACCAAAAAAGAAGTTGGTCCTCCCATTGATAGAACCAAAGGTACCCGTATAATCCCAGGCAATAGCATGCCAGAAGAACTCCATCATCCAGCTGGCACTGTATTCAAGCGTGGCACCAACCAACATCGCTGCAAGAAAGATGATGAGATTATGGGTGTAGTAAAACCGATTAAGAAAGAGGGTAAGGGCAACTGCTCCAACCCCGTAAATGGGTGAAAAAGGGCCCCATACAAGCCCGGCGCGACTTTCATAGCCACCAAACATCACGATATGAAACAGATCTTCTATAACTAATCCCAGTACCGATGCAACCATGAACACCCAAAACAATAACAATAAGGTGATGTGCAAATAGCCCGGTGCAAGCTGAGCGCGAACACTGCGCACAATCGTAGACTCAAAGAGCGCATCGAGAGGGCTCCGAGCAGCAGTGCTATGAAGCGATGACTGGTCTGAGTACGATAAACTCTGAACCTTGTGAGAAGACGGCTGGCTCGTTGGCGAAGCTATTGCAGGTTGTTCTGAAGCTATGTTCTGTTCTTTTTCCATCAGAAGCACTATATCAGAACTGCCAGAAGCTCTGTTATTGCCCTGCACGTAGCAACCAAATCATTACCTTAAGTATTGCCCTGGGGTTTTAACCCTGAGGATATAAGTTCAAAGAAACGACCCTGAGTATCTCTATCACACAAGCGCCTTCATGCCGTACAATACCTAAAGCATATGGGTAAGGAGAGGTTATGTCTCAAGATCAGAAAACGGTTGTTATTGGCGTATCTGGCTGCATTGCTGCTTACAAGGCATGCGAAATTGTACGCGGTTTACAAAAGGCTGACATACGCGTGAAGGTTGTCATGACCGAGCATGCAACACACTTTATTGACCCTCTCACGTTTCGTGCGCTTACCCACGAACCAGTGGCTATTGGTTTATTCGATGACCCTCAAGATCCTATACACCATATTTCACTTGCGCAAGAAGCCGATGTGCTCCTGCTTGCTCCAGCCACAGCCAACATAATGGCAAAGGCCGCCCATGGTATTGCCGATGATCTCCTGTCGACTACCTTTCTTGCTACAACAGCGCCTATCCTGATAGCTCCTGCTATGAATGTACACATGTACGAAAACGTGGCAACGCAAGCCAACATGAAGATCTTACGCGATCGCGGGTGCACCTTTATTGAAGCTGATGAAGGGTATCTTGCCTGTGGTGATACGGGGCGTGGACGGCTTGCAGATCCTGCCCACATTGTTGAAGTTGTTTTGTCAAAACTGAGCGAGCAAAAGCACTCATGCCCAACAACTCCTGCTCCTTCTGATTCGCCAGCATCTCCGTTGAGCAACTCTGCCTTCTCGCACTCCGAAGCGCCTGAGGCTACCGCGCGCGATTTGCAGGGCCTGAATGTTGTCATAACCGCTGGGCCAACCGTTGAACCAATTGATCCGGTGCGTTATATCACCAATCGCTCTTCGGGCAAATTTGGTTATGCGCTTGCTCGTGCCGCAGCAAACCGCGGAGCACAGGTTACCCTGATCTCAGGCCCTGTTGCCCTTGAAGCTCCTGTAGGGGTTTCCATGGTTTATGTCGAATCGGCACGCGATATGCTCGCCGCTACTGAAAAAGCTTTTGCCACCTGCGACATTGCGCTCTTCTCGGCGGCGGTGGCCGATGTTCGTCCAACCAATCCCTCTGGCTTGAAGCTCAAGAAGGGCATCAATGATGCCGAGCTCTCTTCTATTGAGCTAACCGAAAACCCCGATATCTTATCCATCTTAGGACATGCTAAAACTCATCAAGTTGTTGTTGGTTTTGCCGCTGAAACGCATGATGTTATTGAAAATGCTCAAAAGAAGCTCAAGCGAAAGAACGCTGATCTTATCGTGGCTAACGAAGTTGGCACTCATAAAACCTTTGGGCAAGACGATGATGAAATTTGGATCGTATCTGCTCATGCAATTGATCACTTTGAGTCTGCCCCCAAAGCTCTCCTGGCTCATAACATTCTCAGCAAAGCCAAATCGCTTCTGCCATAAAACACCGGGAAGCTTGGCGCCTTAAAAGATGTGCTTCTTGTAAGCAGAGGCTCCCATAATGAAGCCCTCTGCCCAAGCGCAGAACCAAAATGCCTCTCACCGCATAGCACCACGCGCGATGAGAGGCATTATAGCGAGTGCGCAAATAAGCAACAAAGTTATTGCGCAAGAACAAGCAAGCGCCGCGCTGCCTACTTGGAAGGCAACAAGAGCTGTGCAATTTGCACGGCATTCAGAGCGGCACCTTTGCGGATTTGGTCGGCAACGTTCCAAAAAGCCAAGCCATTTTCAACAGAAGCGTCGCGGCGCAAACGACCCACATAAGCACCGTCGGTGCCAGCGAGCAAACCAGGCATAGGATACACATTGTTCGCCGGATCGTCCATAACCGTAATACCCGGTGCAGCCTCAAGCGCCTCGCGCGCTTGCTCCACGCTTACAGGCGATTCAAACTCAACATTGATGGACTCGCCATGGCAGCGCAAGACAGGAACGCGAACGCACGTTGCGGCTACCTGGATATCCTCATCGCCCATAATCTTCTTAGTTTCGACGATCATCTTCCACTCCTCTTTGGTGGAATCATCATCTAAGAAGACATCGATATGAGGAATGCAATTAAAGGCAATCTGATGCGCAAAAGCATCAATAGTTAACTCTTCCCCATCAAGGAACTGCCGTGTTTGTGCATACAGCTCGTCCATAGCGCGAGCGCCCGCGCCAGAAGCAGCCTGGTAGGTTGACACCACAACACGAGTGATACGAGCAAGATCATAGAGAGGCTTGAGCGAAGCTACCATCTGGATAGTAGAACAATTTGGGTTAGCAATAACACCATTGTGCCAAGCAATGTCGTGCGGATTGACCTCAGGAACAACCAGCGGAACATCTTCATCCATACGGAAGGCGCTTGAGTTATCAATCATAACTGCGCCGGCATCGACTACCGCTTGGCGCATTTTCTTAGAGATTCCAGCTCCGGCACTAAACAGGGCTATATCAACGCCTTGGAACGACTCAGAGGTCATTTCTTGAACGATCAGATCGCCTGCTGGCACCTGGCCGCAGCCCTTAAAAGCAAGCTTCTTTCCTGCAGAACGCTGAGAAGCCAAAGCTCGCACCTCGCTTGCCGGAAAATCGAGATCATGTAAAACCTCAAGAAATTCGTGACCAACTGCACCAGTAGCACCGGCTACAGCCACCACTGGATGGGCAGGGATTTCCTTAGTCCAGGACATAAAAGCTCCTTCGAATCGTTTCAAAACGACTTCATGATACTACGATAATGCCTCTTGCTCTGATTAAGTTCTCCTTGTGGCCTGAAAGAGGGGTGACAAGCCCGCAAATCTTCAGTGAGGCTAACAAAAAAGCGAAAACCTGCTGCCAATAAAAGAAGCGTACGCACAAAAGAGCCCCAAGAGAACCTTTCGAATAACCGTAGATTCCGCTTGGGGCTCGCCTCGTAAACCTTTGTTGCTGCCCTCGGAGCAAGGAGCCTATTAGGGGCAAGAATGATGAACTCTTGCTTATTGCGTTAGCGCCCTTTGTTCATTTTTGCAGCAATTTCTTCAGGCGATAGTTGCGTTTCTTCAAAGACGCTGTCGGAGTCTAGACCAAAGGCAGTATGCAAGCAGCGCACAGCGGCTTCAACCTGATTGCCCTCAACTACCACAGAAATACGAATAGGGCTGGTTGAGATCATTAAAATATTGATGCGGCTTTCTGCCAAAGCTCCAAATGCTCGTGCTGCCACACCGGGGCTCGACTTCATACCGGTGCCAACCAGCGAAACTTTAGCAATATTCTCATCCAAGGTCACTTTGGCTACGTTGAACTTACGAGCAACGCGCTCAACGGCCTCCATGGCCTGATCTTTCTGAGAGCCTGGGAAGGTAAATGAAATGTTAGCCTTGCCATCATTGGTGCTGTTCTGAATGATCATATCAACCGATACATTATTGCTGGCCAAGATAGAGAACAGCTGTGCGGCCATACCAACCTCATCAGGCAAACCACGCAAGGTGATCTTCATCTCTGATGTGTCGTGCGCTATACCGGAAATAACTGCCTGTTCCATTGAGGGAACAACCTCCTTGACCAAAGTTCCTCGAGCATCAGAAAACGCCGAACGAGAATGAATAACTACGTTATATTTTCGCGCAAACTCAACAGCACGCGATTGGAGCACCCCCGAACCACCACTCGAGAGCTCAAGCATGTCGTCATAGGAAATAACATCGAGCTTGCGAGCGCGAGGTGCCACACGTGGATCGGCGGTATAAATCCCTTCAACATCGGAATAAATCTCGCATACATCAGCACCAATACCGCAAGCCAGAGCCACTGCCGTTGTATCAGAGCCCCCGCGACCAAGGGTGGTAATGTCACCCTTTTCAGAAAGACCCTGAAAACCTGCAACAACCACGATAGCTCCGGTTTTTAAGGCTTCTCTGATTCGAACCGCATCTATTGTTTCAATTTTGGCACTTGAAAAAATATCGTCGGTGGTAATGCCTGCCTGCCAGCCGGTAAAGCTAATGGCGTTATACCCGCGAGCTTGAATTGCCATAGCCAAAAGAGACATGCTCACTTGCTCGCCCGTTGAAAGGAGCATGTCCATTTCGCGCTTGGAAGGATGATCGTTGAGTGCAGCAGCCAAACCAACAAGCTCATCGGTGGTTTTGCCCATGGCGGAAACAACAGCAACGACATCGTTGCCAGCGTTTTTCATTGCGATAAGACGCTTGGCTACATTTTTGATTCGTTCAGGCGAAGCAACCGAAGTGCCGCCAAATTTTGAAACTATTAAAGACATTGACTTCTTTCTTCGTGCAAGAATACCGCGTACATCTTAGCAAAACGCCACCGAGGCAATGCACAAACCTAGCACCTTATGCATACTTCACCATAATAGTGCTCATCATATTGGCAACAGCTTCACATTGGTCAGCACAATCTTCCATCAGATCAAAGAGATTGCTCCAAACGGTAACGCGTACCGGATTGTCGCGCTCGAGGGTAAACAAGTCGCGAATGATACGCATATAAAGCTGATCAGCCTGGTCTTCCAAATCGTTGACTTGGGCTATATAAGACTGGAATTTAGTTGACTTTTTGCAATTGCGGAAATCCACCATAGCTTCCGAAAGCGCTTCGGTTGCTTGAACAATGAGCTTAGCAAATGGTTTTGCTTCTGCGTGCATAAAGTGAATATCGTACATATAGAAGTGTTGCACGATCTCTTCAATCATGTCGGTTACTTCATCAAGGCTTTGAGCCAAATTGATAATATCCTCACGATCGATTGGGGTAACAAAATCGGGAAGGAGCGCCTCAAATACGCTGTAACATACTGCGTCACCTTCACGTTCGAGATTATGAGCACGCTCCAGGTACTGCTCTAAATCACTCGCTTTTTTAAAATCGTGTACGACCTCTTTGAGTAACTTAGCTTCTTTAACTGCGATAGCTGCTTGGCTCTCAAACGCATCGTAATAATCGAATTTTCGCTTTTTCTTTTCTTTCTTTACCCGTGCCATGATTGACCCTTGATCCTTTCTTACAAAGACAAAGCCCCTCTTGGTATCGCAGCGTTTATATCAAGCATATGCTCGAACATAAACGCTCTCCATGCCGACACCTATCCTAACAGAAATAAGCAAACACCCGATGCTGCTCATCAGCAATGGTAGTAAGAGAATTGTGTCCAGGCAGCACCAGGGTATCAAGCGGCAATTGGGACAGACGCCGCAATGAAGCGCGCATATCGCGATCATTGCCGCCCTCAAAATCGGTGCGACCGATTGAACCGCAAAAGAGCGTATCACCAGAAATGAGCACGTTTGACCCATCGAGGTGTTCGCCGTATTCAGAATCAAGGAACAAGCAAATGCCACCAGGGGTATGGCCCGGCGTTGCAAGAACCTTCCAGCGCATATTACCAAGCGCAATGATGTCCTTATCTTTTACGGTATGATCAACCTTGCACGATTCTGCAGGAGGATAACCCTTCGGCTGATGCTCGATAATAGGTGCATCAATTGCCGAGGCATACACAGGAGCGCCCGTTTTATCCTTGAGTGCTTTTAACGCGCTCGTGTGATCGGCATGGTGATGAGTTACCACGATTGCATCAAGGGTGCGCTGCCCCAGTGCACTAATAATGCGATCGGCATCATCTGAAGGGTCAACTACAAAAGTCGTTGTTGCATCAGAAATAATATAGGTATTGTTCTGAATAGGCCCTAAAACCATAAATTCGATATCAACACAAGCGCCCGTTACCACATAGACACGCCCGGATTTCTTTACCTCTACCCGCATGCTTGCTCACCCCTGCCGACTATTTTTTCGAAGTAGTTTTTGGCATCATACGATGGGCATCAAAAACGCCCTCAACAGACTTCAGTTTATTCAAGATGCGCTCAATCGATGCCGTATCTGAAACCTGAAGTAAAAATCTCATTTCCACCATGCCATCGCGGTGCGTGTTAGTGCTCGATGAGAGCACATTGGCGCCGTATTCAGAGAGCACCGAAGCAACATCTATCAGCAGATTCATACGATCGAGAGCCTCAATAAAGACCTCAACATTAAATGAGCGGCCACTTGAGGGTGTATGATCTTCCCAAAATACTTCTATAATTCGCTCAGGATGCTGTTTGAGTGCTACAGCGTTAGGGCAATCGTCGCGATGAACGGAAACGCCACGGCCGCGCGTAACAAATCCTACAATCTTGTCGCCAGGAACCGGATTACAGCAGCGAGAAAGACGCACCAACACATCATCGATGCCTCGCACCACCACACCACTTGGAGTATGAGTCTCATGCTTTTTAGGACGCTTGACGCTGGTGATCATCGGCGGCATTTTTCCTGTGGAAGAAGCCGACATTCCCACAAGGGGCTTTTCAGCATCTTCAGTACCACGATCAACCAAAATCTTGAGCATACGATTGGCTACATGAGTTGCATTTTCTTTTCCAGTTCCAACACAAACCAACATGTCGTCGGCGTCTTTAAAACCGAGCGCCTCTGCAACTTGGCGCATGGCGCGCATACTCTGAGCAGACGAAATACCAAAGCCATGTTTGCGCATCTCAAGCATGAGTTTGTCGCGTCCGGTTTGCAGATCGTCCGATCGGCTAATGCGCGAAAAAAAAGAACGGATTTTAGAACGTGCGCGCGGTGTTTTGACCATGTTGATCCAGTCACGCGTTGGTGTTGCGCTTTTCTGGGTAAGAATCTCAACCCGGTCGCCCATTTGTAAGGTATAGCTCAACGGAACAATAGAGCCATTGACCTTAGCGCCCACGCAGTGGTTGCCCACCTCGGTATGAATGGCATATGCAAAGTCAACCGGCGTTGATCCAAAACGCAAGCTCATGGCTTTGCCCTTTGGCGTAAAGACATACACCTCTTTAGGGTCAAGATCGGTTTTTAATGATTTCAAGAACTCGCGAGAATCCTTGGTTTCATCCTGCCAATCCACCATTTCGCGCAGCCATGCGATCTGCTTATCAAAGGCAGTATCAACACCCTTGCCGCCCTTTTCCTTGTAGCGCCAATGCGCCGCAACGCCATACTCACTCATGCGGTGCATTTCTTCCGTTCTGATTTGCACCTCAAGCGGACGGCCCGTTGGGCCAATAACGGTTGTATGGAGGCTCTGATACATATTGAACTTCGGCATGGCGATGTAATCTTTAAAACGCCCTGGCATGGGATGCCACAAGCTATGAACCGCGCCCAAGGCCGAATAACAATCTTTAACTGAGGTAACAATGATGCGCACCGCAATAAGATCGTATATTTCCGAGAACCCTTTGCCCTTTCGAGTCATTTTTTGATAGATGGAATACAAATGCTTGGGACGGCCCATAATTTGAGCTTCCACGTTAATCTTGTCCATCTCGTCATGAAGAATCGAGATGATGGTTTGCAAATACTCTTCACGTTCATGGCGCGTCTCAGCCACCATGCGAGAAACCTGCTTAAACTTGGTAGGCTCCAAGTAGAAAAAGGCCAGATCTTCCAGTTCCCACTTAATAGAGCTAATACCTAAACGATGAGCAATAGGGGCATAAATCTCACGTGTCTCGGTCGCTTTGAAAATACGACGGTCTTCACGCAATGCCGAAAGAGTGCGCATATTATGCAAACGGTCGGCAAGCTTAATAACCATGACACGAATATCTTTGCTCATGGCAATGAGCATCTTGCGAAACGTTTCTGCTTGCTCGTCAGAAAGATTTTCAACTTCGATCTTCGTAATTTTGGTGACGCCGTCAACCAAATCGGCAATGTTTTGTCCGAAAAGCTGGGCCACTTGCTCTTTAGTGGCTACGGTATCTTCCACCGTGTCGTGCAAGAGGGCTGCACAGAGCGTTTCATGATCCATGTGCAAGTCGGCCAAAATAATGGCAACCTCAACCGGGTGAATAACAAAATCTTCGCCCGACTTGCGCTTTTGTCCATTGTGCATCTTCTTTGCAAACTGAAAGGCTTTCTCGAGAAGCTCAAGCTCATCGGCGGCAAGATATCCTGAAACACTTTCCTTCAAAACCGCAAAACGCTCATCTGGATCAGAGCCGACCGGTGCCGAGGTGGCAGATCGAATGGTCGGATCGACATTGGATGCCGTAAATTCTGTATATTGTGACGTATGATCGGCCATACGCCTTACCCCCTTTTTGCGTTATAGAAATCGCTGGGAAGCAGCGGATGCTGAATGCGCTGCTGCAACTGCTCTGCCGAGCACCCTAAGACCCAGTCTTTAAAAGCGATAAACGAATCGAGCTCATCCATCCCCTCCCGATAACGTACGCTATCGGTAAGTTCAACCTTTCCAGTATAGTCTACGACATATACGTTGAGTATTGGCTCGTTATCCTGCGGTATTGCCTTAGTTTTTAGCAAACCGAGCTCTTCGAAAACCGGTATGCTGCTTCCCACATGCGAAGGCTGAAGCACAATTCCGAGTGAATCTTTAATTGCACAAACCACCGTATCTTCCTCTAACGCAAAATAGGCGTTGTGCTGGCGCTGAAGTGCACGCAGGGTTCTATAAATGCTTGCCATTTCAGTGTGGTTGGGCGTGATCGTATCAAGCAGCGCAGTGTTGATACGAGCATCCTCTTTTCCAAACAAAAGATGGATATGAGCCTCTTGTCCATCGCGACCAGCACGCCCACTCATTTGGTTAAACTCAACTTCGCTGAAGGGCAAATGATAGAGCACCACATGGCGGATTGCCGGAATGTCAATTCCTTCACCAAAAGCCGATGTGGCAACTAAAACTTGCAATTTTCCCACACGGAAAAGATCTTCTACGCGCTTGCGTTCTGCCCGTGATAAACCTGCGTTATAAAAGCCAATAAGCGAGGCAATATGAGGCTCCTGTTTGCGCAATTCACGCACGAGCGTAACTGATTCCAGCCGTGAATTAACATAGATAAGCGTTTTCTCACCGCGTGCCACCAGATTGACTAAATAGCGCTCGCGTTTTCTGATGTTGCGTTTGTCATCAATGATTAAATTGCCTCGCGCGGTGTCATCGAAAACGCACTCAGTAATGCCACAAGACTCTTGTAAATCTTGTTGCACGGCAGTATCGGCTGTTGCAGTAAGAGCGAGTACCTGTGGGTTGCCCAATCGCTGCAAGGCTTTACCAAAATGCTTATAAGAAGGCCTAAATCCCGCCTTTGAGGTGCTTACATGGTGCGCTTCATCGATAACAACAAACTGTATTGATTGCAAGCGAGCAAAGTCTTCAATATGAAAATCAAAGTACTCCGGCGTGGTCATAACAATGTCAACTTCGTGCGCCTGTAATTGGGATTGTATTTGAGCGCGCTCCTCTGGTGTTGAAGCGCCCGTAAGCACTTTTATGCGCACACCAAACGATTCCAATGCGTGTTCGAGATGAAATGCCTGATCAGCCACAAGAGCACGCAAGGGATAGATAAATACGCTTACCGCTTCATCCTTTAAGGCACGTTCTATGGCATACAGGTGAAAAATAAGCGATTTGCCTTGGCCAGTACCCATAACGGTAAAAACCGAGGCTCCCGCGTCAAGAAGACGAAGGGTCTGCTCTTGCGCCTCATGCAAATGCCCCTCACCTAAAAAGGCTTGGATAAGATCTTTTCGAAAGGCCACTGGATCAGAGGCGGCCTGCTTAGCGTACAACGTGCGATCTAAAACAAAAGGGGCCTGCCCCGCGACATCGCCACATTCCTCCCCTGCCTGATCGGTAGCTGAAGTGCTGGTAATAAGATCAGAGACAAAATCTTTATCAGCACCAAGACTTGCTTCGAGCAGAGGGCAAGGACTGAGGGGCTTGAGCGAGGTAATAACCGCTTTAACAGAACGCCGCCCCTTCCAAATGTCAATCTGAAGCTCAAACACAGCATCCATAGCCACCCCAGCATTGAGCAAACTGTTGGGATCAGGGCAGTGAAACATGATGCTCGAGAGAGTATGAACCCCATCGGTCAAGATACAGGAAAGGTGATTCTTATCTGTACCAACAGCTCGCCCGCTTGAGATAACGACTCCATGCGCCAGGAAGTGAGGGCTGGTATTCTCTTGGCCAAAAGGCGCTAGGAGCTCAAGCTTTTCAACGTTTTCAAGCGTCAGCTCGCCCAAATCAACCTGAGCATCAACAGTAATTTTGGGAATAAAATCCTCCGCAGGCAAAGTGTCCATATAGGCACATAATTCACGCTTAAACTCAGGGAGCGCATCAGCTGCAAGGGTAACACCCACTGCGGCATGATGGCCTCCAAAACGAGTAAGGAGATGCTGACACGATGAAACCGCTTGGAAAAGATTAACGTCGCCCACGCTACGCCCTGAGCCATGCGCTTGACCATCCTCAATGGTGAAGAGAATCGAGGGCACACCATAGCGATTCGTTAAACGAGAAGCAACAATGCCTTTCACGCCTTCATGCCAGTGCTTCCCTGCCACCACCAGCGCTCGGCTACCATCATAGACACGCTCTGCTTCGGCCATAGCTACCTCGGCCAGCTCTGACTCAATGGTACGCCGCTGGGTATTGGTTTGCTCAAGCTCAGCAGCAAGATGTGCCGCCACGGCAAAATCATCAGACAAGAGCAAATCAAGAGCTAATTGGGCATTTCCCATACGACCAGCTGCATTGAGACGCGGAACAAGTGTGAAGCTCAAATTAGAAGAAGAAACGGGCTTATCAGCAAAACCGGACTCCCCTAGCAAAGCAGCTATACACGGACGCGGCGATTCGTTAATCATGCGAATACCCTCAGCCACAAGAGCGCGATTCTGATCACGCATAGGCATAAGGTCGGCCACCGTTCCAAGGGCCGCTAGATCAATCAACTCGCGCCACAAATGAGGTTTACCGAAGCGCGATCCTACCGCTTGCACCACCTTGAGCGCAACGCCGGCACCAGCCAAAATTGAACTGGGATTATCGCCGCATTTTGGATCAACCACCGGCACGCCCTCGGGAATTAAATCAGCAGGTTCGTGATGATCGGTAATGACCACATCAACACCTTGCTCTTGGAGCTCTTCCACCTCATGTTTTGCGGCGATGCCATTATCAACGGTAATAAGCAGTTGTGGTTTATGGCCAAGCAAACGCTCAATGGCTGCATGCGACAAGCCATAACCCTCCTCAAAGCGCAGAGGAATAAAGGGGATTACGTTGCCAGAACAAGCACGAAGCCCCCGGGTCATCAAGGTAGTAGCTGAAACGCCATCAAGATCAAAATCGCCATAAACAAGTATGCGCTCGCCTTGTTGAATAGCCAAAACGATGCGATCAACCGCTGCTTCCATGTTTTCGATGTCGTAGGGGTTAGCCCAATCGGACTCAAGAGACGGCGCTAAAAACCGCCGTGCTTTTGGAGCAGTATCAATACCACGTGCAACGAGCGTTGCCGCAATAAAATGCGGCAAATCGAGCTCTTCAACTAATGTGGCCACGGCAGCAGGGTCCGCCGCCGTAAGATTAATGCGCATGCTCATGCTTGAAACCCATCTCGCTTGTTCTCAACTAGCATTTTCGCATAAACCTGCAAGAAAACGAACCCTGCATAAGCACCGAGCTATTGAATTATTTCCAGCAATAAGCTTATTTTGTGGCGTTAAATACCTCTTGCGTGCGCGCTAAACCATTCAAAAGAAGCGATTCGGCCGCCTCGGCTGCTCGCGTGATTGCCTCGTCAAATAAGCAGGCATCATCTTTTTTTGGCTCAGCAAGAACAAACGTAACTACGCTCATCCGGCCAGGAGGGCGACCAATACCAGTACGAACACGAATAAAATCGCGGGTGCCCAGCTTTTCAATAATAGACTTCAGCCCATTGTGGCCCGCATGACCACCACCCGATTTAACGCGCACCGTGCCAGGTGCAATATCGAGCTCATCATGAATAACAATCAAATCAGAAGAGGTAGCCTCATACTCTTTGCACAGGCGAGCAACAGGCCCACCTGAAAGATTCATAAAACTCTGAGGCTTGGCAAGGATGACCTTCTCTATTGAGCCATCGCCGTGGCGCACTTTTGCTTCCCCCACAAGAGAGCCACAGGTCGTTTTCCAATAGGTAACAGCCCACTTTTTGCCAAGCTGATCGATTACCTCAAAGCCTGCATTGTGACGGGTATGAGCATACTCTTCACCAGGATTTCCAAGACCAACGATAACGCGCATGGTTTACAGGGCAAACTCAGGGTCGAACAAAACCGAAACCGACTCATTGGCATACACATTGTTGATAGCAGAAGCCAGCAGCGATGCCACCGAAAGAACTCTGATCTTGCCCGTAATCTTCTCTTGCGGAACAGGAATGGTATTGCACACTACAACTTCGTCGATCTGAGAATTTTCAAGACGCTCGTATGCTGGACCCGAAAAGACTGGATGGGTTGCACAAACATATACCTTTTCAGCACCCTTTTCCTTCAAGGACACCACAGCCGCGCACAGCGTACCGGCAGTATCAATCATGTCGTCGTTAACGATGCAAATCTTGCCTTCAACATCACCAATCAGAGCAGTGATTTCTGCCTTGTTGTGACCTGGACGGCCTTTGTGCATAATTGCCAGATCAGCCTCAAGCATGTTAGAGAGCTTCTTTGCGGCCTTAGCGCGGCCAACATCGGGGCTTACTACGCAGAGCTTTTCCTTGTCTAAACCCTTACGTTTAAAGTAATCGCTAAAGATTGGCAGAGCGGTGAGATGATCAACCGGTGTATTGAAGAAGCCTTGGATCTGACCTTGATGCAAATCAATTGTGATGGTGCGCGAAATACCAGCAGCCGTCATAAGATCGGCTACCAACTTTGCCGTAATGGGCTCACGAGCAGCAGCTTTGCGATCTTGGCGCGCATAGCCATAACATGGCACAACAGCATTGATCGTGCGAGCCGAAGCGCGCTTAGCAGCATCAGCCATAATAAGCAGCTCCATCAAAGCTTCGTTTACATTGGGAGTTGCGGTTGATTGAATAATAAACACATCGGAACCACGAACGCTTTCAAGGTAGCGAGCATAGATTTCGCCATTCGAAAACTTTTCGAGTTTCACATTACCAAGCGTTGTTCCAAGAGAAGTCGCAATTTCTTCGGCTAATTCAGGACACGTTGATCCTGCGAAGATCGCCATGGTTTTTGTCATGTTGCTCATGAGTGCTTCCTCTCGTTCCAATGCTCGATTTCTGTTTGACGGGCACGCCCTAAACCTAACGCCCCCGCAGATACATCTTTGGTGATAACCGACCCTGCACCGATGGTGGAATTCTGACCAAGGGTGACAGGCGCTACTAGCATAACATCGCTGCCCACAAAACAATTATCGCCGATGACCGTTGGCCATTTCTTTTCGCCATCATAATTGCAGGTAATAGCACCAGCGCCGATGTTAACATCACGCCCTATTGTTGCATCACCCATATAAGACAAATGCGGAACCTTTGCGCCCGGGCCAACAGTAGACTTTTTAATCTCAACGTGAGTACCAACCTTAGAGCCCTCACACAAATGTGAGCCGGTACGCAAATAAGCACGCGGACCACAATTAACCCGCGACTCCAATACCGACTCGACGCCAACGGTTTCCTCAACGCAGCAATCAGGCCCAACTACTACGTCAGTTAAACGAGTATTGGGGCCTATGATGCTACCAGTTGCAATGGTGGTGGAGCCGTAAAGAAACGTCATGGGGAGGATCTCAACATCGGGCTCAATCGCAACATCTGGGCCAATCCATGTTGTTGCAGGATCCATAATGGTGACGCCGGCAGCCATGTGCTTGTTGTTAATTCGCTCTTGTAAGGCTTTTGTTGCCTGAGCCAGCTGTGCCCTGGAATTAACACCCCAACACTCAGATGAATCGGTTGCCTGGTATCCCACCACGCGCAAACCTTGCTGACGGGCAATCTCAACCACATCGGTTAAATAATATTCTCCTTGAGCATTATCAGTTGAAACCTTCTCAAGAGCGTCAAAAAGAACCTTGATATCAAAGCAGTAAAAACCGGAATTGCATTCATGTATGGCAGCTTGCTCGGCGTTGCAATCCTTCTGCTCAACAATCGCACACACATCGCCTGCCTCGTCTCGAATGATGCGACCATAACCTGTTGGATCTTCAACAGCCATGGTAAGCACCACAACAGCAGCCTGCGACTCTTCACGGACGCGCACCAACTCTTGAATGGTAGACGGCCGAACCAAAGGAGAATCGCCCGTCAGAACAACCAAAGAGCCCACGGTGTTTGCAAGCGCTTCCTTGGCAATGAGAACAGCATGTGCTGTGCCAAGTTGCTCTTCTTGCACCACGGTTGTGGTGTCTGCAACGAGCGGAGCAACATAATCACGGCCATGGCCAATAACACTCACTATCTGGTTGATACCAGCTTCGCGAGCGGAATCAATCACCCAACGCACCAGAGGCTTGTTCATAATCTCATGGGCAACTTTAGGTTTTGCTGATTTCATACGAGTACCGGCACCCGCAGCTAGAATAAGCGCAGAAGCTTCCATAGATACCCTTCCCTTCCTTACCGGCAGCAAGTCACAGTATAGCAAAAGGTAAAATATCGGAAATGATTTGGACTATTTCAGCAAAAGTAAGGCTGAGCACAACGCATCTAAGAGCACGATTGCATAATGCTGAGCCGAGCGCTCTTCCCCAGCATCTTCCCAGCTTTCACTTGGCAAGCGAAGGGCAATGCGCCGGGGATGATCATTTTTTGCCGCAATAAAAGCTTGGCTCAAACGCGAAGGTAAGGTTTCTTCGTCGGCATAATCGACAACAGGAATTGTTTGGGCAGGCGACTCCGGGTCAACAAGAATTTGAACAAACAGCATGTTTTCGTCTGGTTCAACCAAAAGAGAATCGGCACTGGTAACTTTAGAAGCAGGATTGGTAGCTAAAGCCAAGTTTGACATGCGGGCTGCAACGGCTCGCGTAAACGTTTCCACGCCAAACACGCACAGCATATTTGTTTCTAAAACTTCATACGCACGAGCAAAACCAAGATTGGGCATAGGACGGCGCGCATCTTTGTCTTTCCAGGAATGTTGCAAATTGTTCAACGCCCGAAACGTAAAAGCACCAGCTATGCCATCAGAGGGCAAGCCCATATTGAGCTGAAAACGCCGCAGAGCGTCTTCGGTATGAGGGCCAAAAATGCCATCAATATCGCCGCACGTGAAACCGAGAATTGATAGCGCACTTTGCAAAACAAATACGTCGTGCCCATGGAAAAACGGTACCCGCAAGAACAGATTGCGATCGCCCAGCTCAAAGGAAGCATCAACAAGTTTGGTCCAAACCAGCTCGTCTACTTCTTCCCGAATATCGATGCCCGACGCCTCGCACAACGCTGCAACCGCATGTGCCGTAGCATCATCAAAAACCCCTGTTTTTTGCGTTTTGGAAAGATAACCTGCCTTGATTAGTCGGCGCTGAACATCTTCAACAGCAGCGCCAACATCATGCTTTGCAATAGTTTTCATGAGCCTCACTACTTTAAACGCTCGACAAACCAATCCGCCATGGAAAGAAGCAGATCACGCTCGAGAGAGGCAGGCAATACCTTCTTAAGATTGCTTTTGGCTCTCTCGGTTAATGATTCAGCATACCTACGAGCATATTCTATACTGCCCGACTCGCGCATAAGGGTAACTGCTTCTTCCAATATCTTCGGATCGGTTTCTTTGGATGAGAGAATTTCAATCAGGCGATCGCGCTTTTGAGAGTGCTGCAAGGCATGCACCGCAACTAAAGTGCGCTTTCCCTCGGTAATATCGCTTCGAAAATCTTTTTCTTTTGCTTCTTTGGTTCCAATCAGATTCAAAAGATCATCTTGAATTTGGAAGGCCAAACCCGTATCGAGGCCAAAAGCGCGCATACCCTCAACCTGCTCTTCAGGAGCGCCGCCAACCATAGCCCCTATAGCAAGCGGGACACCGCCTGAATAGTGAGCGGTTTTATGAGTAGCCATGACCAGGTAATCTTCCACGGTAATATCATAGCGAGCATCGCGCGCCCATCCAATATCAAGCGCTTGGCCTTCAACGGTATTTTGGGCCATAGAAACCAACTCAATGGCAACACGAACCTTCGTGGAATCATCCAGCAAAGGATCGCGCATCACAATGCCGTTAACAATGGAAAGAGCCAAATCGCCCGCGTTGATAGCTAGCCCTTCGCCCTCGGTTAGATGCATACAAGGCTCGCCGCGACGAAGCAGCGCCTCATCGGCAATATCGTCGTGAATCAAGGCAGCGGTGTGGAAATGCTCAATTGCAGCCGCAGCCGAAAACGCCCGCCTATGGTCGCCCCCAACAGCGGCACACGCGGCAACACAAATCAAAGGACGGTGGCGTTTGCCTGCATTGCTGCTGTACTTCAAAAGGGGATCATATAAATAGGTATCCATGTCGGGGTGTGAGCCACGCGGAATAAACAAGTTAATAACTTGCCCAACCTGATCTGCACAAGTATTGAGGTAGACCTCAAATAAAGAAGGATCTTCTTCAGAAGTAGCCTTATGCTCTTCACAGTAGGCATGAAAAGAAGAGAACATGTTCTTGATTTCTGGGCTATCTAAAATCTGAGAAGCAGTGGTCATGGGTGAAGCTTTCCATTCATATGGTCATTTCTTACGCAGCCTTGGTTGTTGCTTGTTCGCACGCATCCTTGATACAGAGTTAGTGCCTAGCAGCCAAATCTATTACAAGCGCCCTTTAAAGAAGAGCCCTTGCAAAACATCTGCCATTAACAACCGGTAAAGATAAGTGGTAGGAGCGGTGGGACTCGAACCCACAAGCCCGAAGGCGGCGGATTTTAAGTCCGCTGCGTATGCCAATTTCGCCACGCTCCCGTATATCTCCGCAAGGCAAGCGTTACCATGATAACAAAATTTGCCCCATTGGGTACATAGAGTGCCATTGCAATTAAGAACTTGTTGCACCGATGAGAATAGCGTATTTCCCATCATTAAGAAACAAAAGTACGCGACATATCCATAATAAGCCCTTGTAAAATGTCTGATTCGCTTACCGTGAACTCCGCGCATCCTGCTGCATCGAGTACCTCAAGTAAAATTGCCATACCTGCCACAATAACCGAAGCACGTGCGGGCTCCAAACCCACAACCTGCTTGCGCTGCTGCAGCGGTTTGCTGCTTACTTCTTTATAAATTCGCTCGAGCACAGAACGCGGTACTCGCGTACCATCAACCTCAGCCGAATCATATACTTCCATGCGCTTATCAATCGAAACCACACTGGTTGCTGTTCCCGCAACGGCCACCACGCGATCGATTATGCAACCTTGCTTGCGCGCCTCGCAAAATAATGGCGCCAACTGCGACTGCACCCACAAGCGGGCCAGAGCATGCTCTTCGGCAGTAGGAGGATCGCCATGAAAGTATCGCTCGGTAACACGCCGGCAGCCAATATTGAAGGAGTGAGCAAAACGCGGGTTGCCGCCCCCAACACCAAAAATGACCTCGGTTGAACCGCCACCAATATCAACAACAAGAATGTTTTCGCCTGTAAAATTACACGATGCGCCTTTAAATGAAAGAGATGCTTCCCGCTCGCCCTGAATCACCGAAAGCGAAATTCCTAACGCCTGCAAACGCTCTACCAGCTCAGATGAATTTTTTGCATCACGCGAAGCACTGGTTGCAATAGCGCTGATTGGGATGGTTGAGTGCTCAGAATCGCGATACGTTTTGATAATACGCAGATAATCAGCAATTTGCTCAACCACGCGATCAATAGCATCAGGGGCCAAAAGGCCAGTTTTATCCACCCCGATACCAAGATTAGTGATGGCGCACTGCCGCTCTTGCTCAGTCAGAACGCCCTGCTCAATATCGGCTACCAAAAGACGGCAAGTAACTGTTCCAATATCTATAGCAGCAAAGCGCATACTAGCCCCTATAGCCAAATAAAACATCGAGAATACCCGAATACCAGGTATCAGGAGCAGATATGCTCTCTTCTGAAACCGCATAGAGAATATCTTGAGAGTTATCAGTCTTGGTAACCTCTACCCCTTCAACGGTTGCAGATTTCTCATCAGAACGTATCCAACCAAGCTCGGATCGAGCATAATCTTCAACACCCTCGTCGGTGTTGAGATAATCGATACTTGCCTGCATCTGCGCATTGTAAGATTCAATTGCTTCATACTCAGCCTGTAATTGCTGAAGTTGGCGTACCTCTTGATAGTAACTTGCGCACGAAGGATACAAGAGAGCAACGGCAAACACTGCCACAACCAACACAGCCAGTACCCTGGTCGCCGCTGGTGATAACGAATTGAATCGAGAAAGGAAGCGCGGCGAGCTTGATGAACGCTGATCCTTTTCCTGCATACGTGATGATTTGCGCTGAGTAGCCCCCATATGCATTTCATACATGGCTGCCCGACTCGTCTCACCCTGCGAATCCGATGCCTTATCATGCACAGCAACCGTTTTCTCAAAGGCTCGATCGGCCTTAGCACTACGAAAACGCTTACGCAATTCCTGGGCAAAGGACTTATTTTGCGCACGCTGAGCCTTCTCGCGCGCTGGCGACACGCGAGCCGATCCGGCTTTATTGCGTTCTTGCGCAGTCGATTGACGAGCAGCGCTTCGCGCAGGGCTGCCTTGAGAAGGCTTAATTCTTTTTTGCGCCTGCGGAGCCTGCCTATTATTGAGGGGATGTGACTCAACGAGAGCACTTGCATATCGATCGGACGCTTTGCCGCGCGGTCTTGTGGTGGAAGATACCTGGCGAGCCGCAGGAGCATCGTAGCCCCTCAAAGATGCGTGAGCAGCATGCTGGGTTTCTTGGATACGCGCAGCCACATTTCGCGATTGCCGGTGTCCCTGAGCAGAAACGCGAGAGGTGCGCTGAGCGCCCGACCGCGAGGGAGCCTGCGTTTCGTGGCTTGCATGCGACGAAAGGCTCGCACGAGAATGCGAGCTACGCACAGAAGGACGAACGGAACGCGCCGAAGAGGCTTCTTGAGCCTTTAGATCATCAAACGACAAAATATTCGCTTGGCGCGTCACAGAAAAATACCCCTTAAGCATCTAGGTTCGGTTAACTGGTGCAAGTGATGCTGAGATCGTATTCATAATAACACAGCCGCAGATCAATTAAGCCTGCGCGCTAAAAAAGGGAGGATCTTTTACAGATTCTCCCTTTTTTTATAATACCTGGTCACAGGGGGTATTTTTAGTTGAATGATTCAGAATGAAACAGACTCATTCATGCTGTTATTCGTCAAGCGCCTCAGCAATTTCGTCGGTGATATCCATGGCATGATACACATTCTGAAGATCTTCCAATTCTTCCAGTTTATCAATGAGGCGCATTACCTTTTTGGCATCTGCAACCGAAACCGTTGCTGGCGTGGTAGGCTCCATAATAAACTCGGCGCCTTTGGTAACAATGCCTGCCTCTTCAAGAGCCTTTTTAACAGCCATTAAATCACTCGGGCTGGTATAGACGATCCATTCCTCATCGGCATCTTCATAATCGGTGCCACCTGCATCAGCTACTGCCATCATGAATTCTTCTTCATCACCAGCAGCACCGTTTGCCTTCATGCCTTCTTTTTTGTCGCCTTCGATTTGCTTTTCAATAAGGATCTGACCCTTACGCTCAAACTGGAAAGCAACCGAACCCGATGTACCCAAATTGCCGCCATGATGACTGAAAGCAGCACGGACATCGGCAGCGGTGCGATTGCGATTATCGGTTAAAGCCTCACAATAAATAGCAACGCCACACGGCCCATAACCCTCATACACTACCGTTTCATAGTTGGCAGCATCCTTGCCGGAGCCAAAAGCCTTATCGATAGCTGTTTTGATTTTATCTTTTGGCAAAGAATAACCTTTAGCCTTATCGATAGCAGCAGCTAAAGAAGCGTTATTATCAGGATTTGGGTCGCCACCCTCCTTAGCCGCAACGGTAATGTTACGGGAAAGCTTAGAAAACAGTGCGGAACGCTTTGCGTCCTGAGCTGCTTTACGATGCTTGGTAGTTGCCCATTTTGAATGCCCTGACATATGTAAACCTTTCCGATAATGCGATACCAGCCGAATATACTAACACATGACTATCCCGCCTGCATAAGTGAAGACACGCTCTACAGAATATTTATGGTTAAAGAAGCAATACCAACACTTGAAAGGAGGCTACTAACCAGCATCTACCCATCTGGATAAACCGCGCTCTCCCATTGAAACCACAAGCGCATCAAGACGGCTTGTGGAGCAAAAAAGTACCTAGGAACGGCCAAAGCAATTCCTAGGTACGAATAACATACAACGTGGCACTTCCTTGGAACTTACGCTTATTCTGAGTAACCACCAAACCAACTTCCCCCTGGCTTCTTTTCGGGTTGCCTCAAAATATGTAACGAAAGGGATACCCTTTGCGTAACAGCAAGCTTACACCGCGCTGTCTGTGCTTTTATTTTCCCAAAATATCAAAACTTTCAAATCAGATTTCCGCCACCGAGCAAAACGAGCGGTAATCAGCACAAACTGCGCCCAACGCTCCTAAAAAATCAAAAACAACAGCCTCAATACTAGATAAAGCTTGCCTTGTCTTGCGTAGATCAAGGCAAGCCTTCGGGCGTTTAGTATGCTTCGTGCGCAGCCTCAATAAGCTGGCGGAAGGTGTCGGCTGCAAGCGAGGCGCCACCAACCAATCCACCATCGATATCTGGCTGAGCTAACAAATGAGCCACATTGCCGACATTCATAGAGCCCCCGTATAAAATACGCGTTGCCTGGGCGACAGCAGTGCCATAGAGCTCTTCCAGTAAGGTACGGATAGTGCCACAAACTTCTTGCGCTTGTTCGGGCGTTGCCGTACGTCCAGTACCAATGGCCCAAATTGGCTCATATGCCACAACGACATGCTTCATATCAAGAGCATCGAGCCCAGCAAACGCGGCACGCACCTGAGCGGTTATAAACTCAAGATAATCGCCCGAATCGCGCATAGCTAATGATTCGCCCACGCACACGATAGGCACAATACCCGCCTCAACAAGCGCTTTTACCTTCAAATTCACTGAGGTGTCAGTTTCAGCAAAATACTCACGGCGCTCAGAATGGCCTACTATGCAATACTCACAGCCCGCATCTTTAATCATCGGGATTGAAATTTCTCCCGTGAAAGCACCTGATTCTTCCCAATGAACATTTTGTGCGCCTAGGGAAATATCGGTTTTATCAAAATCGATAACAGTAAAGGCCGATTTTAAATCGATTGCTGGAGGACATAAAACAATATCAACATCTTCCCACTTGCGATTGTACTGGTTACACAGCTGCTGAGTAAGTACCACTGCTTCGGGAATGGTCTTATTCATCTTCCAGTTGCCAGCCATAAGATAGGTACGCATACCGTCTGCCCTCACTTTTTGTTCGGCTTTATTTTGTTTAAAGAATGCCATAATCTACTTCAATGCTTCCACGCCTGGTAACGCTTCGCCTTGTACTAATTCCATAGAAGCGCCACCACCAGTTGAGATAAACGTCATCTGATCGGCAAGATCAAACTTATTTACGGCAGCAACACTGTCGCCACCGCCGATAATAGTATCAGCCTGCTTGTTTTGCGCAACCGCCTGTGCAACGCCTTTTGTACCAGCTTCATAAGAAGACATCTCAAATACGCCCATAGGGCCATTCCAGAAGACCGTTTGAGCAGCAGCAATAGCCTCAGCATAACGTGCGGTAGTTTTTGGCCCAATATCAAGACCCATCATATCCTCAGGGATAGCATCAACACCGCAGGTAAGCGTTTTTGCGTCGTTAGCAAAGGCATCGGCACACACCACATCGGTAGGTAAAAGTATTGAAACACCCTTGGCTTTTGCCTTGGCCAGCATTTCTTTGGCCCGGTCAATCCAATCTGCTTCCATGAGCGACGTGCCCACTGAATACCCTTGAGCCACTAAGAAGGTAAAGCACATGCCACCGCCAATAATAAGCGTGTCGCATTTATCAATCAGAGCGTCGATAACTGCCACTTTATCAGAGACTTTCGAACCACCCAGAATAGCCACAAAGGGATGCTTTGGATTCTCAAGCATGGAAGTGAGTGTGGTAACTTCTTTGGTCATAAGTGCGCCCGCATAGGCTGGCAAATATGCTGCCACACCAGCCGTAGAGGCATGTGCACGATGAGCGGCACCAAAAGCATCGTTGACATACAGATCGGCCAAGGCAGCAAGAGCTTGTGCAAACTTGGGGTCGTTCTTTTTTTCGAGCTTATCGAAGCGCACGTTTTCCAACAACGCAACCTGACCATCCTGCAAATTGGCAACTACCTCATGCGCAGCCGGACCAATCGTGTCAGTTGCAAAGGCAACGGGCTGGCCGAGCACCTCTTCAAGATGCCGAGCCACAGGCGCTAAAGAATACTCTTCTTGATAACCCGTGCCATCAGGTCGACCCAGATGACTGCATAAGATAACTTTAGCGCCGCGCTCTACTAACGTTTTGATCGTAGGAAGTGCCGCCTGAATACGAGTATCATCGGTAACCGTTGTTCCAGAAAGGGGCACATTAAAATCGACACGACACAATACCCGTTTACCTTTCACGTCTGCGTCGGTAAAAGTTTTTACGGTACCCATAACTCATATCCTCCTTGTATTTTTATTGCTTGTGCGCAGAAGCCATGCGCTTGCAATTGATTATCTCAAAATAAAAGAGAGTCTCCCAACAGCAGAAACCCTCTTTTATTACTTATTTTATTTATGCCTTAAATCCTGACTGTGGTGTATAAGCCACTACAGCATGATTTTTGCAAGATCCTTAACGCGGTTAGAATAGCCCCACTCGTTGTCGTACCAAGAAACGCACTTTACCAAGTTGCTCTTGCCACCCAAAACCATGGTGAGTTGGCTATCAAAGAGCGAAGAATGGGAATCGCCAATGATGTCGCTGGAAACAATAGGATCCTCGACATATCCCAAGATACCGTTGAGAGGACCTTCGGCAGCCGCTTTGATAGCAGCATTTACTTCCTCGACGGTAACTTCGCGCTCGAGCTCAACCGTCAGATCAACCATGGAACCATCGGGAGTAGGAACACGCGTTGCAAAGCCATCAAGCTTGCCCTTCAACTCAGGCAAAACCAAAGCCACAGCGCGAGCAGCGCCCGTAGTGGTAGGAATCATTGAAAGATTAGCAGCGCGAGCACGGCGAAGATCTTTATGAGAAACATCCAAGATGCGCTGGTCGTTGGTATAGGAATGAATGGTGTTCATAAAACCGCGCGTGATGCCAAAAGAATCCATGAGGACTTTAGCAAAAGGAGCCAAGCAATTGGTGGTGCAGGAAGCATTGGAAACAATGTTGTGCTTCGCTGGATCATAAAGCTTATCGTTCACGCCCATAACAATGGTGATGTCTTCATTTTTAGCAGGAGCGGTAATAAGCACCTTTTTGGCACCAGCCTCAATATGCTGCACTGCCTTGGTAGCATCGGTAAAAGCACCCGTAGATTCCACCACCAACTCAACACCAAGCTCACCCCAAGGAAGCTCTGTGGGATTGCGGCTCGAGAGAACTTTAATACGATGACCATCGACAATAACGGCATCGCCATCAATGGCTACCTCATCGTAGATGCGACCATGAATAGAATCGTACTTCAACAAATGAGCCAAAGCAGTAATGCTGCCTGGATCATTGACAGCTACAATTTCAAGATCGGGATCTTTCTCCATTGCGCGGAAAACAAGACGGCCGATACGGCCGAAGCCGTTGATACCAACCTTGGTTGCCATAGGGCTCCCCTTTCGTTTTGTTATAGATGCATAGTGCACACAAGGCACAAGGTTAATAGTACCTGTTCGGGTCGTTTCTGTGAAGCAAAGCGCGCGATAATCAAGAAAACAAACTGATTAACGGCAGTGATTATTATTACGTTTTAAGGCTATGATCTGCGCTCTTTTTCGCGCATGAGGGTTTCTTCGGCCAACTGCTCAACTCTCCGAACGCGATGATAGATAGCTGATTTTGACAAAGGTGGATTAGCCCTCTGCCCCAACTCTTTCAACGTTGCCTCAGGATAGCGCACCCGCAAGCGAATATATTCTTGGAGCCCTTGAGGCAGCGATGTAATATCCCGATATTCGAGAAGAGTGCGAATAGCTTGAATTTGGTCAACCGCCGCCTCGGCCGTTTTAGCTTGATTGGCAATTTCAGCATTCACGCGCCGATTAACATCGTTACGCACGCTTTTAATAACCCGCTCGTTTTCCATCTTTAGGGCTGATTGATACGCTCCAACAAAAGCCAAGAAGGCAGAAATAGCTGATCCGCTCTTAAGATAAACCGTATGGGTATTGCGCCGATGAACTATTTTGGCATGAATATCTTTCGTAGCCAGAAGCTCGACAATATCGTGTGCCATAGTTTGCGACTCAACGGTAAGTTCAAAATGAAAATCGCCGCGAGGATTTGAGATAAAACCGCTACCTAAAAAAACACCCCGTAGATACGCGGCAGCGCAGCACGACTTTTGTACCAGATGAGCGTCGATGCCACGCTGGAGCCCCTCTTGCCCTACAATGCCCAAATCTTGCAAGGCTTCATTGAGGCCGGGTTGCGAGGGTACCTCAATAAGCCAATTGGGCGTTTTATGGAGCACCGACCGGCGCATGGTTAAATCGGTTTTTAATGCATATCTACTATGCAATGCACGAATAATAAAGCGCGCCACTTGCGGAACGTCGGTAGATATTTCTAGACGAAACTTCCCTGGCCCGTTAAAAAAAATACTACCCTCAATGCGAATAAGCGCAGCTAAGGTAGCTGCATCACAATGAGAGCATTCTGGCTCAACACGCGAAAGCTCTTCTTTTACTTCCGTCGTGAACGACACAGTTTAAGCACCCCCATAAAGGCATCGGCAAGCGCTTGCGGGTCGTGCCAAGTGGGACGGTCGGGGTCAACCATGTTACGAACCAGCACAACAGGGCCTTGCGCTTGAATGATATCGATATCATTCTGGGTAATTTTAACGGGTCTGATACGCGTAGATAACGTTGTTCCATCACGCAATTCACTCAGTGCCTTTTCTTGCGAAGCCTGCCCAGCTACTGCCTCAAAAGCATCGGTCATAAAGCGCTGCTTTGCAGGTTTACCAGCGCTGTGAACAATCACATAATCCAAACAGCCTGCCATACCATGCTGCATTAAGGCCTCTACATGCTCGCGCGCAGAAAGCCCCCATGTTTCTCCTTGCTGATCAGCCAAGCTACAAACAAACACCGTGCTGCCTTTAGATTGTGCTATAGCATCGACAATACCGGGTACCAACAAGTTCGGAATAATCGATGTAAACAAAGAGCCTGGCCCCAATACGATCAGATCGGCATCTCGAATGGCGCGCAATGCCTCTAGGTAGGGCAAGCAGCGATCGGGCGACTCGAGCCACACCTGATCAAGGGCAGTTTGAGACTTACACGCCGTTGCTTGGCCCTTCAAAACCTTGCCATCCTTGGTGCGCGCACACAAAGTGATGTTATTGAGCGTTGAAGGATATACATGGCCCTGAGCACCAAGCAACCGCCCACAGATTTTTATTGCTTCTGGGAAAGAGCCCGTTGCGTTTTCCAAAGCGGAAAGCATGAGATTACCCAAGGTGTGATTTCGTGCAAAATCAAACCGATATTTAAATGCTTTTGTGAAGGGATCATCGGGATCGGCAGCAAAAGCAGCTAAACACTTTCGAATGTCACCCGGAGGTGTTACATGGGCCTCCTCACGCAAGATCCCTGTTGAACCTCCATCGTCAGCCATAGCAACAACCGCCGATGTTTGAAAACCAAGAGCGAGTAAAGTACGAATAGAAACAGGTGCACCCGTGCCTCCGCCAATTACGACAGCCTTTAACTGGGTAGGGTCAAGTGCTTTGTTTTTGACATGGCGATGCAGCGAGCCTAAAGCCCGAAAGGCCTGTGTCGAAGAGGGATCTTGGTGAAACCCGCGCTCATGCGCGCCTATTTCGCCCTTCTGATCCCGCGATTTAAAGACGCTGCTCATTTCGTGCCAACCTTGGATGTATCGGCTAAGGCGATATCACGATGATAGGCGCGAACGTTATAATCCTGCGCTCTCAAAAGCTCCGCTGTTTTCTCGGCTAACACAACACTTCTGTGCTGACCGCCTGTACAACCAACGCCAATTGCCAAATGCTGTTTGCCCTCGGCCACGTAGCCTGGCATAACGCAATCAAGAAGATTACCCCACGCATCTAAAAAAGTATGAGTTTCTTGATGACTTAATACATAATCAATCACAGGTTGATCTAAGCCGGTCAAACCACGCAACTCAGGAATATAGAAGGGATTAGGTAAGAATCGAACATCGATCACAATATCGGCATCGGTTGGAGCGCCGTGCTTAAACCCAAAGGAA
Organism: uncultured Cryptobacterium sp.; assembly: GCA_964504115.1. Classification (GTDB taxonomy): domain Bacteria; phylum Actinomycetota; class Coriobacteriia; order Coriobacteriales; family Eggerthellaceae; genus Anaerotardibacter. Next base: position 49,551 of record CAZDCX010000003.1, read on the forward strand.
TATACCACAATGTTCATGCCGCCTTTTTCAGTCTCGCGAGAATACAAACTACGGAGTTCTTCGCGTAATTGACGAGGCTTTAAATCGGACGTGTCTATGTAGGAGTGAGCCAGATCTCGCAGCTCTTGCGTTAATTTACGCTCATAGGCTATAGCCTCAGCAATGGACCGCGAGTTGTTAACGCATAAAGGATGGCGGCGGCGCGATGCTTTATAACGAGCAATGAGCGCTTCATCGCGAGCATCAAGAAAAATAATATGGAAGGTAATACCAGCTGCCTCCATATTGGCAAGCTCTCCAACCAACTGCTTGAAGTACTCACGATTTCGCGCATCACACACAATAGCAAGCTTGCGCGAAGATTCATTTTGCCCAGGTAGGCTTGCAAGACTGATCATATTCATGATGAGCGAGGGAGGAAGATTGTCGATGCAGAAATAGCCCAAATCTTCAAAGGTATGCATTGCCTCGGTACGACCCGCACCACTCATGCCCGTGATAATAACCACATCGGGGCCGACTACCTCTGCCCCAGCCTGAAGCTCTTCTTGTGGTTCTACCAACGGCTTTGCCATAACTTGTTCCTCCTTATAATGGATTCAGCCACCATTATATTGCTTAAGCACAGCATACACTTCCTCGGCAACCTGGTCGGGAATGACATGCAGTTGTTTTATTTCCTCGAGCGAGGCCTCTCGCAGTGCTTTGAATGATCCGAATGCCTTCAAAAGCGCCTTTTTGCGCTTGGGGCCTATACCAACCACGCCATCAAGAATACTGGTTGTCATGGCCTTGCCCCGCACTTCACGGTGAAAGGTAATGGCAAAGCGATGCGCCTCATCGCGAACATGCTTGACCAGATAGAGGCTCGGCGAGCCACCTGGCAAAACTACCGGGCCGGTATCCTGCCAAGGAACAAAGAGTTCTTCATCGCGTTTAGCAAGCCCACAAACCGGAATATCGCCTGCGCCTAATTCATCAAGCTGCTTTATCGCAGCCGTTAGTTGCGGCTTTCCCCCATCGACAATAATAAGATCGGGGCGTTTGCCAAAACGCTCGTCGGCCATACGCTCAGCGCAATAGCGTCGCGCAAATACTTCGCTCATCATTGCAAAGTCGTTTGCTTCTTCGGTTTCCATGCGAATTTTAAAACGACGATACTGGCTCTTGTCGGGTCTGCCATTGGTAAATACCACCATCGAAGCAACCGAATGGCGGCCGTGAATTGTTGAGATATCAAAACACTCAATGCGCATCGGTGGCGCATCGAGGGCAAGCGCACTTTCAAGCTGTAGCAAGGCATCGTTGGTGCGCATATCGTCATAGCTACTGCGCACTTTATAGCGCATCAAAACGTGCCGAGCATTTTTAAGCGCCATTGCCATAAGTGCCGCCTTTTCGCCCCGCTGAGGCACAACAAAACGCACTTTTGCTCCATGAGGGCTATTGAGTTTTCCAGTAAGCCATGACGCAATAACCTCAACATCATCAGGCAGCGTATCAACAATAAGTTCATGGGGAATCGATTCGGTGTCATCGTAGTAGCGCAATACAAACATACGCAAGAGCTCTTCGGCAGGTACATCGGTACCCTTATTAAAAACGAACTCGTTGGTATTAACGATGCGGCCCTCTCGCACTATAAGCACCGTAATTCCCGCAATAGTTTCTTCTCTGAAAATACCTAAGACATCGGCATGTAAACGACGCGATGATACGGCGTGCTGGGTCTGACTCAACGATTCAATAGTTGTTATACGCTCTTTGATGCGTGCAGCGCGCTCATAATCCAAATCCGCAGCAGCATTAGTCATCTCGGCAGTGAGTTCATCAATAAACTCGCGGTGTGAACCCGACAAAAAACGTTCCACCCGATCTACGTTCTCTTGATATTGAGTAGGGGTTATGGCGCCGCAGCACACACCAGGCCCTAGCCCCACATGTGCGTTAAAGCATGGCCGGGTAGAAAGCTCAAGTTGCTCATAAGGGCTTTGTTCAAGCCGGCGATTGAGCTGACGCCACTCGGCACACGATGAAGAACATATGGGCACAACACGGCGCACGATATCGACTAACTCGCGTGCTGCATGACTATCAGTGTAGGGGCCAAAGTAGCGAGTCGTATTTTTGTGGGCTTCGCGGGTAAATTTGATTGCTGGAAAGGTGTCGCCTTTGGTGAGGGCGATAAAGGGATAACTTTTATCATCTTTAAAATCGGCATTAAAGTAGGGCGAATGCTGCTTAATGAGGTTTTTCTCCAGCACTAAGCTCTCGTGCTCGTTTTCGGTAACGATGTATTCAAACGAATCGATATGCGCTACCAGCAAAGGGATTTTTTCACGCGTGTCTTGAAAGTTGACATACTGGCGCATGCGCGCTCGCAGCTGCTTTGCTTTGCCCACATAGATTACTGTTCCCTGCTTATCTTTCCAGAGATACACACCCGGTTCAGTAGGCACACTGGAGAGCTGATCTTTAATGCGCTTGATGTTTGCAGGTACGCTAGACATGTTCTTCAAGATCAATCAACATCAAAGAGACGTTATCGCGCAAGGCTTTTGCCTGGGAACGGGTGAGCTCACCATCAGCGTAAAAATCTTGAATAACCTCTAATTCAAGTTGCAAGCCCTGGCGCTGGATGTCTTCCATGCGCGTAGTAGCGTCTTCCACCATCTCTGAAGCCACCGTTGCCTCAGTTGGTTCATAAACCGAAAGTGCCCGTTCGTGCGAGATCAAAAGACGCGCAACCACTTCGCTGGGATACTCAGGTTTATCAACAACGCTTTGCAAGAAGGCCACAGCACTGCGCTCGGATACTTCACGTACCTTATTTTCGGCAGCGTTATCGAGCGTTTTTTTACGTGAGAAGGTGCCTTGAATACTCTTTTTAAACATGGAGAGCGTAGCACGCAAGCGACCAAGACGATAGCGCGTCGTAAAGGCTGCTGTGTTGGCATGAAGAATCAAATTCTTGTTGCGATTGAGGTGATGCAATGCCTCAAAAGCCGTATTTGAGTCAACTTCTCGATTATCAATGGCCTCTAAAAGCCCTTGAGCTTGATGATCAATAACCTCGGCACGAAGCCTTGTGACCGAAGGCTCTTCCACATCTGCGGCAGAGCGAATTCTTCGAATACGATTGTTGTAAGCGCTCACAACCAGTTTTGTTTCGCGATCGTTCGCGTCGGTTGAATCTGCCATGAGACGCTCGATAACACTGCGCAAAATCTCGATTCTGACGCGTACCAAAGACTCAGCCTCATCGGGATCAACTTCTTTTTCATCCTTAGGTGCCAAAATAGGCAGCAAGAAGTTGGCCAACAAAAGCGTACAAACAATAACACCCGATGCCAGGAAAATAATCAGCGAGCGCTGAGGAAATGCCGAGCCATCAGTAAGCAAGTAAGGAATAGTAAAAGCAATGGAAAGCGTGATGGCGCCCTTAGGCCCACCTACTGTTGTTACCAGGGCATTGCGCACCATGTTGATGTCAAACTTATCGCGCAGGCCCGTATCGGGATTTTTGAGGAGACGCGCCATCGCAAGTGCCCACAAGAACCTAAGCCCCACGATAAGAACCGTAATAAGTAAGACATAGCCGATAAGCGTGGCGTTATTGATATATAAATCATCCCACGTTGATTGCATAGCAGAGGGTAATTGAATACCCAGCAAAACAAACACCACACCATTGAGCGTAAAGCACAATACTCGCCAAACACTGGTAAGGGCAATGTTCAAGCGCGATTGATAGGGCGACAATTTACGATTGCGATACATCGACCATACAATGCCGCAAGCAACAACACCCAAAATGCCCGATACGCCAACAAGCTCTGAAAGAAGAAACACTTCAAAGGGCATAGCAATTTCAAAGAGAACATGAAAGGTGATGTTATCCAAACCCATTTCGCGCACGCGGCCATTGATCAAAAGAAACACCACGGCCAAAACAATGCCCAAAGCAATGCCGCCGACAAAACTCACGAAAAATGAGGTGGTTGCATCAGCAAGCGAAAAGGCACCGGTCACAGCGGCAGCAATAGCAAATTGAAACGACACAACACCAGAAGCATCGTTGATGAGAGCCTCGCCCTGCAAAATAGCGCCCTCGCGTTTACCCAGTTGAGCTTCACGTTTGAGTGCCTGAACGGCCACGGCATCGGTGGGACCAAGCGCCGCGCCAAGCGCAAAAGCGGCTGCCAAGGGTATAGAAGGAACCAACCAATGCAATACAAAACCTACGCACAGCACGATTAGCAACACCAGACCAATGGCGTATGACAAGATGGTCAGTTTGTTATCCCAAAGGTTCTTCTTATTCGCCTCAAGTGAATCGTTGAACAACAAAGGCGCAATGAACAAAACGAGAAAGAGCTCTGGATCGATATGAATTTCAATGGGAGATATAGCCAGAAGAGCAATAATAACGCCAAGAGCGATCTGGATCAGCGGAGACGACATACGAGGAACAACCTGATCGAGTATTGAAGAAAGTAACACGGCGAGCATCAATAATAAAATCAGCTCAAATGCCTCCACTATAAAACCTCCCCTAAACCTACGCTCTTCCCGTAGCCATCACCTCTAAGCTACCCGAAAAGCTCCAACAAAACCACCGCCGAAATGAGCCCTTTACAAAAAGTCCGTTTGATTGCATTGTTTCTCTGTCATCGTCACACAAGAGGTTTGTTTACCTTACTTCCTTGACCTGATCAGATCACCTTCCTTGCGGCAACTCTTCACTCAAGAAAAACTCTTTGGCGGGGGTTGCAACTCGCGAAAAAACCCGTATACTGTTTTTTTGCGCTCACGGTGGGTATAGTTCAGTTGGCTAGAATGCCAGATTGTGGCTCTGGAGGTCGTCGGTTCGAGTCCGATTACCCACCCCAGCGCAACCTTGATAAAAAAGTAAAAATGGTCTTGTTTGATCGGCTTTTTTGCTTTAACATATTCGAGCGCTTTGGCGCACATATTTCTTGGACCGTTAGCTTAGTTGGTAGAGCAGGGGACTCTTAATCCCAAGGTCCGGGGTTCGAGTCCCCGACGGTCCACCATTGAATTTTCAGTCAGTTCCCGCGAGCTGGCTTTTTTATTGCCCCTATGTGCCCTCGATCAAATATCAGAAAATTTTTTTCATTTGTAGGCAATCCCCTTTAGCTGGTGGCGCATGATAGGATTATGGTTCCCTACATCTGAGGTTTGGGCAACGTAAGGGTATTTTCAGCTGCACTGTTGGAGGCGCGAATGCAAATATGGCAAAGATAATTCAGCGCAAAACAAATTGCTTTCATAGAGTCGAGCTTGAAAACGTTACCAATACCGATAACTTCAGCACAACCAGTGATTGCATTGGTTGTGGTCAATGTGCCAGCATCTGCCCTGCTTATGCCATTCAAATGCTCGATGGCCACCCTGTTTGGACCGGTGATACCTGCTTAGTATGCTTTGGGTGTTTGCGCCGATGCCCTATGCAGGCAATCCGTTATGGAGCCCATAAAGCCCCTACTGCAGAACAAAAGGTGTCCCTTCCATGAGCAGTGCAAAAGGGACGCTCTTTCTTCTAGGTGCCGCCCTTGTATGGGGTTTAGCCTTCCCCGCCCAATCGGTAGCTTCAAGTAGCGTTGCGCCTTTTACTTTTATTGCCGCTAAAAGTAGCATTGCCGCTATCTTTTTAGGTTGTATTTTGCTTATACGCCTACCGCGACGCTCGTCTGATAGACAAAAACGCCAAGAAGAGATAATTGGCCCTCCTTCTTATACAGCGCGCGCCATCATTATTGGCGGTATCGCGTGCGGTATTGCCTTGTGCATTGCCGACAACTTCCAGCAAGCGGGCATAACCGCTTATCCAAGCGATACGGCAGCAGCGGGACGTGCAGGATTTTTAACAGCTACCTATGTAATTATGGTGGCGTTGTTTTCGCTCTTTACAAAAAAGAAGCCCCATCCAGCCACCCTTATTGCTGCCGGAGTTTGTTTGCTTGGCATGTATTTTCTCTGTGTCTCGAAGGGATTGAACAACATTTACGTGGGAGATATTCTGATTCTTGGAAGTGCGCTTGGATATGCTGTCCATATTTTAGTTATCGACCACTATGCAGCCCTTGATGGTATCAAGGTATCGTGTGTGCAATTTATTACCAGCGCCGCTCTTTCCTTGTGCTGTGCGCTCATATTTGAACATCCGACCCTCGATCAATTGTCTACCGCCTTCCTTCCGATTCTCTATGTGGGAGCAATTTCAAGCGGTATTGGTTATACCTTCCAAAACCTTGGCCAAAAAAGTGTGGCGCCTTCAATTGCCGCCATCGTGATGAGTCTTGAATCGGTGTTTGCAGCTCTTGGGGGTTGGTTGCTGCTGGGCGAGATGCTTACCGGCCGGGAGTTTTTTGGTTGTGTACTGGTTTTTGCGGCAGTTCTGCTGGCTCAAACACCAGCACTTCTTACCCGCAAAGACGATGGCGCCCATCTCTCGCAAGCGCCATAAGTTTGAAAGCTCAAACCTCGGCACATGCTATCAGCAAGATCGCTGGTCGGCTCTGCACTATTCTGACAACAACTTTGCTACGATAGCTCATACGTAAATGGCCTAAACCGTCGGGTCACGTGAAGGAGAATTTTATGGAAACGTCTTGCGACGCCATCTTTGAAGCAGAACAAAACCATCTTTCTGAAACGTATAGCACCCTCTGCGAGTTGGAAGAATCTGTTGCCACGCGCATGGCCTCAACTGCCGCAGCAGCCAGTGCAGATAAACGAGCAATGTCGGATGAAATAGCTTCAAACTTTGCCAGCGAAGGCGAAAAACAGGAAACCTATATTGAATATGCATCGGTTAACAGCGTTATCGAAAGCTACAACCAAATGCAAGCAACCGATGCCGAAAAAATGACACGTATCCGTATTCTCAAGCAACAGCCCTACTTTGCGAAAATAGTTTTGCGTTTCAAGGAAGGCCAGGAGCCCCGCGAGATCTACCTTGGCAACGTTGGCATCTCTGACGAGCAGTATCGTCGCCTCGTTGTAGATTGGCGCTCGCCCGTTGCAGAGCTGTATTACAACCAATCCAATGGACCCACATCATACCAAGCCAATGGCCGCACTATTAAGGTAGACATGCAGCTGCGCCGCCAATTTGATATAGAGCAAAACCATTTACATGCCTATTTTGATACAACCGTTGCAATTCAAGACAAGCTCCTTCTTGCATCACTCACGCGCAAGCGCTCGGCACATATGCAGGCCATTACCGCAACCATTCAAAAAGAGCAAAATACCGTTGTTCGCCATGAGGATGTTCCTGTTTTGCTGGTAAACGGCATCGCGGGCAGCGGCAAAACGTCGGTATTGCTGCAACGTATTGCCTACCTGTTCTACCAAAATCGCGAGAGCCTCAACCCTGAAGATGTGTTTTTAGTAACCCCAAATCCGGTGTTTCGCACTTATATCGATACCGTTTTGCCCAATATGGGAGAGCGCAACCCCCATATTCTTACTCGCCAGGAGTTTTTCCAAGGCTTTATTCCACCCGGGCGCAACTTTGAGCAGCAGCACACAACGCTCGATATGCTCAAGCGCATCGATGAGGCAACCGTGCATCTCGCTTTTGAGCCGAAAGATTTCAAAGATATAAAATGCGCAGGCACAAAACTCATAGGCGCCAATCAAATTGTAAAGCTCTCGCATAAATATAAAAAATTCCCTGCAGGCCCGCGCCAGATCACTATGATGCGCGAAGAGCTCGAGCAACGCTTGGAAAGCCGCCTTGCGCAAATGGCAGCAACAGAAGATGTGCAAAACTACCTGGCCGATCTTGCCCCCAATGAGCAGCTCCGTTTATTTAATGAACCTTACAATCCTCAAACGGCTGAAGAAGCGCGCGATTTTGCCCTGCGCTACCTGAAGCAAAAGTACGCTGATGCCTTCACGGCTGTTCACAACGATTACTGGTTGCGCGTTGATCGTATTGCACGGCGGCTCCTGGGAACCGAGAGTCTCACCCTGCTCGAATGGTTGTACTTAAAAATGGCATGCACTGGTTTGAGCAATCCGCAAGCACAGTATGTCATGATCGATGAAGTCCAAGATTACACCGCCGCCCAGCTGGCTATACTCGCGCGTTATTTCCGCCGCGCACACTTCCTGCTCTTAGGGGATGAAAACCAGGCAATTCAGACACAAACCGCCTCGTTTTCTGAGGTGCAGACCATTTTTGAAGAGGCTTTCGGGAAGGTAGAAACCTGCCAGCTCTTGACCAGCTATCGCTCTTCGCCAGCAATTACCAACTTGTTTGCAAGCCTGCTTACCACGCAAGAACAAATGCGTATTTCCTCTGTGCAACGCGATGACGTTGCCCCACGCTTTGTTACCTGCACAACCGAAGCCTCTCGCATGCAGAGCTTACAAGACCTGATTGATCAGGCAGCCAGCCACGAGGGCCTCACCGCCCTTATTACCATAGCGCAAGATGAAGCAGCCTGTTTATATGAGGGCCTTGATGCTGAGGCCTCCGAAAAAGCAACGCTGATCACCGAACACGGAGCCCTACCTGATGAAGGAGTGATTATATTGGCTCTCCCCCTTGCTAAAGGGCTTGAGTTTGACCACGTTATTATTCCGCAAGCGAACGAGGAAGCCTTCCCAGCAAACGAGCTTTCACGTCGAAGGCTCTATACTGCTCTTTCGCGTGCGACCAATTCTCTTACGCTCGTAGCTACGAGGGGCTTTACGCCTTTGCTTTCTGTGCCAGATGCCAGTTGTGATAAAAGGTGAGTAAGCACGCTCTTGCGCAGGCGCTACCTTGCAGCAGCACAACTAAAGAGCAAATAAAGTCAAAAGCCAGGCACCACTTATAATCCACGCCATTGCGGCAAACCACACGATAGCAACCACGATGCGTATGGGGGTGGGTACGCGTAAATTCTTGCTGGGAACCATAAACATAGCTATCAAGCCCCCCAAAGCGCCGCCCAGATGGCCACTTAAGGAAACACTGGGCATAGCAAGCGAATAGAGCACATTGAGCCCAATCACGCTGAGCATTGCCTTACTGTATTGGGAAAACTGAGCACGATGATGCTTGGAGAGCAGCCCCAGCAAGGCAACAGCAATAAACAAGCCAAAAATACTCGTTGACGCACCAGCGCTCACCGCAAAGCTGCCCGTTATTATATCGGTTACATACGAGACCACGTTGCCGGTAATGCCTGCTACAAAATAGAGCAGCACAAAATTGCCTTTTCCCAACATAGGCTCAAGCATCACACCAACGCTATACAGCGCCACCATATTAAACACGAGATGCATCAGATCAACATGCAAAAACATGGGTGCTACAAACCGATAGACATCAGCCAGAGTTTGCACGGCAGGCGCATACATCGCCCCCAGATCGTACAGAACCATCACCGAGATATCAGGATTGAAGCCCGAAAGCACTACCTCAACTATATAAATCGCCACATTCAGCGCCATAATGATAAGGGTAACCAAGCAGTAAAAATATTTCTCAAAAAAACTTGGCTGCGTTTGTGCGAGAAGCTCTTTGAGCTCATCATCATTAATAACACGGCGATTATCGCCTCCTGCAGACCATGGCTCATTGTGAGGTTGAGACTCTGGCACCAATGACTCCTTTAGTTTGAAGTGAACCTAGTATAAGTCTACCCGACGATGGTCAAGCACGGGCATACGCTTGCGCACGGCAGTTTTAAGGGCGGTATCAATATGAGCCACTACCAGCGCTTCATCGGGGCCAGCAGCCGCCAGCACCACTCCTTGCGGATCGACGACACAGCTCTGACCAAGGTATGATTTATCAGCGCGGCTCACACCCGCAACAAAAATACCATTTTCTATGGCGCGCGCCCGTAAAAGAGTACGCCATTGATCAGCCTTCAAAGGCCCATCTACCCATGCAGCTGGATAAATCATCAAATCGCAGCCTGCTAGCGCAGCACGGCGAGCAACTTCCGGAAACCGCAAATCATAACAAATGGCAAGCCCCAGCATGCCAAAGGGAGTTTCGATGGGATCAAACAGCTCATCTCCTGCCGTCATACGATCTGACTCATGAGTAAAATCCGTATCAAAGAGGTGCACTTTGCGATATACCCCTTGCTGGATCCCTTGATCATCCACCACAACAGCACTGTTAAAAGGATTACCCGAAGGGTTTAGTTCATTGACGGTGTAGACCATCCATATGCCATATTCGCGGGCAATGCTATTTACTGCTTGGGTGAAAGCACCACCAAGAGGCTCAGCCTCATGCAAAAACTGCTCTTTATCAGTTTCATATACGCTCATCAACGACTCGGGAAATATCAGCAAATCAACGCCTTGTTTTTGAGCTTTGTTGGCATACGATTTCACGAGCTCTACCACGTTTCCATCAGAGGGATGGCACGTTTGTGCAAGACCTATGGTGTATTCCATACCAACCAACCTATCGTTGTAATTGCTTATATGCCTCAGTGGCATTGTAGCGCACCGCTCTTGCTGTGTGAGCAGTATCGCCGGCCCAAGTTGCTCCCTCAACAGGTATACTTTTTTCGTTCTTGTTTCAGGCGTAAAGGAACCGGTATGTCAACTTATCTCACCATACAAGGCACAGCAACGGCCGAAATTGAAGAGAAAAAGAGCCGCTTTATAGCCCAACTTGCTCATGTTGAAACCGAAGAAGAAGCACTCGAATTTCTTGAAGCTATTCGTAGCAAGCACCGCATGGCACGCCATAACGTGTACGCATATATCATACAAGGCAGCGCAGCCACCGAGCGCATTCGCTACTCCGATGATGGAGAGCCACAAAAAACCGCTGGCCTTCCCACCTTGCAAGCCTTGCAACATGCAGGCCTGACCAATGTCGTGGTAGTAGTAACGCGCTATTTTGGGGGTACGCTTTTGGGCACCGGTGGGCTTGTTCGCGCCTATACACAAGCCACTCAAGCCGGGATTGCTGCCGCTTGTGTTGTTAGCATCTCTTGCTGCGTTGATATAACCGTTACCTGCGCTTATTCGCAATACGACCAACTCATACGCCTTGCTCATGATTGCCAAGCACAGGTGATAAACACCAGCTATACCGATTGCGTCACAGTTGCCCTTCGTATGCTTGACGGCACGCAAGAGCCTTTAACAAAAAGCTTGACAGAACTGTTTCATGGTAAAGAGCCGTTTACGGTATCTGACCCTTTTTATGCCGCTTTTAGCACCAAAGCCGGTTAGCGATTGGTAACTGTTTCGGGATATAGATCGTGATGAGATAAGCGATCCCACGCTACATCTTCCCATCGGGTGCCTGGGCGGCCATAGTTACAATACGGGTCGATCGAAATCCCCCCACGCGGCAAAAACTTGCCCCACACCTCGATATATTTTGGATCCATAAGTGCAATAAGGTCATTCATGATGATATTGATGCAATCCTCATGAAAGTCGCCATGGTTGCGAAATGAGAACAAGTATAACTTCAAACTTTTACTTTCAACCATACGCTGATCAGGGACATAGGATATATAGATCGTTGCAAAATCGGGTTGGCCGGTAATAGGACACAGCGAGGTAAATTCCGGGCAGTTGAATTTGACAAAATAATCGCGCTGAGGATGTTTATTCTCAAACGTCTCTAAAACACGAGGATCATAATCGCTGGCGTAATGCACCTGCTGATTTCCTAATAAGGTTATTCCCTCTATTTCTTTCTTATCAGGCTCACTTTGCGTCATACCTTGCCATCCTTTCCAAAAACCCGTCACCCACCAGGAGCGTGCCCGCTGCCGTGCAAGCAACAAGAAATGCTTGTTCGCCCCTGCAAGCAGTACCTCTCAAGCAGCCAATTTATTTTTTCTGCAACAGAGGATCAACCACACCATTTGCCTCAAACGCAGCTGCTCGGTCGATACACGTACCGCACACACCACAAGGTGTTTGACCACCTTCATAGCAGGACCACGTCAGCTCATAAGGCACTTGCAAGGCAAGACCTTGCTTTACGATATCGGCCTTTGAACGTTCCACGAAAGGGGCTTCTAACCGCAAAATCCCGCCGGTACCCTGTTGTATGGCGGCATCCATCGCTTTCACAAACTCCAGGGAACAATCAGGGTAAGCGTTTCCTGCCCAATCATCATGGTGAGCACCGTAGTAGAGCACTTCACATCCAAGAGAAAGTGCCAGAGAAGCTGCAGCTGACAAAAAGAGCCCGTTTCGAAACGGGACGTACGTACTTACAAGATCATCGCTGCTCTGTGCCAACTGCTCGGCATAGCTGTGCTGCGGTATCTTTTGCGTAGAATGGGATAGAAGCGAGCAATTGCTCTCGGCAAAGATGCTGCTCACATCAAGAAATCGCTGCTCAACGCCATAATAGCGTGCAACCGCGCGAGCAGCCTCAAGCTCCTTAGCATGACGCTGCCCATAGGCTATGCTCAGCGCATACACCTGCGAAGCGCCATACTTGCCCGCCACTTGGGCGAGCAAAGTGGTTGAGTCAACCCCACCACTGCAAAGCACCAAGGCCTTTGCGGCTGGCTCTTTTTGCATCATTGAATCAGCTCCTCTATAAGAACTCAAACGCTTCCCTAACACCTCAGACTCCCCTGTCGCGATGGGGCCAAATAATTTTGTGCAGTTGAAGCTGTAGCCGTACTTGAAAAAGATTATGTTGGCGCATAAACGCAACAATCTGGGCAGGCTCGATTTGCCCAAACACCGGGCTGACATACACCAAGCAGCGCGAGGCGAGATCATACTGGTGTATTACCCGCTCCATCACTTCAAGATCCTCGATGGTTCCCACCACAAACTTAACCGTGTCATAGGGCTTGAGAAGGGCAAAATTATCAGGGTTCATACAAGCTTCCATGCCGCTTGAGGCAGTTTTATAGTCCATCGTAAGCGAAAGGCACGCATGCGCCCTTCCTGCTTGTTGCCTGGTAGCTCTCGGGCCTGTTTTGTGCAGCGCATACTCTTGGGCAGGATCTGCTATCTGCCCCCGTGCAGGCCCCAGCGCTGCACCTTTGCTCGATGCAGCTCTGTTAGCGCGAGCATCCTGCCCACACAGCGATTCTCGTAGCCGCACAAAAGGCTCAAGCGAGATTGAACCATTGGTTTCTACTTCGATCCATCGCACGCGAGACCCTTGCTCATTTAAGGGCATGGTAACCAGCGCCTGAACAAGCGCAGGGAGATTTGGCTGCAACGCAGGCTCGCCGCCCGTAAGCGTTACGCATTCAACGCCCGCTTGCTGCACAAAGGCCACAATCTCGGCAATGCTCATAAGTTCATACGGCGCCGTTTGTTGACAAGCCCACTGAGTATCGCAATACGAACAATGAAGGTTGCAACCAACAAACCTCAGGAAAGCAGAAAGCTTTCCTGCCTGTTGGCCTTCCCCATTAATGCTGACAAAATGCTCCGCCACCGGCAAAACAGCCGATAGGGTGTCAGGCTTTTCTTCGATATCGCAAACGTTAGCCATGGTAATAGATGGCACAATTGTTGGGCGTTTCATATACCTCAACCTGAGAGACGGGAAAGCCTTGTTGCTCTAAACGCTGCGCAAAATAACGTGCCAAATTCTCGGCGGTTGTACGAAACGGCACGATAGATAAAACAAAGCCTTCTTCCTTCAAGCACTGAAGGGTTTTTTCCATCAAGGAGCCTTCTTCAAGGACAAAAGAATGATCGAACTCGTCGGTTAAACCGCGAAGAGCGCGTTTGAAATCGCTAAAATCAACGACCATATCCTTGTGATCACCCTCAGATTGCAGTTGATCTTGCTTGATATAGGCAACAACACGCCAACGATGACCATGAAGGTTTTCGCACTTGCCATGATAGTCGGTTAAAAAATGAGCAGCGTCAAAGCTGCTTTCGGTTTTGAGGCCGTACATGTAAAGCTCCTTGATTCTCAAGCTGTCGCCGCACAACAAGAGGTAAAAGCCCGACGAGCCTATACGACCTAGTTTTGTTTAACGACAGGAGGGTTTCGAACTGTCTGTATGTTGTCTTACTATAACGGGCGCACCCGCAACTTGCTAGCAAGTTGAGACGAATGCGCCCGAAATGCACGATTATAAGGTGCCCCGTGTTTCTATGCGTCAAGTACTAAACCCGAAGAGTTGAGGGGCTGAGCGGCTTATGCGCCCCCGTACTTACCGAGAGGCCATAACGCGCTCGATGCGTGCCACTCCTTCTTTGGTAGCCTGCGCATCACCAAAAGCGGAAAGACGGATGTATCCCTCACCCGAAGGACCAAAACCTGCACCCGGCGTGGTAATAACATTGGCCTCTTCCAAAAGTAGAGTAAATAGGTCCCACGAGCCCATGCCATTGGGCGCCTTGCACCACACATAGGGGCTGTTTACCGCGCCATACACATCAAAGCCCGCGCGCTCTAAGCCTTCCTTGATCACCCGCGCATTGCTGCGATAATAATCGAGCGTTTGCTCAACCTGAGCTGCACCTTCTTCAGAATAAACTGCCGCGGCGCCCTTTTGAATAACATATGATGCACCATTGAACTTGGTGGTCTGACGGCGATTCCATAGTGCATTTAAGCTTTGACCATCACGCACTAATGCCTTTGGTACAACGGTATAACCGCATCGAGCGCCGGTGAAGCCTGCCGTTTTAGAGAAGGAGCGAAATTCGATGGCGCACGTTTTAGCACCCGGTACCTCAAAGATGGAATGAGGTATGTTCTCTTCACTGATGAAACGCTCATAAGCCGCATCGAACATAATGATTGAGCCGTGTGCGTTAGCATAATCAACCCAAGCTTTAAGTTGTTCGGTATTCAAGACCGTGCCGGTTGGATTATTGGGCGAACAGAGATAAATAACATCTACCACCTCATCGGGCAGCGCGGGTGAGAAATTGTTTTCGGCCGTTGTGGGCATGTAATAGATGTTGCTCCAGCCCTGAGCCTCTTCATCATACTCACCAGCACGACCTGCCATGGCATTGGTGTCAACATAGACGGGATATACCGGATCACAAACAGCAATTTTGTTCTCAACTGCCAGGATGTCGCCAATATTACCGCAATCACTCTTGGCACCATCAGAAACAAAAATTTCGTCATCTTCAATTTCAACGCCGCGCGCACGAAAATCTTGCTCGGCTATGACAGAGCGTAAGAAATCGTAACCTTGCTCTGGGCCATAGCCATGAAACGTTTCTACCTGGGCGAGATCGTCAACCGCCTCATGCATAGCCGCCACAACAGCAGGAGCCAGGGGGCGCGTTACATCACCAATACCCATTTTGATAAGCGTTGCCTCGGGATGAGCTTCCTGATACGCCGCGGTGCGGCGAGCAATTTCGGAAAATAGATAGCTGCCTGGTAACTTGGCATAGTTTTCGTTGACGTGAGCCACGAATAATCTCCTTTGATCGCATGCATGTGTCGACACAGTATGATACTACAGCTCTCGTGTCGTAGAGGTTTCGCTAAGTCAAGAGAATACTTTTTAAGCATCCTCATAACCCTAGCAAATTCTCCAGCTGCTATGAAACGGGGCTATCAAGAATGGAAGAATCAAATATAGCAACGGTACAAGTACCCTTTAAAACCACTTCGCCCCCAGGGCGTTTAATGCAAACTTCTGTTACCGCACTACGATGACCCGCATGAATGATGGTGCCCACCACTTGCAGATATTCATCATCGGTGCGTGCGGGACGCAAAAAGTTGATATTCACCGACATGGTTGCGTTTTCTCGGCCAAGAGTATCTACCACACCTGCCCCTGCCATATCTGCCAGCGCGAGGAGAAATCCACCGTGCACGGTGCCGATATTGTTGCCACAATCAGAGCCAGGGTATGCGCGAAACTCAAAGTATCCTTCACGAGCCTCCACAAATTCTGAGCGATCAAAACCCCGAAGATTGATTACATCTTCCTTGCAATACTGCAATACCTTTGGATCTAGCATAGTGCCCCCATCAAAACGTATCCTTTAAGCGCTTATACAATCGCACAAGGTTTACCAAACCGCGCTTATTAAACCATCAACCCTTTCTCGCAGAAGCGCACTACTTATGCTAAGGCAAAAGTTTTAGCACTCACGGCTCAAAGGGCGCTGGCAATGGCGTTGTATCCACGCCAAGAAATAAGAAGCGCAATACCGCTATAGAAAGCCCACGCAAGGCATGCACGGCCACCTGCACGAGCCGCTAAAAAACCATTGCCTTTAATCATTACACTCAATGTTCTCAAGTACATGTTGGCAAACTGGTAGATAAAGCCTTACCTCTTCACGCGCGCGGCTGAGGCAGCGCTGTGCTTTGATCAGGGCCTACCCATTGGCGCACACGATCAAGCATCCCTTGAGTATCAAGCACGCTATAAGCAAACCCCTTGCGTAAAAGCTCGGGCGGAACATACTCATCATACTTTTCAAAGAGAGGCACTTCACCAGGATAAACAAGTTCAAGCGGATCGAAGGGCTTGGCTGCCTGCTTGGCAAGCACATCGTAAAAGCCTTGCTCATCGGTTTTCATGCGAAATTGCATAAAGTACGGACGCGCTGAGTCGAAGCCCTTCAGACCCAGACTATCTGCACATTTAATTTTAAGGAAGCGCTCGAGAGCTAGAAAAGCATAGCTTCCAAGCCAGGGAAAAAGCCCCCAGCTATCACCTCCCAGGTGAATGAGAGGCACACGGGAGATACCTGAGTTTCGAGCAGTAGAGCGCGCTTGCGCAAGACGAACTTGAGCATTATGCATGAGGTAGGGATACGTTACCTCTTCTTCAAGAACGCGAAGCATACGCTCAAGAATGACCGTGTTGATATCGCCGGGGCAATCGCCAAAATAAGCAGGAACTTGCCCCTTAACCTGGGTTGCATAAACAACATGGCGCTTATAATCAACTTCTTCAACAATCCACGTAGCACCCGCAATGGCTATCTTTTCTCCCGCAGGAGGCGGCATAACAATGGTGCCGAGCTCTTGCGATTCGCTGCGCACGGTGTACTCTTCGCTTTCCTGGAATACCCCATAAAAGCGATAATTATTAACAACGCGCTCACCCGCAAGCCCAACTATGAGCCCACCTTCCTCGGTAAGCTGAATATGATCAATGCTTATGAGGTGATGCAGAAGCATACGGAAATCATCTGCACTCACCCGATGAAAATAACTCAGAGTAAGCACTCGAACGGCAAGCTCGGCAGCGCTCATCTCACCACCGCTAGCAAGCGTGGCCATAGTTTGATGGTAGAGCAAACTATAGGGCAGGCGGTCAAGACGCGGAGGCTCCACCCAACGCTTTTCAAGGTAGAGCTGCACCAGTGCAATGCCTTGTAAAAGCTTCCAAGGAATGGTTTCACCTAACGTGGCACGGGGCTCAGGCTTCTCTTCGCGCATAACAAACCACATTTCTGGAGGAGCACCACGACGGCCCGTACGCCCCATACGCTGCAAAAACGAACTCACGGTAAAGGGTGCATCTATCTGAAATGCGCGCTCAAGACGCCCAATATCAATGCCCAACTCAAGTGTGGAAGTAGTAACGGTAGTAAGGTTGAGATCTTCTTCACGCATAGCATCTTCAGCACTCTCGCGATACGAAGCAGAAAGATTACCATGATGAATCAAAAAGCGATCGGGCTGTTTGGTAGCCTCACAATAGCTGCGAAGGGTCGTAGTAACAGCCTCTGCTTCTTCGCGCGAGTTAGCAAAAACAAGGCATTTCTTACCACGGGTGTGCTCAAACACGTAACCAAGACCCGGGTCGGCAGCAGCGGGTGCGGTATCGCTTGGAGGCTCGCTTGCCAAACAAAGGCCATCTTGCTCCTTAGGCTTTGATTCGCCTATAAAGAAATGCTCCATTGAAAGGCGCCAGCGCTGACCGGTATCTTCAATGCGAGGTATAACGGTATCGCGGCCCGATCCTGCCCCTAAAAAGCTGCCCGCCATCTGAAGATCACCAATAGTAGCTGAAAGCCCAATGCGACGAGGGTTGCACCCGGCCAACCGCGAAAGACGCTCAATAAGGCACAGGCATTGACCACCACGATCTGCCCGCATCAGAGAATGGATCTCATCGATAACGATGAAACGCACATCGCCAAATAAAGCACCGACATGAGCATGTTTATGCAACAAAATCGATTCCAACGACTCAGGTGTAATCTGCAGTATGCCACGGGGGTGTTTGAGAAGCTTACTCTTGCGCGATTGAGATACATCACCATGCCATCGGTAGACAGGAATATTGGCTTCCTCGCACAACTCATCGAGACGCCCGAATTGATCGTTAATCAAGGCCTTCAGGGGTGCAAGGTAGATTACCCCAATACTTGAAGGCGGGTCTTGTTCGAGTTGAGTGAGAATGGGGAAAAACGCCGCCTCGGTTTTACCCGAAGCCGTAGAAGCAGCAAGCAAAACGTTGTCTTGTGTGTTAAAGATGGCATCAGCAGCGGCCACTTGTACCGAGCGCAAGCTATCCCACCCATTGCGATAGATAAAATCTTGAATGAAGGGCGCATATGAAGAAAAAACATCCATGGCGCAGTCACCTAAAGGGTAAATTCGGTAAGCTCTTCAAGGCGGTTTGAATCAGACGTTTGCACAACGCTGCCCTCTATGTGAGATGGGCTCGATGCATATGAATCATGCTCAAACTGATCACTTGCGAGAAGCTGATCCATGCTTGCTTCTGGGTTTTGATACATGATATCGAGTAGCTCAATAAAGTCACGTATAACCTCGCGAGGAGTAATGTGCGTAGAAGCACCAACCCGCTCAAACTCCGTTGAGATAAAACGTGCAAGTTGAGTGCTGGTAATTTGAGGCTCATAGCCCATAAGCTGGCCATGAATAGCGGCAAGCTTTTCGGTAAGAATAAGCAACTCTTCATAAGTAAGGGGTACAAGCCGAATAATAGGCGCGAGCATATCTTTGTATTGCTGCCCCGCAAAGCGCCCCTCTGCTAAACGACTACGCAATGCTTCATAGCTGTAGATACCACGACGTTTATCTTCAACGCACTGCGGCGTACCACCCATGATGATTCCCAAATGCTTTGCCCTGCCCTGCAAGGTATCGTTGTACATGGTGAGAATCTTCTCGTAGTTATACTGACGCGTAATAGCGTTGGGTATTTTGTAGATATTAACGAGCTCATCAACCAGAACAAGGAGGCCGGCGTAACCTGCTTGCACAAAAAATGACGCAAAAAGCTTTATATACTCATACCAATTATCATCAGTAATAACAATGCGCACCCCAAGCTCGGCTTTGGCCTCAGTTTTGTTGGCATATTCGCCGCGGAACCATTTGACTACCTTTGCCTTGGTTGCATCATCATCTTGCAGGCAAGCATGCGAGTATGCCACGAGAAGCTGTGCAAAATCAAAGCCATGCACCAACTCGGAAAGCGTACTGGTAACCTCGTGGATGCGAAGCTCAACCTGTTGCTCAAATACACTACTCCCCGGCTTATATCCATCCTGCAATACCGAATTTTGAATGCCAGAAATCCACCGATCAAGAATAAGCGTAAGCGCACCGCCCTCTGGACGTGTTTTGGTGGACATGTTGCGAATAAGCTCCTTGTAGGTGGCAAGGCCTTGGCCGTGGCTGCCTTGCAAGCGCCGCTCTGGCGAAAGGTCGGCATCAATTACCACAAAATTACGATCCATCGCATAATTGCGAATGGTTTGCAGAAGAAAGCTTTTGCCGCTTCCATACTTACCCACAATAAAACGAAACGTTGCCCCGCCATCGGCAATGATATCTACATCATGCAAAAGCGCATCAATTTCTGCCTCGCGACCAACGGCTATATACGGAAGCCCCACCCGAGGCACGACGCCACCCTTGAGAGAATTAAGTACAGCCTGGGCGATACGCTTGGGAATTTTTTTATAGGAAACAGCACTCATAATATTCCTCGGATTCTATTTACAAAGAGCTTGTAAGTCTTGCGCATAATCTTCAATGATGACGGGATTATCTGAAGCAGCATCAATGCAAATGTCTGCAAACAGGTCATAGAGCTTTTCATTTATTGAATCGATAAGCACCGAAGCGATGCAGTGATGCTCTTGCTCAAATTCAGATAGTGGCTTGCCAGAAAAAAGATACGAAATGAGGGCAACTTCCAGCGGCTCGAGCAAAGATTCAGATGTTGGATCCTCACGCTGCTCTGGATAAAGCTCGGGGCCAGCGCCTTCCCTTGGCTCCCGAGAAGGAACAGACAGACCAGCCCCATCAGAGCCCAAAGCAGCAACCGATTGATCAGAAGCAGCCACCGGCTGAGCAGAAACAGCAGTACCGAAGCTAGGCAAAGTGCACGATTCCCAGATAAGCTGCCCCTGCCCCTCTTCGGCTTCCTCAACGATAAGCTTTTCACACGTTATATTTGCGGCCTGACGGATGGAATCGAGTTGACCAAAATCAATATGCACAGCTCGTGCTTTGCGCGCACGCGTGGCTTCTACCAAGGAGCGAGCATAGGTTTTGGCCTCCTTGATAAGATATTGGGCAGGAAGCGAACACTCAAGCACATTGGGATAATCGTACGCATCGCGCAAAATACTCTCGCACGACTCAAGCAAGTGTGTTACCCAGGTAAGCGGGCCAGCAAGATTAGGATAGTACTCCCTTACCCACACGCCTCTATGACAACGAATAATATCGTGTTTGTTAATAGCATACTTCTGCTGCTGAGTACCAAGTGGGTTGGCAAAAACAGCGCGCTCGAACGGTTGATACTGAACAATTTTTTGCCGACCGAGTAACTTCGATATCAAACTGGTTTTGAGCTTGGTATCGTGATGAGCCCAAGCATACCGATACACATGCACCACCAGCTGCCGAACCTGCGCCTCGTGCTCGATAAAAAAATACGAAGAGGGCATATCATAGGCGCCCAATTGCAAAAGGGCCTCGAAGAGCACCTCATCAGGCTGAGAAACGCCCTCTTCAAGCACACAAAATGCCTGTTCATAGCAAGCCGGGCCTTGGGGGCAAAGTAGATTTGGGTCAAGCCCATAGTAGATAACAAAATCTTTGAGCCATCTTTGATAGGTGCGCGCAAATCGCGCATCAAAGCGACCGTATTGATTGCCGAAGGCACGCATAGCTTCAAACCCAGCTTGAGGGCTCTCAACTCCAACAAGATGAATTAGCTCGTAAAGGTAGAGATAAGCAAATGAGAGCGAGTCGCGCTCTATAGTGCCATGGCGTACCTTCGTGCGCCATGCAAAATAACCTCGCAACTCTGAATTGCTCATGGCCTCATAGGTAGGGTAATACCGCGAGAAGGTGCCTGCGAAATTATAATCATCCTCATAATCGGCAAGCAAACAAGCTTGATGATAAAATATCTTGGCTGATGATAAGCGCTGGGTAGTTTGAGTTCGAGCTAAGGCTCGTGCTTGGCGGATAGGTTCTGGCACAAAGCTTTTAAGCTGACAGCCTGTCATAATAATGGGCTGATCGTGATAAACCGCTTCACTGAAGGCTGCATGCGAACTTAACGCCTGAGAGATTTGTAGGCGCAGCTCTTCAATATCAAGTTGCTGTTGAGCTGCCTGTGCCACTATGCTAAAACCTCTCCCACAAAACAAACGGATGTTCGTAATTTTTAGTATAGCAAATAACGAACAGGTGTTCTATGGTATGAGAAAGAAAGTTTACTGAGAAGGATAAACTTATGTGTACAGCAATCCGCTTCACTGATGATAAAGGCAAAATGTATGCTGGCCGCAACCTCGACTGGGAATGTGGCTACGGCCAAGGCGTTACTGTGACCCCGCGCAATTACGTGCGCCACTATTGCTTTGAGCCGCCCGCAACCGGGCATGCCATTGTGGGAACTTGCATTATTGTTAACACCTTGCCACTTTATTTTGACTGCGGCAACGAGAAGGGCCTCTATGTTGCTGGATTAAACTTCCCCGGCTATACCGAGTATGAGCAAGAAGCTCAAGAAGGCAAAACAAACATCGCCGCATACGAGTTTTCGCTGTGGGTAGCCAGCACCTTTGCCACCGTTGATGAAGCGGAAGAAGCACTCAAAAATGTCGCTATCGTGGGCAAGCCTATCAATGATGAATATCCTGTTTCTTTGCTGCACTACTTTATCTGCGATGCCCACCGCTCTATTGTGGTCGAATATATGTCTGACGGCATTCACATCCACCACAACGATGTTGACGTTCTTTCTAATCAGCCCACCTTTGATTGGCATCGCGAAAACTTGCGAAGCTACCTCACCTTAAGCCCCGAATATGGGCCAAGTAAAACTTGGGATAAAACCCAACTTGCGCCCTATGGCAGCGGTGGCCAGTTGGTAGGGCTCCCTGGCTCTAATTACTCGCCCGACCGCTTCGTGCGCGCAGCTTATTACAACAGCCACTACCCTGTTCAGTCAGGCGAGCAAAACAACGTGGTGCGCTTAATCAGAACGCTTCTTTCGGTTGTTCAAACGCTCGGTGGCGCAAAAATGGAAGATGGCCAATACGAATACACCTTATACACCAGCGGCTATTCGGCCCAAACCCAAACTTACTACGTTTCGCTGTACGAAGATCCAGCCATTAAAGCTTATCCCATGAAGGCACTTCCTCTCGAAGAATGCAAACCCTGCACGTTCCTCTAGAGCAGCACGCGGATAGCACAGGCAACAAAAAAGATAACGGGCTTTTAGGCCTTACGTTTTACCTATCGGTTTTGTAGGTTTTACTCTGTACATTCTTTTCTCAAAAACGAGCTTGTTTTCCGATTTCAAAAAAGGGTTTTTGTGTTTGCCCAGGTCATCAGCTCATGTAAAGGGAAATAACCAGTTACCAGAAAAAGGAATAACCCTCAAATTCGTTATTTCCCTATTTCCTATTGCATTTGGGTGTTTTTACGATTTTAATAGCGCACAGAGATTCGATCGAACGTGTTAACGCAGCAAATAACTTTGAAAGAAAGGCACATTCCATGACTGACCATAACTATAAATTTGAGACTCTCCAGCTTCACGTTGGCCAAGAGCAAGCCGACCCCACGACCGATTCGCGCGCAGTGCCAATTTATCAGACCACTTCTTATGTCTTCCATAACTCAGCGCATGCAGCTGCTCGTTTTGGGCTTGCCGATCCTGGTAATATTTACGGACGTTTGACCAATTCAACCCAAGATGTTTTTGAAAAACGCATTGCCGCCTTGGAGGGTGGCGTAGCAGGTTTGGCATTAGCTTCAGGCGCTGCCGCTATCACCTATACCATTGAAGCCCTCGCTAAAGCAGGCGAGCATATTGTTGCGCAAAAAACCATTTACGGCGGTACCTATAACTTGCTCGCTCATACGCTTGCAAATTATGGGATCGAAACTACTTTTGTTGACGCACATAATCTCAAAGAAGTGGAAGCTGCCATTCAGGAAAACACCAAGGCGATCTTCCTTGAAACGCTTGGCAATCCCAATTCCGATATTCCCGATATTGATGCTATATCCGAAATTGCCCATAAGCATGGCATTCCTGTTGCGATAGACAACACCTTCGGAACACCCTATTTAATTCGCCCGATCGAGCATGGTGCAGATATCGTTGTTCACTCTGCTACCAAGTTCATTGGAGGACATGGTACGACACTCGGCGGTGTGATCGTCGATTCTGGCAAGTTCGATTGGGCGAAGTCAGGCAAATATCCCAACATTGCCGCCCCTAACCCCAGTTATCACGGTGTTTCCTTTGTTGAGGCTGCTGGGCCTGCTGCTTTTGCAACTTATATCCGCGCCATTCTCTTGCGCGACCAGGGTGCAACCATCTCGCCCTTCAATGCCTTCCTTCTGCTCCAAGGCACCGAAACGCTCTCTCTTCGTTTGGATCGCCATGTAGAGAACACCAAGAAGGTTGTTGAATACTTGCAAGGCCATCCTCTGGTAGAAAAGGTAAACCATCCATCACTGCCCAATCACCCCGACCATGAAATCTACGAGCGCTACTTCCCCAACGGCGGTGCTTCGATCTTCACGTTTAACATCAAAGGCGGCCAAACCGAAGCGCACACCTTTATCGACAACCTCGAGATATTCTCGCTGCTTGCCAATGTTGCCGATGTGAAGAGTTTAGTTATCCATCCCGGTACGACCACGCACTCACAACTCTCGGAAGAAGAACTCCTAGACCAGGACATCCATCCAAACACCATCCGTCTTTCGATCGGCACCGAACATATTGATGACATCATCGCCGATCTTGATCAAGCATTCAAAGCTGTCGAAGCGCTTTAAATCAAGCGTATAGAACCCTCCTTTTCCTTCAATCTATTCTCATAATTAATTCGACACACACTACGGATGATGTGATACTAAGACCAAGAGGCCAAATCGCTTGATGCGACTCGGCCTCTTGGCATGTTTTGGCTCCAAAAACATCCTTTCAAAGCCTTGCCCTGTGCAATTAAAACCAGCAATAATAAAGCCAGATCCCCTTGTTTGTCAGGAGTATTCATGCGCGCTTTATTACAACGAGTTACCTCTGCTTCCGTTACCACCGCCCAGCAACCACCGCATGCAATCGAGCAGGGTTATGTTGTCTTTCTCGGTGTTGGCCCAAACGATACCGAGGAAGTTGCAAAAAAGCTCTGGAACAAAATAGTAAAGCTGCGCATCTTTGAAGATTCAGAAGGTAAAACTAACCTTTCGCTGCGCGAGGTAGAAGGCAGCGTTCTTTTGGTGTCGCAGTTTACGCTCTATGCCGATTGCCGCAAAGGTAACCGCCCCTCTTTTACCAAAGGAGCAGCACCTCAAGTGGCCGAGCACCTTTATAACTACTTTGCCGGCCTCATCCGCGCTGATGATATCCCTCTGGAAACGGGATGGTTCGGTGCCATGATGAACGTTGAACTGGTAAATAATGGCCCCTTTACGATATGGCTTGATACCGACGACATGAGCCGCTAACTGCCTGCCTTGCCCCCTATTGACGCCGGCCGCCCCCGTACGTACTCTTTCGCGCACCAAAAGCGCTACCCTTACGTGCGGTCTTTTTAAGATCGCCCAGAATATCCTCTTCGCTTCTGCCTTCCAGCTGCCCGCGCAAACGAACAATTTGATCGCGCACCTGAGCGGCACGCTCATAATCCATCGAGGTTGACGCTTCCAGCATCTCATCTTCCAAAGAGGCAATAACGCGTAAGAGTTCGCTGCGTGAGTATCCAGCAAGCTCGGCATTCACTTCTTGGGCGCTGCGTTTTCCCTCATCATTATCGAGAAAATCATTGAGATCGTTGATGCCTTTGCGAATCGTTTCAGGCGTTATACCATGCTCCTTGTTGTAAGCCATTTGAATAGCACGGCGGCGGCGCGTCTCGCTAATAGCACGCTCCATCGAATCGGTAACTTTATCGGCATACATGATAACGGTGCCTTCAGCGTTACGTGCGGCGCGGCCAATAGTCTGGATGAGCGAGCGGTGGTTGCGCAAAAAACCTTCCTTGTCAGCATCCAAAATGGCCACCAAAGATACCTCAGGTAAATCGAGACCCTCGCGCAGCAAATTAATACCCACTAACACATCAAACTCACCCTTGCGCAGATCACGCAGAATATCAACGCGATCCAAAGTCCCGATATCTGAATGCATATAACGGGCACGTACGCCTTGATCGAGTAAGTGATCGGTTAAATCTTCAGCCATGCGCTTGGTGAGTGTCGTAATCAAGGTGCGCTCATTGCGCTGAGCACGAATTTTTACCTCATCTATTACATCATCAATCTGCGACATGATAGGGCGAACATCCACATCGGGATCAAGCAAACCAGTAGGGCGGATGATCTGCTCAACGCGCGCCTCGCTTACCCGCTCCTCATAATCGCCCGGAGTGGCCGAAACGTATACAAACTGAGGAATCCGAGCTTCGAATTCGTCAAAACGCAAGGGACGATTGTCCAAGCATGAAGGAAGGCGAAACCCGTGCTCGGCCAAGGTAATTTTGCGGGAGCGGTCGCCTTCATGCATGGCACGAATCTGCGGCACGGTTACATGGCTCTCATCAATGAAACACAAAAAATCAGTTGGGAAATAATCAATCAGGGTGTACGGGGGCTCGCCTGGCTGTCGCCCATCAAGGTGACGCGAATAATTCTCGATGCCCGAGCAAAAGCCCATAGTCTCAATCATCTCAAGATCATACGAGGTACGCATTTCAAGCCGCTGCGCTTCGAGCAACTTACCTTCTTGCTTAAACTCCGCTAAACGATGCTGGAGCTCATCGCGAATAGTATCTAACGCATGTTCAATGGCAGGGCGCGTCGCTACATAGTGAGAGGCAGGCCATATAGGCAACGCTTCAAACGAATTGAGCTCTTCACCCGTAACGTGGTTGATCTCGCAAATCTCTTCGATCTCATCGCCCCACAGTTCAACTCGAATAGGATTGTCAGCATAAGGTGGGAAGATGTCAATCGAATCACCCCGCACGCGGAAGGTACCTCGTTTGAGTTCGTAATCGTTGCGATCGTACTGGATATCAATAAGGCGATGAATAAGATCATCGCGATCTTGCTCAACCTCTTTATCTAAAAAGACCGCCATCCCCGCGTATTCCATAGGAGAGCCGATGCCGTACAGGCATGAAACAGATGCCACCACAATAACATCGCGCCGCGAGAGCAGAGCTGAGGTTGCTGCATGGCGCAGCTTTTCCACCTCTTCATTGATGGAAGCATCCTTATCGATAAAGGTATCGGTTGTAGGAATATAGGCCTCAGGCTGGTAGTAATCATAGTAGGACACAAAATACACCACAGCGTTATGAGGAAAGAACTCACGCAATTCAACCGCTAGCTGAGCAGCCAAAGTTTTATTGGGGGCCAGGACGAGAGTAGGCTTTTGAACCGCTTCTATCACCTTGGCCATGGTATAGGTTTTGCCCGAGCCGGTAACACCAAGCAGGGTTTCGTAGCGCATGCCCGCTTCAATGTTGTGGGTAAGCTCATCTATGGCCTTTGGCTGATCGCCCGCTGGCTCAAAGGGAGAAACAACTTCAAAGGGTTGTTGGGCAAGACGCGCTAGCGGTAGTTTGCCCTCCATAACATGCCCCTCTAAGCTAGAAAGATGGCTCATGCCAACCCCTCCCCTGTAGAATGTAAACGCTTGTGTATGCCGCTATGCTTTTACCTGCCTTGGCGCAGGACTATGCTCGTGTTTGCGAAACCGTGCCGCTTGACTCACGAGCAGTTTAATGGCCCTCAGCCTGCTCTAGACGCTCTTTAACCATGCTCTAAGGCCGCAATGCCTTGAGACACGGGATTACCCCCTACTATAGCTAAAGACGAGGCTCAAGATATGAGTGCCACCATGATTCCAATTCCTGCTCAAACTCCTCAACGGTTCCATCGTTAGTAAACACAACATCGGCAATAGCCAATCGCTGCTCTTCTGGAACTTGCCGTGCCAGGCGATTGCGAGCGTCTTCCTCCGTAAAACCACGCGACTCCATTAAACGCTGTATACGCACGGCCGGAGAGGTAGTAACAGCAATTACTAAATCTGCGTTGCGATAAAAATCATCGCGCCCATCGAGAATGGCCATTTCCATAACAACCACGGTGTGGGTGCGGCCTGCCTGCGCAACTGCCTCCAAACACCCTGCGTACAAGCGGGGCTGCGTGATAGCATCCATTCGCGCGGTAGCTTCAGGCGTTGCAAAGGCACGTGCAGCCAATTCACCGCGAATAATCTCGCCTTCGCTATCAAGAATGCCTTTGCCAAAAGCAGCAACGAGCTCGGCCTTGCAATCGGGCTTTTTGAGGTTGGCATGACCCACCTCATCGGCATAAACCAAGGCTGCGCCCTTGCTTTCGAAAAAGCGCATCAACGTTGATTTACCTGAACCAATGCCACCCGTTACGTAAATTGCAATCATAAAAACTCCCTTTTAGACGCCAAGCACCCTGTAGGCAAACCGCTCTGCTATCAACATTGCTCCCAGCTCCCACAAAGAGGCCACAGGGAGCGCAACGACTTTCCTTGCTACAAACAACAAAGCCCCGCCGTGCATCCCATGTAAAAAACGGCGGAACCTTTCTCGGTCCCGCCGTTTTGATGATCTCTCACGAACTATGCAACAAGCACATTCGCGTGCAGTTAATAGTTACTCAGCTTCCTTTGGCTCGGGCTCAGCAACTGCGATCTCGATGCCCAGCTCTTCAGCAGCAGCCTTCATGGACAAGGAAATGCGACGACGCTCGACGTTAACATCCATAACCTTTACATGAACGGTATCACCAACATGAACAACCTGTGCCGGTGAATCAATGTGCTTGTGAGCCATCTCGGAAATGTGAACCAGACCCTCAACGTTAGCGCCCAACTCAATGAAGGCACCAAAGGGAACGATCTTGGTAACCTTACCCTCGACTACCGTGCCAACTGGGTAGGTTTCAACCAGCTTGGTCCAAGGATCCTCGGTGGTTTGCTTCAAGCCCAAGGAAATGCGCTCACGCTGCAAGTCGACGTCGAGAACCTCAACCTCAACCTCTTCGCCAACCTTAACAACCTCAGATGGATGGTTAACATGGCTCCAGGAGAGCTCGGAAATATGGATCAAACCATCAATGCCGCCCAAGTCGACAAAAGCGCCAAAGTCAACGATGGAGGAAACAGTGCCCTTCAGGCGCATGCCCTTAGAGAGCTTCTCAAGGATCTCAGCACGCTCATGCTTGCGGCCTTCCTCAAGCAGAACACGACGAGAAAGAACAACATTGTTGCGATTACGATCCATCTCGATAACGCGAGCCTCGATCTCGGTGCCCAGATAAGCAGAAAGATCCTTAACGCGACGAAGATCAACCAAAGAAGCAGGAAGGAAGCCGCGCAAGCCGATGTCAAGAATCAAGCCGCCCTTAACAACCTCAATGACTTCGCCGGTAACCACTTCGCCAGCCTTGAATTTATCTTCCACCTGAATCCAAGCGCGTTCATACTCAGCACGCTTCTTGGACAGAATGAGACGACCATCTTTGTCTTCTTTTTGAAGAACAAGAGCTTCAAGCTTGTCACCTAAGTTAACAACCTCGGAAGGATCGGCATCCTTGCGAATAGAAAGCTCGCGAGCCGGAATAACGCCTTCACTCTTGAAGCCAATGTCAACGAGAACTTCGTCATGCTCGATCTTTACGACGGTGCCGTCGATCAGATCGCCCTCGTCGAAGTCGGTCAAGGTGCCATCGATCATCTGGTTCATTTCGTCATCAGAAATATCCTGAAAATCGATAACGGACGTGTTCTTGATTTCGGTCAAAACGGACCCCTTTCAAAATGTTTCGGGGACCCTTCGTACGTGTTTGTAGTTCTCACATGTACCATGTATGCCGCGCTTACAATCAAACGCTAACAACAAACATGTCTCGGGGGCCTATAATTAGCGTCTGCCTATTGACAGACTAGCTGAGTATACCACACCACTTAGGTGCTTACAGAAAGCAGCAACCGTATTTAAGGTATTTTTTATGAATGAATCCCTTAGCGGCAAACGGCGGCATTCTGTAAGTAACCTTAGCAATTATGTGAAAGAAAACAAGACAACTTTTCAAGAAGTAATCTGCTCGAAATTAAACTCAACACAGCTTAAACAAACAAGCCTTTATGAATGAGCCTTTTCAAATTCCTTCATGTAGTCAACTAAAGCCTGAACGCCCTCGATCGGCATAGCATTGTAGATGCTCGCGCGCATACCACCAACACTGCGATGGCCCTTGATATTTTCAATACCAACCTTCTTGGCGCCTGCTACGAATTCAGCATCCAAATCGGCATCGCCCGTTACAAAAGGAACGTTCATGATAGAACGATCTTCCTTGCGAGCAGTAGCAGTGTAAAAATCGGTTGAATCGAGATAATCATACAGAAGGGCAGCCTTTTCCTCGTTGCGCTTCTTCATAGCCTCCAGACCACCCTGAGCCTTGAGCCACTTGAATACCTTGCCACAAATGTAGATGCCATAGCATGGCGGCGTATTGGACATGCTATCTGCATCAACCTGCGTTTTATAACGCATGATGGTGGGCGTATTTGCCAGCCACTCTTCTTTAACCAGATCATCGCGCACGATAACGATAACAACGCCTGCCGGGCCAATGTTCTTCTGCACGCCACCATATACCAAGCCATACTTGGAAACATCAATAGGCTCAGACAGGAAGCAGGACGAAACATCGCTGACTAAAGGCACGTCGCCCGTATCGGGCAGCTTATGATAGTGGGTTCCATAAATGGTTTCATTCTCGCAGATATAGACGTAATCAGCATCGGGGTCGAATTCGAGCTCATCAACATTGGGGATATAGGAGAAGTTACCATCTTCGCTTGAAGCCACCAAGCGAGCCTCGCCAAAGATTTGTGCTTCCTTGTAGGCCTTCTTTGACCAAGAACCTGAAACGATGTAATCGGCCTTGCCGCTCAGCATCAAATTCATCGGAATGGCAGCAAATTGCTGCGTTGCGCCGCCTTGCAAGAACAGTACGTGATAATTTTCAGGAATGTTCATCAGCTCGCGAAGATCAGCCTCTGCTGTTTCAATAATGTTTTTGAAGGCAGCTGAACGATGGCTCATTTCCATAACTGACATGCCCGTGCCTTGATAATCAAGCATCTCTGCTGCTGCTTCGCGCAACACTTCTTCGGGCAATACTGCCGGGCCAGCAGAAAAATTAAATACTCTACCCATAAACTTGAGCTCCTTACGCTATACAGAGTAAAACGTAAGCTATTCTAGCACCAAAAAAATACCCCACCGTGAAAGATGGGGCATTTTAACTATATAGCGAAAAATGAGCAACTAATAATCAAGCGTGCGCAATCTGTGGGCTCCTTGGCTGCGTAAATCGCCTGCCCGCGCTTTCCTTGAGAACGCATGACTTTGAAAATGCAGCGGCCGCTTCGCGAGCTCATTAAGACTGCAAGGCCATTGGTGTGCGGCGCCTTTTACCCCGCAAGCACATCCAAAGAGGTGGTAGCCGTTACCGAGCCGTCAGCCAAAGCGGCTTCAATTTGCTCATCGGTATAGCCAAGATCCTTCATAACATCCACTGTCGCAGAACCCAGCATGCCTGTGGGCGTGTAATCGGGAGCATCAACAGAAGCAAACTGAATGGGCACAGTTGGGATATTGCGCTCAGAGTTGGGATACTTAATTTTTACCAGATAATCGTTATCCCACACATTCTGATCCTCGTACACATCAAGCGGGGTCTGACACAGCTCGATCGGAATGCTTGCCCCCTTGAACAGCTCGAGTGCCTGCTCGGCTGTCATGTGAGCTAAGGCCTCATCCAAGATTCCAACTACCTCAGGGTTCAAGCCCGCTTCATTCATTTTGACGCAATTAACCAGACGCGGCTCATCCACCA
>CAZDCX010000004.1:0-63960 GCA_964504115.1 uncultured Cryptobacterium sp.
GAGTGAGGAGTTAAGAAATGTCGCAAGCAGTGGGAACAACGTGTGTGCAGGGCGGATATCATCCTGGTGGCGGTGAGCCGCGGCAGATTCCCATTTATCAAAGCACAACGTGGAAGTATGACACCAGCGAGCACATGGGTAAGCTGTTCGATTTGGAAGAGTCGGGCTATTTTTACACGCGTTTACAAAATCCTACGAACGATTATGTTGCAGCAAAAATTTGCGAACTCGAGGGCGGTACGGCCGCCATGCTTACCTCTTCGGGGCAGGCTGCAACCTTTTTTGCGGTATTTAATATTGCAGGCAATGGAGATCACATTGTGGCATCTTCGGCAATTTATGGAGGTACGTACAACTTGTTTGCGCATACCATGGCGCGTATGGGTCTTGAGTGTACGTTTGTATCGCCGTTCTGCACCGATGAAGAATTGAATGCGGCCTTTAAACCCAACACCAAAGCAGTATTTGGCGAAACGATTGCAAACCCTGCGCTCGATGTACTCGATATCGAGCGCTTTGCTCGCGCGGCACACGAGCATGGTGTGCCCCTCATTGTAGATAACACCTTCCCAACGCCGGTGAATTGCCGTCCTTTCGAGTGGGGTGCCGACATCGTTACTCATTCAACCACGAAGTACATGGATGGCCACGGTGCAGGTGTTGGCGGCTGCATTGTCGACTCGGGTAAGTTTGACTGGAATGCGCAGGCAGAAAAGTTCCCAGGTCTAACCACACCTGATGAAAGCTATCATGGGGTGGTTTATACCGAGCGTTTTGGGCTTGAGGGGGCCTTTATTACTAAAGCAACATCGCAGCTCATGCGCGATTTTGGCTCAATTCAGTCACCACAAAACGCCTTCCTGTTAAATATGGGTCTCGAGAGTTTACATGTTCGCATGGCCCAGCATTGTAAAAATGGCCAGGCAGTTGCTGAATACTTGCAGCAGCATGAAAAAGTCTCATGGGTGCGCTATTGCGGTTTGCCGGGCGATAGAAATTACGAGTTGGCGCAGAAGTATCTGCCTCAAGGATCGTGCGGCGTAGTGAGTTTTGGCGTTGCGGGCGGAAGAAGCGCCGCCGAGCGCTTTATGGCCAACCTCAAAATGGCGCAGATTGCTACTCATGTTGCCGATGCGCGCACCTGCGTATTGCACCCTGCCAATGCAACACATCGCCAAATGAACGATGAAGAGCTTGAAGCAGCGGGCATCAGCGCCGATTTGGTACGCCTTTCCTGCGGCATTGAAGATACGCAAGATCTCATTTTTGATATTGAGCAAGCGCTTGCCGCTGTGTAGTATCTGAGCGATTGCTATAAGCGTTGAGGCTCTCGATAATTTGATCCTCTCTTCTTGGCTGCGTAGGGGCGAAGTGAACAGCGATAAATTTCTGTTTTACTGGTGCCCTGCGCAGCCGTTTTGCATTTGGTTATGTCAGCGTAATTGCTTTGTGTCGGCTAGCATCCAAAGTCCGAGGGGGCTCTTCAAAGCGCTATCGAAATTTTGGGGCGCAAACCATGGTAGGCTGTTTATTTGAGAGGAAACAAAAACGAAAGGATTTGCTCATGTCGTTTAAAGAAGTTGAAATTGAAACACTATCATTTAATCCATTTACGAAAATATCCAAAGAATGGATGCTTATTACCGCGGGCAACGAGGAAAAGAGTAACACCATGACCGCAAGCTGGGGTGGTGTTGGCATTATGTGGGGCAAAAATATTGCAACAGCTTATGTGCGTCCTCAGCGCTATACCAAAGAGTTTATTGATGCCAATGATATGTTTACGTTGTCGTTTCTATCGGAGGAGCATCGCGGTTCCCTCAAAAAAGCCGGCTCTATCTCGGGGCGTGATGTAGCCGATAAGTGGGCAGAAACAGGGCTGCATCCATATTATGTTGACGGAACAACTGCTGTTGAAGAGGCAGATCTCATTTTAGTGTGCAAGAAGCAATACCATCAATGCATGAAGCCAGAGTGCTTTGATGTGCAAGAAAATGATACTACTTGGTATCCTCAGCATGATTACCACACGCTCTATATGGCCGAGATCGTAAAAGTGCTTCAACGCAATTAGAGGGCGATGAACTCCTTTTGGCTGTGATGTTGTAAAGCGTGGGTTGGAAGCCAGCAGTTATGGCTTAGGCTAACGAGCATATCAGCTTATATAAATCTTAGCACCGCATTCCAAGGTGCACAATTAAAGAGGGGAAGCTTACGCTTCCCCTCTTCCGGAATCATGCCAAGAAAAATCTTGGTTTGAGAATCAGTACTAGTCGAGCTTAGAGCCAGCGATCCAGGTCTGATACTCGAGAGTGCCGTCATGGTCTTCAATACCCTTAGCGATGGTAATACGCTGAACGGTAGGAGCGCCTTCCTCAAGCCACATAGCGCGGCAGTCGCGATAGAGAAGCTCGGTAGGACCATAAGGAGAATCCTCGAAGTAGCCGTCGCCACCGAAGATCTCGAGCATCTCGTCGGAAACGAGACGTACGGTGTCAATGGAGAACAGCTTGCAGATTGCAGCCTTCTCAGAGATGTACTCGCCCTGGTTGTCCAGATCGAAGTCATCGCAGAAGTCGATGATCGTGCAGCGGAGAGCATGAAGCATCATCTGCATGTTAGCGAGCTTTACGCGGATAGCCTGACGCTTGATGATTGGCTTACCGAAGGTAACGCGGTCGCGAGCACGAGCGATAGACATCTCGAACATGCGCTGAGCGATACCGAGGTTAGAAGTAGCAATGTGAACGCGGGAAACAGCGAGAGAGTGCATAGCAACCTTCATGCCTTCGCCGCGCTTGCCGAGCATATACTCGGGCTTGATCTCAACGTTGGTGAACTTGAGACCAGTGTGACCGGAGCCACGGCAGCCCATCATGTGAGGCATAGGAATGAGCTCAAAGCCAGGCAGGCTCATGTCGACAAAGAAAGCGGACAGACGATCGTCGCCAGCCTTGTCAGGATCGGTTACGCAGATTACGTAAGAGAACTGAGAGCAGTCGGTGTGAGAAATGAGCCACTTCTCACCATTGAGTACCCAAACACCCTTTTCTTCGTTCCATACAGCAGTGGAGTGCAGGTCAGCACCGGTACCACCGGACTTTTCAGTCAGAGCGAAGTTGGTGAAGATGGTCTTGTCCTGGAACAAAGGCATGTACTTAGCCTTAACTTCCTCTTGACCAAAGTCGTTGAGGATGCGCCAGTTCAGGTCAGATGCATAGTGCATATGCATACGCATGCCCGAAGGACCACGAGAGAACTCTTCCTGCACCTGCAGGATTTCCTTCTCAGAGAGACCCCATCCACCGTACTCAACAGGCAGAGAATAACGATAAATGTCGTTATCAATGTTGGACTGGTAGAACTTCTCGGGGAACGTGTTGGTTACCTCGATCTCCTTCTGCCATTCGGTGTAAGGACCTTCGACCATTTCGCGGATCTTCTTCAGATACGCTTTAAACTGCTCGTCGGTGATGGTTGCATTCGGATTCATAAACCCTCCTATTCGGTTTGTGACTTGGAGTCATTTGACTCCTTAGTAACCCTTATGCGGCAGATTCCGGATATTCCGCTACCGATCAGTTTACCATCTGTGCGTTAAAGCCTGTCCAATAGGATATAAGCGAGCAATTTTCTAGATTCCATAGGAGAGTTCTATCATTCATCCGGTAGCACTCTCCTAGGTGCCAGTGGTCGGTTTTTAACCGCAAGTGGTAGGCAAAAAATTGAGCAATCGACAACTAATATAAATAACACGAGGAAAGAGCCTCAATTCGCCTTATATACCTATTTATTATGAAGAAAGTTTGCTATCGATAGAGTGAGCCTATGGATAGTTTTTTATTTGATTGGCATTTACCTATTGGACACTTTTTTCATTCAGCTTCAAACTGAATAAATCAGAAAGTCCGTTTTCTGGCGTATTGTGCTGCCAGGATGAATTCGTCTTTCATTATGAAGGGGAAGACGAGGAGAAGGAGAAGATTATGGATTATGGTCTTACCGACGAGCAGGAGCTTCTTGTCGAGTCTTTGAAGGAGTATGCAGATCGCTACTTCGATGATGAGTCCGTAAGGCAGATGTACGAAAACCACCAGGTTTCCGCTGAGGCTCAGGATGCTTATCGTGACGCTGGCTTCCCGTTCATGGGTCTTCCCGAAGAAGTTGGTGGCATTCCGACCGACCACGTTACTCTTGGTCTCATGACCGAAAAGCTCTATGAGTTCACCGGTGCAATGACTCCGTTCATGACCGGCATGCTTGCTTGTGCCGACCTCGCTGAGTTTGGTACGCCTGAGCAGGCTTCCGTCATCATGGAAGAGTATGAAAAGTCTGGTCAGTCTGTTGCTGCATTGTGCTTGTCCGAGCCAGCTGCTGGTTCTGACAACATGGGCATGACCATGACTTCAAAGAAGCAGGCTGATGGTACGTATGTTCTGAATGGCCAGAAGACTTGGGTTACCAATGGTGCTGACGTACCTTATCTGTTGGTTATCTGTAAGGACGAGGATCCTGCTCGCGAAAACAACAAGATGTCCTTGTGGTTGGTAAAGCGCGAGACTGAGGGTATTTCTACCGCTCACCTGACCAAGCTCGGTCAGCACACCGTTCCTTTCGTTGACGTATTCTTTGACAACGTTGTTGTTGAGGAAAGCCAGCGTGTTGGTGAAGCTGGTGCTGGTTGGCTGCTCTTGATGAAGAACTTTGAGTTCGAGCGCTGCCTCGTTGTTGCTCAGGGTCTCGGTCTTGCTCAGGCTGCTCAGAACGACGCTGTTCAGTATGCAAAGGATCGTATCGCCTTTGGTAAGCCGATCATCACCAACCCTCGCGTTCAGGCTCTTATCGAGCAGAACGAGATCATGCTTCAGCAGACTCGTCATTGGCTGTACTACTGCCTCTGGAAGCTTGATCAGGGCGAGTCCATCAACGCTGACATCGCTATGTTGAAGTCTTGGGGTACTCGTGCTCACCTCCAGATTGCCGATAACGCTATCGAGGTTTATGGCGGTCTTGGATACACCGAGGAAGTTCGTGTTGGTCGCATTTGGCGTGACCTTCGCGGTAACATGCTTGCTGGTGGTACTTGCGAGGTTATGGACTACATTGCTGGTCGTGCCGTTCCGAAGTGGTATAAGTAATACTGCGCATTTTTGCGAGGTGCATTGGTTGTTCTCTTACCCAAAAGTGGTATAAGATATACCATGCACCTCGTTGTGCGTACAAACTCCCTTTTGTAGGAATTACAAGGAGAATAGGAGCAAAAAAGTTATGAAAATTGTTGTCGCAGTCAAAGTAGTTGCTGACGACCAGGACATCTTTGTTGCTGGTGATCGTTCACTCGACTACTCCAAGGCTCACCAGGTTATCAGCTCTTACGACAAGAACGCTATCGAAGCTGCTGCTCAGGTGGCAGCCGCTAACGATGGCTCTGTTGCTGTAGTAAGCGCTGCAACCACTAAGGCTACCGACGCTAAGCTTAAGAAGGACATTCTTTCCCGTGGCGTTGACGAGCTGTTCATGGTTGCCGATGATACTCTCGAGACCGCTGATTCCTATGCTACCGCACAGGTACTCAAGGGCATCATCGAGAGCAAGGCTTCCGATTACGACCTGATCGTTACTGGCGACGGTTCCGCTGACTTCTATGCTGGTCAGGTTAACGTTCAGCTCGCTGCTGCTCTGGGCGTGCCGGTTATCAACGAAGTTACCTCCATCGCTGTTGAAGGCGACAAGGTTGTTGTAGAGCGTACGCTCGAGGAAGAAGTAGAAGAGCTTGAAGTTCCTCTGCCTGCCGTTATCTCTGTATCCCCCAGCATCGGTGAGCCTCGCATCCCTGGTATGCGTGAAATTCTCGCCGCTGGCAAGAAGCCTTCCACTGTTGAGGATCTTGCTGGTGCTCCCGAGACCAAGATCGAGATCGAGGAGATCAAGGCTCCTGAACTCGCTCCCCGTAAGCAGCAGATCTTCGAAGAAGGCGACATCGACGCATTTGCGGCGGCTGTTGCTGAGGCACTCAAATAAAGAGAAGGCGGTACTAAAACATGAAAGCATTTGTTCTTGCAGAATCCACCGATGCTCAGCGCGCTCTGAGCGCTGGTGCTCGTTCCATTGCTGACGAAGTCGTTCTCGCAGTCGTGAAGGGTGCTCCTCTCACGGGTGTTGCAGACAAGGCTTATGACATCGAGCTTCCTGCTGGCGAGCCAGTCGAGAATGCTGCTGCTGGCGTTCAGGCAGCTTACGATGCTGCTCAGCCTGACGTAGTTCTTGTTGAGCCTACCCCGCGCAACAAGATCCTTGCTGGTCTTTTGGCTGCTAAGCTTGGCACTGCTGTTGTATCCGATGTAACTGCTTTTGATGGCGACACCGTATCCAACATGTATTTTGGCGGTCTTGCTGCTACCAAGCAGAAGGCAACTGGCGTTAAGGTTTACACCGTTGCTGCTACCGCTTTTGCTGAGGCTGAAGCTACTGGTTCCGACGACGTTGAGACCATCGCTTACACCGCTCCTGCTAAGCCAATCGTTCTCCGCGGTACCAAGGAAGTTCCTCGCGAGGGTGCTGACCTTACCAAGGTTGATATTGTCGTAGGCGCTGGCCGTGGTTTTGCTGAGGAAGCAGACCTTCAAATGGCTCGCGATCTTTGCGCAAAGGTTGGCGGCGAACTCGGTTGCTCTCGTCCACTCGCCGAAAATGTTGGCTGGATGCCTCGCAACCTCTATATTGGTGTTTCCGGTTTGCAGCTGGCTCCGAAGGCTTACATCGCTCTCGGTATTTCTGGTCAGATGCAGCATATGGTTGGCGTTACCGGCGCAGATACCATCATTGCTGTCAACAAAGATCAGAATGCTCCTATCTTCAAGCAGGCTGACTACGGCTTGGTCGGCGATATCTACAAGGTATTGCCTGCCTTGATCGAGAAGCTCTAAAAGAGGTATTATTCAGGGCGCGGGCAAAAAACCTGCGCCCTGTTTTTTTGTTCACTCTCTGAAAGGAAAAGCATGTCCGATTTTGACGTGATTGTCGTAGGTGCTGGCTGTGCTGGTAGTGTTGCAGCTTACACTTTGGCATCCGCTGGAAAGTCGGTTCTTGTAGTTGAGCGTGGTAACTACGCTGGCGCTAAGAACATGACCGGCGGTCGAATCTATACCCATTCGCTTGCGAAGGTATTCCCTAACTACCAAGAAGCTCCCTTGCAACGCAAGGTTACGCATGAGCGCATTTCTTTAATTTCACCTGATTCCAATTTCACGATCGATTACGCTTCTCGTGAGCTCGAAGAGGCTGGTCAGGAATCGTACACGGTGCTCCGTGGCCCCTTTGATCAGTGGCTTGCCGAGCAGGCAGAAAACGCTGGTGCGGAGTTCATCTATGGCATTGCCGTAGAGGATCTTATTATCGAAGATGGCAGGGTTAAGGGCATTTTGGCCTTTGGCGACGAAATCACCTCTGATTTGGTGATCCTGGCTGATGGCGTTAACTCATTGCTCACTTCCAAGGCTGGCCTTTCCAAGAAGGCTCCTGCTATTCATCAGGTAGCTGTTGGCGCTAAGGAAACCATTGAGCTTCCTGCTGATGTTATTGAAAGCCGTTTCCTGTGCAACCCGGGCGAGGGTGCATCATGGCTCTTTGCTGGCGATTGCTCGAATGGCATTATCGGCGGTATGTTTGTATACGCCAACCAGGAGTCGGTATCTCTTGGTGTTGTAGCTACCATGAGCGAAGTTTTAAAGCAGGATATTCCTGTTTATCAGATGCTTGAAAACTTCAAGAATCGCCCAGAGATCAAGCCCCTTATTGCTGGTGGTAAGACGGTTGAGTATTCTGGCCATGTTGTTCCTGAGGGTGGCCTTAAGATGATGCCCGAAATCGTTGGCGATGGCGTTATCGTAGCGGGCGATGCTGCTATGATGTGCTTGAACCTTGGTTATACGGTTCGCGGTATGGACTTTGCTGTTGGTGCTGGTCAGATTGCTGGTCAGGCCGCTATTAAGGCTCTTGATGCTGGCGACACTTCCAAGGCTGGTTTGGCTCAGTACAAGACGATGCTTGATAACTCGTTCGTTATGCGTGAGATGAAGACCTATCAGGATGCTCCTCAGTTCCTCGAGGATTGCCCACGTATGTTCCGCGGTTATCCAGAAATGATTCGCGACATTATGAACCCACTCTTCATCGTCGACGGCGAGCCTCGTAAGCACGTTATGAAGATCGCTATGCCTGCTGTAAAGCAAGCCGGTCTGATGAAGTTGGCTAAGGATGCTATGAAGGGAGTGAAGGCCCTATGATCGATATCACGGTTAATGTTGACGAGAAACTTTCTCTCAATAAGTTTAATGTTGATGAAGAGAATGCTCATATCAAGATTAAGGAAGGCGTCAAGGCTTCCGATCCTGAGTTCCACAAACTCGTTATGTGCTGTCCTGCAGCTTTGTACAAGATGCCCGCTGAGGGCGACGAGCCCATTTTTGACTATGCAGGTTGTCTTGAATGTGGTACCTGCCGCATGATTTGTGGTGAGACCATTCTTGAGAAGTGGGAGTATCCTCAGCCTACCATGGGCGTAGAATATCGCTTTGGCTAAGATATAATCTTTGCTCGCTAAAGGCCCGTCTTTTTAGACGGGCCTTTTTTATTTCAGCTTGTATAATTTGCTCACATTTGAACCTATACGCAAAGCTATTTGCACGCTTGCTAGCCAAACTTGCAAGGCCTTCAAATCCTCACGGGGATTGAAAAGTATGAAACGAGAAGGCACAAAGCTTACCTGAGGGTTTTTACTATAGAAATACTATAACCTATTGGAATTACGGTATAATTTTTCTGTTGTTATTCAAAGGGAAGCACCATCGCATGAATCTTTCTCAATTGTATTATTTTCGCAAGCTTGCCGAGTTGCAGCATTACACCCGTGCGGCCAAGGAGCTATTTATTACGCAACCTACCTTGTCTGGTTCTATATCTTCGCTTGAGCAGGAGCTGGGTGTTTCGCTCTTCCAAAAGGCGGGGCGCAATGTTGAGCTTACAAAATATGGTGCAGAGTTTCTCATTTACGTCAATTCCGCATTGGAACAATTGGATAAGGGCATTGCCATCATGAAGGGCTATTCAGGTGAGGGTGATGGTGGCTCAATTGATTTGGGATGCATTATTACCTTGCAAACCGATTATATCCCTCATCTCCTCAAGGGATATGCCCAGTACAACGAGTATGAAACACAGTTTGACATCTGCCAAAAACCTTCGCAGGAGCTCTTGGCGGGCCTTGTTGAAGGAAAACATGATGTTGTCTTTTGTGCTTGCAATGGCGAGGAGAAGAGTCTCAATCGTATTCCCGTTGTTGAACAAGAACTCGTCGTAGCCATGAGCGCAGATTCGCCCCTCGCTTCAAAGCCGTTCTTAGTTCCAGGCGATTTGAAGGATGCCAAAGTTATCTCATATCGTGATTCTGTGCCCCTAGGTACGTCGGTCAAGCGCCTTATGGATAGCTGCGGGCTCAATGATGTGATATACGCTTACGAAGATGAATCGATCCTTGCGGGGTTGGCTGTTAATGGCCCAACCGTTTCTTTAATGCTTAATACCTTTTTTCCGCGCACAATCGAAGAGATTGTTATCAAGCCCTTCTACAACGATGCCTATGAAAAGCGCCGTTATTGTCACACGATTTATATGGTGTATTGCGACAAGAATTATCGGCCGTACTGTGTTGAGCACTTTATCGATTACGTGCGCGATCACCAGCTTGATCGATCATTGTCGCCCAATATCTATATTGACTAATCCTCTGCGCATCGATCTTTGTGCGTAGGCGTTTCTATACCATTTTCAAGAGGTATATCGAGAGTTATTTGCGAGTATGCTACAGATGTGTTTGAGAGCTCAGCAATAATTGCTTGATAACAGGGGGAGGAGAAGATATGGACAACAAATATGATGTTGTGGTCGTGGGAGCTGGCAATGGGGGGCTGGTTACTGCGGCAACGTGCGCCAAGGCGGGTCTCAAGACATTAGTGTTAGAAAAGCACAATATTCCCGGTGGTTGCGCTACCACTTTTGTTCGTGGCCGCTTTGAATTCGAAGCCTCTTTACATGAGCTTTGCAGTGTGGGCACTGAGCAATATCCCGATGAGGTCTATACGATCTTTAAGGATCTTGGTGCCGATATTGATTGGCGCTACGAGCATACGATGTTTCGGGCTTTAGCCAAAGGTGAAGATGGCTACGATGTAACTCTTTCGGCGAATAAGGGTGCGTCGCCCGCATCAAGGCGCGCGGCCTTTGCCGATTCGGTAGAAGCAGCCGTGCCAGGGAGCCGCGCTGCTGTGGTTGAGCTGTTCAACTTGGTTGATAAGTGTTCTGCCGCTATTGCTTATATCACCAAAAAGAAGGGTAAGCCAAATTCATTGGCTATGATTACGCGTTACGCCGACTTTATGCGTATGGGTAGCCATTCGGTCGACGAAGTATTAAGCGCGTTGGGGTTTTCTCAAAAAGCGCGCTACATCCTTGAAACATATTGGGGATACTTGGGCGTTCCTTCCGATGAAATGAAGGCGTTTCATTACTTTAATATGCTCAACGGCTATGTTACTTGTGGCGCAGCTATGCCGGCTCTCAAAAGCCATGAGTTATCTGAAGCTCTAGCGCAGGTAATCTACGACCATGGCGGCGAAATCTATTACAACACAAAGGTAGATGGTTTTCTCTTTGATAGCGAAGGCGCAATTGAAGGGGTTACCACCGCTTCGGGCAGCTATCAGGCTCATGTAGTTGTTTCCAATATGATGGCAGGAGATGTTTGGAGTAAATCACCAGCTCAGGCTGTGCCCGAGCGTGCTCGCAAGCTAGCCAACGCGCGTGATTTTGGCATTTCGGTACTTACCATTTATATCGGGCTTGATTGCACTGCTGAAGAGCTGGGCATTACCGATTACACCACCTTTATCCAAGGTACGCCCGATCCGCGCAAACAGTACGAGCAGCGCTCTACCTTAGGTTTTTACATTGTTAATTGTTTAAACGAGGTGGTACCAGAATCCTCACCAGAGGGAACATGCACGCTCTTCTTTACCGCTCAGCTTGATGGATCCGATGTGCCAAAGGATCTTCTGCCGCAGGAGTACAAGGCTTATAAGCGTGCTTTAGCTCAGCATTTCATTGAAGACTACGAAAAAACGATGAATGTCGATGTGCTTAACCATATTGAAGAAATAGAAATTGCAACACCAGTTACGTTTGCACGTTATCTTGGTACCTCTGAGGGAACGATCTACGGTTATCGTTCATCGGGCTGGGATAACATTCTTGCGCGTATCAATAGCCAAGCAGCCGACAACGTTGTAGCAGGGCTTGAGTTTGTTGGCGGCGCAGCAACACGCGGAGATGGTTATAGTAGTGCCTATATTACGGGTGCTCAAACTGGTGCCAAAATTGCCAAAGCAACCCTTGAGCGCTTGGAGTCGCATGCAGATATGCTCGAAGAGCAAGCTCGTGCAAGGCAAGAAGCAACAGCGGGGAAGGCAGGTGAGTAGGCATGGCTAAGCCCAATATTAAACAATTAAGCAAGATGGCGTTTACCAAGATGGAAACCGAACGCGAGGGACACATCGAAGCAGCCTCGGCGGAAGTTCCAGCAGCGCCAAGTACCTATAAGCCCAATCAGTTGGCAGCAGCGCTTCATCCTGCGGTTCAACATGTGTATATCTCAAAAGTGATCGATCGAGGCCCTTCTTTTCGCAGCTTTGTGCTATCGGCCGATACGCAAGCGGGCACTGATTCTTTGGCTTACTTTGAGGCTGGCCAGTATATCTCTGTTGAGATTAATATGCCCGCGGGCAAAGTGGTACGTCCCTTTTCTCTTTGCTCGAGCCCTCAGGATGCACTGGCAGGTAGGTATCAGCTTACCATTGAGCGGATACCGGGCGGCTATGCTAACGATTATGTATGGGATGCATGGCAAGAAGGCACAAAACTTAATATCTCGGCACCTCAAGGCTCTTTTACCTACGAGCCCTTGCGCGATGCAAAGCAGGTGGTTGCGCTTGTGGGCGGCAGTGCTATAACGCCTATCTATTCCATGGCAAAAGCCATAGTTGAAGGCACCATCGATTGCCACTTAACCATCCTTTATGGCACCAATACTCTCTCTGATGCAGTTTTACAAGACGAGTTGAAGGAGCTCGAGGCCAGTAGCAGCAAGATCAAATTGGTAAATGTTGTACTTGATGAGACCATTCAAGGGTGCGAGCGCGGCGTTATCACCTTGGATATGGTGAAGAAGTATGCTCCTCCTGGCCCAGTTTCCTACTTTATTTGCGGGCCTCAGCCGATGCGTCGTGCCCTTGAGGCGTGGC
Organism: uncultured Cryptobacterium sp.; assembly: GCA_964504115.1. Lineage (GTDB taxonomy): Bacteria > Actinomycetota > Coriobacteriia > Coriobacteriales > Eggerthellaceae > Anaerotardibacter. The sequence goes on from CAZDCX010000004.1 coordinate 12,354, forward strand.
TGCCTGATTTGGCAGTTCGCAGTAAGTTTATTCGCCAAGAGATGTTTGGCGAGTATCGCGATCCCGAGGCGGATAGTGCCTACCCACAGGGTACAGACGGAGCAGCCCCTGCCCCTAAGACCTTCACCTTAACCGTACGGATGGCAGGCCAAGAAACCACTATCGATTGCAATACGCACGATACCCTTCTCAACTCGATGGAGCATGCGGGCATTCATGCGCCTGCACGTTGTCGTTCGGGTGAGTGTGGTTGGTGCCACTCGCGCTTAATTTCGGGCGAAGTGTACATACCCGAGCGGGTTGATGGTCGCCGTGCTGCCGACAAGAAGTTTGGTTATGTACATCCCTGTGCTACCTTCCCGCTTTCGGATATTGTGCTAGAAGTTCCGCCCTTTGCATATTAAGGTCGCTCTACAACAGGGTCGGGCTTGAATAAGGGTGCTACAATAAGTCGCTATGATTCTACAACTTGAACATATCTCCAAATCATTCGGCTCCCGCACCTTATTCTCCGACGTTTCGTTTCGTTTGGAAGAATATGATCGTCTTGCTTTGGTGGGACCTAACGGCGCGGGTAAAACGACCCTGTTGAACATTATTACCGGCAATGAAGACGCCGATGAAGGCCGCATTGTTTTTGCTAAAGGGGCCCGAGTTGGATACCTTGAGCAGGAAGCCATCGAAATGGGCGAGCGACCCATTTTTGAGGAGGTGCTTTCTGCCCAGCACGAAGTTCTCTCTCAAGAGCAGCGTATGCGCACGCTCGAACAAGCTTTGGGCAGCAATCCAACTGAGGCTCAGCTGGCTTCATATGGTCGCGCGTGTGATGCTTATGAGGCAATGGGCGGCTATGTGCTAGAATCGCGCGTTCGCTCGGTTCTGTTTGGGCTGGGCTTTGGCGAGGATGACATGAGCCGCCTTACCACCGATTTCTCGGGTGGGTGGCAGATGCGTATTGCTTTGGCCAAGCTGCTTACGCGCAACCCAGAAGTCTTATTGCTCGATGAGCCTACTAACCACCTTGACTTGGAAAGCGTCAAATGGCTGGAAGGCTTTTTGCGCAGCTATTCGGGCAGCGTTATTGTGGTCAGTCACGATCGTGACTTTCTTGACAATATGGTTGATCGAGTGGCCGAGATTGATCTTGGCCATATTCAGGTGTACAAGGGCAATTACTCGTCTTATATGCGCCAGCGTGAAGAGCGATTGGAGCTGCTGCGCGAGCAAGCAGCCAAGCAAGCTGAAGAAATTGCTCATATGGAAGCCTTCATCGAGCGGTTTCGATACAAAGCCACCAAAGCCAAACAAGTGCAAGATCGTGTGCGAAAGCTTGAGAAGATAGAGCGCATACAAGTGCCGCCCGAGCGAAAGCGCGTTCATTTTAACTTCCAGCAGCCACCTCGCACGGGGGATTTGGTAGTTGAGATGAAGGGCATCACCAAAACGTTTGACAGCAAGGTGGTGTATGACGGTCTTGATTTGTCGCTGTATCGGGGCGAGAAAATCGCGCTGGTAGGACCTAACGGGGCAGGCAAATCGACTTTGCTCAAAATGGTTGCTGGTGTGCTTGCTCCTGATGCAGGCAGCATTAAATATGGCACTAAGGTTTCAAAAACCTACTTTGCGCAGCACCAGCTTGAAGAGTTGCACCCTGGTAATACGGTATTTGAAGAGTTGGATAATGCCGCACCTGGTTGGAGTATTTCTCAGGTGCGTACCTTGTTAGGGTCGTTTTTATTTCAAGCTGATGATGTTGATAAGAAGGTCTCGGTGCTCTCGGGTGGCGAGAAATGCCGCCTGGCTTTGGCAAAAATGCTGGTTGCGCCCCGGCCTCTCTTATGTTTGGATGAGCCAACCAATCACTTAGATATTGCCAGTGCTGATATTTTAGAGCAGGCTCTTCTTCATTTTGAAGGCACCATTTTATTGATTACGCACGACCGTCATCTTATTCGTTCGGTAGCCAATCGCATTATCGAAATAAAGCCCGGTAAGGTTACTTCGTTCACGGGTGATTACGAGTATTACCTCTATAAAACCGAACAATTGCAAAACCAGGGCGCGGGCGATGGCGCCTCATCGCCAGCTTCAGGCAAAGGCGCGCCTGCTGCGGCCTCTTCGCGTGCATTTACGCGCGATCATGTCCAAAAGCCAGCAGCTGCTTTTGCACTAGGGGCGGGCGCGTCGGGTGCGGGCGCTGGCGAGAATAAGAGTTTGCCAGATGGTGGTAGTGCTACCGAATCGAAGGGCGCGGCACGCACGCCTCACTCGGCGGGCGGCGGCGCAACAAAACGCAGAACTCATATTGTGGGCGAGCACACAAGCGTCACTTTGCCAAATGCTTCTTCATCTGAGGGGCTTACTGCTCCGCGTGGCTCGGCTCCTAAAACAAAAGAGCAAAAGCGCCTAGAGGCTCAGGCGCGCAACAGAGCTTATGCGGCTTTGAAAGAACAACGCAAACGAATAAAAGAGCTTGATGGGCTCATCGAGCGGGAAACAGCCCGTATGGAAGAAATACTAGCCTTGTTGGCTGATCCTGATTTCTACACTAACGAAGATGCCTCAAGCGATGTTATCGCCGAGCATGCAACGCTCAAGCAAAAGCTTGCTGCGCACGAAGAGGAATGGATTGTTCTTTCAGAGGAAATTGAGGAAGAAACGCGCAAAACACTCGAAGATGCTAAGAATTAATGAGGCGGATACAAAACAGCTTTTTGTCGGATAACGTGCTGGATGCAAAAAAAAGGAGTGCTTGGCCGCTATGAGCTTGGATTTACATGTGGTGCTTTTTGAGCCTGAAATTCCCCAAAACACAGGCAATATCGCACGCACCTGTGCGTGTACCGGTGCAACGCTTCATTTGGTTGAGCCCATGGGCTTTCGTCCAACACAGCGCAATTTAATGCGTGCGGGTTTGGACTATTGGGATAAGGTATCAATCGTGCATCATGCAAGCACGCAGCATTTTTTGGCCGAATATGGCGATAAGCAGCTGGTCTTTTTTACGGGTAACACCGATCGCAACTTTTATGATGGCTCTTACACCGGCGAGATATATCTTATCTTTGGCCGTGAAAGTAGGGGCATTGATACAGACATTCTTGCCTCGTATAGTCAAGCATGCGTGCGTATTCCTATGAAAGAAGATTTGCGCTCACTTAACTTATCCAACGCAGCTGCACTAGGGATATATGAAGTGCTGCGACAAAATAGTTTTCCCACTTTGATTTAAAGGGGTTCTTCGTGTCGTATCGAGTGCGCATAGAGAGTTTTGAGGGGCCCTTTGACCTGCTCCTTTCTTTAGTGAGCCGCCAAAAAGTAGCTATTGGTTCTATCTCGCTTGCCGAAATAACCAATCAGTACTTGGCCGAAGTTCAGCGTATGCGCAATGTTGACTTAGACGTTGCAAGTGATTTTTTGCTGGTGGCTTCAACTTTGCTTGAGCTCAAAGCGGTGAGTCTTCTGCCGCAGCACAATGTCGATGAAACGCCCTTGGCCGATGACGATATGTCACCGGATGCCTTGCGCGCTGCGCTGGTGGATCATCTGCTCGAGTACAAGAAATACAAAAACGCGGCGGCGGCATTGCAAAGTCGGCTTGAAGCGCAAAGTCGCATGCATGTGCGCCCCTTTGGGCCCGATCGCTCATTTTTATCGCTTATGCCCGATTATCTGGAAAAGGTTACACTGAGCCAATTGGGCGAATTGTGCGCTGCTTGTATTGCTAGGCGCGATGTTTTTTTGCTTGAGTCAGAGCACATAGCCGCTCGAGTGATTCCGGTAGAGACACAGGTTCAAGAGGTATATCGCCAAGTACAAAACAAGGGAAGTGCTCATTTTTCTGATTTTGTATCAGTCGACGACGATCCACATCTTATTGTTGTAACGTTTTTAGCAGTTTTGGAATTGTTTAAGCGCTCCATGATTCAAGTGCAGCAAGATGAGCTCTTTGGCGATATTGCATTGAGCCTTGCTGAAGGAAGCAGCGAGCAGGTTCTTGATGATAAGCATGACTCTGTTGCGCAATCGTAAGGGGAATATATGGGTCAGATATATACCGAGCAACAATTAAAAGGTGCCCTCGAGGCTCTTTTATTTGTGACGGATGAGCCAATCGGCGTGCTGACCTTTGCCGATATCTTGCAGGTTGAACCAGCGGTTGCGCAGGATGCACTTGTGGCCTTACAGCAGAGCTTTGAGGAAGAAAATCGCGGTATTCAATTGCGTGAGGTTGCCGGCGGTTGGCGGCTGTATACGCACCCGCAGTACCATGATCTAATCGAGCGCTACGTACTTTCGTGGGATACCCGCAAGCTTTCTCAAGCAGCTTTGGAAACTCTTGCAGTTGTGGCTTACTGCCAACCCATCACGCGCAATGGCGTTGCTTCAGTGCGCGGTGTTAACTCCGATAGCTCAATCAATTCTTTGGTAGAAAAGGGTCTGTTGCGTGAGGCGGGCACTCAAGATAGCCCTGGTAATCCGGTTTTATATGCCACCACGCGCACGTTTCTTGAAAAATTTGGTTTGCGATCGGTGGCCGATTTGCCTGCTCTGGAGTCGTTTGCTCCCGATGAAGAGACGCGCGCCTTTATTGAAGAGCGACTGCGTGTTGTTCGCCCCGATGAAGAGGCAGTTGCTGGCAGCGATGAGGCATACGAGCGTGTGGCGCAGGCCGAATCGATGCAAGAAGCGATGCAGGCCATGCTTTCCGATGCGTTGGCATCAAGTGCAGGGGTCGTTGAAAAAATCAACTTTGATGAACTTATTTTCGACGAGGATGATTAATCGATGGAGTCCCTGCAAGAGCCTATGCGCCTTCAGAAGTTTTTAGCGCGCTCGGGGGTTGCGAGCCGCCGTGCCAGCGAAGGCATGATAGCGGCAGGCCGCGTAAAGGTAAACGGTCGGGTGGTAACCGAAATGGGAACCAAGGTTGTACCATCGGCAGATGAGGTGCGCGTTGATGATGCTGTGGTCAACATGCGCACAGATCAAGTTACATTAATGTTGCACAAGCCCGCAGGATATTTAACCTCAATGAGCGATCCGCAGGGTAGGCCTTGCGTAGCAGAATTGGTACCTTGCAAGCGTTATCCAGGGTTATTCCCCCTTGGGCGTCTTGACTTTGACACCACTGGGCTGCTGCTCTTTTCAACCGATGGGCAACTGGGAAACGCGCTTCTTCATCCTTCTCGCCATATTGATAAAACCTATGAAGCTTGGGTGGAAGGTCATCCAAGCAAAAAGAGCCTCGAGCGCTTACGTCGCGGTGTGTGCCTCGAGGATGGCCCTACGCAGCCAGCACAGGTTAAACAGGTTGCTACCAAAGAACACGAAACGCTTTTGCGCATTACCATTCACGAAGGAAAGAATCGTCAAGTCAAGCGCATGGTGGCGGCAATTGGTCACCCCATAGTGCGTTTGCACCGCAGCCAATTTGGCCCGCTTACCTTAGGCAATCTTGAATGTGGGCACTATCGCAAACTTACTGAGGCAGAGATAGCTGCCCTGGTCGCTGCTCTGTCGTGAGCATGGTAGAATCAAAATAGTTGAACCACATGGTTCCTTCATGGTGGAAAGGCAGTTTATTTTCTTATGAGTACGCGTTTTACATCGGTTGCCGTTATCGGGCTTGGTTTGATTGGCGCTTCGTTTGCAGGAGCTTATCACAAGGCCTACCCCCATGCGCGCGTTGTGGGCATCGATGTTGATCCGAGTGCTTTAACTGCCGCCCAGAACAGAGGATGGATTTCGGAGGGCTATCAACCAACCGACGATCTTGCTCCTGTTATTTTGAGCTGTGATCTGGTTATGATTGCCACTCCGGTTCCTGTGGCTCAAGATTACTTTCAGCTCATAGCCGATTGTCAGTATCAAGGTATTGTTACCGATGCTTGTTCTACCAAAAAGTTGGTAAGCCAGCAGGCATGTGAAATTCTGCCGTATTGTGATCACTATGTGCCAGGCCACCCCATGGCAGGCTCAGAGAAGAGCGGCATCGAGGGTGCGCAGAGCGATTTATTTGAGGGGGCTCATTGGGTTTTGTGCCCTGATGAAACGACCCCTGCACAAATCTACGCTGATCTCCACGAGATGCTAACAGGCTTGGGTGCTCGTGTGGTATCGCTCTCGCGCGAGACTCATGATGAAGCGGTGGCTATCGTAAGCCACGTTCCTCATTTTGTGGCATCTTCTTTGGTGGAATTGGCGGTGCGCCATGCCGATGGCCAGGAGGCGCTTTTTCGCCTGGCGGCTGGCGGGTTTAAGGATTCAACGCGTATTGCTGCCGGCTCTCCTGCTTTATGGACAGGCATTGCTTTTGATAACCGCGAAGCCATCGTAAAAGGTATCGATGAGGTACGCGGCATTTTACAAGGTTACGCCGACGTGTTGCGCGAAAACGATAAGGAAGCTTTTACGGCCTTATTGCGTCGCTCGGCTCAAGCACGTCGCTCGCTGCCGGCGCGCTGGGTGCCCGCAACGGAAGATTTGCTCGAAGTGCGTATTCCGCTGCGTGATCGAACGGGTGTTGTGGCGGAAGTTACCACCATTGCAAGCCAGGTTGGTTGTAATATTCAATCGATTGAAATTGATCATATCACCTCTTCAAGCGCGGTATTGAGCTTGGTTCTTACCGATGAAGGCGATATAGGAAAACTCTCAATTCAACTCATCAAGGCTGGGTTTAGTGTTTCGTTTAACCCACTTTCTGTAAAGGAGGAAGAGCATCATGGATAATAACCGCATTACTCACATAGAGCCCCTGCCGCGCCCCCTAGATGGCGCTACCAAGGTTCCTGGTGATAAGTCGATTTCTCATCGCGCGGTTTTGTTTTCTGCTATGGCGGAGGGTACTTCGCGTCTGACAGGCGTGCTCAATTCGGCCGATGTACGTTCCACCATTGCTGCCGTTCGCGCCTTGGGCGCCCAGGTTGCGCTTGAGCGTCAAATTGACGGTTCGCTTTCCGGTGGTATTACCGGCTGGGGCGAGCGTGGCCCCCAGCAGCCCTCTGAGCCTATCGATTGTGGCAACTCAGGCACAACAGCTCGTTTACTGATGGGCGTGCTGGCGCCGTGGGATATTCGGGTTAAAATCACTGGCGATGAATCGCTGGTTAAACGCCCTATGATGCGTATTATGGCTCCTTTGATGAAGATGGGCGTGCGCTATGAGCCGGATGTGAAGGATACTCTGCCAGTGGTGGAGATGGGCAACCCAAATCTCAAGGCAATTACGTATGATTCTCCCGTAGCATCTGCGCAGCTCAAAACAGCGGTCTTGCTGGCAGGCTTGCGCGCTTCGGGCACCACAGTTGTAAACGAACCTGCTATTTCGCGCAATCACACAGAGCTTATGTTGCCGGAGTACGGCGTTACGGTTAATTCTGCTTTCCGCCGTGCTTCTGTTAAAGGCCCAGTTACCTTGCATGCCTCCGAAGTAGATGTTCCGGGCGATCCTTCGTCGGCCGCTTTTCTCATTTGTGCCGCCTTGCTCAAGCCCGGCAGTTCGATTCAAATTGAGCGTGTCAGCCTCAATTCGGGAAGGGTAGGTTTTATTCGCACCCTTGAACGCATGGGCGCTGCTATTGAAGTGCGCTATCTCACCGCTGAGGGTAAAGAGCCCATTGGCATTATTGAGGCTGCCTACACTCCAAACCTGGTAGGATGCGAAATCCCAACGCAGCATATTGCCTCTGAGATTGATGAGATTCCCGTTTTGGCTCTTGTCGCTGCTCATGCATCGGGTGTAACGGTATTTCGTGGGGTTAGTGAGCTTACTAAGAAGGAGTCGAATCGCCTTGATGCCATCATTGAAGGCCTGACGATGTTGGGTGTCAATGCTTGGGCTGAAAACGATAATCTCTATGTTGAGGGCAATCCGAATTTGCACGTGCCGGAGGGATTGACGTTTGATTCGCGCAAAGATCATCGTTTAGCTATGACATGGGCTTTGGTTGGTCTGTGCTCTGATACCGCGGTTGACATCATTGATTTTGATTCAGTACAAGTAAGCTTCCCGCGCTTTTTAAGCAGCCTCGAGGAGCTTGCACGATGATCGTTGCTATTGATGGACCTTCAGGTGCAGGAAAATCGACCGTATCAAAAGCAGTTGCGAAAATACTTGGGTTTTCCTGCCTTGATACCGGCGCAATGTATCGCGCGGTGGCCTGGCAGGCCCTTCGCGATGGGGTAGCGCTTGATAACGAGCAGGCCTTAGGCACTCTTGCGCGAACGCATTCGATCGACTTTGGTCACGTTGAGGGCGATCCAGCTCCTCGTCGTGTGTTTATCGATACCGTAGATATTACCGATGCAATTCGCACTGCCGAGATTGACCGATCGGTTTCGAGCGTATCGGCGCTACCAGCTGTGCGTGAAGCGCTGGTTGAACAGCAGCGGCGCATTGGGCAAAAGGGCAACTACGTGGTAGAGGGGCGCGATATTGGCACGGTGGTGTTTCCTCAGGCGGAGGTTAAAATCTTTTTGACCGCATCTGCTGAAGAGCGTGCTTGGCGTCGTGTGAAGCAAAACCAGGAGCGCCAGGTTGGATCGACGGCTTACGAGCAGGTTCTGGCAGACATTATTCGTCGTGACGAGCTCGATTCGGCTCGGAGCACCTCTCCTTTGCGCCCCGCTGAAGATGCAATATGTCTTGATTCAACCAATCGTACCCTCGAAGATATGATTGATACTATCTGTGGTTATGCACGTGCAAGGATGTAGCTCCTATGCTCTTTAATGTTCATCCAGAATATTGGGATTGCCCCTGTATGGGCAACGATACTACTAATCATATTCCCCATACGCAGACCTATATCATCAGGGCTGTTCTGGAGTTCTTGTGTCGCATTCTTTTTCGCCTGCGCAAAGAAAATCAACAGGTTATTGACGCTTTCAAAGGCAAAGCCAATGGTGCTGTTGTTGTTGCTCCCCACATGTCATATCTCGATGTGGTAATCATGTTTCTGTCAGCTCAGCCTCGAGGCTGGATTCGCCTTATGGGCCGCGAATCCCTGTTTAGCGTGGCTGGCGGCATATTGGGCAATATCTTTTCGCATGCAGGTGCATTTCCAATCAAACGTGATTCAGCTGATCGTACCTCGCTTAAGCGAGCGGCAACGATGCTCAAAAATGGCGAGTGGGTGGGTATCTTTCCAGAAGGTACGCGCCGCAACAAGGGAAGCGCTGCACCTTCGTTGCATGCTGGCGCGGCTTTGGTAGCGCGTATGGGCAAGGCACCATTGATTCCTTTGGGCCTTGAAAATGTTGGTAATGTTAAGCGCAAGGGTGAGCGGCTTCGCTTTCCGCGGATAACAGCTCGTTTTGGCTCGCCAGTTGCACTATCCTCTTTTGATTTTCTTCCCAAAAATGAGCGCATGGAAGCTTGCACGTGGTATGTGATGCGCGAGTCGTATGCGCTGACGTATCGTTGCGAGCCTGAAGAGATTGACATGCAGGCGTTGTTCCCTGAAAGCAAAGATTACACTGCGGTTTTTGCCGACCATCCCATCGAGTCCTTTGATCCAACAACCTTGCCCGATTATCAGCCTCAACCAAAGGAGGCGTGAAGGTATGGGGCGCCTCAAGGTGATACGAGCCGAGCATGCGGGGGCTTGCTATGGCGTACAGCGTGCGCTTGACTTGACGTACGCTGCTGCTGAAACGCGAAATTCTGTGTGTACTCTTGGTCCTTTAATTCACAATCCGCGTGTGGTTAGCGAGTTGGCGCAGCGTGGCATTAACGTGGCCGATTCAGTTGCTGATATTCACACACAAGGGGTTGTTATACGCTCGCATGGCGTGGTCCCGCAAGTTTTGGATGAGCTTGAAGCACTTCCCGTTGAAATCATCGACGCAACGTGCCCGCACGTGTTGCGTGCACAAAGGGCGGCTGCACAGCTTGCGCGCGAGGGGCGCCATGTGATCGTGGTAGGCGAGGCTGGTCACCCCGAAGTCGAGGGAATCTCCGAGCATGCCTGTCAAGCAGGGGGCACGTATACCATCGTGGCCACTCCAGAAGATATTCCAGAGCATTTGCCCGATGCACTCGGGGTGGTCGTTCAAACAACGCAATCCCGCGAAACGTTTGAAGCGGTATTAGCGGCTCTTCAATCCCGTAGCGGCGATATCAAGGTAAAAGATACCATTTGTTTTGCCACGACCCAGCGCCAGGGTGCTGCTATTGATTTGGCCGCCCAGGTGGACGCCATGGTCGTTATCGGCGGGCGTAACTCATCAAATACGACGCGTTTATATGAGATATGTGCTCAGCATTGCAAGCGCACCTATCACATCGAAGGGGCCGATGAAATCGATCCTGCTTGGTTTATAGGTTGCGACACTGTTGGCGTGACCGCTGGTGCTTCAACTCCTGATAGCCATATTGAAAGTGTTGTTGCTTATCTTGAGGAGCTTTAGTCCTCTGTCGATCTACTGTAAGACAGGCTTTCTTTTCCAGAAGAAGGCAAGAGGCGTGGTATTCTGAACTCTTGTATAACGCAGCCGTGGTGTTCGCGTTAGAAAAGAAAGTATCACTATAAGGAGAAATCATGACCATGCCAATTGTGGCTATTGTGGGACGCCCCAATGTTGGTAAGTCGACTCTTGTAAATCGGCTGGCCGAAAACAATGAAGCAATCGTGCACGAAATGCGCGGCGTCACGCGCGATCGTTCATACCATGAAGCTGATTGGAATGGACGCGATTTTACCCTTATTGATACCGGTGGTATTGAGATGGGAGGCGATGACGCCTTCCAAAAATCCATTCGTTCTCAGGCGCTTGCTGCAACTGAAGAAGCGGACGTAATCATTTTTTTGGTTGATGGCCACACGGGCATAAATGCCGATGACGAGGCAGTAGCTTCCATCTTACGTCGCGCGCATAAACCTGTGTTGCTTGCTGTGAACAAACTCGATGATGTTCGTGAGACCGATGCAAAATGGGAATTTATGCAGCTGGGTTTGGGCGAGCCATGGGCGGTTTCGGCGCTCCATGGTACCGGCACAGGCGATTTGCTCGATGAAGTGGTTGCCCTCTTTCCCGAGCCATCGGCTGAAGAAGAGGAAGAGCAGCTTGATGCCATCAATGTGGCTATTATTGGCCGCCCAAATGCGGGCAAGTCGTCGCTTACCAACAAGCTAACCGACAACAATCGCTCTATAGTTTCCGATGTTGCTGGCACCACGCGTGACGCTATTGATACAACCGTTTTACACGAGGGGCAGTACTACACCATTGTTGATACGGCCGGTCTTCGTAAGAAAAGTGCGATTGACCAGGATGTTGAATACTACAGCTTCGTTCGTGCTATGCGCGCAATCGATCGTGCTGAAGTTGTTTTGCTTGTTATAGATGGCACACTTGGCCTAACCGACCAAGACCAGCGCGTTGCCAATATGGCTGCCGAGCGCGGGTGTGCTATGGTCATCGTTTTAAATAAGTGGGATATTGTTGAAGGTCCCGAGGCTAAGGCACAGGTGCGTGAGCGCATAGAAGATCGCCTCATGTTTGTGGGGTATGCTCCTGTAGTGGCTATTTCGGCCTTGTCTGGGAAGAACGTTCATCGCATTTGGAAGGCTATCGACGAATCGTATACCAACTATGCAAAAACCATCTCTACCAGTCGTTTGAACAATTGGCTACAAGATATTCGCGATTTTGGCCATACCGTTACCCGCGGCAAGAGAATCCTGAAGCTCAAGTACGTCACTCAAACAGGTGTCGAGCCGCCATTTTTTACATTCTTCTGTAATCATCCCGATTTGGTGGAGCCTTCTTATGAGCGCTACCTTGAAAACCGTTTGCGTAAGACCTTTGATTTTACGGGAACCCCTATCCGTATGAAGTTTAAGAAGAAGGATTAAATAGATGCTCTCTGTTCTTGGCTTTTCTCTCCTTATTTTTGCTCTTTCCTTTTTGCTTGGATCGATACCGTGGGGCGTTGTTATCTCACGGGTGTTTTATCACACCGACGTGCGTGAGCATGGTTCGGGCAATATTGGCACCACTAACGCCATGCGCACCATGGGCAAGGTGGGTGGTTCTGCTGTTTTTCTGCTCGACTTTGGCAAGGGTGTTTTGTCGGGGATTATCGGCGGCGCCTTCGCAGCTTCCTCTTTCATGACCGATCCTGATGTTGTGCAGGCATTTTATAGTGCGGCTGGAAGTCCTGCAGGGCTTGATGCATCAACAGTTTTGTGGCAGATATGTATCACCGTTGCTTTTTTGGGATGTGTTTGGGGTCATATCTTTTGTCCTTGGCTTGGTTTTCATGGTGGTAAAGGTATTGCAGTTGCTGTTGGCTGCTTGTTCTCGACCTTCGGTCCAATTGGCGCCCTGATAGAGCTGCTTTTATTTGCGGTGTTGGTTATTGCCACCCGCTATGTTTCGGTGGGCTCGATTGCAGCGGCTGTGCTCTGTCCCTTTTTGGCCTTGTACTTTTTCTGGGGCAACATTATTGCGGTGGTGTTGTGTTGTTTAGCAGCTATCACCGTTATATGGGCACATCGCGAAAACATTGCGCGTTTGCGTGCAGGAAATGAAAATCGAGTGGGATCGAAGAAGAAGGCCGCTTAGCGGGCTGCAATACGCTGGTGCACCGTGAGCAATGAATAGATTCCGCTTGCCCCAGCGCAGCCAAGAGGGGAGGGCCGTATGGCCAGCGCGCAAACATATTTTGTGTATCGTATGCCCCAGGGTCGCATGAGCCTTGCTGCGGATGCAAGTGGCCTCACTCATTGCGCCTTTGGCGTGGTGCATTTTGAAGGAGCGTATCAGCCTACAGAACTAACCAACCGCGGCGCGAACCAATTACTTGAATATTTTGCAGGTCGTCGCCGTGAATTTGATATTCCTCTCAATCCTGCAGGAACTGCGTTTCAGCATTCGGTATGGCAGGAATTGCAACAAATACCTTATGGTCAAACCCGCTCATATGGTCAGGTGGCTGCTGCTCTCAATAAGCCTCAAGCTTTGCGGGCGGTTGGCGCTGCTAACAATAAAAACCCCCTGATGATTTTTATTCCCTGCCATCGGGTTATTGGCGCCAAGGGAGATTTGGTCGGTTATGCGGCAGGCTTACCCATCAAAAAGTTTCTCCTTGATTTAGAGGCGCGGGTCATTAATGAGGGTACCAACTTAAGGTGAGCTGAATTAAGATACGTCATACTAGGTAAGCGGGCTTTTTAGTGCGTCCTGTGTCAAGGCCCTCCGTGTGGCCCAGAGAGCGCAGCCACTGCGCAAGAAGTGGCACACAGAAGGTTTGAGGAATAACATGTTTGGTGATATCAAAATTGCGCCTTCAATTCTGTCGGCTGATTTCATGAATTTTGAGCGCGATATTCGCATGCTTGAGCATGCGGGAACTGATTTTATTCATGTTGACGTAATGGATGGACATTTTGTTCCTAACCTTACGATGGGGGTACCTTTTGTCAAACAACTAAAAGCCATTACCGATGTTCCCCTTGATGTTCACCTGATGATCTCTAATCCGCTTGAGCAGCTTCCGTGGTACCTGGATGCCGGCGCCGATTTGGTATCGGTGCATATTGAAGCGCTCGAAAGCGACCGTGAAGTGCGCGAGGCGCTTCTGCACATTCGAGAGGCGGGCGCTCGTCCAGCTTTAACGCTTAAGCCCGATTGCCCTATCGAGCGCCTAAAACCCTATCTACCTGATCTGGATATGGTGCTTGTTATGAGTGTATTTCCTGGCTTTTCTGGTCAATCGTATATCGAGGGAAGTGAAGAGCGCGTAGCTGGCGTTGCTGCTTTAGCCCAAGAAGTAAATCCTCATTTGTTGATTGAGGTCGATGGTGGTATCAGCGCTTCTCGCACAGCGGGTTTAGTATGTGCGCAAGGAGCCGATGTTTTAGTAGCCGGGTCGGGCGTTTTTGCCGCCGATGATCCCGTGGCTGCCGTACACGCTTTGCGCGAAGCAGGAAGAAGGGCGCAAGCATAATGGCTCAGAATATCTACCTCGATTGGGCTGCAACAGCTCCTCTGGCTCCTTGCGCTGCAGAGGCCATGCAGCCATTTATGGTGTCTGGCATCGAAGGGCTTGCGCATGGTCTTGCCAATGCGAACTCGCTCTACACCTCAGGGCGTGAAGCGTTTCGTGCGTTAGAGAAGGCACGCGTTGATATTGCTCGCAGCATCGAAGCGCGCCCCGATGAGATTATCTTTACTTCGGGCGCAACCGAAGCCGATAATGCTGCTTTGTTTGGCATAGTGGGTGCCCTTATGATGCAGGCTTGTCAGCACGGCGATCATGATTGTGTGCCTGAAGTGGTGGTATCTTCCATCGAGCACGATGCGGTATTGCAGGCAGCCGAGGTATTAGGGCGATGGGGGGCTGCCATTACCTATGTGCAGCCCGATAAACATGGCCATATTAGCCCAGAGGCACTTGCAGAAGTGCTTACCGAAAAGGTTATTTTGGTGTCAGTGATGGCGGTCAACAACGAAATTGGCAGCGTTATGGATATTCCCGCCTTAGCTCGTGTTGCCCATAAGACAGGTGCCTTGTTTCATACCGATGCCACCCAGGCTCTTGGTAAAGTTCCTCTTTCGGTTAAAGAATGGCACGTGGATGCTCTTTCCCTCTCATCCCATAAGGTGGGAGGCCCGAAGGGTGTTGGTGCTTTGTATTTGAAGGCTCGCACGCCTTTTACGGCTCAAATTGTTGGAGGCGGTCAGGAAAGCGCGCTGCGCAGCGGCACTCAAAACGTCATGGGGGCAGTGGGCTTTGCGGCAGCATGCTGCGAGGCTACCGTCACGCAAGAGCAAACATCAAAACGTTTGCTAGCTTTGCGTGATGAGTGCTACGAAGGGCTTTTGCGCTTTCCCTGCGTGAGCTCTACGGTTGCCGTTGAACAGGGCAGCCAGGCCTATGCTCCCCATATCGTTAATGTTTTAGTTCATGGCTTTGAGAGCGAAACGCTGATTTTGCAGTTGGATCGGCGGGGCATTTGCGTCTCTGGTGGATCTGCTTGCTCTTCGCACTCGCTTGCTCCTTCTCATGTACTAACGGCTCTTGGTGTTCCTCGAGATGATGCCCTTACCTCGCTTCGCATATCTTTGGGTAGCGCCACCACTCATGAAGATATCCAAGCCTTTCTTTGTGCGTTTGCGGATGTGGTGGGATAATCAAATCATCCGCTCTGCTTTCAGGCTTTGTGCTAGGCGAGGCGGTATTTGATTTTTTTTCAGACACATGATGAGGGGCGTGAAAACAAGGGCGCCCCATCGCCATATCACGTAATAAGAGGGAGCCTATGGAGCTGATAAGCCAGCATAACCATACCGATATGACCAATCACGGTCAGGGAAGCATTGAAGAACTGGTTACTCAAGCCTACGAGTATGGCATGAGCAACATTGCCATTACGGAGCACTATCCGCTCACGTTGCACGTTGATCCGCGAAATTACATCTCTATGTCGGAGGCCCGGCTGGGTGAATACAAAAAGCGCATTCGCCAGCAGCGTACGCGTTTCCCTTCAATGGAAATCCTCATAGGATGCGAACTTGATTGGCTGGGCGAGGGGGAAGATCGTGCTTTGAGCCCGGAGTCCTTCCAGGATTTTGACATCGTTTTAGGGTCGGTACATTTTCTTGATTTGTGGCCTTTTGATGACCCAGCTCAGCGCGGTTACTGGGATGAGGTTGGCGCAGATTACATTTGGAAGCGCTACTTTGAGGTGTGGTGCGAGGCGGCTACTTCAAAAGCGCCTTTTACGGTTATGTCTCATCCCGATTTAGTTAAAAAGTTTAATCGCTATCCCTCTTTTAATCTGGAGCCCTATTATGCCGATGCGGCAGAGGCAGCCCGTGCAGGGGGGCGCATGGTGGAAGTAAACACTTCGGGCGTTACCTATGCGTGTAAAGAGATGTTCCCTCATGTTGATTTTCTGCGGGCCTTTTGCCGGGCAGGTGTGCCTTGCACGATTGGGTCAGATGCGCACCGACCCACTGATGTGGCGCGGGGTATTCAAGATGGCTATCATCTTATGTATGAGGCTGGCTATCGCAAGGTAACGGTAGTGATGCCAGGGGGAGACAGGCGCAGCGTGCCCTTAGAGCGGGCATGATTGAGCTTGTGGCATTCTTTGGCCATTGTGCGCGGGGCAGCGTGAGCCAAGCTTCGCTATGAGCAGCGTTAAAACGCATCTTCGAAGGTATCGGAGGGGTAGTTATGGATACTAAGCAGCAAACAGCTTTACAAGTAAACAAGGCTGGAGAACTCAGAGGCTCTGATTCGCTTATGCTTGTGGGCGCGCTCGAGCGCGCTTTGCTGGAAGCGATGCCCGAGCGTGATGCTTGCTCATGGGATCGTACGGGCCTTTTAGTAGGCAATCCTGCCGATGTTGTGCAAGGTGTTGCGGTTGCGCTTGACCCCACTATCCCTGCCCTTGAGCAGGCGCGTCGTATTGGTGCCAATGTTCTTCTCACGCACCATCCGGTTTTCTTGGACCCGCCAAACTCTTTTACGCCCTATCAATCACAAGGCCACACGCCTGGTGCGGTGGTGCGATATGCTATCGAGCAGGCAGTAAGCATTCTGTCATTTCATACTGCGCTTGATGTGTCGGTTAAGGGCCTTGATGTCCTTCCTTCGCTTCTGCGTTTGCACGGCGTTGGCGTGCTCGAGCCCCTCTCTCACGATGATTCAAAAGGTTTTGGGCGAGTGTGCCAGCCCTTGGCTGAGGAAGAGCCTCTGTCACTCAAGCATTTGAGCGCGCGTTGCGTTTCGGTGCTAGGTTCGCTGCCTCGGGTATGGGGTTCTCCTGATCGATATTTGTCGCGCATCGTAACATGTGGCGGCTCGGCGGGCTCTTTAATTGAGTCGTGCTTAGCGTCGGGCGTTGATTGTTTGGTATGCGGGGAAGTAAAGTATCATGAAGCTTTAGACGCTTCGCTATCGGGGCTTGCGCTTATAGAGCTTGGGCATGATGTTTCCGAAAAGCCCTTGTGCACTTTGCTTGCAGCTCAAGCGGCCGCGGCGGGTGTTGATGAATCTTGCATTACTATACTTGAGCAAAGCAGTAATTGGTATACGCCCGAGTCGGCTCGCCGTTAATATTCGTGCGAAAATGAGCGTATAAGAGGCTTAAAAAACAAAGAAAGGCGCAGCGTTATGATCGCTACAGAACAAGATATCACCCTCCTTAAAAAGCTTCAGAAGGTCGATCGTAAAGTTGCAACAGCCAAAAAAGAGTTTGAGGAGCTTCCTCATAGGAAGGCTATTCTCGAGGTACGTAAAAACAAAGATGATGTTTTGCGCAAAAAGGTACAAGTGCAAGATATGCTCGATGAAGCCGAAGGCTCGCTTTCAACGCTTGCCCAGGAAGATGAAGTGCTAGCTCAAAAGCAAGATGATATTGCAGAAACGCTGGCCGAGGTACAAGGCGATTATCGTGCGGTTACCTCTCACACTCGTGAATTGGATGGGGTTCGCAAGCGCCGTGAGAAGATTTCGGTAGAGCTGGCTCGCATCGAAGAGAAAATAAATAAAATCAATCCGGTAATGAAGCAGGTTATGCAGGCCCTGGGAAGCTTGGAGCAGAAGGAAGCCGAACTGATTGCTTCTTTTCAGAAAACTGGCGGGTCTTTGCGCACTGCTATCGCTGAAGGCGAAAAAACGCGGGAAGAGCTTTCAAAGCTTGTCGATCCGGCGGTATTACAGGTCTACGAGCAAACGCGTGAGCGTTGTGGTGGCGTGGCATTGGCTACCTTGAATGGCACGGCATGTGGCACCTGTCGAGCCAGTTTTGATCAAGGCAAATTAAGCAAGATTCGCTCTGAAGCACCTTTGGCAACTTGCCCGGCATGTCATCGCATTCTCATTGTGGAAGAAGAGGGATAAACCTGTGAAGCTGGTAACGCGAGAAGATCAAATCGACCAAGAACACGTGCGCCTTGCGGCGGATGCATCGTTTTCCGATGAGTCGGAAGGGCGCGCTCGGTCAAGCGAGGCGGATGTATATCGAAGCGAGTACCAGCGTGATCGCGATAAAATCTTACATACCAAAGCGTTTCGTCGTCTCTCTCACAAAACGCAAGTGTTTTTAGCCCCCGTGGGCGATCATTATCGTACTCGTTTGACGCATACCCTTGAGGTGGCACAAATCGCGCGAACTATTGCCCGAGCGCTTGGTCTCAACGAAGATTTAACTGAGGCGATTGCTTTGGGGCACGATTTAGGGCACACTCCCTTTGGTCATGTGGGCGAAGAGGCAATTTCCTCTTGTCTTGCACGTCATAAAGGTCTCGATGCCTCCTTGTCTGAAAACCAGCATCTCTATCGGCACAATGTGCAAAGCTTGCGAGTGGTAGATGTTATCGAGAACAATGGTAAAGGCCTAAATCTTACCGCTGAAGTGCGCGATGGCATTGTGTGTCATACGGGCTCTCAGCGAGCTGAGACGCTTGAGGGGCGCATTGTTGCAACGGCGGATCGTATTGCCTATGTCAATCACGATATCGATGATGCTATTCGCGCAGGCGTTTTGAAAGAGGAGGATCTGCCTTCTTCAACCCACGCAGTTTTGGGCGAAAATCATTCAACACGCATTCAAACGCTTGTGCAAGACATGATTGAATCATCGGTAAAAGCCGACGACATTGTTATGAGTCCATCGGTATGGGACGCTATGATGGAGCTGCGTGCGTTTCTGTTTGAAAATGTTTATACCTCTGAACCCATCATGCGAGAAGTTTATAAGGCAAAACACCTGATAGAAGATCTGTTCGATTACTTTGTGCGTCATAGCGATCAGGTTCCGCCAGAGCTGCGTGCAATCTCTGGGGGAGATCCTTTGCGAGCGGTTACCGATCATGTTTCAGGCATGACCGATCGCTATGCTCAAAACTTCTTTAAAGACATGTTTATCCCACATTCTTGGAACTATTAAAACAAAGTACGACGCAAACGCGCCTGTGTGGTACTCTGTTCCACTATGAATAAGAACAAGGAAACCGTTAGCACACACACCTCATTTCAACAAAGGACGAAATTGCAATCGTTGCAGGCGGCCTTTGGTGCTGCGTGGCCAGTTATGGTGGGGTATGTGTTTTTGGGGATTCCCTGTGGCTTGCTCGCGCAACAAGCAGGCATGAATGAGCTTCAAGTCTTTCTGCTTTCAGCGCTGTTATATTCTGGTGCCGGGCAGTATATGATTTCGAATATGTGGCTAGCCGCTTCGCCTTTAACCGCCATTGTTGCATCAGTGACTTTGGTCAATTCGCGTCAGTTGCTCTATGGTGCTTCTCTGTCTCGTTTTTGTCACGACACCAAACAGAGCTTATCGTTTTTGTTCGGTGCTACGGTCACCGATGAATCTTTTGCGGTCAATCTGAAGCGTTTTGAACAGGGTAATTGGAGTGTTGGGGTGGCAACACTGGTAAACCTTATGTGCCAGCTTTCATGGGCGCTTGCTAATGTTGTAGGTGTTGTTTTAGGCACGCTGCTTACTATCCCAACAGCGTTGGCCTCGTTTGCCATGACGAGCATTTTCTTATGTTTGTTGTTTTCTCAAAAATTTACCGCTCCCACCACAGCGGCTGCCTTGGTAGCGGTGGCTGGGGTAGTGGCCTGCAAGGTGATAGGCCTTTCGGGTCCAGCGATTCTGATCGGCGCTTGTTTAGGCATTGCGGCAGGCGTGGTGGTATCGCGCTATGGTGATAAACACCAGGCTCGCCGCGCGGGCAAAACCAAAAAGGGGGCTGCTCATGTCGTGGAGTGAGTTTGCCCTGGTGGGTATCTTATGCGCTCTTACTATTTTGGCATTTCGCGTTATTCCCGTATTTTTGCTGCGGGGGCGAAATTTACCCGGGTGGCTTTCGCGAGCGCTTGCTTTTATTCCGCCTGCGGCCTTTGCGGCTTTAATCACGAACGACTTGTTTTCACCCGGTATGTTTGATGCAGGGCTTTGGCCAAGCGTTATTCCTTTGATTGCTGCTGCTTTGGTTATTGCGGTGGCAGCCAAAACGCAATCGCTCGTATGGTGCATTATCGTTGGCGTGGGCAGTTATGGGCTTTTGCTTCTGTTTTAAGACTACGCCTTATAGTTGCAATCGAGCACACAGAATGTGGCTACCTTTTTTCGGTAAGGCTGGCCTTGAGCGGGGTGTAACCGTTCAGCAGGGCTCGTTTTGCGCGGAGTGCGGCCGCTCAAAAAGTTTTTGCCGTGGTCTTCTTTTGATGGCGTTGCGGTGCACATATTCGGAGTATAACAGGCAAGCACACGCTGCTTTTTGGGTATTGAACTGGGCATATGGCGCACCAAAGACAGAGCTGAGTCGCCTGCAAAAAACCTCTATAGCAGTTGTCCATAAACCATAATTTAGGTCTTGCGCAAGGGCAACGATAACAGTATAATTCTCTGCTGTGTCAAAAGACATCTTAAGGCAATACTGAATTGTTAGTATATAGAAGGAACGAAGCCATGGATATTATCCGCGCAATTGAACAACAGCAGATCAACCCTGAGGTTGCAGAGTTTAATGTTGGTGATACCGTTAAGGTTCACTACCGCATTAAGGAAGGTAATCGCGAACGTATCCAGGTATTCCAGGGTGATGTTATTCGCCGTCATGGCGCTTCAAACCGCGAGACGTTCACTGTTCGCAAGATTAGCTTCTCCGTTGGCGTTGAGCGTACCTTCCCCGTACACTCTCCCAAGATCGAGAAGATCGAGGTCGTGCGTCGTGGCGATGTTAATCGTGCTAAGCTGTACTATCTTCGTGATAAGGTTGGCAAAGCTGCAAAAATTAAGGAAAAGGCATACTAGGATTTGCTTGTTTCGAAAGCCGCTCGCAAGGGCGGCTTTTTTGTTTTGATACCGTTTTATTACAATCAAAGAAATTGATATACCGGCTAGCGTGCTTTTTACATAGGGTTCACGCTCAGTTTGCAGGGAAATAAACGAGGTTGATATGGCTCAGACGGTGGCAGATATTCGCGAGCGGCTGCGCAAGGTTACTCGCGAGGAATTTGTTGTATTAGAGCGCTCTTTATGTGCTGATACTCGCAAGGGCGTGCAGCAAGCTCTTGCTATAACGCGCCGCCGTCTTGATGCTGAAGAGGCTGAGCAGGCGCGCTTGGAAGGTCTTTATTCCTACCAGCAAGAACTTGCTCAAGGCCGTCTTGTTGTGGGGCTTGACGAAGTGGGGCGTGGTCCTCTGGCAGGGCCGCTCACGGTGGGCGCGGTTGTTCTATCTGAGGATGCTCCCTTTATTGAGGGACTCAACGATTCCAAGCAAATACCTGAGGATCGTCGCCCTGCACTTGCTTGCGCAATAAAGCGTGCGGCACGTGCCTGGGCATTGGTAAACGTTGAGCCTTTTGACATTGATGCAAAGGGTATGGCCGTATGCCTGCGCGAAGCATTTAAAGAGGCGGTTTCCTGTATCGAGGCTCAAGGGGTTATACCTGAAGTGATCTTATTGGATGGCAATCCACTTCATCTTGATAAGCGCGAAATAAATGTTGTGCATGGTGATGCGCGCTGTGCTTCCATTGCGGCAGCATCGGTTATTGCTAAGGTGTCTCGCGATGAGCTTATGGTGGCCTACGATGCTCAATACCCTGGTTATGATTTTGCTTCATCAAAGGGTTATGGCAGCGAGCGGCACAGAAGGGCTCTTGCCAGCAAAGGTCTTACTCCTCTTCATCGGAAATCATTTTGCCAAAACTTTTTGCAGGAATCGCTTTTCTCTTAAATTCAAATTCTGTTTGAGTCTCTTTCAAGAAGTATTCCAATTTCTGTAAGAGTTCGCTTTTATGCTCATCAATACTAGGAGGTGGGCATATGAGTTCTAAAGAATTAGGTCGTCGCGGTGAAGCAGCAGCCGTGCAATTCTTAAAGCGGCGGGGCCTTGAGATTCTTGATACCAATTGGACATGCTATGCCGGCGAGGCTGATATTGTTGCCCTCGATGAAGGGGTCTTGTGCTTCATTGAGGTAAAAACGCGCTCACAGGTGGATAAAGGGTTTCCCGCCGAGGCAGTGGATGAGAAAAAGCGCGACAAGTACGAGCGTATCGCAGCATGTTATTTGCAAACGTACGATCACAATGACATGAGGGTACGTTTCGATGTGATTTCGATTTTGGTGTTATCAGAGCATCGTGCATTTTTGCGTTTCCACGTCAATGCTTTTGGGGTGGGGTAGTCAATGGGATATCGATCATGTTCCATTCGGAGTGCCACTATTCGGGGCGTTGAAGCAATTCCCGTTATGGTTGAAGTGGTTATTTCAAGCGGTATTCCTTCTTTTGGAATTGTGGGGATGGCCGATGCTGCTATTCAAGAGTCACGTGAGCGAGTGCGAGCCGCTATTCGTTCAAGTGGATTTGTTATGCCTACCGATAAGATTGTGGTTAATCTTGCGCCCGGCGCCTTAAAAAAGGCAGGTTCTGGGTTCGATCTGCCAATTGCAGTGGGTATTCTTGTGGCAACTGGGCAGGTTGACCCTAGCCTCTTCGAGCATACGCTTGTGGTGG
Organism: uncultured Cryptobacterium sp.; assembly: GCA_964504115.1. GTDB lineage: Bacteria > Actinomycetota > Coriobacteriia > Coriobacteriales > Eggerthellaceae > Anaerotardibacter. The sequence continues at coordinate 34,860 of CAZDCX010000004.1, forward strand.
GTGAGCTTTCATTAGAGGGGCAGGTCCGCTGCCCTGCGGGCGTACTTGCCTATCAGCGTTGTGCACAATCTCAAGGCTTGGGGCTTATGACGGGTATTCCCGATCGCGGGCTTGTAGAAATAGAGGGGTTGGAGTGCCGCTTACTTGAGCGTTTGTCCCATTTGACACCAAAGCGGTTCATAGAGCATAAGCCCTTTGATACGCCTCCATCAGTTCGGGTGCCTGATTATTCAGAGGTGCTTGGGCATGAGGCGGCAAAGCGTGCTTTACAAGTGGCGGCAGCGGGTAACCATGGCGTTATTATGGTGGGTCCGCCTGGGTCGGGAAAGACTATGTTAGCTTCACGGTTTGCAAGTATTTTGCCCCAGTTAGATGAGCAATCACGTATTGAGTCTGCGGTGATCTATTCCATCATGGGGGAGGATAGCGCGTCATTGTTAGCTGGGGTGCGGCCGTTTAGAAGCCCTCATCACAGCGCAACGGCTGCCGGGCTCATTGGTGGTGGCTCTCCGCCTCATCCTGGCGAAGTATCACTTGCTCATAACGGTGTTTTGTTTCTTGACGAGCTTTCGGAGTTCAGCGCTTCAGTTTTACAAACCTTGCGTCAGCCCATGGAAACGGGCAAAGTCCACATTACACGGGCTGATGGTACCTATATTTTTCCTGCTCGCTTTATGTTGCTGGCCGCTACCAACCCTTGCCCGTGTGGCTATTTTGGCGATCCCTCGGGGAGGTGCCGCTGTGGTGCAGCTACGGTTCAAACGTACCAAAATCGTATAGGAGGCCCCTTGCTTGACCGTATTGATATTCGCATCGATGTGTGGCGCGGAAACAATAGAGAGCTCATGAGCTTGCAAGAGGGGCAAACTTCAGCGCAGCTCAAGGAGGGGGTTGAAAGAGGTCAGGCCTTTGCGCGCCGGCGGCTCTCGGGCTGCGCGCGTACCAGGCGCTATCAGGGTACTATGCGCGAGCTGAAGGATTCTTGCCACTTTGACAGCAAGACCGAAGACTTCTTTCTTTCGCTGGCTGAGAGCCATGATGTAAGTGCTCGTGCTCTTACTAAAACGTTAAAACTTGCACGCACCATTGCCGACATTGCCGAAGAAGAGCAGGTGAGCTCTTCGCATGTTGCTGAGGCATTTGGATTGCGTTTTGGGGGAGGTGTTATGTGGTGAAGATTACAACCGTGCAAGAGGCTCAGCGCTATCATGACAGCCATTATGCGCCTCTTGCGCAGCGTCAACTGCAAGGTCCGCGCAGCGTGCTTCGCTATGGCGAGGCGGGATATCCGGATGCTCTGATGAGAACGAGCGATGCACCAGAGTGTTTGTATGTTGTGGGTAATATCAATGCTCTCAGTGATGGGCTTGCTATTGTGGGTGCACGTAAGGCTACGCCTTATGGAAAGGCACTGGCGCACAAATTTGCCTTGAATGCAGCCTATCATGGGATACCGGTTGTTTCAGGTGGTGCCCTTGGATGCGATTCGTGTGCACATCGGGGCGCTCTTGCAGGGCAGGGTGCAACGGTGGTGGTTCTTGGGGGCGGCTGTGATCAGGTATATCCCGAGCGCAACTTCAATCTTTTTCAGCAGGTCATCGATGAGGGCGGGGCGGTTATTTCCGAGCAGCAATGGGATTTTCCGCCGTTGCGTCATACCTTTCGTTTGCGTAATCGTATTATCGCTGGTCTTGCTCGGGCAACTTTAATTGTAGAGGCAGGATTGCCTTCGGGCACCTTCTCAACTGCCGATGATGCCTTGGCTGCCGGCAGGGAGGTTATGGCGGTCCCAGGATCTATTACTTCAGCAACATCCCGCGGCGCCAACAGGCTTATATATCAAGGGGCTACGCCCATTGTTGATGAGCAAACCTTTGAAGATCAACTCGTGAGTTTGTTTGGGTGTTTGCGCATTGAGGATAAGCGCACGCAGGGAAAAGATCATACTGAAGAAGAGGGTGAGCGAGATGATCTTCTTGCAGCATTGCTGGCAAACCCTCTCATGGTTGAGCAGATGCTCTCTTTGCCATGGAAGGGGCAACCGAAGCCAGAATCGGGAGAGAAGCTCACCTGGCTTATGATGAAGTTGGCCTCCTACGAACGAGATGGAGTAATTGCAAGGTTTCCCGATGGTCGTTATGGCCCTGCTCGGGTATAGTGCGGTGCTATGAAAGAGTATTGTATCGATATTATTGGCGGCGGTTTGGCGGGAAGCGAGGCTGCCCTACAGGCGGCAGCGCGTGGGATGCGAGTTCGTTTATACGAGATGCGTCCTATGCGCCAGACGGCTGTTCATCGCACCAACTGTTGTGCCGAGTTAGTGTGTTCCAATTCGCTTAAATCAACTAAGCCCGATAGCGCAGCTGGCATGCTGAAGCATGAGCTTGCTGGTCTTGGCTCGCGCCTGTTAACCTGTGCTTATAACACACGGGTAGCAGCAGGTGGAGCTCTGGCGGTTGATCGCGTAGAGTTTGCAAGGGCGGTAACAGCTGCTCTTGACAGCGAGCCATTGATTGAGCGCATTACTGCCGAGGTGGTGGGCATTGAGCCATCGGGCGCTTTGCGGCTTGTGGACGAGAACCACCCCCAGGGGCGTGTGGAGGGTTTGCCAGCAGATGCTCTTATCATTGCTTCGGGGCCTCTTACCTCAGACGCTTTAGCTGCTGTTTTGCAAGATCTTACGGGCTGTGAGCATATGGCATTTTACGATGCAGCAGCCCCTATCGTTATGGCAGATTCGCTTGATCTGGGCACGGTGTTTAGCCAGAGTCGTTATGAAGATCAAGGAGCGGGCGATTATCTCAATGCTCCGTTTGATAAAGAGTCATACGAAAAGTTTATTACCGAGCTTGTGGCTGCCGATCGGGTGATCAAGCGAGAGTTTGAAACAGCCGATCTGTTCCAGGCATGCCAGCCCATTGAAGAAATAGCCCGAAGAGGCTTTGATGCCCCTCGTTTTGGCCCGCTTAAGCCAGTTGGTCTTACCGATCCAGCAACAGGGCGCCGCCCGTGGGCGGTTGTGCAACTTCGTGCTGAAGACGCACGCGGTCAAAGCTACAACTTGGTTGGTTTCCAAACTAATCTGACCTTCCCCGAGCAGCAGCGGGTGTTTCGCATGATTCCTGGTTTAGAGCAGGCGGAATTTGTGCGGTATGGAGTGATGCATCGCAATACTTTTATCGATGCTCCTCATCTGATAGATGCAACGTTGCGCCTTCGCTCAAAGGGGGCTTTGCGCTATCCTCTTCCCTTGTTTGTGGCGGGGCAAGTTGGCGGCACCGAGGGTTATTGCGAAGCTATTGCTTCTGGTTTAGTTGCGGCTTTAAGTGCGGTAGCTACCGTGCGCGGCGGCTCCCTTGATCCCTTGCCACCCGAGATGGCCTTCGGTGCTCTGCTAGCATATGCCAGCGATGCTACGGTAAAAGATTACCAGCCCATGCATGTGAATTTTGGCATCATGGCACCTCTCGAGTCTCCTATTCGCAACAAACGGCAGCGTTATGCTGCTTATGCGCAGCGAGGTTCGCGCGCCCTTGAGCAGTACAGGGCACATCTTTGTGAACAAGGATTACTCGACTAAAGAGCGCCTATGTCTGAAGCATCGTTATCAACATCCCTTACTCCCGCGCACGAGCAGTTAGTGCGTGATTTTCGCACGTCGCTTCAAGTTGAGCTCAACGATTCGCCCCACACGGTGCGCGGATATTGCGCTGATGTACGTGCTTTTTTGCGATGGTGCGAGCGAGAGCTGCGTGATCCTCTTACCCTGCATCATCAGCAGATACGTTTGTATTTGGCGTATCTTGATCAAGCTCAGTATTCCCGCACAACCATTAATCGGCATCTGAGTTCCTTGAAAAGTTTTTATCGCTTCTTAGTGGTAACACAGGTTTGTGAGACCAGCCCGGCGGAAGTCATACAAGGGCCCAAGCAGCCCCGCTCGTTGCCGCACGTTATGACGGCCTCTGATATGCAGCGGCTTTTATCGGTGAGCGTTGCTGATAAAAAACCTGAAGAGGTAACCGCTTGTGATATCAGAAATCAGGCCTTATTGGAATTGTTGTATGCATGTGGTTTGCGTGTTTCAGAAGCTTCAGGGCTTGTGTTGGACGGCATTGATTTCAAGCAAGCTTTGGTGCGTGTGTGGGGCAAAGGATCCAAGGAACGTTTGGTCCCGCTTCATGAAACGGCGCTGGAAGCACTTTCTCGCTATGTAACCGAGGCGCGCGATGAGCTTTTGGCGGGGAAGAGCTCATCATTTGTTTTTGTATCAACACGGGGCAGGCAAATGAGTACCGATGCCATTCGGCGGGTATTTAAAGCAGCACTTCGCCAGGCTGGCCTTGATGAGTCGTTTTCGCCTCATGCTGTGCGTCATACCTTTGCAACCGATTTGCTCTCCGGCGGAGCTAACCTGCGCAGCGTCCAGGAAATGCTAGGGCATGCAAGCCTTTCTACAACGCAAATCTACACGCACTTAAGTGCAGAATATTTGCAACAAGAACACAGCCGCGCGCATCCTCGTGGGTAATCTTCACAACTCAAACAGGGCTATACGCTCAACACCTTAAGAGTTATGGAGGATGATAAAACGCCTTTCGTCGTACGCTACAATGACTATTTACTCTATTGCGACGAAAGAGGCCGATATGGGACAAAGCTCCATAGTTATAAAAGGTGCTCGTGAACATAACTTAAAAAGCATTGACGTTGAAATTCCTCGCGACAAGCTTGTCGTTATTACTGGTCTTTCTGGTTCGGGGAAAAGCTCGCTTGCCTTCGATACCATTTATGCCGAAGGCCAGCGTCGCTATGTCGAGAGCTTATCGAGCTACGCTCGTATGTTTTTGGGGCAGATGAGCAAGCCCGATCTCGATTCTATCGATGGTCTTTCTCCAGCGGTTTCTATCGATCAAAAAACAACGAGCAAAAATCCCCGTTCAACCGTTGGCACCACAACAGAAATTTACGATTATCTTCGTTTGTTGTTTGCCCGCGTTGGTGTTCCTCATTGCCCTGAGTGTGGGCGCGAGATCAAAGCTCAGACCACCGACCAGGTAACTGACGATATTATGGCGCTGGGTGTTGGCAAACGAGCACTCATTATGGCGCCGGTTGTAACGGGGCGCAAAGGTGAGTTCACCAAGCTTTTGCAAGGCGTACAAAAAGAGGGATTTTCGCGCGTCCGTATTGATGGCGAAGTGCAAAAACTGGGCGGCGATCCGATAGTCCTCAACAAAAAGGTCAAACATTTTATCGATGTTGTTATAGATCGCGTGGTTTTGAAAGAAAGCGCAACGGGTCGTATTGCGCAAGCCGTTGAGATGGCCTGTCAGCTTGCTGAGGGTCGTGTTCTGGTAAAAATCATGGACAAGGATGAAGAGCAAGCCGATGTTGTGACCTCATCAGGTGCTAAAGGGGGTCTTGCACCGGGCGAGCACATCTTTTCGCTGGCTCTTGCGTGCCCTGAGCATGGGCACTCCATGACAGAATTACAACCCCGCGATTTTTCTTTTAACGCACCTTATGGTGCCTGTCCTGATTGCTTAGGCATTGGTAGTCGCGAAGAGGTTGACCCGAGTCTTCTTATTCCCGACAAAACGCTTTCTATTCCCGAGGGGGCAGTTGCTCCGTTTCGCACGGGGAACTACTATCCGCAGGTTATGCGCGCAGTGTTGTTACACTACAAAGTTGATCCTGATACACCCTGGGAGGACATTCCTCAAAAGGTAAAGAAGGCACTTCTCTACGGTGCGCCTGGCGAAAAGATTCGGGTCGATTACATTACCGTTGATGGACGCGAGACCTATTGGTTTATCGAGTGGGAAGGCGTTTGTGAAGCGGTCATGCACCGCTACAAAGAAGCTACCTCCGATCGTCAGCGGCAAAAGTATGAGCAGTATTTTTCTATCATTCCATGTGCAACATGCCAAGGAAAGCGTTTAAATCCTCTGATCTTGGCGGTAACGGTTGCCGGAAAGAACATTCATGAAGTGTGCGAGATGTGCGCACTTGATTCGCTGCGGTTTTTTGAGTCGTTGCATTTTACCAACACGCAAGCTGCCATCGCCGACCCCATCGTAAAAGAGATCAAAACACGTTTGCAGTTCCTGGTTGACGTGGGACTGGATTATTTAACCTTAGAGCGCGCAACGGCTACGTTATCAGGTGGCGAGGCGCAGCGTATTCGTTTGGCTACACAAATTGGCGCAGGGCTGATGGGTGTTTTGTATATTTTGGACGAGCCTTCCATTGGCTTGCACCAGCGCGATAACGAGCGTCTCATTGCAACGCTTGAGCATCTGCGTGACTTGGGTAACACCGTTGTTGTGGTTGAACATGATGAAGACACGATTCGCCGAGCTGATTATGTAATCGATATGGGGCCTGGTGCTGGAGAGCATGGTGGCAACATCATTGCGGCAGGAACCCCTGAAGAAGTGATGGCTTCGCCCGATTCGCTCACGGCGCAGTATCTCTCGGGAAGAAAGTGCATTCCGGTGCCCCAGCAGAGGCGCCACCCCCGTCGTGGATCGATTCAATTAAAAGGTGCCTGCGAAAACAATCTAAAAAATATTACTATCTCGATTCCCCTGGGTACTCTGACGTTGGTTACGGGCGTTTCCGGCTCGGGCAAAAGCTCGCTTATTACCGATACGCTTGCACCAGCTTTAGCAAATCGCGTCAATCATGCGCATCGCAAGACAGGTGAGTATCGTCGCCTTGTTGGGACAGAACATATCGATAAGGTTATCAACATCGATCAAAGCCCCATTGGCCGCACACCGCGCTCAAATCCGGCTACCTATATTGGCCTTTGGGATGACGTGCGGGCTTTGTTTGCATCAACGCCTGAAGCCAAAGCGCGAGGGTATGCTCCGGGTCGGTTCTCGTTTAATGTTGCCGGTGGGCGTTGCGAGGCTTGCAAGGGTGATGGCCAAAAGAAGATCGAGATGCATTTTTTGCCCGATGTCTATGTCGATTGTGAAGTGTGCCAAGGCAAACGCTACAACCGCGAAACTCTTCAAGTTACCTATCGCGGCAAAAATGTTTACGATGTGCTGCAGATGACGGTTGATGAGGCGCTTTCGTTTTTTGAGAAGATTCCCGGCATTGCTCGTAAACTGAGTACGCTTCACGACGTCGGACTGGGCTACATTCATTTAGGTCAGCCCGCCACCACTCTCTCAGGCGGGGAGGCGCAGCGCGTTAAGCTTGCAAGCGAATTGCAGCGGCGCCAAACAGGAAAAACTTTCTACATATTAGATGAGCCAACAACGGGTTTGCATTTTGACGATGTGCGCCAGCTGCTTGAAGTACTACAGCGTTTGGTTGAGGCGGGCAATACTGTACTTGTTATTGAGCATAATCTTGATGTGATTAAATGCGCTGATTATCTCATCGATTTGGGGCCTGAAGGGGGAAGCCGCGGAGGCAATGTGGTAGCCCAAGGTACCCCCGAAGAAATTGCCGCGAACCCAGAAAGTTATACGGGGCAATTCTTGGCGCGTATCATGTAGGCGCTGTAGCAGCGGTCGATTCGTGGTGTAACTGGGTAATAATTTCGCGTAGGATAAAATCTATGAAGATATCGCGTGAAAAAGCAGCTTTAGGGTTTTTTATAGTGTTGGCGCTTGCCGCACTTGCTATTGCGGTTGTGTATATCGTGGGGGCAAGCCGATCGCTCAATATGGCGGCGAGCACTATTGATGATGCTACGGGCAACTTGGACGATTACACTGCTCTAATCTATGTCGGGCAAGCAACCGATAACAAAGAAGCTCTTGTGGATATAACTCACAATGGTCGCCTGATGCCCCGTGGTTTAGGAGAGCAATCAAATCAGCAACCAAGTCAATCTCATGAAGATGAGGTCAGTGCTTCAGATGTAGCATCAGCTTCCGATGACGAAGATGCCGAAGATCAGGTTTCAGTTTTTGCCGTTCAAAACTCCTATTTGGATAAGCAAGCTCACGTGGTGGTACTTGATGTGCAGCACCCCCTGATTTACAACGAAAAAACGGTCATACGGGCAGGAAAATATACCTTTGGCATCGTATCTCTTGATGCTATTTCTGCCCAGCCTGCGTATCTCAATAAACGCGTGAAAGAATATAAGCAATGCGAAGTGGACTTTGTGGTATGCATCGTGAGTGACGTGGCTTTGCTGAAAGAATATAAAGGCGTTGACATAGTTATTTCCACGCAAAACGAGGGGCTGGCTGCTCAGGGAGTTTTGCTCGATAAGGTGTTTTATGACGATGCTGCTTTGGAAGGCCAAGTAGGCACAATTCTTATTTCGCCTTCGCGAACAATAACCGCCAAAGATGCTTCTTCGGCGTAAGTGTTTGCTTTTCTTGCATTATGTCGCACAACTGGAGCTTGATTTGTTATCATTACGAAGTTATCGCCCTGGACGGGTGGTAATGTCGTGAAAATGCGGGTGTGGCGGAATTGGCAGACGCGCCAGATTTAGGTTCTGGTGGGCAACCCCCGTGAAGGTTCAAGTCCTTTCACCCGCACCAACACGAACATTGGTAGTATCCAAGAAGGAGTTAATTCGTGAACATCAAAGTAGAGGCTCTTGAGAATAATCAAGTAAAGCTTTCATTCGAGGTTGACGCGGCTGATGTTGATGCACGCATCAAGCGCACTTATCGTCAGGTTGCAAAGCGCTACAATTTCCCTGGTTTTCGTCCTGGCAAGGCTCCTCGTCCTGTTATCGATACCATCATGGGCTCCGAGTCGGTTTTTACCACGGTTACTGAAGACTTGGTAAATGAGGTTTATCCACAAGCTCTCGAAGAGCACAATCTCATTCCTCTACAGCGTCCCGATTACGAATACGAAACCGATCTGGTTGCCGATCACAAGCCGTTTAAGTTTACCGCTACGATCGATGTTAAGCCCAGCTATGAGCTTTCAAGCTATGAGCCTGTTGAGGTTGAAATTCCCTCTACCGCTGCCACAGAGGCAGAAATCGATGCTCAGATCGAAGAGCTTCGTGGCTACTATCAGGATTTTAAAGATGCCAATGCCAATACTAAGGTAAAGCCCGGCGAGTACGTTGAGCTTAGCGTAAAGGTCACCAACGAAGCGGGCGAAGAGGTTTCTGCTCTGTCAGCCGAGAATCGTTTGTATCAATTGGGCCAAGGCGTTTATCCTGCTTCCTTCGATGCAGAGCTTATCGGTTTGAAAAAGGGCGGCGAGAAGAGCTTCGATCTTGATCTGACCGATGATGATTCTATGGTTACCTCAAGCTTGGAAGAAAAGGGTCTGTTCCACTTCGATCTGAAGATCAATGTTATCAAGCGCAAGATTCTGCCCGAGGTTAACGATGAGTGGGCTACTGAGAAGTTTGGTTTTGAGAGCCTGGAAGACATGCGCGGCAAAATCGCTGAAAGCATTGAGGCTCAGAAGGCCACGAGTGCACCTCGTCGCAAGGAAAACGAGTGCTTGCAAGCCTTGTCTTCCCGCTTAGAGGGCGAGCTTCCTGCTGCCATGTGCGAGAGGGAAGAAACCAACCTGCTGCAAAACTTCTATGGCCAGCTTTCCCGTACTGGTTTGACCTTTGACCAGTACCTGCAAACTATGGATCTTACCCCTGAGCAATTCAAGGAAGATAACAAAAAGCAAGCAGCTGATTTGGTTCGCCAAGATTTGGCACTTGATGCATGGGCTCGCCACTTCGACCTGAAGGTAACCGAAGAGGAAGTACATGCTGAGTTCACCAAGGCCGATTTGGATGATCCTAAGGCCGTTGAAGAGGAATGGCGCAAGGATGGCCGCCTGCCTCTGATTCGCGAGGGCGTTTTACGCACGAATGCTTTGCATGACGTGGTTGAGAAAGCACAGGTTACAGAAGTAGTAGAGGCAAAGGTCGAAGAGTAATCGAGCGGGTAGGGCTCTCGTCCTTCCTGCGTGAATATGTTGTATGTATAAGGGGTGGTCGCCTAGTTGGGCTGATCGCCCCTTCGAAGCATAAAAGCCATGCGTCTATCTGGGCGCATATGAATGAAACGAGGCATGTTATGTTACAAAGCTCCCCTCAATCGGCTCTTATTCCTTATGTCATCGAGCAATCCCCTCGTGGCGAGCGCAGCTATGATATTTATTCCCGCTTGCTCAATGAGCGCATTGTATTTCTGGGTGAGGCCATTGACGATGCGGTAGCTAACACGGTTGTTGCACAGCTCTTGCATCTTGAATCAGCCGATCCGGATAAAGATATTTCGCTCTACGTCAATTCACCGGGTGGTTCGGTTTCTGCGGGTTTAGCGATTTATGACACCATGCAATACATCAAATGCGATGTTTCCACTATCTGCATGGGTTTGGCTGCTTCGATGGCATCGGTAATCATGTGTGCTGGTACTCCGGGTAAGCGCATTATGCTTCCCAATGCTCAGATCATGATTCATCAGCCTATGGGCGGTTCAGGCGAGCGCACTCAGCAAACCGATTTTGAAATTGTTGCTCATGAAATGCGTAGAACGCGCGATCGTTTGGAGAAGATTATTGCTCGCCATTGTGGGCAACCCGTTGAGCGTGTTCATAGCGATTCTGAGCGCGATAATTGGATGGATGCCGAGGAAGCATTGGCATATGGTTTGGTTGATAAGGTCGTGACATCCCGCTTCTCTGCTGACGAGAAGGCTGAGTAGGCTTATGGTAGATAAAGGCAACACTCATTCACCCTCGCGCAGTAACATTCACTGTGCTTTTTGCGGTAAAACGCCTGATCAAGTGAATGCGATGATCTCGGGCCCAGACGGTATTTATATTTGTGACGAATGCATTTCTCTTTCCGCCGAAGCAATGATGACAGATTTAAATTTGCGAGGTTTGGAGTCAGATGCGCTCAATCAAGTATTACATGTGCCCCCCGCCGAAGAAGGGGATCAAAGCGCAGCTGCGCTTGCACTCAACGAGCTTCCAACACCGCGTGAGTTATACGAGCAGCTCTCCGAGCATGTGGTAGGGCAGGAAGAAGCTAAGCGTGCGCTTTCGGTAGCGGTGTATAACCACTACAAGCGCATCAGTATGGGAGAAGCCGCGCAATCCAGCGACGTTGAGTTGGCAAAAAGCAATATTATGCTGCTCGGTCCAACCGGCTCAGGTAAAACATTGTTAGCGCAAACACTGGCGCGCACTTTAAAGGTGCCTTTTGCCATTGCCGACGCTACAACCCTAACCGAGGCAGGATATGTGGGCGAGGATGTTGAGAATATTTTGCTCAAGCTCATTACGGCTGCAGATTACGATATTCCTCATGCTGAAATCGGTATCATTTATGTAGACGAAATCGATAAAATTGCGCGCAAGGCTGAAAATCTTTCAATCACGCGCGATGTATCGGGCGAAGGCGTTCAGCAAGCATTGCTGAAGATCGTTGAGGGATGCGAGGCATCGGTGCCCCCACAAGGCGGGCGCAAGCATCCCCAGCAAGAGCTTATTCATATTGATACCACCAATATCTTGTTTATTTTGGGTGGCGCGTTTGTGGGGTTGCCCGATATTATTGCCGAGCGCGTGGGCAAAACCAGTATCGGATTTGCTTCCGACATGCCTGAATCAAAGCGTGAGGCCGATGCCGAGTTGTTGCGCCAAGTTTTGCCAGAGGATTTGCATAAGTTTGGCATGATTCCCGAATTTGTTGGCCGTATCCCGGTCATCACCGCATTAAACGAGCTTTCCACCAAGGATTTGGTGCGGGTACTCACTGAGCCAAAAAATGCGTTGATTAAGCAATACACGGTTATGTTCCAGTACGAGGATTCCGAACTCGTTTTTGAAGACGATGCTTTATTAGCAATTGCCGAACAAGCAGTTGAGCACCAAACAGGCGCTCGTGGATTGCGCAGTATTTGCGAGCGTGTGCTTATGGATGTTATGTACGAGCTTCCCGATTATGAAGGCAAGACTCGTGTTGTTGTACATCGCAGTGATGTCGAGGGCACAACGCAGCCGACCATTGAGCTTGTAGCGGCGAAAAAGTCTAAGCGATCAGCGAAGCCGCAAAGTGCGTAAGAACAAGAAAATGTTTATATAATAGGTACCTATCAAGAGGGGTAACCTCAAGTAGGTATTTTTGCCAAGAAACGGCAGATCAGCAGCCCGAGGGGCTGGAAGGAAAGGGCAAGTATGGCAGCCGATAAGAAAAGCGAATCGTCAGCATATAGACAGTGGGAGCGGCCTTTATTTGATGCTTGGAAAGAGCATGGATATTTTGCTCGCACGCCAGGATTTGGTAAAAATGGGGCAGATTCCTATACGGTTGTTATTCCTCCGCCCAACGTAACGGGCGTGCTTCACATGGGCCACGCATTAAATGAGTCTATTCAGGATACCTGCGTGCGTCACGCTCGCATGCAAGGGTATCAAACGCGATGGGTTCTGGGTACCGATCATGCTGGTATTGCAACTCAAACTAAGGTTGACAAAAAACTGGCTGATGAAGGTATTTCGCGTTTAGAAATCGGTCGCGAGAAGTTCCTTGATGCTTGTTGGGATTGGCGCGAAGAATATGGCAACACTATCGTCAATCAAATCGCGGGCATGGGTTGTTCTTGCGATTACGATGACGAGAAGTTTACCCTTTCGCCTGAGTATGCCAATGCGGTCCGCAAGGTCTTTTGTGATTGGTATCACGATGACCTCATTTATAAGGGGCGCCGCATCGTTAACTGGTGCCCTTCTTGCACCACAGCAATTGCCGATGATGAAGCTGAATATATCGACGAAAAGGGTCATCTGTGGTATTTGCGCTACCCTTTAACCGAGCCGGTTGATGGCATGGAATATGTAGTGGTTGCCACTACGCGCCCAGAGACCATGCTGGGTGATACGGGTGTGGCAGTCAGCCCTAAGGACGAGCGCTATAAGAATCTTATTGGCAAAACAATCGAGCTGCCCATTGTTGGTCGCACCATTCCTATTTTTGCTGATTATTACGTTGATTCTGAGTTTGGTACCGGTTGTGTTAAAACCACCCCAGCGCACGATCCCAACGATTATGCCATGGGCCAGCGTCACGATTTAGAGCAAATTAATGTATTTGACGAGCATGCTGTGGTTGTTGAGGGTTATGGCAAGTTTAGTGGCATGACCCGTGACGAGGCACGCGAAGCAATCGTGGCGGAATTTGAAGCGCTCGGCCTGCTTGATCATGTAGAAGATCATGATCATTCAGTTATGACCTGCTATCGATGCCATACTAAGCTTGAGCCGTGGCTTTCCGAGCAATGGTTTGTTGCTGTGGATCGCTTGAAGAAGGATGCTGCTCGTGTGGTGGAAGATGGCTCCATACACTTTCACCCTGATCGCTGGAAGCAAGTTTATCTTGATTGGCTTGAGAATCTAAAAGACTGGTGCATTTCGCGCCAGCTGTGGTGGGGGCATCGCATTCCGATGTTTTACTGCGATGAGTGCGGCTGGGAAGATGCGCTCATGGAGGATATCGATACCTGTCCGCATTGTGGTGCTCATGTTCGCCAAGATGAAGATGTGCTTGACACCTGGTTTTCATCTCAGCTTTGGCCGTTTGCCACGCAGGGTTGGCCAAACGATACGCAGCAGCTTGATTCTGTTTACCCAACACAGGTGCTCAGCACCGCGCGCGACATTATGGGCCTGTGGGTTGCCCGAATGGTAATGTCATCGTTGTACTTTACCAAGCAAATTCCCTTCAAGGATGTCATCATTCACCCTACTGTTATGGCAGCCGATGGCAAGCCTATGTCAAAGAGCCGTGGCAATGGCGTCGATCCGCTCAAACTCATGGAGGATTACGGTGCCGATGGCATGCGTTTTGGCCTGTTGATGCAGGTAACGGGTGCGCAAGACTTGAAGTTCAACGAAAGCAAACTGGTCAGCAGCCGTAATTTTGCCAATAAGATTCGCAATGCTGCTCGTTTTGTTATGTTGAATTTGGAAGATTACGTACCCGGCGAGCCTGAGCTTGCAACCTTAGCCGATGAGTGGATTTTCTCCCGTTTGGCGCGCCTGGTTGCTTCGCTTGATGAGGCGTATAAAGAGTTCGAATTTGGCGATATTACCCGTGAGCTGTATGCGTTCTTCTGGAACGAGTTCTGCGATTGGTATATCGAGCTCTCGAAGCCCCGCTTGGCCTCTGGTGGGCATGATCGCGCCGTATGTCAGCGAAACTTGGTATTTGTTCTTGATACCGCCCTGCGTTTGCTGCATCCCGCCATGCCATTTGTAACTGAGCAGATTTATCAAGATCTCCCAGGTGAGAAGCAAACACCTTATCTGATGATGGCGGCTTGGCCTGATGCTCAGCAGCTTGCCCAATATCGCAACCCTAGTGCCGAGCGCGCCATTGAGATGGTTACTCAATCGGTAACGGGCATCCGCTCAATCAGGGCCCGTTATGGTATCTCGCCGCGCACAACGCTTACCATTACCGTGAAAGCGGAATCAGAAGAGGCGCTGCAGCGCTTCCAATCCCAATCGGAGCTTGTTTCAGCATTGGCGAACGCCGAGGTTGCAACGCTTGCGATTGAGGTGGCCAAACCAGCGGAATCGGCGGCTTGTCTTGCCGAGGGCGTTGAAGTGTATGTGGCTCTTTCGGGGTTGGTTGATTTTGAAGCCGAGCGTGCTCGACTCGAAAAAGAATTGGCATCGTTAGAGAAGGATCGCATTAAGTTTGCCAAAAAGCTATCGAACCCAGGCTTTTTAGCAAAAGCAGCACCTGATATTATTGAAAAGGATCGCAATAAACTAGCTGATATTATTGATCGCAAAGAGCGTTTGGCGGCTCAGCTCGCCGATATGGCTTAAGAAAGAGGATATATGAGCTCGTTAATATCGCAGGTGCTTACCCCCGAGGTCATGATGGGGCTGCTCATCTTTGTTGTACTGCTGCTTATTTTGTACATCTTATCGATTGTGTGGTCGGTGCGTGATGCGGCAGATCGTGGTACCGTGTGGGCATTAGGCCTTCTCTCGGTTATTCCCATTGCGGGTATTGTGGCGTATTGCCTTGTTCGTCCTCCGCTTCTGCAAAGCGATAGGGAAGAGCAGGAATTAGAGCTGGCCTTAAAACAGCGTCAGCTTATGCATTTTGGCGAATGCGGTAATTGCGGGTATCCTGTTGAGGCTGATTATGTTCTATGCCCCAACTGCCATCAGCGCTTGAAGAATTTGTGCCCTACGTGTCATCATGCCCTCGATCCGTCTTGGACCATGTGCCCGTATTGCACAACGCCCATTGGCGTACCCGCATCGCGCGATTAGGACAAAAACACGTCAGCATAAGTAATGCTCATGGGGGCTTTCGCGAGCTTATTGAGCAACTAAAAGAATGTGGTATGGTAAAACGAGCCGCCTTGAGGGGCGGCTCGTTGTTTGAAGAAGTGTAGGTGCTTTGTACGCACCCGGCACAGGAAAGGAAACGACCATGGAAATCATGCTCCCCGATGGATCATACAAGACGCTCGAAGAAGGAGCCACGCTTTATGATGTGGCAGCTTCTATCGGTACTGGTCTTGCCAAAGCGGCACTTGCGGGCAAAATTAACGGCACCCTTGCCGATCTTAATGCGCCTGTTTGCGATGGTGCCACGGTGGAGATTATTACCAACCGCAGCCCCGAAGCTTTAGGTATTATGCGCCATTCATGCGCTCATATTATGGCTGAAGCCGTACAGCTGCTGTTCCCTGATGCTCAAATTGCCTTTGGCCCTGAAACAGAAGACGGCTTTTTCTATGACTTTGAACTTTCGCGCAGTGTTTCCACGGAAGATTTCGAAGCTATTGAATCAAAAATGGCCGAGATCATTGCGCAGGATGAGCCTTTCATTCGTGAAGTGGTTACCCGCGATCAGGCCCGCGAAATATTTGCGAACCAGCGATTCAAGTATGAGCACATTGGCGATTTAGCTGATGATACTCCGATTAGCATTTATCGCCACGGAGCCTTCGTTGATTTGTGCAGCGGGCCCCATGTTCCCTCGGCGGGCAAGATTGGCGCCTTTAAATTGATGAAGGTGGCTGGTGCTTATTGGAAGGGCGATTCTAACAACGAAATGCTTCAACGCCTTTATGGCACGGCCTTTTTCAAGAAGAAGGATCTTGAAACCTACTTGTACAATTTGGAGGAAGCAGAAAAGCGCGATCATCGTAAACTCGGGCGCGAGTTGGGCATTTATACCATGGATCCTATGGCGGGTGTTGGTTTGCCCCTCTATTTGCCCAAGGGTGCTCGTGTTATTCGCATCATGCAGGAGTGGTTGCGCCGCGATTTGTACGAGCGAGGCTATGAAGAGGTTATTACTCCGCATGTTTACAACGCTGAAGTGTGGAAAACAAGCGGGCATTATGGTTACTATCACGACAATATGTACTTCTTCAATATCAATGAGGGCACTGAAGAGGAGCCTCGTCTGACTGAGTATGGCGTCAAGCCCATGAATTGCCCAGGGCATGTCATGCTTTACAAGAGCGAGCTGCACTCATACCGCGATTTACCCCTGCGCTATTTTGAGTTTGGTACGGTGTATCGTCACGAGCTTTCGGGTGCGGTTCATGGCCTTATGCGTGCACGAGGCTTTACCCAGGATGATGCGCATGTATTTTGCACGCGTGACCAGGTTGTTGATGAAGTGGTTGCCATTCTCGATTTGGTTGATCACATCATGTCAACGTTCGATTTCGAATATGAGGCGGAAATCTCTACCCGCCCTGAAAAATCCATTGGCACCGATGATATGTGGGAGCATGCTACCAATGCCTTAAAGGAAGCATGTGCGCGTCATAATCTGGCATATGAAATCAACGAGGGCGATGGCGCTTTCTATGGCCCAAAGATCGATATCAAGGTCAAGGATGCTATTGGCCGCACGTGGCAGTGTTCTACTGTGCAGGTTGACTTCAATCTTCCCATGCGCTTTGGATTGACTTATCGCACCGAAGACAATACGGAAGAAACACCGTGGATGTTGCATCGTGCAATTTTTGGTTCAATCGAGCGCTTCCTCGGTATTCTGATCGAGCATTACGCTGGCGCCTTACCTTTGTGGCTGGCACCTGTTCAAGTGATCATGCTTCCTATTGCCGATCGTCATAAAGAGGCAGTGGCTGAGGTTGCCAATAAGATTAAGGCTGCTGGCGGTCGCGTTGAGATCTATGATCAAAACGAGCCCATGCGCGTCAAGATCGCAAAGGCTCAAAGCCAAAAAGTTCCCTATATGGTTGTTATGGGTGATAAAGAAGTTGAGAACGGCACCGTTTCAGTGCGCGATCGCCATGAAGGAGATTTGGGTGCATGGACGGTCGAGCAGCTTCTGGAAAAGATTCGCGAGGCTGCATTGTAAGGAGTGTTCATGGCTGTGCAAATAACAGAAGCTGAGTTCGAACAAAAAGTGCTTACAGCATCAAAGCCAGTCTTGGTCGATTTTTTTGCAACATGGTGTGGCCCCTGCAAAGTAATGGCGCCTATCCTTGAAGAGGTAGCCCAAGGGGTTAAAGATGCTGCCGAGATTTACAAAGTCGACGTGGATCAGGCCTTTACCTTGGCTCAGCGCTACAACATCATGAGCGTACCAACCTTGTTGGTATTTGAGAACGGGGCAGTAAGCAAGCAGTTTGTTGGCGTTACGCCCAAGCAAGTACTTCTTGATGCCCTCAGGTAGCAAGCATCTCGGCAAAGATTTGCCCGCGCTCAATTCAGTCACGAAGAGGGCATCGCGGGATCAATGGTGGTGCTTCGTGTTAACATGGCTTGCCGGAAGGGATTGAGGCTCGTCAATCTGAGGCTCTGAAGAGTTAAGCGGCAATCATACAAATTCGAGGCAGTTGGTAAAAGAGGAAAGCATGCGCGAAAAGCTGGAAAAAATAATTGAAGCGTATCGGGAGCTTGTAGTTAAGCTGGGCGACCCAGAGGTGGTTTCGCATCAAAGCGAGTACAACAAGCTGGCAAAAAACTATTCTGATCAAGGTCCCTTAGTGGCCAAAGCGCGAGAATATATACAGTGTTTGGACGATTTAGCAGATGCTAAAGAGATGCTCTCAGATGCAGACATGAAGGAATTTGCTCAAGAAGAGATTGCCACTATTGAAGAGAAGCTCCCATCTCTTGAAGAAGAGATCAAGTTCATGCTTATTCCGTCAGACCCAGCCGATGAAAAGAATATTATTGTCGAAATTCGTGCTGCAGCAGGCGGCGATGAGGCGGCTATTTTTGCCGGTGATTTATACAAAATGTATCTTCGCTTTATCGAGCATCAGGGCTGGAAGGTTGAAACAATGGATGTTTCGCCTTCTGAGGCAGGCGGATATAAGGAAGTGCAGTTTAAGGTAACCGGTCACAAGGTTTACTCGGTTATGAAGTTTGAGTCGGGCGTCCATCGTGTCCAGCGCGTTCCTAAAACCGAGAGCCAAGGCCGCATTCATACCTCAACGGCTACGGTGGCAGTTTTGCCCGAGGCTGATGAGATCGATATCGACATTAACGAAAACGATTTGCGCATCGATGTATTTCGTGCCGGTGGCCCAGGTGGCCAGTGCGTTAATACAACCGATTCGGCTGTGCGCATTACCCACTTGCCTACGGGTTTGGTGGTGCAATCGCAAGATCAGAAGAGTCAGCTGCAAAATAAAATTGCGGCCATGGCGGTGCTGCGTGCTCGATTGTATGAAAAGATGCTCGCCGAGCAGCAAGCGGCCGAGGGCGCAAAGCGCCTTGCTCAAATTGGCTCTGGTGACCGCGCCGAGAAGATTCGCACGTACAATGCTCCGCAGGATCGCGTGACCGATCATCGCATTGGTTATAACTCAACGTATAATGGCGTTTTACTGGGCGATTTGCTTGGCGATGTTATTACCGCCCTGCAGGCCGCCGACCGTGCTCAGAAGCTTGAGGAAGCAGTGTAGGTTGAGCGATATCTGGACTATTCAGGCGGCTCTTGATTGGACCGTTGGATACTTAGAGCGCAAAGGCGATGCCAATCCTCGCCTTTCGGCCGAATGGCTTATGGCCGAAGCCACGGGATTGTCGCGCGTAGAGTTGTATGTCAATTTCGACAAGCCGCTTTCCCTCGATGAGCGTGCGGTATTGCGCGAGTATGTTTCGCGAAGGGGGCAGGGCGAGCCTCTTCAGCTCATCAGTGGCAAGGCACCCTTCCGATACCTCACTTTGCAGGTGGAGCCAGGCGTGCTCATTCCGCGCCCCGAGACGGAAGTGCTGGTGAGCGAGGCTCTGCATGCGCTCGATCTACCGCGCGTGAGCGATCATGTAGCGCAGGGCGATGAAGGAGAAACCATCATCGAGGCTTGCGCGCCTGCGATCCATGTTGTTGATCTGTGCACCGGTTCGGGCTGTATTGCTTGCTCGATTGCTACGGAGTACCCCCAAGCGTACGTTCTTGCGCTTGATATTGCCCCTGAAGCGCTCAATCTGGCTCAGCGCAATGTAGATGAGCTCAACTTATCTTCGCGGGTGGAAGTGCGCTCGAGCAACTTACTTGATGCGGTTGCCGCAAGCGAGCGTGGAAGGTTTAATCTGGTTATTTCAAATCCTCCTTATGTTCCTACCTCGGTGATGGCAACCCTTGATAAGGAAGTATCAGCCTTCGAGCCGCCTCTTGCTCTCGATGGTGGCGCTGATGGGCTTGATGTGTATCGGCGTTTTTTGCCTGACGCCTTCGATTGCTTAGCGCCAGGTGGTGTTTTAGCCGTCGAATTGTTTGAAACCTCGCTGGAAGCCGCTTGCACCCTTGCCCAACAAGTGGGCTTTGAAGATACCCGTATCGCTCAAGATCTTGCCGGGCATCCTCGTGTCATCGTGGCGCGCCGCCCCAAGGAGGCGTTGTAGCTTAAAGGGGCTTCAGAGGGGCGTTCAGCATCTTGAATAACGCTCTTGTTCGCACACATTTACCACCTCTTTTGCCATCCGCGTAAAAGAACGAAATATTTTTCCCACAAGCAGGCGCGCGGTGCTATAGTTGACAAAGCGAAAAGCGTTGATGAGGAATAGTAGGGACGAATCCATCCTCCAGAGAGTTGGCAGTTGCTGAGAGCCAATGGTTGGACGGTCTGAAAGGCGCCTCTGAGCTGTTCGGTCTGAACGTTTTGCTATGTTTTGGACGATCTTCGAACCATAGTAAAATCAGTAGGTTGAATCGGTGGCCTCCGTTATGGTTCGAAGAAGCCAACATAGTTTCTTCCTCAATGATTTCTGGTCCTGATGCAGTCTGCTGCACGGGATTTTTTATTTTCATGAGCCCAAAAAACCTAATTTGAAAGGGGTGGTAAGAGATGCGAAGCGATGTTATTAAGAAAGGTCTTGCGCGCGCACCTCATAGAAGTTTACTTAAAGCCGATGGTCTAACCGATGAGGAGCTCGAGCGTCCTCTTATTGCGGTTATTTCTTCCCAGAATGAAATCATCCCTGGCCATATCCATCTTGATAAAATTGCCGAAGCTGTTAAAGCGGGTATTCGCATGGCAGGCGGCACACCTTTGCAGGCTACCACTATTGGGGTATGCGACGGCATTGTTATGAATCACGAGGGCATGAAGTTCTCGCTCACCAGCCGTGAGGTTATTGCCGATTCTGTTGAGTGTGTGGTGCAAGGTCATGCCTTTGATGGTGTTGTCCTTATTCCTTCCTGCGACAAAATTGTTCCTGGCATGTTGCTTGCAGCCTGTCGCATGAATATTCCCACCATCTTAGTTTCAGGTGGCCCTATGTTAGCAGGGCATGACAAGTGCGGTAACCAGACCGACCTCAATACGCTCTTTGATGCGGTGGGCCAGGTTACAAGTGGCACGATGACCGAGGAAGAGTGTAAGTGGTTTGAAGAAACAGCTTGCCCCACCTGTGGTAGTTGCTCTGGTATGTTTACCGCTAATTCCATCTGCTGTTTGGCAGAAGGCATGGGCATTGCTCTTCCCGGCAATGGCACCGTTCCCGCAGTGTATTCCGAGCGTATTCGTTTGGCAAAGCACACTGGTATGAAGATCATGGAGCTGGTCGAAAAAGATATTAAAGCGCTCGATATTATCACGCCAAAGTCGATCCACAACGGCATGGTGCTTGACATGGCCTTTGGTGGTTCCACAAACACCATGTTACATTTAACTGCAATCTCTCATGCAGCAGGTTGCCCCATCACCATGGAAGATTGGGACAAGGTATGCCAGCAGGTTCCCAACATTACTCGTATTGCTCCTGCCGGTCCTCTTCATATTGAAGATTTAAATGCGGTTGGCGGCATTGGGGCATTGATGGCCGAGCTTTCAAAGCATGGTCTTATCAACAAAGATGCTCTTACCTGTCATGGTAGCGTGGGCGAATGGCTTGATACCTGCCCACCTGTCGATGGCGAAGTGGTTCATACCGTTGAAAACGCATATAGCCCAGTTGGTGGTTTGCGTGTTATGCACGGTAATCTTGCGCCAAACTTTGGCGTGGTCAAGCAGTCGGCTGTTTCTGATGAAATGCGTCAGCACCGCGGCCCTGCTCGTGTGTTCGATAGCGAAGATGCAGCCTGTGAGGCCATTTTCGGTGGCAAGATCAACCATGGTGATGTCGTGGTTATTCGCTACGAAGGCCCAGCTGGTGGCCCGGGCATGCGCGAAATGCTCACGCCGACTTCTGCTATTTGTGGTATGGGGCTCGATAAAAGCGTTGCGCTGCTGACCGATGGTCGTTTCTCGGGCGCAACAAAGGGTCCTGCCATTGGGCATATTAGTCCTGAAGCTGCAGCAGGTGGCCCAATCGCCTTGGTACAAGAAGGCGACATGATTTCTATTGATATTGATAAGGGAATTCTGACGCTGGAAGTTTCTGATGAAGAACTGGAAAAGCGTCGTGAATCTTGGGTTAAGCCCGAACCGAAGTACAAGGTTGGCGTGTTGGCTCGCTACGCCAGGCTGGTGTCAAGTGCAGACAAGGGGGCATATTTCGGATGAGCGCAATAGATAAAGAATACGAAGCAAAGATGGGGTTAGGGCCTCACACTGAAAAGCAGGGTAAAACCATGCTGGGTTCAGAGGCCATTATCGCATCGCTTGAGGCTGAGGGCGTGGATACGATTTTTGGCTATCCGGGAGGTCAAGCCATTAAAATCTATGACGCTTTGTATGACTCAAAAAAGATCAAGCATATTCTTGCTCGCCACGAGCAGGCAGCAACACATGAAGCTGACGGATATGCTCGTGCAACGGGCAAAACGGGCGTTGTTATTGTAACCAGCGGTCCGGGAGCTACCAATACGGTTACCGGTATTGCAACAGCCTACATGGATAGCGTCCCGTTGGTGGTTATCACCGGGCAGGTGCCGCGCAACATTATCGGTACCGATGCCTTCCAAGAGTCGGACATTGTGGGCATTACCATGCCTGTTGTAAAGCATAGCTATCTGTTACAAAGCTGCGAAGATATGACGCGCACCTTCCGCGAGGCATTCTATATCGCTCGCACTGGTCGCCCGGGTCCGGTGTTGATCGATGTTCCTTCCGACCTTGCGGGCGCCGAGATGGTCTTCGAGTATCCAGAGGATGTCAACATTCCTTCTTATAAACCTACGCTCAAGGGCAATGTTCGCCAGATGCGCCAAGCAGCAGAAATGATGCGTGCAGCACGCAGGCCAGTTCTCTATATTGGTGGCGGCATTATCGCTTCCCATTCAGAGGAAGAATTGCTTTCAGTGGCTGAGATGCTGCAAATTCCGGTTGTATCAACCTTGATGGCAAAAGGAGCATTTCCTGCTTCGCATCCGTTATATCTGGGTCATGTGGGCATGCATGGTTCAAAGTATGCCAATTTTGCTGTTACCAATGCCGATTTGCTTGTTGCGGTAGGCGCTCGTTTCTCCGATCGCGTAACTGGTCGATTGTCTGATTTTGCACCGGATGCCAAGGTGATTCATATCGATGTAGACCCGGCCGAAATTGGCAAGAATCGCATTCCGCAAATTCCTATCGTGGGCGATGCGAAGGTGGTATTGGGTGGCATTCGCGATCAGCTTGAGCAGGAAGGCTCTGCGCCCATCACCGAGGAGTGGTTGGCTCAGATCAACGAATGGCGCAGCCATCACCCGTTCTATAGCCCTGGTTTGGCTACGCCTGATGGTTCTATTTCGCCCGAGGGTGCCTTAGATTTGCTCAGTGATTTGCTGGATCCGCAAGAATCAATTGTGACAACCGAGGTGGGCCAGCATCAGATGTGGGCCGCTCAGCATGTCGACCGTGATCTTCCGCGAACCTTCCTTTCAAGCGGCGGTTTAGGCACGATGGGCTTTGGTCTTCCAGCAGCTATCGGCGCTAAGGTTGCCTTCCCTGAAAAGCAGGTTATTTGCATTGCCGGCGATGGATCTTTCCAAATGAACGTGCAGGAAATGGCAACGGCAGCCGTTAACAACATCAAAATCAAGGTGCTGCTTATGAACAACTCAGCTCTGGGCATGGTTTATCAGTGGCAGGGCTTGTTCTATAACGAGCGCTATAGCGAAACGGTTCTTCCCGACAATCCTGATTTCGTTAAATTGTGCGCAGCATATGGTTGGGAAGGTCGAAGGGTAAGCAACCCTGCAGAGCTTGAAGAAGCTATGAAGTGGCTTTTGGATTGCGAAGGCCCGGCACTGTTGGATATGCGCTTCAATCGTTCTGAGAACGTCTTTCCTATGGTAGCCCCTGGTGCAGCGCTCGATGACATCATTGGTGCTATTGAGGTGGGCCCTATCTACGAAATGATTGATTCTCATGATATGACGGCAGGGGAGGAAGGATAGCCATGGCTGACAACAATCGACATATTTTGTCTATCCTGGTGGAAAACAAGCCAGGCGTTCTTTCGCGCGTAACCGGGCTCATTTCTCGTCGTGGATTTAATATCGAGTCGCTTTCGGTTGCACCAACCGAGGATCCTACGCTGTCTCGTTTGACCATCATCATGTTGGCCAACGAGGTTGCCTACGAGCAAATCACCAAGCAGCTTCATAAACTGATTAGCGTTCACAAGATTACCGACCTGACACAAGAGCAGGCAATCGAGCGTGAGTTGGTGCTGATTAAGGTGCATGCTACGCCTGATAAGCGCAATGAAATTATCGAAATCGCTAATGTGTTCCGTGCGAAGATCGTTGATGTGGGTAAATCATCCCTTACTATTGAAGTAACGGGTACGGAAACAAAAATTGCAGGTATCGAAGATCTTTTACGTGCCTATGGCATCAAAGAGATCATCCGTACGGGCATAATTGCTATGTCGCGTGGGCCCAAAGTAAGCTAACAGCTGGGCGGGCTTTCGCTGTAAAGCATAGGTGTATCAACAGTCAGTCATAAGAAGAAGGGAATAATCATGGCTGTAACTATTTATTATGAACAGGACGTCGATCCTTCGTTGATCCAGGCCAAGAAGGTTGCCATCATTGGTTATGGTTCTCAGGGTCATGCCCATGCACTGAACCTCAAGGATTCTGGCTGTGATGTTCGTGTTGGTCTGCGTGAAGGCTCAAAATCTTGGGCTACCGCTGAAGAGGCTGGCTTGAAGGTTATGCCTATCGAAGAGGCAGCTGAAGAGGCAGACTTCGTTATGATTCTTGTTCCGGATGAGAAGCAGGCACAGGTATATCAGGAGCAGATCGTATCGCACTTGCATGAGGGTGACACCCTGGCTTTTGCTCATGGCTTTAACATCCATTATGGTTATATCGTTCCTCCTGAGAACGTCAATGTGGTAATGATCGCTCCTAAGGGCCCAGGTCACATTGTTCGCCGTCAGTACACCGAGGGTTCGGGTGTTCCTTGCTTGGCTTGCGTTCAGCAGGATGCTACTGGCGACGCTTTCGAGTTGGCTAAGAGCTATGCTTGGGGTATCGGCGGTGCTCGTTCTGGCATCATCAAGGCTACCTTCAAAGAGGAGACTGAAGAGGATCTCTTTGGCGAGCAGGCAGTTTTGTGCGGCGGCTTAGTTGAGTTGGTTAAGGCTGGCTTTGAGACGCTGGTTGATGCTGGTTATCCGCCTGAGCTTGCTTACTTTGAGTGCTACCACGAGATGAAGATGATCGTTGACCTGATGTATGAATCTGGTATTCACTTCATGAATTACTCCATCTCCAACACGGCTGAGTATGGCGAGTATTATGCAGGTCCTAAGGTTATCAACGAGCAGTCTCGTGCAGCCATGAAGGAAATCCTGGGCCGCATTCAGGATGGTAGCTTTGCTCAGGAATTTGTGGACGATTGCAACAATGGTCACAAGTGGCTTTTCGAGCAGCGTGAAGCAATCAACGAGCATGAGATCGAGAAGACCGGCGAGAAGATTCGCTCCATGTTCTCCTGGATCAAGAAATAAGCACACGGGCAACGGTGGCGGAGGTTTTTCCGTATTCGTTGAATGGAGTGCACCAAGGAATTAAAAAGGGGAGGTTACCCTCCCCTTTTTTGCTGCGCTAGGAACGGTGGGCTCTGACGGTACCTAGCGAAGCAGCGCTGCTGCAGAGCTCATAGCAGTCGCGCAGCGCACAGGCCGCAGAACGCGTAAGCCGCAGAACACATTGCGGGCGGCAGTCGTATCACGGATGGTTAGTAGCCGCGCTGCTGCTCCTGCTTGTTCGCTGCGTTAGTTGTTGAGTTCTGCCGTAACCTCGTCGATGGGCATATCAATGCCATACCAAATCTGTTCACCAACAGCAGCTTGCTCGTTCATCATGCCGATTCCGGTAACAATTTGGCATTGCTTTGCTGCGGCATCTTGTAAAAGTTGAGTGTGCAAGGGGAAGTAGATAGCATCAGCAACTACCATCCCTTCTTTGATGAGGTCTGCTGAGATGGGAGTATCAGTACAATCAGCCCCCATGCCTACGTTGGTGGCATTAATCAAAACATCGCTTTCAGCAATAGCCTTTGCCATAGCTTCCTTATCTTCGAAGGCATGCAAAATAAGGTTGCAAGAGGTTTTTTCTTTCACTGAATCCAACATGCTCTGCATGTGCAAGTAGGAAGGACCATGTTCGCGCGCAAACACATGTATGGTAGCAACGCCATCGAGGGCGGCTTGTACCGTAATAGCAGATCCAGCACCTCCGGGGCCTAGAAGGGTAAAGGTAGCTCCTTCTGGCTTTACCCCTTGTTTGCGCAAGTTAGTCATAAAGCCAGCGCCGTCGGTGTTGTGGCCAATGAGCTTGTTATCTTCGGTTTTCTCGATAACGTTAACTGCGCCAATAAGGCTTGCAGCGTCAGAGAGGCCATCGAGATAGGGTATGACAGCCTGTTTGTTGGGCATGGTAACATTACTGCCATCCCAGCCATCCATTGAGCGCATTGCTGCTAAAGCATCGGGCAGATTCTCAGGTGTTACTTCAAAAGCAAGGTATACGGCATCCACACCCATTTTTTCGAAGGAAACGCTATGAGTAACGGGCGAAGCAGAATGGCGGATAGGTTTACCTAAAAGGCTGATGAGATGGGTGTGCCCGCTGATGAATTTCGATTGTGCTGCCATGAGAATCCTTTCTCGCGAGGGTTTAAGCATGACGCTTGTAGCCGCGTTTGTATTTAAGCGTTGCAGCGCGTAGGTTTTTGCTGCTGCGCGGTTCATGACCAAATGTTTTGGCGGCCCTAGCGGCTGGCCATTTGAAGCTATTGGGATCATTAATACTTCTAGAAGAATAAAACAAAATTCAATAAAGATTAATGCAAGTGCCAAGGTGTTCTTATGCATACTTTGCATAAGGATGAGGCAAGCGTATTGTGCTTACTGGTGGTAGCTGAGCTTTGGTGGCTCTTAGAGACCGCAGGTAAACCCATAGGTTTTGTTAAAGTAGTTGACGATATATTCTCTAAATCGCAGAGTTGCCCAGCTTAATATGGCATTTTCTGGCCACTTTAAATACAGGTATCGTTTGCGGTGTACATCACTGATGGGGATTCGAGCAATTTCATCTTTCCATCTGCCAAACCAGGTAATACGCGGCGCAAGCGTGATGCCAAAGTCGTTTGCGACAAAGGCCAGGATGTGATTAAAATCTTGATCCTCAATAATGGTATTGGGCCTAAAACCTGCTTCCGTAAACATATGTGAGGTGATGCTATATAAAGAACTCGGCAAAACACGGACAAAGGTTTCGCTTGATAAACTGGCAAGCTGCACCGATTTTTCGTGGGCAAGCGGATGGTTGAGCGAGGTTGCCACTACAATATCTTCTTCACCTAGCAGCAAGTAATTATGGGCTTTATGCACAAGAGGGCTTGCGAAGAAGGTGATATTGGGCGGGGGATAACTCGATAAGCTCTCTGAAGGGTTAGAGGCAACTCGCAGATTGATTTCAGGATATTGGCGCTTAAAGTTCACGATGATTTTTTCGGTATCACCCATGGGCACAGGTATATACACATCGACCGATCGGCTTTGATCGCGGACATAGTTTTCCACATCGTGTTTTACGGCCTCTGCAGAATTGAGAACCGAGATGGTTCGCTCAAGCGCGATTTGACCAGCACTATTGAGCACGATGTTGCGTCCCACGCGATCGAAAAGAGGAGTGCCCAATTCTTCTTCAAGAGCATGTAAGCTACGACTCAAACTTGGCTGAGAGATGTGCAATTTCTCGGCTGCTTTGGTGAGGCTTCCATATTGGGCAATGGTGTAAAAGTATTTCAGCTGTTGTATCTCCATGGCTTTGCATTATACCTTGAGTGCCAAGGGAGGGCTTTTCTCCAAGAGAGTTGCGAGAGAGGGATAAAGCTATCAAGAGCCTTGTTGCTGCGCGCAAATTGCGCCCGTGCTTGCGCCGTTGAGGTTAGTGCTGCGCTTGGGGCGGGATACAGGCAAGATGCAGGTAGAGGCTGGCATTTTGCCAAGCGGGGCGGCTTTTGCTATGACGCTTAGGCTTGAGCGTTGGGCAAGCAAGAACTCTTGCAGATCTATGCAGAACGTGAAAGAGTGCGGTGGGTATTAGGCATTAATTATCGATTGCGCTACCCTGTATACTTCCTAGAAGGGTAAATGCGAGGGCATCACGGTTTGGATGTGCGGCGAGCAAGATTCGACCGAGATTCGCAACTGCCCTCACCTTCGTACTCGGTATGGTGATGAGCATTTTATTGGCTTTGCACGGCGCCACAGCCGCGCCGCCGTGGCCAAGGCATGTTGGGCTTCAAACAGGAGTGCGGCAGATAAAAGAGACGGTTCCAACGTAAAGATTTTGACAAGAGAGTAGTATGGTAGGGCTGCGCATGTGCTGAGCCAGTTTTGCTTACAGGGATAACACGGCAGGAAGAAGGACACTATGGGAGCTATTGATATTAAAGGCGTGACTTTGGGGGAAGGCTCCCCTAAGACCATTATTTCTGTGATGGGCAAAGATGCAAGCGAGTGTTTGCAGATCATTGATGAGGGCAAACAAGCAGGTGTTGAGTGCTTTGAGTGGCGGGGCGATTTCAACGAAAGCCGTCACAACATTGAAGCGATGGTAGAACAAGGGCGCGCTATTTCGGCGGCCGTTCCTCAGCATCCGTTGCTCTTTACCTTCCGGAGTAAGAGCCAGGGGGGCAACGATACGTTTTCAGTCGCAGAGTATGTAGCGCTCAATAAAGCTCTTATAGAGGCCGA
This sequence comes from uncultured Cryptobacterium sp., assembly GCA_964504115.1. Taxonomy (GTDB): domain Bacteria; phylum Actinomycetota; class Coriobacteriia; order Coriobacteriales; family Eggerthellaceae; genus Anaerotardibacter. Next base: position 63,438 of record CAZDCX010000004.1, read on the forward strand.
GATTCTTGACATTGTGGATATTGAGACCTGGATTGGCGATGCCGCGGTGTTAGAGCTGGTGGAATGTGCACATGAGCACGGGGTCTGCGCGCTTGTTTCGTACCACAACTTTGCTGGCACGCCATCCAAAGAGTGGATGGTCAATCTCATGACCCATATGCTCGATTTGGGAGCTGATATCCCTAAGTGTGCCGTTATGGCTCTCAATGCGCGCGATGCGCTTGAATTGTTGGCTGCTACCGAGGAGGTACGTCGTTTGCACACAACCGGCCCCATGCTCACGATGGCGATGGGCCGCGAGGGTAGCATTTCCCGCCTGGCAGGGGAGTATTTTGGCAGCGATCTTACCTTCTGCTCTTTGTCGCAATCTTCGGCACCCGGTCAGGTGGACGTGGCGCTTGCCCGCAAAATCATGGATGAATTGCACAGCGTCCTTTCGTAGGGCTTGTTTGCTTCATGCTAAAGCCAGGCAGGTGATCTTTGCGAATCTTTATCTTTACAACGTGAGCCCTTGGGGTAAGAG
>CAZDCX010000005.1:0-4655 GCA_964504115.1 uncultured Cryptobacterium sp.
GATGGGCGGCTCTGGTTTGACGCTGGCCAAACAATTTTCTTTTCACGAGAGCTGCGAGAGGGCAGTATTGGGCGCGCTTACCGGGCTTTATACGTATCAAACTGGCAAGGCACCTTGGGCACTCGATTAGGGCGTTTTGGATATCTACAGAGTTGAGCGCCTTGCGAGTGTACAGGCGTATGCAATTATGCAATCTATGCGGCAATGTTCGCGCAGCGCTTGAGCTCGAGCGATAAAGCATGAGCCCTGCCCCGTAAGCGTTTTGGAAGTATGCGCCTAGCAGCAGTAGGAATAGCATTTTGCCCTACAAAATCGCCCGAATGTCGTTTATGCAGAGCATCAAAATTAAATCTATGGGCAAAGCGGCTAAATTGGGGAGGGCGGGCTCATAAAAAATAAGCCATCTGACCAGGCAAAATAAGGAATTTCTCGTTATTATAAGCAAACCCCCTTGCTTTCTTTTCGTTCGTTGCGGAAAGGATGCGTTATGTCTCAATACGTATTTCGCTCGGCTCAAGGGGAAGGCGCTTTTTCCCAAGAAAACCTTTTACCCAATTGTTCAACTGCCTCTTTATATGAACGAGGAAGAGTTCTTCTTCGGCTTCTTTCTGATCGCGCTGCGGTTCGCATTATCTGCGCGCCGGCGCTTTATGGTAAAAGCGTTACGGCTTATCAGTATGCTCAGGTTGCCTTCGATGCAAAGAATGTTATCTGGGTAAATGCGCAAAGCCCCCATTTTGTGGTCGATCTTGATACCGATACCTTGTTGGCTAAGCTTGATAACGCTGCTGCCTGTTGTAACTTGGTGGTGTTTGATGCGGTAGATACACTGAGCTCAAAGCGCTACCAATCGTTTTTTGCGGCGGTCGATACTCTTTGCAAATCTGGCTCAGAGGTTCTTATTACAACCTGTCGCCGCGAGCTTGCTGCAAGTTGCTCCTCGCCTTATCTGCTGCTTGAGGCTTGCGATCTTTTGCTTGACGAGGCTGAGCTGTCGCAGTGTGGCGCTATTTCATTTTTCTCGGGCGGTGAGCCAGCTTATTTGCCCGCGTCTTTCCCGCTGTATGCTACATCTCTTCAATCATGTGACGATCCATGGCCAGATGGTTCGCCTTCTTCCTGTACAACCTATCTTAAGCATGCCTGCGTGCCGGTTTTGATGTACGACCGCGATCGAGGGGCACAGCGCTTTTGTGAGGCTCTTTTACGTGCTACGCCTGAGTCGCCAGACGAAGCTCTTGCTATGCTTGCGCTTATTGCACGCCGTGGCTCGCAGCGCGTTCTTGATCCCTTTGTTTCTGGCGAAGGTGCCCGCTGTGTACGGGTTGTGGCTCATGCGTTTCCTCACGCTGGCTTTCTCACAAGTGGTCTTGCGTTTGAAGCGCTTCCGCTTGCGTGCGATATGCGTTTGGCGCTTTTACAAACCCATTTTGATACGCTCGTGCAGCAGAGTTCTTTTACGAGCGAAAAGGAGTACATCGAAGAGCTTATCGGGGTGCTGCTCGCTCAAAGCGATTGGGAATTCGCGCATTATGTTCTTCAAGCTTTTTGTGATGAAGATGAAGCGCGCGCCGTGTGTGAGCATTGCGGCTTTTCGCTCGATGCGTTGACGGGTTTTGTGGAGCCTGCTTCTCAAGGGGCGCAGGCTCCTGAAGGCAGTGATCAAGCCACTCCAGGAAGTAGCGGCGCTCCTGCGACCCATACAGAAAACAACCCCGCAGATCAGGCTTGCGCCGATCAGGCTTGCGCCGAGCGAAGTCTTGCATATCCACTTCCTTGCCTCTACAAGCGCGAGCTGCCTTTAGCGTTGCGCCCTAAACATGGTCAATCATCCAACCTTGAAAGCAACGGAAGATGCGCCGTTAGGCACGATAGAGCGCTTCGCAATGGGCAAAACGTACCCGTTGCGCTTGCCATCGATCGATTTATGGGCCATTCTGCCTCTTTACTTACTTCCAGTGCTAATACCAATCAATTTTCAGGAGAAGACGCTCTTGCAGGCGATCGTATGAGCATTCGTTTGTTTGGAGGTTTTGAGCTTCGTCGCGAGGGAAAGCGCATACCGCCTACCGGGGAGGTGCGCAAAAAAGCCAAACTGCTCATTGCTTTATTGGTGGTTAATCGAAACAAAGAATTACCGCGGTTTTGGATTGAGCGCCTTATTTGGCCCGACACCGATGAAAAACGAGCTCGCTCGAGCTTCTATAATTTGTGGAGCTATGTGCGTCATCTTTTGGCCGACCCTGATGGTGCCAACGATCGCCTGTATCGTTCGCGCGACACGGTCTTGCTACGTGATACACGGTTGGAAAGCGATGTTATCGAGGTTGACCAATGGTGTTCTCAAATCGCTCATCATTGTCAGGCAGATCAATGCCGGTTGGCTCTCCGTTCAATTGAAGAGCTGTATCAAGGTTCGTTGTTGCCAGGCATTGAAAACGCTCAGCTTGAGGCATATCGGTCAACCTATGAAACTAAAGTTTTAGATGCCGTGGTGCAAGGCATTGACATCTTAAGTAAGCAGGGTGATTTGCGCTCGGCTCTTCATTATTCTTCCTATGCGTTTGCTCTTGATCCTACACGCGAGGATGTGTGCTATCTCTTTATGACCATCCAAAAGCGTTTAGGTCAGTTTACTGGTGCCATGTCTACCTTCATGGGATGCAGAAAAGCCCTGGTTGATCGCTTTGGAGTTGATGGATCGCGCCGTTTGGATGCCCTCTATGAGGAGATTTTGCACGAGGTGTCATAGCCGCAAAGCTCCTTGATAATAAAGCGGATTTACCATGAAAAACTTTCGCATGCGCAACAGACGTCAAGGTAGAGTGTTTTTGCCTGTGCTAGAGTGTGGCTAATACACAAAGAAAGAGAGATCATGGGTATCTTTTCCAAGTTATTGAGTGTGGGTGAAAACAAACCCCTTAAAAAATACGAGCGCGTAGTTGAGCAAATCAACGCCCTCGAGCCTTCTATGCAGGCACTTTCTGATAACGATCTGGCTCATAAAACTGTTGAGTTTCGCGAGAGGCTCGATGCGGGCGAAGAGCTCGATGATATATTGCCTGAAGCCTTTGCTGCTGTACGTGAGGCAAGCTCGCGTACTATCGGGTTGCGCCACTTTGATGTGCAGCTTGTTGGTGGCATGGCCTTGCATGATGGCAAAATCGCCGAGATGAAAACCGGCGAAGGTAAAACACTCGTTTCCACGTTGGCCGGCTATCTCAATGCCTTGCCGGGCAATAACGTGCACATTGTTACGGTAAACGATTACTTGGCCGCACGCGACTCGCAGTGGATGGGTCGCATCTATGAGTTCATGGGGATGAAGGTTGGCCTTATTCAAAACGGCATGAGCCCTGCCGAAAAGATCCCAGCCTATCAGGCCGATGTTACCTATGGCACGAATTCGGAATTTGGCTTTGATTATTTGCGCGACAATATGGTCTCGCGTGCCGATAGGCGTGTACAACGTGGTCATAGCTTTGCGGTTGTCGACGAGGTTGACTCGATTCTCATCGATGAAGCTCGTACGCCCCTCATTATTTCAGGTGCTGGATCGCAGGCTGCCGATACCTATAAAAAGTTTGCCGCCATCATGCCTTCACTGAAGCGTGATGTCGATTTCGAAATGGATGAGGCAAAAAAGACCATCTACACCACTGAAGTTGGCTTGGAAAAAGTTGAGTTCCAGCTGGGTATCGAAGATTTATACAGCGATCCTTCGGGGCAGTTGCCTAATCATTTGCAGCAGGCCTTGAAGGCTCAGTTTATGTTCCATCGCGATGTTGATTACGTTGTGGTTGATGGCGAAGTAAAAATTGTTGACGAATTTACGGGCCGCATTATGGAAGGCCGCCGCTACTCCGAGGGTCTGCATCAAGCCCTGGAGGCTAAAGAGCATGTGTTGGTTCGCCAAGAAAATCAAACGCTTGCAACCATCACCTTGCAAAATTACTTCCGCCTTTACGACAAGCTTTCTGGTATGACCGGTACCGCAATGACCGAAGATTCAGAATTCCGCCAGATTTATAACTTACCCGTTATGGCCATTCCGCCTAATAAGCCGGTTATTCGTGAAGATTTGGACGATCTTATCTATCGCACGATCGATGCTAAGTTCAATGCGGTTGCCGATGATATTACAGCGCGCCACGCCAAGGGGCAGCCGTGCTTGGTAGGCACCGTTTCAATTGAAAGCTCCGAGCGCCTCTCACGCTTGCTTTCAAAGCGCGGCATTAAGCATGAAGTTCTCAATGCTAAAAACCATGAGCGCGAAGCAGCTATCATTGCGCAAGCAGGCCGCACGGGGGCGGTAACCATTGCCACCAACATGGCTGGTCGTGGTACCGACATTCTTTTGGGTGGCAACCCTGAAATTATGGCGCAAACGTTTTTGGCCGAGCGTGTCGCAGAAGATGAAGAGCCAACGCCAGCACAAATCAAACAGGTCCAAGCAGAGGCGCAGGCTATTACTGATCGCGAAAGCAAAGAAGTACGCGGCGCTGGCGGGCTCTGCGTTATAGGTACCGAGCGGCACGAGTCGCGTCGTATTGATAATCAGCTCCGCGGTCGTTCAGGCCGTCAGGGCGATCCGGGCACCACTCAGTTCTATCTGTCGCTTGAAGATGACCTTATGCGTTTATTTGGCGGATCTC
>CAZDCX010000005.1:4755-34506 GCA_964504115.1 uncultured Cryptobacterium sp.
ACTCAGTTCTATCTGTCGCTTGAAGATGACCTTATGCGTTTATTTGGCGGATCTCGCATGGATTCTATTGGTCGCATGATGGAAAAGACTGATCTTCCCGAAGACATGCCCATTCAGGCATCCATGGTGTCAAAGGCGATAGAAACTGCCCAGCGTCAGGTTGAAACAGTTAACTTCTCAGCCCGTAAACACGTGCTGGAATACGACGACGTTATGAACTTGCAGCGCAAAGCAATCTATGAAGAGCGCAACGCAATTCTTGATGGCAAAGATTTAACCGAGCGCATGCCAACCATTATCGAAGATGTGGTAGAAGATAATGTTTTGGAATATTGCTCACCTAAGCAAGCAAGCGATGATTGGGATATCGAGTCGCTTGATAAATGGTTAGCTCAAATGACAGGCAGCGATGAGCTTACCGTTGCCTCTATCGAGCACGATGATGACACAAATCTTTTGATCGACGGCCTTATTGAGCGCCTGCAAAGTCGCTACGACGCCAAGGCAGCCGAGGTGGGCGAGCCCTTCGCGTTAATTCAATCGCAGGTTATGCTGCGCTTTATCGATACGCGCTGGATGTCTCATTTGCAAGAGATGGATTACCTCAAAACATCCATCGGTTTGCGCGCTTATGGCCAGCGCGACCCGCTGACTGAGTATCGCGAAGAGGCGCATAACGCCTTTGCAGTTTTGACAGCCTCTATCTACGAAGACTTTTTACGTTTCTTGCTGCGCGCTCCTATTGTGGTTCAGGTTGTCCCGCAGGAGGAGGAAAGCCCTCTCGATGGCAAGGTAACCTACTCCAATCCAGAAGAATCGCTTACCGATACGTCTACCACGGCACAGCGTATGAAAACGGTTAACGCGCAAGCTCAGGGCGTACCTGATACCCCTAAGCCTTCTGAGCCAGCAAAGCCCAAAACTATCGAAAAGGATAAAAACGATCCGTATGCCAATGTTGGGCGCAACGACCCATGCCCTTGTGGCTCGGGTAAAAAATTCAAGAAGTGTCATGGTGCCAATCGCTGACCTGGGCCGGGCCTAAAGAGCATTGCGCGGGTTTGATTATAGATAAGCTTTGCGCAGGTAGATAGGCAAAATACAGCCAGATGAAGCGAGAGAGCAAAGGATACCTATTTCTATGATGACGATTGAAGAAGCCCAGCAGCGCCTGCAAGATGCCCATGCGTATCTTCATATCGATGAGGTAACGAGGCAACTTGCCGATTTAGAGCAACAAATTGCCAGCCCTGACTTTTGGAATAATACCGAGCACGCCCAGAAGGTCTCAAAGCAGGCTTCCGATGTGCGTGACACCCTCGATCGTTACAACCAGGCGGCGAGTTTATTAGAAGATGTTCAAGCCGCTCAAGAGCTTGCCGCCGAGGATCCTGATTTTGCCCGTGAGCTTGAAGAGGATCTAACGCGGCTTGAAAAGACCTTTGACGATCTTGAAGTGGAATCATGGTTTAGCGGAGAATACGATTCGGCCGATGCCATTATCACCATTCACCCGGGCAGCGGTGGCCTTGAAGCCCAAGATTGGACCGAGATGCTGTACCGCATGTATTCGCGGTATGCCGATCTTAAAGGGTGGAAGCAAAAAGTGCTTGATCTGGTGCCCGGCGAGGGTATAGGGCTTGATCGTGCCAGTTTGCAAATCGAAGGCAAAAACGCCTATGGCATGTTGCGCAGCGAGTCAGGGGTGCATCGTTTGGTGCGCATTTCACCCACCGATGAGAAGAAGCGGCGCCATACCACCTTTGCCGGGGTTGAGGTTGTGCCGGTTTTACCCGACGATGCCATTAGCGTCGATATCGATCCCAACGACGTACGCGTTGACGTGTATCGCGCTAGCGGGCCAGGAGGGCAGTGCGTCAACACCACCGATTCTGCCGTGCGGTTGACACACATTCCAACAGGTATTGTGGTTACCTGTCAAAACGAAAAATCGCAACTCCAAAATAAAGAGGCAGCATTTCGCGTGCTGCGCGGTAAACTCTATGAACTCGAAGTACAAAAACGCGAAGCCGAGCTTGCCGAGCTTAAGGGCGAGAAGATGGACAATTCCTTTGGCAGCCAAATTCGCAACTATGTGCTCTATCCGTATCGACTGATCAAGGATACCCGTAGTAATATCGAAAGCGGCAACGTTGATGCTGCTCTCGACGGTGATATCGATGAATTTGTTATCGGATATCATCGTTGGAAGGCGTCGCGGTAAGTCATAGCAAGGCGTGTTAGTCATATTTCGGAGGAAAGGAAGTCATGAATTCCCTGGCAGCTAAGGAAAAGGCCTGCGCAATTCGTAAAGACATCATCACGATGCTCAACGAGGCAGGCAGTGGACATCCGGGTGGATCGTTATCGTGTACCGATATTCTATCGGCACTTTACTTTGGTGGTGTTATGCGCCACAACCCCCAAAACCCGAAAGACGACACGCGTGATCGCTTCATTTTAGCAAAGGGGCATGCTGCTCCTGCTCTCTATGCAACGTTGGCAGAGGCAGGCTACATACCTGTCGAAGAGCTTAAAACGCTTCGCAAACTCGGCACGCGCCTGCAAGGGCATCCCGATTCAAACTTATTACCCTGCATTGAGGTTTCAACTGGCTCGCTGGGTCAGGGGCTGTCTATTGCAGCTGGTCTTGCAGCGGGGTTAAAGCTTGACGAAAAGCCCAATCGCGTTTTTACCGTTATGGGCGATGGTGAATGCCAAGAAGGGCAGGTATGGGAAGCGGCAACTTTTGCTGTTCATAAGGGCCTGGGCAATCTGATTGCTATCGTTGACATCAATGGCCTGCAAATTGATGGTCATGTTGAAGATGTGTGTGCCAGCGGCACCTTACAAGATAAATTTGCTGCGTTTGGCTGGGAAACCTACGAGGTTGATGGCCACGATATTGATGCTCTCATCGAGCTCCTTACACAACTGAAGGCTTCCGATACCGATGTTCCAAAAATGGTTATCGCTCATACCATCAAGGGCAAGGGCGTTTCCTTTATGGAAGATCAGGCCGGATGGCATGGAAAAGCCCCCAATGACGAAGAGACCGAGCGTGCGCTCGCTGAACTGAATGGAGTGAAGTAACGTGGTACAGCTTGCAACCCCTGAACAGGCTTGTGTTAAGAAGGCAACACGTGCTGCTTTTGGCGTTACGTTGGCTCAGTTAGCCCAGGAGGGCTTGCCGGTAGTAGCCGTTGATGCCGATCTTACCGGCTCTACCACAACGAAGGCTTTTGCTGCGGCCTGCCCTGAAAACGCCAAACGTTTGTTTAATGTTGGCATTGCCGAGCAGAACATGATGGGCGTTGCCGCCGGTCTTTCCTTGGCAGGAAATATTGCATTTACAGGCTCGTTTGCGGTATTTGGAACCGGGCGCGCCTATGATCAAATCCGCAATACGGTGGCCTATTCAAACCTCAATGTTAAAGTTGCGCCAACACATGCCGGCATTTCAGTTGGCCCTGATGGTGGCTCCCATCAAATGCTTGAAGATATCTCGCTCATGCGTGGTTTGCCCCGCATGCGCGTGTTTGTGCCGGCAGATTATGCGGCTGCCTGTGCGGCTATTCGTTTAGCTGCAAATACTCCTGGCCCGGTTTATATCCGCATGGGTCGTGCATCGGTGCCTGCCGTGTATGCTCCTGATGTTGAGCTTGAGGTAGGGAAGGCATATGTACTGCGTGAAGGAAGCGATGTCACCATTATTGCCTGCGGTGTGGAAATTGCCGAGGCTTTAAAGGCGGCCGACGCATTGGCTGCAGAGGGCATTTCTGCCGAGGTTATCGATGCGTTTTGCATCAAGCCGTTGGATAGTCACACCATTCTTGCTTCCCTTGAAAAGACGGGCTGCGCTGTAGTTGCCGAGGAGCATTCTGTTTATGGAGGCCTTGGCTCGGCGGTCAGCGAATTGGTGGCGCAAACACAGCCTTGTCCGCTTGAGCTTGTTGGCGTACGTGACACCTTTGGCAAATCGGGCGAATTTGATGAACTCATGGAGTATTTCAACCTAAACGATCGCGCCCTTGTGCAAGCTGTGAAGAAGGTTCGTGCCAGAAAGCGAGCCTGATATACTTCTGAGTAGTCTCAGAAATAACAACATGAACGGAGCATACTGTGACGAATGAGTATAGTGAGGAACCTTTGGGGAAGCACGCTCAGCGGCCTCACGCCAATCAGGTGGCATCTCAGCTTTCTGAGTCGTTGCCTGTAGTCAACGTAGAAGCGACTCCTCAGTATACGGGAAGGCCGGTTATTACCTTTGAACATGTTTCCAAGGTATATGAGGCTCAGCCTAATAAACCAGCTTTAAGCGATGTGTCTTTGCATATCTTCCCGGGTGAGTTTGTGTTTCTGGTAGGCCATTCTGGGTCAGGTAAGTCGACTTTTATCAATCTTCTTATCCGCCAGATCAAGCCAACCACAGGCCATATCTATATTGCCGATGAAGAGCTCACCGCAATGCGCAATTGGCGTGTGCCTTATTTACGCCGCAATATTGGTTGCGTATTTCAAGATTTCAAACTCCTGCCCAATAAAACGGTGTTTGAAAACGTTGCCTTTGCCCTTGAGGTAATTGGCAAGTCGCGCCATGTTATTCGCACGCAGGTACCTGAGGTGTTGCGTTTGGTTGGCCTGCAAGACAAGCTAAGCAAACGCCCCGACCAGCTCTCTGGTGGCGAGCAACAACGTGTTTCCATTGCACGTGCTATTGTCAATCGTCCACCGCTGTTGGTGTGCGATGAGCCCACGGGTAACTTAGACCCGCAGAATTCCCGCGGCATTATGGATTTGCTCGAGCGCATTAATCGCACGGGTACTACCGTGCTTGTTGCGACGCACGACCGCGAAATGGTTGATAACATGCGTCGCCGCGTTATTGCTCTTGATAAGGGCGTGTTAACCCGCGACCAGGATAGGGGGGTGTACGGTTTCGATGTCTAGTTTGTTCTACTTCTTCAAAGAGTCGCTCAATGGCTTTACCCGCAACCTTTCTACTACGCTGGGTTCTATCATTACCATTTTCTTATCGCTGCTTATCATTGGCGTTTTCTTGGTGGCCGGCGTTGTGGTAAATAACGTAGTTGCATCGGTCGAAAACCAAGTTTCCATTACCGCTTATGTTTCTGATGATGCCGAAGAGGATGATATTCAGGCGGTCATGAAAACAATCGAGGGCTTGGAGGGCGTTTCTACCGTCTCGTTTACCACCAAAGATGAGGCCCTTGAGAGCTTCCGCAATTCAACTTCCAACCCTGAGATTGTCGATCAGTTGGATGGTCAAAACCCGTTGCCGGCATCTATCGATGTTGATTTAGACGATGCTCAAGAAGTTACCGACGTTGCTGATCAGATCTTAGCCGATGATGGGTTTGTTACTATTTGCGATAATCCCGATGATCCGTCCGATTCGCTGCAATACGGGCAAAAAACAGTGGATAAGCTCTTCTCGCTTACCAATGCCATCCGCGTTGCGGGTATCGCGCTCATTGCTCTGCTCATCGTGATTGCCTTTATCTTTATCAATAACACCATTCGTTTGGCTATTCTTGCTCGTCGTAAAGAAATCGCCATTATGCGTTTGGTAGGTGCGTCTAACGGCTTTATTCGTGGCCCCTTCTTGGCTGAAGGTGCGCTTCACGCCATAATCGGCTCAGTGCTTGCCATCGCGGTTCTTGAGGTTGCGCGTGATGTGCTCTTGCCGCGCATCTCCGAAACGCTTCCATGGCTTCCTCTATCGGTTGATTTCGGTACCTTCTTGCTTATGTATCTTCTTCTTTTGGTTGCCGGTTTGCTCATTGGCCTGTTTGGTTCCATGTTCGCTATGCGGCGTTACCTTAAGGTCTAAGCTACTTTCGAGGATGGAAGGATAAGAGAGGCAGCTCGGTGGGCAATCTCAAAAAAGCTACCAAAGTGGCATCCCAAAATAAACGTAATGCAAGCATCGCGAAGTTTCTCGGTGCTTGCATTTTCATATGCCTTATCTTCTGTGCAGGATTTTGGGTACGGGGCAATACAGGGCTGCTCTCTATCGTGGGACTTACTTCATTTGGCGTTGAATCTGAAGTAAACCCTGGTCAAACTGTTACGGGCGATACGCAAGATTCTATTTCAGCTCGCATTGCTGAGGTGGAAGGCGTTCTCAAACAGGATGGTGTCGGCACCTACGATCTTGATAAGGCCACCGAAGAGGTGCTTTCCGCTTTTACTGCTACCACCAACGATCCGTTTTTGCGCTACTACGACGAAAAAAGCTATCAAGCTTATCTTGCAAGTACAACTAATCCTGAGGCTGGGATTGGCGTCCTTTTTGGCGAGGATGGTGAAGCAGTCTATGCTGCCGATGTGTTTGAAGATTCTTCAGCAGCGGCCGCAGGGGTTCAAGCGGGCGATCAAATTGAGTCTATCAATGGTGTTTCGAGTGATTCTTGGACGATTCCTGATGTGCTTCGTGCATTTGAAGATACCGATGATGAAACGGTGTATGTGTCATGGCGAAGGGTATCATCCAACTCGGCTGAAAAGGATGAGATTTTCAGTACCAACTTGGCGTATTCTTCCTCTACAAAAACCAACGTGACGTACACCCTTGATAACTCGGTGGCGGTTATCAAAGTCACGCAGATTACTTCAGATTCCTCTTCGTTGGTATCCCACGCTGTTACTCAAGCATCAGAAGAGGGAGCTCAGGCCTTTGTGCTTGACCTTCGCGATGTACCTGGTGGCTATTTAACTCAGGCGGTAGAAATTGCTGCCTTGTTCATTCCCAGTGGCACCGTTGTTCAAATTCAAACGGTCGATGCTACCACAACGCGCTCTGCCGATGGTGAGAGCATTACTGCTGATCCCTTGGTGGTACTGGTAAACGAGCGCACAGCAGGCTGCGCTGAAGTGCTCGTTGCAGCCCTGCAAGAAACAGATCGGGCCGAGGTAGTGGGCGTACAAACGCAGGGCAAGGGTTCGGTGCAGGTAATGCAGCCCCTTTCGTTCGGGGGCGCTTTGCGTTACACCGCTGCTTATTATCTGACCCCACAGGGCTTGCAAATTGATAACAAGGGCGTATCGCCTGATGTAGAGGTCTCTTCTACTTCGAGCCAGACTGATGTTGCTATCGATGTGGCTCGTTCGCAAATTAGTTAAGGAGGTGCGGTGTGGCACGAAGAAGCTCTAAGGCCCGCCGTCATCCCAAAACACATCCTCAGGGTGTTTTAGAGTTGAATGCGCAAGGCTTTGGTTTTGTGAAAACAGCCGAAGGTGAATTCTTTATTCCGCCCTCCAAAGTCAATGGCGCATTTCCTGGCGATATGGTTGAGGTGGCGCGGATAACGGGCGCTGCTCGCGATAATTCTTCGTCAGGGCGTCGTCCTTCAGCGCGAGTAACCAAGGTTCTCTTACGCGCGCGAGATACTCTTATTGGCTGCTATGAAGTGGCCGAGCCATTTGGGGTAGTGGTACCTGAAGATCCAGCCATTCACTACGATGTCTTTACGTTGCGCCGCGATGCGCCCGAAGTGCCTGATGGCGCAATCGTTGAAGTGCAGATCCTTGAGTTTCCAACTCGTCAATCGGCAGCAACGGGAAGAGTGACTCGCATATTGGGCGATAGCGAAAATGTTGATGTTGCCCTTGATTTAATCATTGCCGAGCATCAATTTGAAACTCAGTTTTCCCCGGCAGCTTTGCAGGAAGCCGAGGCATGTCAGCTTGATATCGACCAAGCGCTGGCTCAGGGATATCGCGATCTGCGGTCTTCCTTTATCATGACGATCGACCCGGCAAGCGCCCGTGATTTTGATGATGCGATTTCAATTGAGCGCGAAGATGAGGGGTATTGCCTCGGCGTGCACATTGCCGATGTCTCGCGGTTTGTGCCATACGATTCTGCACTCGACTGTGATGCTCGCAGGCGCGCTACTTCGGTTTATCTTGTCGACTGCGTTCTGCCCATGCTCCCCGAGCGCCTGAGTAACGATCTATGCTCTTTGGTGCCCGATCGTGCGCGATGTGCGCTCAGTGTTCTCATGCATATTACCCATGCAGGCGCAATACGTTCTTACGAGGTGTTTCCTTCGGTTATTTGCTCATCAGCGCGCCTGTCCTACGATCAAGCACAAGTTTTACTGGAGGCAGCGCCCTCGAGCACAGGCGCTGAGGTTGAGGTACGTCACAACTTCGAGGGCTGCGAGGCTGCCCATGGGGCCCTTCCGCTGTCTGATGCGGCCCTTGCCCAAGCCCATGAATGCTGCGTAGCTCTCAACCAAGCGGCACAAGCATTGCTCGCGCGGCGAAAGCGAGCAGGATGCATGGAGTTTGATCGGGTGGAGGCAAAAGTGCGCCTCGATGAGCAGCGCCATCCACTTGCGATTTACTACCGCCGCCGCAGCGAGGCAACGCAGATGATTGAAGAGGCGATGATTGCTGCAAATCAAGTGGTGGCGCAGTGGCTCTTGTCAAAAGATCTTCCAGTGGTGTTTCGCGCTCATGGGGCGCCCGACGGCGAATCTCTTTACGCGCTCTATCAAATTCTGCAAGAGTTTTCCATGTTCCGAGATATCGATAAAGAGCTCTTTTGTGATGGTAATCCCTTTGTCCTACAAGAGGTGCTCCGTCGCGCCGCCAGCTTGCCTCAGGCTGAGCTTATACACTCCCTAGTGTTGCGCGCCATGAAGCGGGCGGTTTATCAGACAGAACCAGAGGGGCATTACGGGCTTGCGCTTGATGCCTACTGTCACTTCACAAGCCCCATTCGTCGGTATCCCGATTTATTGGTGCATCGCATGTGTAAAGAGGCCTTTTTCGGTCACAGCGCTACGTATGAAGCGCAAAAAAATGCTTTATCGTGGATGGCAGAACATTCTTCAAAGATGGAGCGCGAGGCCGAAAAGGCCGCGCGAGATTCGCAGCTCGTCAAGATCGTTGAATATCTTGAGCGCGATATTGGCACAACATTTGATGGTGTTATCTCGCAGGTTTCAACGTTTGGCATAGTGGTCAGGCTTGAGTGCAGCGCGGCAGGTTTTATTCCTACTGAAGCGTTAGGAGAAGAGTATTTCTCCTATGACCCCCTTCGTCATGTGCTAACTGGCATCGATACTGGGCTGCTCTATCGTTTGGGGCAGCGGATGCAGGTGCGCCTTGTGGGCGTCCATCCACGCGAGCGGCGCATAGATTTAAAACGGGTAGGGTAGGGCGCCATTCTGCAGAGCAGGCACCAGAGCATACACGCTGCATAAAAAAGAAACGGTATAATGCCAGCACGCTCTTGATGAAGTGTTACGATCAGGCCTACGCATGATGTGAAAGAAGGAAACTATGACAAAAGTTGATAAGCGCTATCTTCGCCAGCTTCTTGAGACCCCTTCGGTAACGGGCAGCGAAACCAAGGTAGCTTCTCTTGTGCGCGAGCGTTTGGCGCAGGTTGCCGACGAGATTGAAACTAACGTCATGGGTTCGGTACACGCTCTTCTTAAAGGAAACGCCTCGGCGCCATCAGTCATGATCGCTGCCCATATGGACGAAATTGGTCTTATGGTTACCTATATCAACGATGAAGGCTTTTTATATGTTGCCTCGGTTGGCGGGGTTGATCCTGCTATTTTGCCCGGAATGCGCGTTGATGTGCATACTGCTTCCGGGGTGTATCGTGGCGTGGTGGGGCGCAAGCCGATTCATCTCATCGAGGCAGATGAGCGCAAAACGGTCACTCCGCTCAACTCCTTATTTATCGATTTGGGCATGCCTGCTCAAAAGGTGAAGGAATTGGTTAGCGTGGGAGACGTGATCACCTTTGGTGTGGGTTTTGAAAAGCTTGGGAAGGGTATGGCTGTTTCGCGTGCCTTCGACGATAAGGCTGGAGTATACGTAGCTACCCGTGTTATGGAAGAGCTTAAGGCGGCGGGTGGTGCGCCGGGCGATTATATCTGTGCTGCAACCGTGCAGGAAGAAATTGGCTTGCGTGGAGGATCGACTTCGGCCTACGGGGTCCATCCCGATGTTGCTCTTGCCTTTGATGTAACGCATGCCACCGATTATCCTGGCATTGATCAAAGTCGCTATGGCAAGTTGATCTGCGGCGAGGGCCCGGTTATTGCGCGTGGCCCCAATATTAACCCCATCGTGTTTGAGCGTTTGGTTGCGGCTGCCCGCGACGAAGGCATTAAAGTGCAAATTGAGGCCGAGCCTGGCGTGACCGGAACCGATGCGGGCGCTATGCAAATTCAGCGAGGTGGCAGGGCCACGGGATTGGTCTCAATTCCGCTGCGCTATATGCACACACCAACTGAAGTAATTAAGCTTTCCGATCTGGAAGCAACCGTACAAATTCTGAAGCGTTTTATTCTCGATTTGGATGAAAACGTTTCCTTTGTTCCGGGGATGTAAGGTATGACAGCTAAGGAAAAGTCAGGAAAAGTATTAGCGAAGAATCGCCGAGCATTTCATGAGTATGAAATCCTTGAGACGTTCGAGGCTGGCATCGTGCTTTCCGGCACTGAAGTTCGCTCTCTGCGTGAAAACAATTGCCAGCTCACCGATTGCTTTGCTCTTATTCGCAAAGGGGAAGTGTGGCTCAATAATTTGCACATTTCGCCCTATAGCCACGGCAATTTGAACAATCCGGATCCTGATCGCAAACGAAAGCTTCTTTTGCATCGCAAAGAGATTCGCGAGCTTGAACGGAAAACGCAGGAAAAGGGTATGGCACTCGTGCCGATCAAGATCTATTTTGATCGCAATTCTCGTGTCAAACTTGAATTGGCAGTTGCGCGTGGTAAAAAACTCTATGATAAGCGTGCTGCAATGGCAGAGCGCGATTCCAAGCGGGAAATTGAACGTACGCTCAAGCAGCGTTATCGGTAAGGAAGTCTCATGAACGAAGACGTACTTGATATGATTGATACCCTTCATGCTCGTCTCGATGATGTGTGTGAAGAGGTAAAGGCGCTGGCTCGTCCGGCTTCTGAATACGTGAAGCGCCTCGATCACATTGATGATCAAATCTATGCGCTGCAGTGTGAACTGGAAAAGCTTCCTCATCAAACGCCGGATGAGGTCAAGAAGGCATCTGCTGCAGACAATGATGCTTCTTGCGTTGCCGAGGCGCCGCAAAGTGAAGTTGCGCAATCTGTGGGCGAGACGAGCGCGCACGAACATCTGGCATCCGAAGGCGGTGCTTCAGACGCTGCTCAAGAAGCCGCTTCAGAGAGCGCTTCTTCTGAGCAGCAAGCAAAAACAACAAAGGCGCCAGAGCCTGCTTCTTCAGAAAAGAAAGAAATTCTTACCGATGAAATGAAGGAGAATCTTGCTGATGCAGGTCGTGCGGTGGGGCACGTGCTGCGCGATAGCAAAGAAGTGGTTTCAGAGCTTTCGGGCACTATGAATGAGATTAAAGATTTGTTTTCGTTCAAGCCGGGTAAGAAACATTAAGGTTTTTGAGAAAATACTTGGATGCTTTTATGGGGCTGTGCTATAGTAGTACGGCTTTTGGAAATAAGCGGCTTAAGTCGCGTGTTAAATACGAAGTAAATGGAGTTGATTAATAATGTCTAAGGTTTGCGAGATCTGCGGTAAGGCCCCGAGCGCTGGGCGTAGCGTAAGCCATTCTCATCGTGTTTCAAATCGCACCTTCCGTCCCAATATTCAGAAGGTTACCATCAAGCTAAACGGCAAGGTAAAGCGCGCCAACGTATGCACCAAGTGCATCAAGGCTGGCAAGATTGAGCGAGCATAATTAACTTCATTTTGCGTTTATCGTAGTTTTTCAAGGCCATCCGTAAGGGGTGGCCTTGTTGTGTTTCTCTGTTTTGGGTGATCGTTTTGTTGCGTGCTGCCGATGATATAAACGGGCAGCCTGGCTATCTTTCTCGGTAGTTTACACAGCGCATAAGCGGAAGGCCCAGCCACCCTTTATCTACTTTAGTAGGGATAAAAGTAGGGGCAAAAACACCTCTTCTTGGAACTCAGGAGAGTTTTGTTATTTGGATGTTCAGTGCGCGTGGATCTTCGTAGATCGTGATAGAGCTGCTATCGGTTATACTATCGTTTCGGTCATTCGTCATATGGTGCCTGCCAAGCACGCACTGATGAAAGGATAAATATGGGTAACGAAATCGCGGGAAGTCTTGTTGTTTCCGAAGATGTTATTGCCGACGTTGCAGGACATGCTGCGCTTCAATGCTATGGAGTAGTGGGTATGGCCGCTCCTAATGCCGTTGATGGCTTGGTCAAATTGTTGCCAAAGTCACGTCTTCGTCGTGGCATTGTTGTTTCGTCAGACGAAGAAGGCACCTTGGTAAGTCTTTATGTCATTTTAGAGCACGGTGTAAACATCAACACGGTTTCTTCCAACCTGGTTGATCAGGTCACATTTGCTTTGAAAGAGTTTGTTTCCGCCCCACTTAAGGGCGTTGAAATACATGTACAAGGCATCAAAGTGCGCTAGGCGCATAGAGGCTGATTGAGTCGTCGAGGAGTAATGTAAGTTATGAGTAACTATACATCTAACGATATTGTTAACGCTATTGCCGCTGCAGCAAAGGCGTTGGGTGATCGTAAGGATGAAGTCAACCGTCTTAATGTGTTTCCAGTTCCCGATGGTGATACTGGTACCAATATGTCGTTAACGTTGGCCATGGTGGTTGAAAATCTTGCCAAGCTTCCCATTGGTGCCTCTGATGCAGAGCGTCGCCGTGCTATTACATCGGGCGCTCTTATGGGCGCGCGTGGCAATTCGGGTGTTATTACCTCGCAAATCATGCGCGGTCTATGTGAGGGTATTGCCGATTACGAGCAGTTTGATCTTGCTGCTTTGGATGGTGCCTTCTCTCGCGGCGTTGAGGTGGCTTTCAATGCGGTTCGCAAACCTGTTGAGGGTACCATCCTCACCGTTTTGCGTGACACCGCCGCTGCCGTGAAAAAGGCCCACAAGAAAAAGATGGAGCTAGAGGAAGGCCTTACCTTTATTGTGGGCGAGGCTTATGCTTCGGTTCAGCGTACCCCCGAATTACTGCCGGTATTGAAGGAAAACGGCGTTGTTGACGCAGGTGGTTTTGGCCTTGCGATCTTCTTTGATTCCTTTGTAGCGGCTCTAACTGGCCGCACCGAGACCATGGGCGATGAGCTGGCCTTTGCTCGCACGGCTGCTCCCAAGGTTGAAATTGAACAGATTAACGATTGGGAGGGCTCGGCTTACATGTACTGTAACGAGTTCCTCGTTGATTCTGATACGCTCGATGCTGAAGAGGCGCTTGATTTTCTGCAAACTATGGGCGATTGCGAGCTGTGCGTTGGCTCTAATCCCAAGTTCAAGGTGCACGTTCATTCCAATACTCCCGATAAAGTTTTAGCGTACTTTTTGGAGCGCGGTCAAATCTCTGAAGTGTTCATCCATAACATGAAGCTTCAAAGTGAAGAGCGTACGGCTAACTTAGAACGCGAACAAGCTGCCGAGCGCAAGGCTATTGGCTTTGTGGCGGTTGCGGCAGGCTCGGGTAACGCTGCTATTTTGGAGTCGCTCGGTGTTGATTACGTTGTTTCTGGTGGTCAAACCATGAATCCTTCCACTAAGGATTTGCTCGATGCTGTTAATAAGGTCAATGCCGATCAGGTTATTATTTTGCCCAACAATAGCAACATCATTATGGCTTCGCAGTCTTGTGTAGAGGTGGCCGAAAAGCCCTGCGCTGTTGTTGCCACAACGAGCGTCCCTGAGGCATTTTCTGCTCTGTTTGCCTTCGATGAGACGGCCACACTGGAAGAAAACGTTGAGGCTATGATGGAGGCTCGCGAAGAGGTTAAAACGGGCGAGATCACCCACGCCATCAAAGATTCCAAGGATGCTCATGGCAACCCCATTCATAATGGCGATGTTATCGGCATTGCAGATGGCTCGCTTGAGGTTGTATCTGACACCATCGAGGATGCCGTTATACGAGTGCTCGAGGCTCTCGAAGCGCAAGATATGGATACGCTTACCATTCTTGCTGGCGAAGATTACTCCGATGAAGCGTTTGAGGCACTGTTAGGGCTCATAGAAGAGCGCTTTGAAGATTTAGAAATTGATTCTCATCGTGGCGAGCAGCCCTTGTATCCTATTATCCTTTCGGTCGAATAGGTCTAAGGCGGTGGCCACATGAGTGCCGCAACGAAATCTCACAAAGTGAAGGCGGATCAGGGGCAGGCTCTTGACCGCCTTCATGCTACTTTGGCCTATGAAGCCCCCGTTACTTCCGTGCCTCAGGTAAGTGAGGTACGTGCGGCTGCTTTAAGTGCTGTGGGTATCAAAACGGTGCGCGATTTGTTGGCGGCGTATCCTCGCCGCTATGTTGATATGTCCCAGGTGGTTACTATTCAGCAGGCAACGCCCGGTGTGCAATGCACGTTGTCGGGCACTATATACGAGGTGAAGCAAAAGCGCCCCCGTCCAAGGTTGTCGCTAGTAGAGATCACACTTGTCGATCAAACAGGCACTCTCATTGTTACCTGTTTCAATCAGCCTTGGCTCAAGAATTCACTTAAGCCATCGATGAATCTTTCGGTATCGGGAAAGGTTGAATTTTCATACGGCTTTAAGCGCATGACCAATCCCTTGCTTGTGGAATTGGAACCTGGAGAGCAAGCGCAGGGGATTGTGCTGCCGTTTCACCCCGCTACCGCCAAACTCACGCGCCCTGTTATGCGGCGCTTAATTGCCAACGCGCTTAATCGGGTACGCGGTCTCTACGATCCACTGCCTTTGGTGCTGCGCACTCGCTACAGACTTTATTCTCGCTATCAAGCCTTGCGTGGTATTCATCAACCCTATTCGCTCGATGATGCCGAGCAAGCGCGTCGCAGGCTTCGCTATGAAGAGTTGTTTTTTCTTGAGTGGCATCTTATCGAGCAGGAGCACCGCCGATCAAGCCAGCATACGCCGTTTTGCCATACCGTCGATGGGCCGCATGTTCAAGCGCTTCGGGCTAATCTGTCTTTTGAGCTAACATCCGATCAAAACGAGGCTATTAATACCATATTTCAGGGTATGGCCAGCAACCATGCGCTCAATCATCTTCTGCTGGGCGATGTGGGTACTGGCAAAACCGTTGTGGCAGGTTTTGCCCTTGCTGCTGCTGCCGATTCTGGAACGCAGGCGGCTATGATGGGGCCTACGGAGGTGTTAGTGCGCCAATATGCCACTTCTCTGGGTGCTCTTTTTGATGCGGCCGGGATAACCTGGGCAATACTTACCGGGTCGAGCTGCGCCGAAGAGCGCCAGGTGATACAAAAAGGATGTGCTAACGGCAGTATTCAAGTTCTGTTTGGCACTCATGCCATTCTTGAAGACTCGATTCAATTTGCCTGCTGCTCGCTTGTGTGTATCGATGAGCAGCAACGCTTCGGTGTTGACCAGCGCAATCGTCTTATTGCAAAAGCACCAGGAGCCGATGTTTTATCAATGACGGCCACTCCTATACCGCGGTCTTTAGCTTTAGCCTGCTACGGGGGCTTATCGCTTACGTATCTGAGATCTGCTCCTGCTCTTCAAGGTGGTCGAACAACCAAAGTGTGTCATTTTTCAGAAGAGGGCATAGCCTACGACGCTTTGCGAGAAGCTTTGTCACGGGGCGAGCAGGCCTATGTTATCTGCCCTTTGATCGGGGTAGAAGCCGATTCAGAATCTGATAAACGAGACGATCTTGTCGAAGGCGAAAGTCACATAGAATATGCTGCGATTGAGTGGGGTCTTGAGCATGATACCTTGAGCACAAATCAATCGCTTTCGGCTGCAGCTCTTCATGCAAAAGTCTTGCAGGAGCAAGTGGTTCCCGAGGCAAGGGTAGGGCTGCTTCATGGGCGACTGGCCTCAGAAGAAAAAGATGCTGTTATGCAGCAATTCCGCAGGGGCGAAATTGATGTATTGGTGTCAACTACGGTTGTTGAGGTTGGGGTCGATGTGCCCAATGCCACCATCATGATTATCGAAGATGCCGATCGTTTTGGTTTGGCGCAGCTGCATCAACTAAGGGGCCGTGTGGGGCGCGGCAGTAAACCGGCTCAAGTATTCTTGATATCACGTTCCAAGGCGCCTGTGGCACTAGAGCGCCTTCAAATGATGGAAACCGTTGAAGATGGTTTTAGCTTATCGGAGTACGATTTGGCTGCTCGGCGTGAGGGAGATATTTTTGGTGCGCGTCAGCATGGTGCCTCTCCGCTTCGTTTGGTTAACGTAATTCGCGATAAGGCAGTGATCGAAGCGGCCTATGCTGACGCATGGGCATGTTTTGATGGTACCTTGATCAGCGAGGAACAACGAGCACTCGTACAGCAGGAAGCAGCTCTTATTCGAAAGGCACGGCCATTATGAGGATCATTGCAGGTGAATACCGTGGGCACCCTTTAAAATCGTTGAAAGGTGATGCAACACGCCCCACAACCGATCGTGTGCGAGAGGCATTAATGAGTTCGCTCGTGAGTTTGCGCACCTCTTTTGAAGGCGCTTGTGTGTTAGATGCCTTCGCAGGTTCGGGGGCCTTAGGGCTTGAAACGCTTAGCCGCGGCGCCCGGTATGTCTTTTTCAACGACTACAACAAAGAAGCGCAGCGCGTTATCCAGGCAAACCTTGCTTCTCTCAAAATAGATCCTCAGCGCTATCATGTTCGCAAAGGTGATGCCTTTACTTTGCCTGAGTGTGCTCGCACCACGTTTGATGTGGTGTTTTTTGATCCGCCCTATGCTTACGAGCCTTCGCGCACTCGCTCGCTCATAGAGCGTCTTGATGCATCGGGGCTTTTAGCTCCTGGCGCGATTATCTGTTACGAGTACGCGAAAAAGGATGCTTGCGCAGTTGAAGAGGCTTTTGATGGGGTAGAATACCAAACAGTATCTGTCAAAACGTATGGCAGAACTTCCCTTGTTACCTTGAGGAAGGAAGAGGCATGAAGCGAGCGGTTGTACCGGGAACATTTGATCCCATCACAGCTGGTCATGTAGACGTTATCACGCGTGCGGCACATATTTTTGATGATGTGGTGGTGGCGGTTGCCAGTTCGGTAAAGAAAAATCCGCTCTTTGATCTTGAAACGCGCGAGCGCCTTACGCGTGAGGCATTGGCTGGCTTGCCCAACGTGAGTATTGTGAGCTTTGAAGGCTTATTAGTTGATTGCGTGCATCAGCTTGATGCTCATGTTGTGGTTAAAGGATTGCGCGCTATCACCGATTTTGAATATGAATTTCAGATGGCGGCGTTAAATTATGAGCTCAGTCATGATCTAGAGACGTTTTTCATCATGTCGCCTCCGAAGTTTATGTACCTTTCATCATCGATTATCCGTGAGATGGCATCCATGGGTGGTGATATCTCAGGGTTTGTTCCTCCCTGTGTTGAAGAGGCCTTGCATGAGCGTTTCTCCAGCGCCTATGATCTGACGCAAAAGGGGCAGGGCTCTGTTGTCACCCCTCTGTGACGAACCAGGGGATTTTTCTTAAAGTAGTGTTTTTCTGCTACACTTATTGGGTTACGTGCATATTTTGCTACGCTACGCTCTATCGCGCTTATTACATGCCGCGATTTCGGAAGGAAGGTTATGGACGAAACAGGAGTATTGAACCTCGTAGAAGAGCTTACGATGCTTATTGAGGATTCGAAGCCAGCATTCGGCAAAAGCGGATTTAAGCAAGTTGACGCTCAGGCAGCGTTTGAGATTCTTGATGAGATCCGCGATACATTCCCCAGCGAATTCGCGCAGGCTCGTCAGGTTATTCGCGAACGTCAGGCTTTACTTGATGAAGCTGAGGCTCAGGCAAGTCGTTTGATCGAGGATGCTCGTAGTCAAGCCATCACGATTGCCAGCGAGCAGGAAATAGTTCGCATATCTCAGCAACAGGCCGATGCTTTGCTTACCGAAGCTCGTGAGCTTGAGCGAGAGACCCGTGCTGGGGCGGAAGATTATGCCGATGAGGTTTTCAATCACGTCGAGCAAAGTCTCGATACCGCGCTCAACAGTGTGCGTCGCGTGCGCGATCGATTGAATGCCAATTCGCTTAACTCGGGTCGCTAATGAGCACACCTTGTATTGAAATCCCTGAACAACTCTTCGCTCCTGCGGAGAGTTTGTCGTTTTCGGGCACCTATGATATTCCCTCTCTTACTCAAGGTGCCGATACTTATACCTTCACTCGTCCGCTTACTTGGAACGTGCAGGTAACTAACACTGGCGGTGCGTTGCTGGTTACTGGTTTGGTAGAGGCAGATGCGGTAACCAATTGTGTTCGGTGCTTGGAGCCTGCCACCTATGAGTTGGAAGGCGAGGTGGAAGGGTACTACCTTATCCCTGGTGCAGAGGTAGAGCTCACCGAAGAAGAACAAGAGGAGTACGAGCTCCTGGGGGAAGATCATTGCATAGATCTTTCGGTTTTGCTCACGTCGGCCCTTGCGCTTGAGTTGCCCTATACCCCTCTTTGTAGCGATGAATGCAAGGGTATTTGTCCGGGCTGTGGCGCCAACCTCAATATTGAGCCCTGCACCTGCAAAAAAAGCGAAGAGGATGATTTTCGCCCCAATCCGTTCTCAGTGCTTCGCACCATTGAATTTGACGATTAAGGAAATTCTTCGTTGTCCCTTGCAACCTATATTGCTTTTTGCTAAATTGTTTTTTCGCGTAATTGTGATCTACAGGTTTAATCCTGCAGTATAGAAGGAGAGTAAATCATGGCAGTGCCAAAGCGTAAGACTGGTCGTGCTCGTACCCACGCACGCAGGAGCGAAAACGATAAAATCGCTTCACCTTCCCGTTCCGTATGTCCTCAATGCGGCGAGGTAAAGCTTCCTCATCGTGTATGCCCTAACTGCGGTCAGTATCGCGATCGTGAGGTTATTCAAACCGCTTAATACTGCACTGTTATCGTGTGAATTAATCCCTCGGATATGCGTCCGAGGGATTTTTTGTATATGAGTTCTTTTTTACGGACGCATCTTGTGGCGTTTCTCGTAGGGAAGATGTGCAAATTGGGCACTTCATGTGCTGTAAGACGTATCCTTGTATCTTGAATAACACAAGGTTGAATAATGCGCTCAAAGGAGGAACTGTGTCTGAGCGAGTGGTAATTGCGGTAGACGTATTGGGCGGCGATGTTGGACAAACGGTAGTTTTGCCTGGTATCGAGCAAGCTCTTGCTGCTGATCCCGATTTAGAGGTTATTGCGTGTGGCCCAGCCGAGGTTGTGGAGCCATTTGCCCAGCAACATGATCGCGTGCGCGCTCAGGCTACCACCGAAGAGATCCTGATGGGCGAGCATCCCGTGCAGGCGGTGCGAAAGAAAAAGGATTCTAGCTTGGTGGTTGGTTGCCGCCTGGTAAAGGAAGATCAGGCGCAAGGCTTTTTCTCGGCTGGTTCTACGGGTGCTTGTTTAGCGGCTGCTACGTTGGTGGTTGGCCGTATCAAGGGCGTTGCCCGTCCGGCTTTGTGCACCATTGTTCCTTCTCCTGCCAAACCAGTGGTTATGTGCGACGTTGGTGCTAACGCTGATTGTAAGCCTTCTTATTTGGTGCAATTTGCCCAGATGGCTCTTACCTATAGCCAGCAGATTATAGGCATAAAGGAGCCCAAGGTAGCATTACTCAATATTGGCTCGGAAGAGGCAAAGGGATCACGTTTGGCCCAGGCATCTTATGCGCTTCTCAAAGAGCAGGTTCCAGAATTTATTGGCAATGCAGAGGGGTGCGATCTTCTTGCTGGTCAGGCCGATGTGTATGTAACCGATGGGTTTACGGGCAATGTTTGTTTAAAAACCATCGAAGGGGTAAGCAAAACGCTTTTCTCTTCGGTCAAAGAGATCATGATGGCCTCTCCAGTGAGCAAATTAGGGGCCATGACCCTCAAGAGTGGTCTTAATAACTTAAAAGATCTTATTTCGGCTGATAAATATGGGGGAGCTCCTATTTTGGGCGTGCAGGGTGCATGTCTGGTGGGGCATGGCTCTTCTAACGAAGAAGCAATCAAAAATGGTGTTTTAGTGGCGGCCCGCACGGTTCGTTTGGATGTTTCGGGAATAATTGAGCGAACTATCTCATCGGATGAGGTGGTCGAGTAGAATCCTTGGATAAAGCAAGTACAACCGCATGTCATACATGCTGATGGTTTGGTGTCGTTGAAAGAGCAACCTGAACATACTCAACGCCTTGATAGGGCCGAAGAAATTCTCGGGTATTCCTTTGAGGACCGTTTGTTATTATTGGCTGCCCTTACCCATCCTTCGGCGGCTGAAGGTCACTCTATCAGCGATTCGTATGAGCGTCTTGAGTTTCTTGGCGATAGCATTTTGGGCGCTATCGTGTCCTATTGTGCCTTTAATGAGTATCCTACTCTTGACGAGGGTGGCCTTACCCGCATCAAAGTTTCGCTTGTATCGGGCTCGTCGTTGGCTAAAACAGCCGAGGAGCTGGGCTTGGCCGACGTTATCGTATTTGGTTCTTCAGAGCGTGGCACGGGGCGACGCGGTTTGCATTCGGCGCTTGAGAATGTTTATGAGTCACTTGTTGCGGCGCTCTATTTGGATGGGGGCCTTGGAGCTGCGGTTGATTTTGTTAAGCGCACCCTGGTAGTAAAAATGGATGCCGATATGGCCAAAGAGCCTGAAAACCCTAAGAGCGTCTTGCAAGAGCGTCTGCAGGAAGATGGCATTACTCCCACCTATCGTTTGGTTGAGACCCAAGGCCCGCCGCACGATCGCACCTTTGTAACACAGGTTTTTGTTGGGGTGCAATCAATCGCTAAAGGTGTTGGCCGCACCAAAAAAGAATCTGAGAGCCAAGCGGCTAAGTCTGCGCTTGAAGTGTTGAGCTCCTTTTTTGAAGCAAAGGATTCTAAGGTCAAGAAGCGCAAAGCCGATGCCCGTGCTGCGGTGAAGGCCGCCAAAGCTGAGGAAAAGGCTCTTCGTCAGGCCGAGCAACGTGCGCGCAAGCAAAAAAAGCAGTAGTAATCATTTGGTGCAAGTAAAGGGGAATCGGTGTATCTCAAGTCGTTGACTTTGAAGGGTTTTAAATCCTTCGCCGATCGTACGGTTATGAGGTTTGAGCCGGGCGTTGCTGCTGTGGTTGGCCCTAATGGATCGGGCAAATCAAACATTTCTGATGCGGTATTGTGGGTACTTGGCGAGCGCAATGCAAAAAACTTGCGCGGGCAATCAATGGAAGATGTTATCTTTTCGGGCTCATCTGCACGCAAGCCCGTTTCTGTGGCGGAAGTGGAACTTCTGCTTGATAATAGCGATGGCACTTTGCCCGTTGACTTTGCTGAAGTCTCAATTGGGCGACGCATGTATCGCAGCGGCGAAAGCGAATACTTAATCAACGGAACTATTGTGCGCCGTATGGACGTGCTGGACGTACTGCATGATTCCGGTTTGGGCACGGGCACCAATTCTATTATTTCTCAAGGTAATTTGGATTCGGTCCTTTCATCGAAGCCAGAAGATCGTCGCGCGCTTATTGAAGAAGCGGCAGGCATTTTAAAGCATAAAGAGCGCAAGGCAAAAAGTGAGCGTAAGCTTGCTCAAATGGATAATCACCTTGCGCGCGTCAACGATATAGCCTCCGAGGTTGAACGGCAATTAAAACCTTTAGAACGTAAGGCAAAAAAGGCTCAATCCTACCAAAAGCTTTCGGCCGAGCTGGCTGAAATACGTCTTGATCTAGCGGTATCAGACATCCGTCTTTTGCAAGATCGCTGGAACGAAGCCATAGCGCAAGAGGCTGATTTATCGCAGCAAGATGCCGCGGTGCGTCAGCGCCTCGAAGCCGTCGAAGCCTATCTGGACGATTTGCAGCAGCACTTGCAGCAGCGTGATAGCACAAGCCAAGGGATGCAGCGCAGCGTCCAAAGAGTACAAACCTTATGCGAGCGCCTTTCTTCAACAGCCTTGCTTTTCAGCGAAAAAAGCTCGGGCTATCAGGCGGAAGCCGCACGTCTTGAACAGTCGCTTGAACAAGGCAGGCAGCGTGCATCAAGTGCTGAGCAGGAATTAGTGCAAGCGCGCAGCGCTCTGCAGGATGCTCGCGTGGCTCACAGCGCGGCCAATAAGCGAAGCGCTGAGTTAGAAAAGCAGTATCGCGAATGTGTGGGGCGTCGAAAGGATCTGCGCCGAAGCCTTGATACGCTTTCAGCCCAGCAGCGCAGTTTTATACATAAGCAGGAAACCATTCAGGCTTCTCAGGATGCTTTGCGCAATAATTTAGCCGATAAGCGAGCACGCGCAACTGTTATCAGCTCCCAGATCGAAGATACAACGCAGCGTCTTGCAACAGCCAAGCAACGCTTAGATGCTGCCGAGCAACAGGCCCAAGAGTTTGAAGGGCGTATGCAAGAGCTCTCTGCACAAGAGCTCTCTGCCCGCGATGCCCGCAATCGTCTTACTGCTCAGCGTGCGCAGGCTCGTGATGCTTTGGACACGGCGCGTAGCGCTCTTACTCAAGCTACGGCGGAGCGCTCTGCCTTAGAGGAGTTGGAGCGGGCAAGCGAGTCGTCCAATCCTATTCTTTCCGCAACGCTTCCCGCGGTTCAAAAGAATAGCGATCGTTTAGCGTTACTCACGCATGCCATGCAAGTTCCTGAGGGCTATGAAGCCCTGATTGAATCGGTGCTCGATGACGATCTTTATGCAGTTCTTGCAGGTGACGAGAGCCTTTTTGAAACGCTCCTTGATCAGGCCTTACATGGTAGCGAAGTTGGTCGCATGGCGCTGGTGGGCGCGCAAGATCAAGCGTCAAGGGCATATCCAGCTACGATTTTGGGGTGCTCGCGGTTGTTGGAGCACATTGAAATCAAGGAGCCTTACCGCCCTCATTTAGAGGCGCTCTTGGGCAATGTCTATGTTGCCGATAACCTCGATCAGGCGCGCCGTGTATGTCGCGCGCTGCAGCAGCAACAAGCAGGCATAAAGAGCTCGCCAGACAATCAGGCTTCTTCGAAGCAAGAGCTACCGATGTCATTACCTTCTGTGCGTGTGGTAACGCGCACTGGCTGCGTTCTGAGCTCTGAGGGCAAGGCGGTCGTCCGCCGGCTCTCTGATACCGATAAACAAAACAGCGCTCTTGCGCGTCGACGTGCGCTACGGCGTGCCCGCGAGCATGAAGAAGCTTGTCAGCTGCAGTATCAAAACGCTCAGCAAGAAGACGACAAAAGCGAAGAGGCGCTTCGTCTTGCCCAAACCGAGGCACTCAAATACTCGGAGCAGCTTGCCCACATAAAAGGTGAGTATCACGGGCTGCAAAGCGAAGTTCAGCACGCCCAAAGGCAGTACAAAGCACTCGAGAGCGAACATCAGCATCTGATAGCCGAGCAGCAGGAAAACCAAGAGTTTCTTGAAAAAGCGCAGCCTGATGCCGATAGTCTTGCGCGCGATTTAGCTCAGGTACAAGCTGAGCTCACGCTCAATAAGGAAGAGACTGCCGCAATCGAGCAGTCCTTATCGCCGGTACAAAAGGAAATCGTTACCCTTTCCGATAAGGTAAGCGAAGCGCGATTAGAAGTGGCGCGCTTGTCTGAGCGTTTATCGTATACCGAGCGTATGGTTACTACGCGCGAGCAAGAAATCAATTCCGCTTCCCAGCATGACGAGCAGGCGCAAACTCGTAGTGTTATTGCACGTGGGTCTGTGCAGCGTGCCGATACCCTTGCCGAGGTTATGCGGGTGCTCGCTGGCAAGCTTGGCAGTATTGCTGCTCGCCTTGAAAACGAATCGCATGCCGCACAACACCAAGCTCGCGAGCTCCACGATCGCATCGCCCAGGCTACCCAGAAGAGCCGCATGGTGCGAGAGGAGTCTGAACATCTTACCGCTTCCCTCAATGAAATTCGCATTGAGAAGGGGCGCCTGGAAGTTCAGGTCGAAAACGGCATCAAGGTGATTGTGGAAGAATGCGCCACATCGCTTGAGACTGCTCTGAAACGAGAACCGCTTGAGAATCGGGCTGAAGTTGAGCAGCGCAAGCAAGCGCTTGAGCGGCGCATCAAGAATATGGGAACCATCAATCCTGATGCTGCCGAAGAATTTCAGCAGGTCAGTGAGCGTTATGAATATTTATCTGCGCAATTGGAAGATATGCGCGTTGCTCGCCGGGCTCTTTCGCGCATTGTTGGTGTTATTGACGATCGCATGCGCGATGATTTTGAACGAACCTTCAATCAGGTAAACGATAACTTCTCCGAGATATTCTCTACGTTGTTCCCGGGAGGACATGCTCATTTATCGTTTGTTGATCCTGATAATTTGGAAACTACCGGCATTGATGTCAATGCGCAGCCTGTTGGTAAGCGCGTGAAAAAGATGTCACTGCTCTCTGGTGGCGAAAAGTCTATGACAGCCATGGCGCTTTTGTTTGCGGTATATCGTATTCGCCAGACGCCGTTTTACATCTTAGATGAGGTTGAAGCAGCTCTTGACGATACCAATCTGAGGCGTTTGCTGGCTTATCTTGACACGATTCGTGATACCACTCAATTCATTATGATTACTCATCAGCGCCGTACTATGGAATCAGCCGATATACTATACGGTGTGTCTATGCAGGCTGATGGTGTTACCAAGGTTATTAGCCAAAAGCTCGATAACGCCATGCGCAAGGAGGGTTAAATGGGCTTCTTCGATAAGATTAATGAGGGTCTGTCCAGATCGCGTACACGTCTCAAGGAGCAGATGAATATTCTGCTTGATCGCGGTCCTAAGGTTGATGAAGAGTTTTGGGAAACGCTCGAAGAAACCCTCATTTTGGCTGACATTGGTGCTTCTGCTGCCGATGAAATAATCGAACAACTCCGCGACCAAGCAACACGCAAAGCACTGCCTGATGCCTATGCTGTTTTTGATATGCTTACCGATCAGATGGCTGCTACGTTTACCGAGGCCGACGCTGACATTTTTGATCAAAGCCCCCAATTGGTGCTCTTTGTGGGTGTCAATGGGTCGGGTAAAACCACTACAACAGGGAAAATAGCTGCCGCCGCGCATGCCCAGGGCCGCAAAGTTTTGTTAGGCGGTGCCGATACGTTTCGTGCTGCCGCCATTGAACAGCTTCAGGTATGGGCTAGCCGCGCCGATGTACCCATTGTGAGCCGTGAGCGCGGAAGCGATCCGGCAAGCGTGTGCTATGAAACTATTGAACAGGCCGAAAAATCCTCGTCTGATCTGGTGCTCATCGATACCGCAGGGCGTCTTCATACCTCCGATGATCTGATGCGCGAGTTGCAAAAAGTGGTCAAGGTAGTTCGTAAGCGCTCGAATATGCCCGTTGCTACCATTTTGGTTATCGATGCAACAACAGGGCAAAATGGCTTGCAGCAAGCGCGCGAGTTCAACAAAGCGCTCGAGTTGGATGGCCTTATTGTTACCAAGTTGGATGGCACAGCAAAAGGCGGTATTGCTTTGGCAATCTCTCATGAGTTGGAGCTGCCTTTGTACAAAATTGGTGTGGGCGAAGGCGTGGACGATCTGCAAGATTTTGATGCGCATGAGTTTGCCCGTGCCTTGATAGGAGATATGACCGATGTTCGATAACCTCTCTGATAAACTTCAATCCATTTTTACCGGCCTGCGAAGCAAGGGTCGTTTAACGGAAGAAGATATCGACGCTGCTATGCGTGAGATTCGCATGGCGCTCCTTGAAGCTGATGTTAACTTCAAGGTGGTCAAGGCGTTTATTAAGCGCACCAAAGAGCGCTGCCTTACGGCGGAGGTCATGGATTCGCTTACCCCTGCACAAAATGTTGTCAAAATCGTACTTGATGAGTTAACCGAGTTATTAGGGCGCGATGATGCCGAGCTGCGTCTTTCAAGTCGTATTCCCAACGTAATTATGTTGGTTGGTTTACAAGGCTCTGGTAAAACCACCGCAGCTGCGAAGTTAGCTTACCGCCTCAAGGAAAAAAGCCACAACCCCTTATTGGTTGCTTGTGACGTCTATCGCCCTGCTGCTGCCGATCAGCTTGAAACGCTCGGTAACGAAATCGGTGTGCGTGTATATCGCTCAGATAGCAAAGATCCTGTTGAAATCGCCAAACAGGGTGTACGCGATGCCATTGATTCTCTGCGCGATGTAGTGATCGTCGACACGGCTGGCCGTTTACACGTTGATGAAGAGATGATGGCTGAAGCTGAGGCTATCAAGGCCGCTGTAGAGCCCGAGCAAATATTTATGGTTGTCGATGCCATGACCGGCCAAGATGCGGTAAATGTAGCCCAAGCTTTTGCCGAGCGCGTAGATTTTGACGGCGTTATTATGTCGAAGATGGATGGCGATGCTCGTGGTGGCGGTGCTCTTTCCATTAAGCAGGTCACCGGCAAACCGATCGCATTTATCTCATCGGGCGAAAAGCCCGATTCCTTGGAGCTGTTCCATCCCGAGCGCATGGCAAAGCGCATTTTGGGTATGGGCGATGTGGTTAGCATTATCGAGTCTGCTTCGCGTATTAAGGCCGAAGAGGTTGCTGAAGAAGAAGCCGAGCGTATGGCGCGCGGCCGCCTTAACTTAAACGACTTTCTCATGATGCAAAAGCAAATTGGCAAAATGGGCGGCGTTCAAAAATTGCTCAGCGCTTTGCCTGGTGGCGACAAAGCCATGCGTGAAGGCCAAGTTAACGAAAAGGCCCTCGATGAGATGGTTGTTATTATCAACTCTATGACCAAACACGAGCGCGAGCATCCTGAAGTTCTGAATGGATCGCGCAAGGCGCGTGTGGCTGCAGGCGCTGGCGTGCAGGTGTTTCAGGTTAACCGTCTTTTGAAGCAATTTAATGAAACAAAGAAACTCACCCGGCAGCTTATGGTGGCCGATGGCCAGGCAACTAGTAATCGCAAAAGTAAAAAGGGTAAGCGTAAAAAGAGCAAGCGTCGCGCCGTGCCCAACATGGGCGGGCTTTCTATGGCCGATGTGAAGAAGATGCAAGAGATGATGGGCGGTCTTGATGATTCTGCGTTTAAGGGGTAATATCATTAATCGCTGTTTTGCGACCATCGGTCGTTAGTCAAGCGACCAACGGTCGCCAGAAAAGATAGAAGGAGTACAACTCAATGGCAGTAAAAATCCGCCTCGCCCGTCACGGCGCTAAAAAGGCACCTTATTATCGTATTGTTGTAGCTGATGCCCGCGCTCGCCGCGATGGTCGCTATATTGAGCAGGTTGGTTCTTATAATCCCTGCACCACTCCAGCAGCAGTAAAAATCGATCTGGAAAAGGTTGATGCTTGGGTTGCTAAGGGCGCTCAGCCAACCGATACCGTTGCACGCCTCGTTGAGGCTCAGCGTCAGAACGGTTAAATAATGGCGGATCCCCGCGAAGATATTCCCCAGTTGGTACGGTCGCTCGTTCTGCCTTTGGTCGATAATCCCGATGCGCTCGAAATCTATTCAAGCGAACCTGAGGAAGGTAGCTTGCTTGTTGAGATTCGTGTTGACGCAAGCGATGCTGGCAAGGTTATTGGGCGTCAGGGCCGCGTTATCAAAGCTGTTCGTACCTTGTGCCGGGCTGCTGGTTCACGCAGCGGGTTTTCTATTGAGGTCGAGCTCATCGACGATTAAGGTTTTGCAAGCCGTATGGAGCGTTGGGCGAATATCGCTGTTCTGCTGAAAGCTAAAGATGCTGAAGGAGGGCTTTTCGTTAAAGCAACGAAAGGTCTTCCTTTTTTGCTTACTGAGGGGCTTGAGGTTACCTTTGTGCCGCCCGTTTTGCGCGTGCCACGCTCTGCACGGGTTGCAAGCATAAGTCAAACGCACGACAATCGCCTTGTTGTGTACTTCGAGGGTATAACGTCGCGCGAGATAAGCGAGCAGTTAGTAGGTCATAGTTGCTTAGTTCGTCGCAGTGATGTTCCAGCAGAGGCATTTCAAGATAAGCACTCTCTGGTGGGTTATACCGTGGTTGATCAGGCCTATGGCACGGTAGGGCAGGTTGTACGGGTTGAAGAAAACCCGGCACACCCTCTTCTTGTAGTTAAACCTCTTGATTCTTATGCTTGCCAAGGCGGCATGAGTGCAGGCACGAGCGAAAACGCGGCCTTCTCCGATCAATCGACTGAATATCTCATTCCCTTAGTTGATGAGTTTGTATGCGATATCGATGAAGACGCTTTGTTACTTACTCTGCGCCTGCCTGAGGGTATATTGGAGCTCTAAGGCATGAAGATCGAAACACTCTCAGTATTTCCCCAGTGCTACGACTCCATCATGAACGAATCCATGATGCGTATTGCCCAAGAAAAAGGCTATCTTGATTTTACCGCGCATGATTTGCGCAACTGGACTCACGACAAACATCGTACAACCGATGATGAGCCCTATGGCGGAGGTCAGGGCCTTGTTATGAAGTGCGACCCAATTTTTGAGGCTACCGATGAGTTGTTTGCTCGCGCAGAGCAACGCCCGTATGTCATTTTTCTTTCGCCAACAGGTGAGGTATTCAACGAGGCTCTTACTCTCGAGCTAGCCCGTCAGCCTCATCTATTTTTCATTTGTGGGCACTACGAAGGCATTGATGAGCGTGCATATGAGCTCGCCGATAAGGTTATCTCTATTGGCGATTATGTTCTGACCAGCGGAGAGCTTGCTTCCATGGTTGTTATCGATGCTGTGGTACGGCGCATCGATGGGGTATTGGGCGATGAGGGCAGTGCCGTTGATGAGAGCTTTTATGATGGCTTGCTCGAGTACCCGCAGTACACGCGCCCTGCGGTGTTTCGCGGTATGGAGGTGCCTGAGGTGCTGCTTTCTGGCCACCACGCTAACATTGCAAAGTGGCGCCGCAAGCAGAGCCTGGTGCGTACCTACCAGCGCCGCCCTGATTTGCTGGCGCATGCAAACCTCTCGCAAGCGGAGAAAGATTTCCTGAATTCTTTAACCAAAGGTGATACGCCCTCTTAACTTGTTTTATTATGGGAGCATTATGCTAAGTACACCCACTAAGGAAAGGGAGAGGATTGGATTCTGGACGGCACGCTAGTGCTCGACAACCTGGTATCATGCGGCGGTTCTTCAGCTTAGTCATTACGGTTGCGCTCGTGCTGGTTGCGGCATGGGGCATCCGTTCTTATGTGATAGAGCCCTTCGAGGTTCCCTCTGCTTCAATGGAAGACACGATCATGACAGGCGATATGGTATTTGCCGAAAAGGTAAGCTACCATTTCTCGCAACCCCAACCGGGAGATATCGTTGTCTTTTCTGATCCTCAAATTCCCTCACGCGTATTAATTAAGCGCGTTATTGCCACCGAAGGTCAAACGGTCAATTACGTTGGCGGGGTTGTATATGTCGATGGGGTGGCTCAGCAGGAGCCTTACGTTGTTGGGGCCTCGTATCCCTTAAAAACCACTGCTGGTAATGTTTCTTTAAGCTATCCCTATACAGTCCCTCAGGGGCACGTGTGGGTGATGGGCGATAATCGTGAAAATTCGTCAGACTCGCGTTACTTTGGCGCGGTCGATATTAGCACGGTGTTCGGCAAAGCTTTAGTAGTGTATTGGCCGATTAACCATATCGGCGTTTTATAGTATCTCTTTATTGGATGAGGAGCAGTATGACTCAGTGTGAAACCGAGGAAGGTGCTATGTCTTCTTCCCAGGTATTAACCTTTCAGGACATGATTTTGCGTCTGCAGCGCTATTGGGCTGATTTAGGATGCGTGATCTTACAACCTTACGATAACGAAGTGGGAGCGGGCACGTTCCACACGGCAACTACGCTTCGAAGCCTTGGCCCCGATGCTTGGAAAACAGCATACGTGCAGCC
>CAZDCX010000005.1:34606-54817 GCA_964504115.1 uncultured Cryptobacterium sp.
GTGGGGGGTTTTGAGTGCAATCCTGTTCCATCAGAGATAACGTATGGTCTCGAGCGCTTGGCTATGTACATGCAAGGCGTTGATTCGGTTTACGATTTGGTATGGGCGCGCGGAGCCGATGGCTCGGTGTTTACCTATGGCGATGTATTTCTTGAAAACGAACGGGAGTTTTCAACTTATAACTTTGAAGTAGCCGATACCGATTTACTCTTCGGGGAATTTGATCGCTACGAGGCTGAGTGTTTGCGCACGTTAGAGAAGGGTCTTCCGCTTCCGGCATACGACTATGTTTTGAAGTGCTCGCATGCTTTTAACTTGCTTGATGCGCGCGGTGTTATCAGCGCAACGCAACGTATGGGCTACATATTGCGTGTGCGTACTATTGCCAAGGCCTGCTGTGCTTCGTATTTAGAGCAAGTTGTTGGCATTGAAGTGGCAAAGGAAGGGGAGTAGCACATGGAAACGGCAACTCTTGCTTTTGAAATTGGCGTTGAAGAGATTCCCGCATTTGATTTAAAAGGTGCTACCGCTCAGTTGGCAAGCCTTGCTCCTTCTTTATTGGATCAAGCCGCTATCCCACACGGCGAAGTTGAGATATTTGATTCGCCCCGTCGCCTTATTGTTATTGCGCGCGATATCCCTCAGGCAACTGAAGCCAAATCCGAAGTGTTTAAAGGCCCTTCGGCAAAAATAGCCTTTGATGATTCGGGCGCACCCACCAAGGCAGCTCAAGGGTTTGCACGCGGCAAAGGTCTTGATGCAAGCGATTTGGTTGTAGAAGATGGCTACGTGTATGCGCGGGTAGAAACTCCATCGGTGCAAGTAGCCAGTCTTCTTCCGCAGGTGCTTGATGGCATAATTCATGGCATTTCGTGGCCAAAGTCTCAGCGTTGGGGTACGCAGAGTGAGTGGTTCTCTCGCCCAGTGCGCTGGCTGGTAGCCTTATTTGGCTCGGATATTATCCCATATCAGTATGCCGGCCTTTCAACAAGCAATAAAACATGTGGGCATCGTTTTTTGGCGCCCGGGTTTCATGGGGTAGCTTGTGCCGATGATCTGATTGATGTTGTTCGCCAGGCCAAAGTGGTTCCGAGCGCACGCGAGCGTGAAAGTCTTATTCGCGCTGGCGTGGCAGCGGTTGAGCAAAGAACCGGTTTGGTTGCCCAGCTACCAGCCAAAACCCTGACTGAAGTTACCAATCTTGCCGAGTACCCAACGGTGTTGGAGGGCATTTTTGACGAGGAGTTTTTGGCTGTTCCTGAAGAGATTATCGTTGACGCTATGCTCATGCATCAGCGTTACTTCCCGCTTTATGATGCAAAAGGAAAGCTTACCAATCACTTCCTTGTTGTTTCTAACGGAGATCCTGATTGCGCCGCTACCATTATCGATGGCAATGAGCGCGTGGTGCGTGCCCGCCTGTTTGATGCTAAGTTCTTCTACGATGAGGATTTAAAACATCCCCTCGAATCATATGTTGAAAAGCTCTCCGAGGTGGTATTCCAAGAAAAACTGGGTACCATGCTTGCAAAAACCAATCGCCTTGTTCGTTTGGCCAAGCATCTTGTTGCTGATGCTGGTCTGGCAAAAGCCGAGGCAGAAAACGCCGTACGGGCTGCCTATTTGTGCAAGGCTGATTTAGTAACCGAGGCAGTTGTTGAGTTCACGAGCGTTCAGGGCATCATGGGCTGCTACTATGCGGCGGCTTCAGGGGAGGATGAGCAGGTGGCTCAGGCTATTGCCGACCATTATCGTCCTCGTTTTTCGGGCGACGAGCCACCAGCTGAAGCGCCAAGCCAAGTAGTGGCAGTGGCCGACAAACTCGATACCATTTGTGGTTTGTTTGCTGTGGGGCAAGGGCCTACCGGCTCGTCTGATCCGTTTGCTTTGCGTCGTAGTGCACTAGGCATTGTAAGCATTTTGCTCGACGAAGCGCATGGCAGCCCCTTACGTATTTCTTTAGTGAGCGCCATCGATGCAGCTTTGGCGATTTATCAGGAAGATGGCCTAGAGTTTGATATCGCTGAGGTGCGTCAGCAGGTGATCGATTTCTTTATCACCCGCACCAAAGTAATGCTTCGCGATGCAGGTAACAGTTCCGATGCCGTTGAAGCGGTATTGGCGGTAGGCGTGCAGGAGCCAACTGAGTGCGTAAAGCGCGTACAGGCGCTTGAGAAAGCGCGCGGGCAAGAGCGTGAAACCTTTGATAATCTGGCCATTGCTTTTGCGCGTGCGAACAATTTGCGTGATGCTAAGGCAGGCGTTGAGGTTGATACGTCCACGCTCAACGAAGTAGAGCAAGCTTTGTTGGAGGCCATTGATCAGGCCGAAGCAGGCGTAAGTCAAGCGCTTTCAGCGAACGATTATGCTGCTGCATTGGCCGACCTTGCACGGTTGCGCGTACCCATCGATAGCTTCTTTGAAGGCGTTTTAGTTATGGATGATGATCCTGCTATACGAGTAAATCGTATGAAGCTGCTCAATCGTTTCGTGGGCGTTTTTGCCCGCGTTGCCGATTTTGCAGTGTTGAATAAATAGAAGCGCTGCTTGTGCCCTTCGATCTGTCGAGGGGCACTTTCTTTTTATAAGGCGTACACTTTGACCTATGCCGACTTCTGAGGCATTCTTTGAGACAAGGGAGCAAGTATGGCAATGCAACCGTGGATTGTACAAGGAACCGCTTCTGAAAACATACCAACCATTCATGTGGTAAGTGATGCAACGGGTGCAACAGCTCGCAGCATTGCCCGTGCGGCTGCTGCCTGTTACGACAGCTATGATTCTGCGATTGAAGTCTTGCCGCGGGTTACTTCATGCGAAACTATGGTGGAACAACTTGACGAGCATGTAGAGCTCCATCGGCAGCGGGGAATATATCCTCTTGTTTTATTCTATACGCTGGTCAACCCGCATATGAGAGCCTGCATGGAGACGTATGTTCAAGAGCATGATGATTTGATTATCGGAGTCGATCTTATGAGTGATGCTCTCGATGCTCTTGCGCAGGCAACGGGTCGTAAGCCATCAACTAAACCAGGGCGACTTCACTTGGTCAACGATCATTATTTTCGCCGCATCCAAGCCATGGAGTTTACCATTTCTCATGATGATGGGCGCAATCCTCAAGATTTAACTGAGGCCGATATTGTTTTGGTGGGCGTTTCGCGCTCTTCAAAAACGCCGCTTTCGATCTATCTATCTCAGCTGGGCTACAAAGTGGCCAACGTGCCTCTCGATTTGCAAACCACACCTCCTAAAGAGCTTTATGATGTCGATCCTCAGCGTTTGTTTGGTCTTATTATCTCGCCTGAAGTTCTGGCCGATATTCGCAAGCGGCGTTTGGGCAATGCAAGCCAGATAGCTGCCTCATACGCCGATTTGGAGTGCGTGTATCAAGATCTGGAGCAAGCGCGCGCGTTCATGCGCAAATTAGGATGTATCGTGATTCGTACCGACAACAGAGCGATTGAGGAAACAGCCCAAGAGATTTTGAGGTATCATGAAAGTGCTCATCCGTCGGTCTTTGGATGATCTTTCCATAGAGGCGGAATTTGCAGATAAGTTTAGTCTAAGGAGAACAAGGTGACTGACCAAGTTAAGCGCGTCTATGCTTTTGGCAAAGACGCAAATGGGAACAACGTTACCGAGGGTAACACCAACATGAAGGCTATCCTTGGTGGCAAGGGCGCAAACCTTGCCGAGATGGCCAACATCGGTCTTCCGGTGCCTCCGGGATTTACGATTTCCTGTCAGACATGTATGGAGTATGCAAACTCCAACAACACATGGCCTGAGGGTGTTCTTGACACCATTCAGGAGTATCGTGTAGATCTTGAGGCTCGCATTGGTAAAAAGATTGGCGATGCTGAAGATCCCCTGTTGGTTTCTGTTCGTTCTGGTGCTCCTATGTCTATGCCGGGCATGATGGACACCGTTCTGAATCTGGGTTTGAACGATCGGTCTATTCACGGCTTGATCAAGCAAACTGAGAATCCTCGTTTTGCATGGGATTCGTATCGTCGTTTCATTCAGATGTTTTCTAATGTTGTTATGGGCCTCGATGGAGATTTGTTTGAAAACGCCATCAACATTATGAAGCGCGATCGCAATGTTGAAAGCGATACTGATCTCAATGCCGCCGATTTGGAAGAGCTCGTTGGCGAGTTTAAGGCAATCTTCTCTGAGAATGTTTCTGCTGAGGAATATCCTTCATTGGTGGTTGATGGCGCCGTTGCCTTCCCGCAAAGCCCCGACGTACAACTGCAGCTTGCTATTGAGGCAGTATTTGGCAGCTGGAATAACCCGCGCGCTATTCTGTTCCGCAAGCAGAACAAGATCTCCGATGATCTGGGTACTGCCGTTAACGTACAGTCGATGATTTTTGGTAATAAGGGCAATACGTCTGCAACTGGTGTTGCCTTCACCCGTAATCCTGCTAATGGCGAGAAAGAGTTCTATGGTGACTATCTGGTCAACGCTCAGGGCGAGGATGTTGTAGCTGGCATTCGTAACACCAGCCCCATCGCTGATTTGAAGAACGTTGAAGGCTTGGAAGAGGCCGGACGCGAGCTCGAAGAGGTATTTACCATCCTTGAGAATCACTTCCGCGATATGTGCGATATCGAGTTCACGATTGAGCAGGGCAAGTTGTGGATGCTTCAAACGCGCGTTGGTAAGCGTACCGCTGCTGCTGCTTTGCGCATTGCTATCGAGATGGAAAAGGAAGGCCTCATCACCAAAGAAGAGGCTGTTCAGCGTGTTGATCCCGAGCAGTTGGATCAATTGCTGCATCCTCAGTTTGACGCTAAGGCCGATTACGATGTGGTTGCTCGTGGCTTAAATGCAAGCCCTGGCGCTGCTGTGGGCGAAGCGGTCTTTTCTGCTGAGGCTGCTGTTGAGGCCTCCAAGGAAGGCCGCAAGACCGTTTTGGTCCGTTGGGAAACCACGCCCGACGATTTGGCTGGCATGATTGCCGCCGAGGGTATTTTGACTTCGCATGGTGGTAAAACTTCTCACGCTGCTGTTATTGCTCGCGGCATGGGCGCTCCATGTGTATGCGGTGTTGATACCCTCAAGATTGATGCCGAGGCCAAGCAGGCAGCTATTGTTGGCACCGATATTGTTATCAAGGAAGGCGATCTTATCTCTCTTGATGGCACCACGGGTATTGTGGTACTGGGTGCTGTTGAGCTGGTTCAGCCCGAGCTGGCCGGCGACCTTGATACCATTCTTGAGTGGGCAGATGAGTTCCGCACGATGGGTGTTCGCGCTAACGCCGATAATCCTGAGGATGCTGAGTTGGCTCGCAAGTTCGGTGCTCAGGGCATTGGTTTGTGCCGTACCGAGCATATGTTCTTGGGCGATCGCAAGCAGATCATTCAAACCTTCATTTTGAATGAGGATGAAGCTGTTCGCGAGCAGGCGGTAGCCGATTTGTACAAGGCACAAACGGGCGATTTCTTGGGCATCTTCCGCGCTATGGATGGTCTGCCTGTTATTGTTCGCTTGCTCGATCCTCCACTGCATGAGTTCTTGGATGATCCTCGTGCCTTGGATGTTGAAATCGCCAAGCTTGAAGCAACCGGTGGCGATGCTGCTGTTATCGAAAAGAAGCGTGCTTTGCTCGAAAAGATCGATGGCATGGTCGAAGCTAACCCCATGCTTGGTTTACGTGGCTGCCGCTTGTCTATCAAGTATCCGGTTCTGCCTACCATGCAGGTGCGTGCTATCGCAACAGCTGCTGCTGAATTGAAGAAGGAAGGCCTTGATCCTAAGCCTGAAATCATGATTCCGCTGGTATCGGTTGTTCCTGAGCTTGAAAAGTTGCGCAAACTTGCCGAGCAAACCATTGCAGAGGTTGAGGCCGAGCAGGGTGTTAAGCTCGAGATTCCGATTGGTACCATGATCGAGCTTCCTCGTGCTGCTGTTGTTGCTGATGAGATTGCTACCCAGGCTGACTTCTTCAGCTTTGGCACCAACGACCTGACGCAGACCACGTTTGGCTTCTCTCGCGACGACGTAGAGGCTGAGTTCATTCCTCAGTATTTGGCAGAGCGTATTTTGCCCTATAACCCCTTCGCAACGGTCGATCCTGGCGTTGCTAAGCTGGTCAACATGGGCGTTACGCTGGGTCACCAGGGCAATCCAAACCTGGTATGCGGCGTCTGCGGCGAGCATGGTGGCGATCCTGACTCTGTCAAGACGTTCTACGGCATCGGCCTTGATTATGTAAGCTGCTCACCGTATCGTGTTCCGCTTGCTCGTTTGGCTGCTGCTCAGGCTGCTTTGGCTGATAAGTAAGCATCCTTCATAAGAAGCTGTATAAACGGCTCGCTTGAAACCACTTCCCCTGTGTGCTTTACAGGCAGGGGAGGCTGGCTTACTTCAAGCGGGTCGTTTTTTGTGTTGTGTTTGCATTTGACAGCGAGCAAGGTGTGAGTACAATAAAGCTTCCTGTAAGACGTTTTATGTCTGCATGTACTTTTACAAAAGCATAGCCTATGGGGGCGACTGGTTTCGACATGGTAAGTCGGATTCGAAGAGCAGGTCGTGGTCTCCTCGCCACGTTAAACAGGGGTACCGTCAAGTTAATTGGCAAATCTTACAATAACAACCTCGCTCTCGCTGCTTAATCGCAGCTCGAGGTGCCTAACCGAGGGTTTTCCTCGCTTTCGGGGTGGTATTATTTTAAGAGGAATGCTTCTTGATACGTAGCTGGTATGATCAAGAATAAGATTGAACCCGCTAGGGTGCTCTGTGGCTTGTCAATGAGTTGGGAGTACTCGAATCTTTAACATTGACTAAGCTTGTAGTGCTTCGCTGATGGTTTAGTATGGACCGGAGTTCGATTCTCCGCGCCTCCACCACCTATTAATACGGTCGTCGATTTTGCATTGGCGGCCGTTTTTCATTTGTCTTGCTTTTATCTTTAAGGTGCTTGGATTTGCTTTGCCAAGATGCGGCAGAATATCACAGGCGCAGAGAGGGGTGCCTTTGACTCAAGAGCGTTTCGCACCGATGTTTTAACCTTTCTTCTTAAAGTCAAACCCGCAGGCACGTTTCAGGTTTGCGCCCCTTAAGGGGCGCTGTGCTTATGTGCTCGAGAAGAGCAGCTCATTAAAAAAGCCCCCAAGAACTTACTCTTAGGGGCTTTATTAGTTTTAAAGCGTGTGCTTCAAATAGTCGTGTGTTCAGGCTTGCGGCAATGCTTAGAATACTGGCAGTACTGAGCCTTCATACGTGTTGTTGATGTAATCGCGAACCTCATCGGAGTTCAATGCCTCAGCGAGAGCCTTGATCTTGTCAGAATCTTCGTTGCCTTCCTTAACTACCAGCAGATTTGCGTAAGTTTCAGCGGCCTCAGAGTCTTCAGCTTCAACCTGAAGGGCATCCTTGCT
This sequence comes from uncultured Cryptobacterium sp., assembly GCA_964504115.1. GTDB lineage: Bacteria > Actinomycetota > Coriobacteriia > Coriobacteriales > Eggerthellaceae > Anaerotardibacter. The sequence goes on from CAZDCX010000005.1 coordinate 42,004, forward strand.
TACACTCAGACCTGCTTCAAGAGCGTAGTTGCCATTGATAACAGCGATGTCAACATCTTCAAGAACGTTCGGTACGTTTGCGGCTTCGAGCTCTTCAAACTTAAGATTGAGCGGGTTAGAGGTGATGTCGTTGGTGGTAGCAGTAATGCCTGCTTCGTCGTCAACTTCGATCAAACCAGCTGCTTCTAACAGCAGCAGGGCACGAGCCTCGTTGGTAGCGTCGTTAGGAACAGCTACAACAGCACCTTCTGCCAGATCATCAAGAGAAGTGGTCTTACCAGGGAAGATAGCCATTGGCTCAAAATGAACTGCCGCAACCGATACTAAGTGAGTGCCCTGTTCTTCATTGAAGTTTTCCAGATAAGGGCCATGTTGGAAGTAGTTTGCGTCAACCTCGCCCTCTTCAGTTACGGTATTGGGCTGGACGTAATCGGTGAACTCTTTAACCTCTAAGGTGTAACCCTTTTCTTTCAAGAGAGGAGCAACAACATCATTGAGGATTTCGCCATGAGGAGTAGGCACAGCAGCAACGGTAATTGTGGTGTCATCCGAGCTCGTTGCTTCATCGGATCCTTCCGAAGAGTTAGAAGAGCAGCCGGTTAGTGCAAGTGCTGCTAGCGCAAAGGCAAAGATGCCAGCTACAAGAGCAAGTGCTGCTTTCTTGGATAGGGTTTTTGACATAAGAGATCCTTTCTTGTTTCTATGGTGGGGGCTTGATAGCCTGATCACTGAAAAAAATCCATCTTACGTGTGCTGCCGCTGAAAATCGATCAAAGGTCCCTTTGGGCTCCTTTGTGCGCAGATGAGCGCTTCAGAAGGGGATGGTTACGCAAGATGGTTGTACATTCGATGAAAACGCATGTTGTACTTGCAACAAGAAGAACAATCTAAAGAAGAGAAGCCATGAAGAGTATAGGCGCTATGCGTTTGGTACGTCATGTCTATACTCCCTTCAATCTTTAGTGCAAGTACAAGATTATTACCATAACAGCTGTTCAACATATGAGTTGCAAACACAGCGGTTGTTTCATGCAACGGATTAAATCTTACTTGTTTCTCAAAGATTCTCAACACTTTTGGTTATTGCAAATCCTGAGGTCTAGTTATTGGTTCAACGGAGGTACTGATAAACGCTCATCTTTTCTATGCTCATTAACAGGACGCTTTTGCCTTTGGCTGATTCGTGAGTTTTTTTAGTGCACGTGCGCGCACAAAGGCTAAGCTTTTTCAGCATTGCGCCGAAAGGCGTTAAACTGTCAAGAGTTTGTTTGTTTGAAGAGGAAAGAATTATTGGCGATGTTTGGTAAGAAGAAGGATAACTCTTCCGTAGAGTCAGCACAGCATGTTGCTGATGCAGAAGCTTCCAACGAGGTAGAATCTACATCGGCTTATAACACTGTTTCATATGCTGATACAACTAGTAAACACAAGGGCGTTAAACGAGCACTTATTGCATTTGGCATTGTCATTGTGGTTTTGCTTGCAGTTTATGGTGCGGGGGTATTCTTTTTCTCGAGTCACTTTTTCCCTCACACTGTTTTGAATGACGAAGATTTCTCGTGGCAACCCAGTGATTCTTTGGCATCAAGTATTCAGACTCAGGCAGAAAACTATGCGCTTGATATCGAAGGCGAAGGTTTTACTTACACCTTTAATAAGGGCGAAGCCGTTATTGATATTGACGCTAATCAAATTGCATCCGATGCTGCGATGCGCCAAGAAGCTGCTAAATGGCCACTCGAAGTGTTTTATGAGCATGATGTGTCTGATTTGGTAGTGGCAAGCTATGATGCAGATGCTTTATCGGCAACTCTGACAGCTGCGATTGATGAGTTTAATACAGGTCAAACACCTTCTGAGGATGCCGCGATTGTTTATGACGATGCCACGGATGCTTTTGCTGTCCAGAGCGAAGTATATGGTTCACAAATTAATACTGAAGTATTAATTGCTAAGGTTGACGAAGCGGTAAAGCACATGATCACCTCTGTGGAAGTTACCAGCGATGATCTCATCAAGCCCAGCATACTCAGCACGGATGAGCGTATGGAAGCGGCCCTTGAAAAGGTGAGCTCCATGTTTAAAGGCGATATTACCCTTACCTTAAACACGTCTGTCAAAGTTACTACGATTGATAAAGCCACCTTTGCTCAATTGGTTACGCTATCAAGTGAATATGAGCCCTCGCTCAACCAGGATGCTCTTGCTTCTTGGATTAATGAGAAGAACCTATCCAGTATGGATACGGTAGGCACAGAGCGCACGTGGACTCGCGCCGATGGTAAGAGCTGTACTGCCTCGGGCGGATCTTATGGCTGGAAGGTTGATACCAGTTCCTTGGCTGAGAGCATTACTAATGCGGTGGAACAAGGCGAGACGACCGTAGACATACCCTGTAGTCAGACTGCTGATGTATATTCAGGCGCTGGCGCGCGTGATTGGGGAGCCTATGTTGATGTCGATTTAACGCAGCAGATGGTTCGCTATTATGATGCCAACGATAACTTGGTGCACGAAGCTCCGTGTGTTACCGGCAATGTGAGTGCTGGACACAGTACCCCAACGGGAATTTATTACCTGAACTCCAAACAGAGTCCTTGCGTATTAACGGGTCGTACTTCAACTGGTGAGATCTCATATCAAACTAAGGTCCAGTACTGGATGCCCTTTATTAAGAGCAGCATTGGCTTGCACGATGCAACATGGCGTAGTAATTTCGGCGGCGCCATCTATAAAACCAACGGCTCACACGGTTGTGTCAATCTGTCCACCGCTGATGCGCAATGGTTCTACAACAATCTTTCAACGGGCGTGTGCGTTATTACCCACAACTAGGGCATTATAGGTGCACAGCAGCGGCTGTTTTGTAGCGGGTTTTGTCGCACAAAGGGCGTATGGGTCAGGGCAAAATAAGTGATTTTGTACTTTGCTATGGTGCAAGAGGCCTTGTAAGCAAGGTTATGAAGAGGGTGACAATACGTGGTGGGCGACGAAGCGCCTATAGGAATTTTCGATTCAGGGTTTGGTGGCTTAACAGTTGCCCGTGAAATAATAAAATCGTTACCGCAGGAAAGCATTCTCTATTTTGGTGATACGCTCCATTGTCCTTATGGGCCTCGTGACCAGAGCGAAGTTCAAAGTTTTGTTCGGGCAATTGGTTCTTGGCTTGTTTCCCAGCATGTCAAGATGATTGTGATTGCCTGCAACACCGCTACAGCAGCTGGCTTGCACGAGGCGCAGCGAATCTTTGACGTGCCTGTTATTGGCGTTGTGGAGCCAGGAGCACGTGCTGCTGCCAGAGCAACTCATAATCGCCGCGTTGGTGTTATCGCAACACAAGGCACCGTTGAATCAGGGGTCTACACTCAGGCTATTCGCAATATTGATGCCGGAATAACGGTTTTTTCTACGGCAACACCTCGGTTTGTCGAGATTGCCGAGTTGGGTATTCGAATGGCTAAAGGGCCGATTGAAAGCTATACTTCGCTTGCATCAAAGGTGTATATTCGCCCTGAGTTCCAAGAGATTGCCCAAGATTATCTTGATCCTTTGCGCCGCTGCAATATTGATACTCTTGTTTTGGGGTGTACGCATTTCCCACTTCTCAAGGCGCTGATTGGTGGTGTTGTGGGCAGTAACGTTCAGCTCATATCTTCAGCTAAGGAAGTTGCTCTTGATTGCAAAGATCTTCTTACCAGGCACGGGAGTCTGGCTCCTGCTGGAAATGTACCATGCTATCGTTTTGTAACATCGGGTAAAAATGTTGAAGAGTTTGCTTCATTTGGCGAGCGTGTGCTGCGCATGCCTCTCGGCTCAGTAGAGCATCGCGTGTTATGCTAGGCATCTTGTGGGGGCAGGGTAAAAACCACAAACTGCTTATCACGCACGAGTTACGTTCGTGATAGGTGTGCTTTTTTTGCTCGAGTGGCAAGGATGGGGGATTGCGCCTTTCCTGCATCATTTTTTAAGTGAGCAGGTCGCCCAACTTGCAAGAAATGCAGCAGCGGTTAACTATCATAAGGAAAAGAGAGGGCAGGGCAGAGATGCCCCTGGTGGCACGAAAGGGTGTACGCATGAGCAAGACGGTGGTTATTGCAACCAATAATGCGCATAAGGTAGAGGAGATAAAAACCGCATTATCTTTTGATGGCTGGAGTTATCAAAGTTTGCGAGAAGCGGGTGTGGAATCAAATCCGGAGGAAACAGGCACAACCTTCCTCGAAAATGCTCGTATAAAAGCGCGTGCGGCCCATGAACTTACCGGAGGCGCAGTTCTGGCAGATGACTCAGGGCTTTTGGTCGACGCGCTCAAAGGCGCACCGGGGGTTTATTCTTCTCGATATTGTGGCACTGATGGCGATGATGTTGGTAATAACGCCAAGCTCTTGCGCGAGCTTGCTTCTGTTCCTGCCGATCAGCGTACAGCGCGATTTGCGTGCGTGCTGGTATTCATCGATGGAGATGGTACCGAAATAGAGGCGGAAGGCTTTGTGGAAGGAAAGATCGGATTTGCCCTTGCCGGTGAGGGCGGGTTTGGTTACGATCCGCTCTTTTATCCTGATCTGTATCATGGAGAAAAAACAACGGCTCAATTGACCCAAGAAGAGAAGAATGCCATTTCCCATCGTGGAAATGCTTTGCGCGAATTGCGAAAAAAGCTGTTTACTGCCTAGATTATCTGTTATAATTCCAAAGCGTTGCGTCGGGACGTGGCGCAGTTTGGTAGCGCGCCTGCTTTGGGAGCAGGATGTCGCAGGTTCGAATCCTGTCGTCCCGACCATTTGCTCATAATGCGAACCCTGTCCAAGGCGGGGTTCGCTTTTTTTTGCGCTTTCTATACTGCTCCTCGCATCTTTAGCCTATAAGCCTTCTATGAACTGGCCTTTGTTTATGTGCTTGGCGTGGTGCCTCAATCGTGGTGCTTTTCAAAGGAGTGCGTTCTTTCTATACTGCAAATAGTTAGTTAATCAAACTATTTGATATACTAACTATTATGTTGGGCTTTGTCGGAGTTTTGCTCAAGGCAGAGTGACCAGCAATGAAGCAGTTTACGGATTATATCAGCGTTGAGAAAGAGAGCAGATATGAGTTTTGCAGTAGTCGTGGATACCACTGCTGACCTGAGTGCTGATGAATGCAGCAACTACGGTATTAAGATGGTTCCGCTTACCGTTCAGGTGGGGGGCCAAGAGTTCAAGGATCAAACCGAAATCACTTCTGAAGAATTCTATGATCGCATGCTTGAGGCAGAAGAGCTTCCTAAAACGGCGGCTCCTGCTCCCTATGATTTTGCTCAAACATATAATGACTTAGCAAAAGAAGGGTACGATCATATCATTTCCCTTCATATTGCCTCGATACTGTCAGGCACGGTGGAGTCTGCTCGCCTTGCAGCAGATCAAGTTGATGTGCCAGTAACGGTTCTCGACACAGCGGGTGCAAGCGCCAGTCTTGCTGTTTTGGCTCAGAGGGCCTGCGAACTGCGTGATCAGGGCGTAGCTGTTGAAGAAGTTGTAGAGCGCCTTCAAAATGGCATTGCAGATGTTCGTTTTTTGGTTGCATGCGATTCACTTGAGAATCTTCTTAAAGGTGGTCGTCTTTCAGCTGATCAGGTCAAAACAGCCAGCTTGCTCAATATCAAGCCCGTCTTTACCTTCGATGAGCAGGGCATGTTAGTTGCTTATGACAAGGCAAAAGGTATGAGTGGCGTTGTAAAGCGTTATGTGAAAGAGATCAAACAACGTACCGAGGCCTACGGTGTGCAAGAGGTTCGTTTCTTACACTCACGTAATATTGATGCAGTAAACGACGTGCGTGCACATTTGCAGTCTGAGGGTATTGAATACATCGATAAGGGCGATGTGCTCTGTGGTGCTATTGTGGCAACCCATCTTGGGGTGGGGGCAGTTGGTATGGCGTGCTTAACTCATTAGGTCACGCGATTTGTTTGATCGATGATCAGAAAGGTGCTTTGCGTGCCTGCGAAGGTTAGGTAACACAATATATCTTCGCGCCACAGCATTATTCGCACAGAAGGAGGTGGAGCAATGCAAACAGGTATGAACGCTCACTTAGAAGGTGGCAATAAAGAGGTGATTAACTCACTTCTAACCGATACCTTCAATGCCATTTTGCATATCGAAGAATGTTCATTGAACCACCGCCTGATGGAAGGGCTGTCGATCTCTGAGCTCCACACCATTGCCGCTGTGGGATTGTATGAGCAAAATCCCATGAAGGTTATTGCAAATAGGCTTGGCGTCACGCTGGCAACGCTTACGGTGGCCATTACCAAGTTAGAGAAGAAGAGCTTTGTCGAGCGGGTACGGAGCGAAGTTGATCGCCGGCAAGTGTTAGTAAAGCTCACAACGCGCGGTCGCAAAGCGTATCGTGCACATGATGTGTTCCATAAAAAAATGGTGGATACCGCTTTGAGCGAGTTAACGCCTGAAGAAGAGGATGTTTTCGTGCGCGGCTTGGCAAAGGTAAAGCAGTTTTTCGATGATGAGTACGCTGCCTTACAGCACAGTGCCCAGGAACATCATTAAGAAGTCACAAAGAAGTTAACCACACCCTCTGAAATCAAGCAGAGCAACGTTTGTTCTCAGAGATTGTAACTATTCAAAAGCACAGGAGTAATCCATATTCCAGTAGGAAAGGAAAGGAATAACAATGGCAACTATTGATACGATCAAAAGCATCCTGAACGAAAACTTAGACATCGATCCTGAGGTGGTAAAAGAGGAAACCACGTTTGAGTCATTAGATATTGATTCTTTGGATATGACTGAGCTCGTATGCTCTTTGGAAGATGAGCTTGAAATTGAATTTGGCGAGCCTGAAGGCTTGGAAACTGTTGGCCAGCTGGTTGCATACGTTGATTCTCTCTAAAGCGCGCAAGCTCAGGGCGTGGTAATGCACGCCTTTTGAGCTCGTGCCTGTCAGAGCTATTGAAAGAAGGTTGTGGTGAATATGGCGATAGAAGATCAAGATGCGCTATTGCAGCGCGGCGCAGAAACGGGTGTTTTAGACGTGCCTGCTGTACAAACGCGCGTAACCGATCTTTTAGGCATAACCTACCCCATCATTCAGGGGGCAATGGCATGGATTGCAGATGCCCACTTAGCTGCAGCGGTTAGCGAGGCGGGCGGTTTGGGTATTATTGCTTGCGGATCGGCGCCTCTATCATGGGTTCAAGAACAAATTGAACTTGCGCGGTCGCTTACGAGCAAGCCTTTTGGCGTCAATATCATGCTTATGAATCCCGATGCGCCACAACTTGCGCAGCTTCTAGCAGACATGAAGGTTGATGTTATTACCACTGGTGCTGGGAGCCCCGCTGCCTATCTTGAAGGCTGGAAGTCGGCTGGATGTAGGGTGGTGCCCGTGGTCGCTTCTGCCGCGTTGGCTAAACGCATGGAGCGTATGGGCGCAGATGCAGTTATAGCTGAGGGGTGTGAGGCTGGTGGCCATATCGGTGAACTTACCACTATGGCGCTTACCCCAGCGGTGTGCGACAGCATCTCTATTCCCGTTATCAGCGCGGGAGGCATTGCCGATGGGCGCGGCTTGGCTGCGGCTTTTGCGCTGGGCGCCGAGGGCGTGCAGGTAGGCACGCGCTTTTTAACTGCCCATGAGTGTGGCATTGATGAGGCATATAAGCAAAAGGTCATTCAGGCGAAAGATTCAGACACCATCGTAACGGGACGGGCTAATGGCCATCCTGTTCGTGCCTTGAAAAACCGTTTTGCGCGAAACATTCGTCGCATGGAGGGCGATTCTCAGGCAAGCTTTGACGAAATTGAAGAGGCCCTCGCCGGCTCACTTCATCGTGCGGTTGAAGGCGATGTGGAAAATGGCTCGCTTATGTCAGGCCAGGTTGCTTGTTTGATCCACGATGAAAAGCCTGCTGCTCGTATTATTCAAGATCTTATGCGCGAAGCATGCACATGGAGCAACAATTCGCTTGCAGACATGGCAAGATGCAATGCTCAGCGTTCATGGATGCAAAACACGATGGAATAATGCGTGGGTATCCACAAAGGTAAGGTTATGCGATTGACTCGGATGTTCAATCAAGCCTGGTATACGGCAAAGTAAAGGGGAATGGTAGTGGCAGTTTTACTCTGTTCTGGCCAAGGTGCTCAAAAGGTTGGCATGGGGGCAGATTTATTAGATGTTCCTGAAGTAAGTGCAGCATTCAATACGGCAAGCAATGTGATTGGCACAGATGTGGTAGCTCTGGCGCGTGAGGGTAGCGAGAAAGATATCAATACTGCCTTTAATGCCCAAGTGCTGACGGTAACGCTCTCATTAGGTATTGGGCGCGCGCTCCAAGCACGGGGATTATCCATCGATGCTCTTATAGGGCAGTCTTTGGGGCAAATTACCGGTTTGGCTTTAGCAGGAATCCTTTCCGACGAGGACATGTTTGCTCTGCTCAATGAGCGTGCTTCAGCCCTTGAAGAGAGCTGTCAGATGCGCGCAGGCGCCATGATGGCTGTGCTCGGCTCAGATGAGCAAACGCTGCAAACACTGCGAGATCAGTGTGTAGGCAGCGATACGTTGGTGCTTGCCAATTTTAATTGTCCGGGGCAGATTGTTGTTTCTGGCGATGTTGCGGCTATTGATCGCATGCAAGGAGTTTGCAAAAGTCAGCATATTCGCACTGCTCGTTTGAATACAGCGGGCGCGTTTCATAGCCCTTTGATGGAGCCAGCTCGGCAGCGTGTTGAGGCATTCTGCAAAACGTTATCGTTTCGCGAGCCTGCTATTGCCCTTATCTGCAATACCGATGCGAAGCCGTTTGTAAGCGCAGAAGCGCCGCAACGCCTTGGCGCACAGGTGGTATCTCCTGTGCGGTTTGAACAGAGTGTTCGAAGCCTTATTGACCAAGGTCAAACATGCTTTATCGAAGCAGGCTTTGGGGGCGTGCTTTTTGGATTGATGAAGCGCATTGATAAAAGTGTTGATCGTTATAAGGCTGGAACAAGGGCGGATTTCGAAGCGGTTTGCGAGGCTTTGGCCTTATCAAGTGAGGTGAATTAACGTGGGAGAGCAAGATACCTTGCAGCGCGTTGCGCTCGTTACGGGAGCAAGTCGTGGTATTGGGGCGGCTGTTGCACGCGTTTTTGCGAGCCGCGGATATTGGGTGGCCCTCAATCATTCAGGCGAGCACAGCGGCGCGGCAGCGCAAAGCTTGGCCGAAGAGCTTGCTCAAACCTATGGGGTTAAGGCTCAGGCGTTTATTGCTGATGTGTCGCAGTTTGCCCAGGCTAAAGATTTAATCAAAGCAGTACAGGCGGCTTTTGGACGCATTGATGTGTGCGTTAACAATGCGGGCGTTACGGCTGATGGCCTTTTGATTCGCATGAAAGAGGATGCTTTTGATCGCGTGATAGAGGTCAACCTGAAGGGCACGTTTAATTGTATGCGCCATGTTTCTCTGGTAATGATGAAGCAACGCTATGGTCGCATCGTTAATCTGGCTAGTGTCGTGGGGATTGCGGGCAACGCTGGTCAGGTAAACTATGCCGCTTCAAAGGCTGGCATTATCGGCATGACTAAAAGTGCCGCCAAAGAGTTGGCTGCGCGAGGGATAACCGTTAACGCTGTTGCGCCTGGTTTTATCCAAACCAGCATGACCGATGCCTTGCCATCTGAGACACAAGAGGCAATTCGTGAGCGCATAGCAATGGACGAATTTGGCAGGCCGGAAGATGTTGCGAATGCCATTGCCTTTTTAGCAAGCGAAGAGGCGCGCTATATCACCGGGCAAGTGCTTGCAATTGATGGTGGTCTCGCGTTGTAAAATCCCCCATCAAGATGGCTGGCGGTTGTGCGTTACAAATCTCGAGGTAAAAGGTGGAAATAATGTCTGAAACATTAGTTAATACAGATGGTTTTCAAGATCAACTGGCTTCACGGCCCGCACATGGGCAGGTGAGTTTACGCCGCGTGGTTATCACGGGAACAGGTATTCTTTCACCTGCTGGTGTTGGTGTTCAAGCATTATGGAGCAAACTTTTAGCAGGTAAGGGCTGCATTACCTCACTGCCTGAAGAAAAGAGAGAACAGTTTGGTATATCAGTGGCTGGTTGTATTCCAAATTACGATCCGCTTGAACTTGGTTTTACTAAAAAGGAAACGCGTCGCTTTAGTAAATTTGTTCAATATGCCATTATTGCTGCCGATGAAGCCATGGCACAAGCCAATATCGATTGCAGTCAGGAAGATATGACGCGCTTTTCTTGTGTGTTTGGCTCTGGCATCGGCGGGCTTGAGATCTTTGAGCGCGAAAGTGTTGTTCTCAATACCAAAGGGCCCAAGCGAGTAAACCCTTTGTTTATCCCCATCATGATTCCCAACATGGCGGCAGGTAATCTTTCCATCCGCTATGGTTTGAAGGGCGAATGCACCAACATGGTAACGGCGTGCGCGACAGGCAGCCATTGTATCGGTGAAGCTTATCGCCTTATTCGTTTTGGTTTGACCGATGTGGCGTTAGCGGGCGGTTCAGAAGAGGGCGTTGCCCCGATGGCTTTGGCGGGCTTTGGCAATTTGGGTGCCATTACCAAGGAAGCAGACCCAGCAATCGCTTCGCGCCCCTTTGATGTTAATCGTTCGGGGTTTGTGGCAGGCGAAGGAGCCGGAGCGGTGGTTCTTGAGTCGCTTGAGCATGCCCAAGCACGTGGCGCCCATATCATTGCCGAGATTGTTGGCTTTGGTTCAACGGGCGATGCTTATCACATTACTTCTCCGCAACCGGAGGGCGAAGGCATTATTCGCGCTATGCAGCAGGCTTTGGCTGAGGGAGGTTTTACCGCAGCTGATTTGGGGCATATGAATGCCCATGGCACGTCAACTGTGGTAAATGATCGCACCGAATCGGCAGCATTATATGGTTTGATGCGCCAAGCAGGCCTTACCGATGAATATGCCGCTTCAATTCCAGTCACCTCGGTAAAAGGCGCAACAGGGCATATGCTTGCTGCAGCTGGTGCCGTCGAAGCTATTGTTACGGCACTTTCAGTTGCTCAAAATGTTGTGCCTCCAACGGTTGGCTTTAGCAAGGCCGATCCAGAGTGCCCGGTATCGGTATCTCATCAACTTCGCAAAACCGAAACGCAAAAGGTTGCCCTTTCTAACTCGCTTGGTTTTGGCGGGCATAATGCTTCGCTTGCTATTGCACCTTTTGTGGCATAAGGAGGGTATCTTATGAGCTGCGTTACTATTCCTTGCGAAAAAGAAGGCGTTTTAGCACTACTGCCTCATCGAGATCCTTTTGTATGGGTATCGCGCATCTTGCGCTGTGAACCGGGCGAATCTTTAGTGGCAGAACTTGATGTGGATCCTGAGTTGCCTTTGTTCAAGGGTCATTTTCCTACCAAGCCCGTCTTGCCCGGTGTCATCATCATGGAAGCGCTTGCTCAGGCATCGTGTTGTTGTTTGATGATGGAGCCTCAGATGGCAGGCCATCTTGGATATTTGGTGGGTATTGATAAGGCTAAATTTCGCGAGCAGGTGTTGCCAGGTGACACTCTTCGTTTAGAAGTGTGCATCACTAAGAAATCGCGTCGTATGTGCGTAGCTGAAGTACGAGCCACCAAAGGGGAAGTTTTATGCGCATCAGCAGTGCAAAAGTATGTAATGGGGCCCCTGGCCACCGAGCAAGAAGAGAAGTAAACACGCAGGTATATGTGCTTTTAAAGAGACGAGAGCAGGGCCAGATGGGCCCGGCGAGCCACGATTGAGCCGATGCGAGATAAGCAGCACATTACAACGGGAGCATAGAGTCCATGTTTGGAAAACAAAAAAGATATATCACCATCTCGGCAGATCAAGCCCAAGAATCAACGTCCGATGCTTCATCGGCTGCTGATGGCGAGGATGTTCGAATCGTCTATCAGATCGAGAATATTGTTGGTACAGGCACAGGCGTTGTTTGCGTGGTGGGCTTTGGCAATGCCATGAAGGCAGCTGTTAAGGCAGCCGTTCAAGCTCGAAGTAATGAAGTGTGGGTTACCGGCACTGAAGACAAACGTCGGGGGTTCTCGTGCTCAAATTCTGCACAGGTGGCTTTGCTTGGTCCAACATTTGACGAGCGACTCTTTTCGAATGAGTATGCAATTTTCCAGGCAGTCCAAGATTGCAAGGCAGATGTGATGCTCGTGGTGAACAAGAAGGCAGCACAAAGCACACTGTTGCAGTTGCTTGCTTATCGCAGCGGTATAGCGCTCTATGTTCCCTACGAAAAAGATGAAACGTATCGGATGTGGGTGAGCGTTGAGCCCAGCAAGCAAGAGATTGACTCTTTTGAGCACTATCACGTCAACTGGGGTAAGTGCCCCGTTTGTAAGTTCTATCACGACAAAACCGAGGTGTTGGAAAATCACGGCACGTGTCCTACCTGTGGCGGATTGTATCGTCTTACCTCAGACGAGCGTATAGCTGAAACTTTTGATGCCGAGAGCTTTGAAGAATGGCATACCAATATTCCAGAAACCGACCCTTTGGGATTCCCGGATTACCCTTCTTTGTTAGATTCTATGCACAAAAAGAGTGGTCTGGAAGAAGCGGTGCGTTGTGGGCAGGCACGTATTGCGGGCATGCCTGTTGCTTTTTGTATCATGGAGTCCACCTTTATGATGGGGTCTATGGGCTCTGTTGTAGGTGAGAAAATCACGCGCACGGTTGAGCAGGCAACAGCTCAGCGATTGCCTCTTCTCATTTTTACCGCATCGGGGGGCGCTCGTATGCAAGAGGGCCTTGTCTCTTTGATGCAAATGGCAAAAATTAGTGCAGCCATTGAGCG
>CAZDCX010000005.1:54917-58113 GCA_964504115.1 uncultured Cryptobacterium sp.
GTAAAGCAGGGGCCTTCTGCAGATAATCCTGCTTGGGAAAGCGTTTTGTTGGCGCGCAACATTCACCGTCCAACAGCGCAATACTACATTGATCAGTTGGTTGATGGGTTTATTGAGCTGCATGGCGATCGAGCTTTTGCCGATGATGGTGCCATTATGGCCGGCATTGGTTGGATAGCGGGTCATCCGGTTACGGTGCTAGCTGAGGAAAAGGGTGCCAATTTGGAGCAGCGTATCGCGCGCAACTTTGGGTGCCCTCAGCCCGAAGGTTATCGCAAGACGCTGCGCCTGATGAAGCAGGCCGAGAAGTTCAATCGCCCCGTGGTGTGTTTGGTCGATACGCAAGGTGCGTTCTGTGGTATGGAAGCAGAAGAGCGCGGCCAGGGTAATGCCATTGCCGATAACCTCGTTGCTCTGGCAGGCCTTAAGGTGCCGGTCGTGTGTGTTGTCTTGGGAGAAGGCGGTTCGGGCGGAGCGCTGGCGCTGGCGCTGGGTAACAGAGTAGCCATGCAAGATCATGCGGTTTATTCCGTATTATCACCGGAAGGGTTCGCTTCGATTTTATGGAAGGATCGAAGCCGCGCTGCAGAAGCTGCCGCCGTTATGAAGATGAGCGCCACCGAAGCATGCCAGATGGGTTTAATCGAAGAAGTGCTATCTGAGGGCTCAGAGCCGGCTCACAAAAACCCGCAGCAAGCTGCCGAAATCGTGAAGGAGTTCGTTGTTCGCTCATTGCGCGATCTGGAGGGTATGAGTGCTGAAGAACTGCTGCAAGATCGCTATGAGAGATTTCGAGCGTTTTAGGCACGAGGCGCTGAGAAGCTAGGCAATCAAAAAGGAAAACCATCAGTTGGCGCGCCCAGTAGGATTCGAACCTACGACCTTTGGATTAGAAGTCCACTGCTCTATCCAGCTGAGCTATGGGCGCAAACATGAGCGCATCTTTTACAAGATCAGAAGGAAAGCTTTGATGCGATATGCTCAAATGGAGCGGGTGACGGGAATCGAACCCGCGTGACCAGCTTGGAAGGCTGGAGTTCTACCATTGAACTACACCCGCATATCACGTCGAAACAAACCATGATGAAATGCGAATTGCTTGCACTTCTCCTCGACTGACAAGCAGATATAGTAACACAGCGCCTCCTGATAATCAAAAGAAGAATTTATGGCTCTTGGGTGCAAAGCCACCAGGGATTGAGGCATCTATTTGGGCTTATCTGCTTTCTTAGATCGGGGGATAGTAACCACAAATTGCGTGCCTTGTCCGACCGTACTTTTGAGATGAATGCTTCCTTTAGCGCGCTCAACTGCATGGCGCACGAGCGATAAGCCCAGTCCCGTGCCTCCCACTTTGCGGCTGCGGGCTTTATCAACTCGATAGAAGCGTTCAAAAATGCGCATTTGATCAGCCTGAGGAATGCCTAATCCTGTGTCTTCAACAATCACTGCGAATTCGCGAGGGTGAGGCTCAAAGGTAACGAGAATGCTTCCCTCGTCGGTGTACATGATGGCGTTTTCGATGAGATTGTCAAAAATTAAGGAAGCATCTGAAGGCTCCATGTTGACGTAGCAATCATCATGCGGAGAAGATCGATCGTCAAACACCAGATCGAGCTGTTTTGCTGCGGCTTCATTTTGGTGGGCTATATAGCTGGTTACGAGTGCGGCATGTATATCAGTGCGTAGAAACGCGGCATTTTGCGGGGCGGTTTCTAAGCGCGAAAGATCCAAAAGGTCAACCACAAGGCGTCGCAAGCGTTCAGTCTCACTATCTAGCCTATCCAAAAAGAGCATCAAGCTACCTGTGTTATGTGACTCAGCGGCATCGCGGATAGCTTCCGAGAGTAAGCGAATGCCGGCTACCGGTGTTTTGAGCTCATGGCTGGCGTTTGCCACAAAGTCCGATCGGACTTGGTTAAGCTGGCGGAAGGGCGCTCGTGATTTGTGGAGTGAAACAAGAGCCACGATAACAATTACAATACATCCGGTTATAACAACAATAAAGGTTGAGGTGCGTGCGCTAGCGGTAATAACCTCAACAGCACTTGAGGGCTCGCTAATGCGGAGAGCCACCTTGCTTGCCTCAAAGGTGGCGGGCACGGCAATATAGATACGCTCAACCTCATCGCTTTCGCTGGTGCGCTGAGCGCTTCCAACGTTGCCAGCAAGGGCAGCCGTGACTTCTTCGCGATCGCGATGGTTATCAAGGGTGGTGGCATCAAGCTCTGAATCGGCAAGCACGGTGCCATCTTGAGCAATAACGCTCATGCGAAGCTCGGTATTGTGCGTTGCTTCATCAACAAAAGCTTGTGCATCGCTGCTGTTTGCCAAGGCATTGGCGCTTGCCTGGGCGGTAGTGATCAGTGTTTCGGTTTGATGGCTTGCCACCTCGGTATTAATAGGGTGGTAAACAAAAACAATAGAGCAGACGATAAACACAAGGGCAACCACAACGTAACCTGCGATAAACCAAAAGCGCCATGAAAGCGATTTTAACCGATTGGCGGCGCTCTTACTTTGCGCTGAAGTATTCATTGCCCAGCGCTTTCTTTATCGGTTCAAAGCGATAACCCATGCCATGAACCGTGTGGATAAAGGTGTAATCACTGTATTCGTCGAGCGCCAAACGTAATCGCCGAATATGGACATCAATAGTACGTGAAGTGCTCAGGTAGCTCTCTTTCCACACTTTTTGCGTGAGCCAGCTGCGTTTGCAGAGCATACCTTGTCGCTGTGCTAAAGCAAAAAGGAGAGCGAGTTCTTTCCCGCGCAGGGTGAGCGGGTGGCCTTTAACGCAGGCACGGCTGTTTTCAAAATCAAGCGTTAAATCGCCATAGGTTTGCGGTGTTGTAATGTTAGTGCCGTCAAGTTCACTTCGACGAAGATGAGCTCGTATACGCGCGAGTAAAACATCAGTTGAAAAAGGCTTTGTTATATAGTCATCTGCGCCTGCGTCAAGGCCCTTAATTTTGTCTTCGTCGGTATCAAGTGCGGTTAGCATTAAAATGGGCACTCGGCATCCATCATTTCGCAGAGCACGCGCTACCTCAAAGCCGTCCATGCCTGGGAGCATGATGTCGAGCAGGATAATGTCAGGGTGAAGAGCGAGGGCGCTTTCGTAACCGGTGTTACCGTCTTCACATGAGCTGACGCCGTAGCCGTTTTTGGTAAGAGCAAACTCAGTCGTCAGGCG
>CAZDCX010000005.1:58213-62714 GCA_964504115.1 uncultured Cryptobacterium sp.
GCCAAAGCGCAGAAGCAGGGGCAATAAGCTTGTCTTTCTGCGAGGTTGGGTGCTTTGTGTCATAATGAAAACTTACTTCTTATTTGTGAGCCTTCGGAGCTCAAGGGGATACCCAGGAGGGTGCTTATGACTTCATTTTCCGGTCGTCATTTTTTGAAATTGCTCGACTTTACTTGCGAGGAAGTATGCGCATTAGTTGATCTTGCGCAGGATTTAAAGGAAAAGAAGCGAGCTGGCATTCCTCATAAAGAGCTTGAAGGCAAGAATATTGTGCTTTTGTTTGAAAAGACATCGACCCGTACTCGCTGCTCGTTTGAGGTGGCTGGTCACGATTTGGGTATGGGCGTTACCTATCTTGATCCTGCTGGATCGCAGATGGGCAACAAGGAATCTATCGAGGATACCGCTCGGGTGCTGGGTCGTATGTTTGATGGTATTGAGTATCGCGGTTTTGGGCAGGAGATCGTTGAGACCTTGGCCGAATATGCTGGCGTGCCGGTATGGAATGGTCTTACGACCGAATGTCATCCAACGCAGATTATTGCCGATCTGCTTACTATCCGTGAGAATTTTGGCTCATTTGAAGGCTTAAAGCTTGTTTTTATGGGCGATGCAAAAAACAATGTGGCAAATTCACTGATGGTTGGCTGCGTAAAAATGGGCATCACCTTTGTTGCTTGTGGCCCTGAATCTTCCATGCCTGATGAATCGTTGGTTACTACCTGTCGTGCTATTGCCAGCGAAACGGGGTGCGAAGTAATTTTGACATCCGACGTTGCAGAGGGCGTGCGCGATGCCAATATCATCTACACCGATATTTGGGTTTCGATGGGTGAGCCGGCTGACCTGTGGGAGCAGCGCATAAAAGAGCTTTCTGCCTATCAGGTAAATGCTTCTGTTATGAATGCTGCCGCAAACAACGCCATCTTTATGCATTGCTTACCGGCATTTCACGATACAAAAACTACCGTTGCGCAAGATATTGAACGCCAGTTTGGCTTAACCGAGATGGAAGTAACCAACGAAGTGTTTGAGTCTGCTGCATCACGCGTGTTTGATGAAGCCGAGAATCGCATGCATGCTATCAAGGCTATTGTCTTGGCCACTTTGCGCGAGGAGTAAACATCCTGCTTTTTTGTTTGCGCTTTGCAAACGCGCAGGATCGGCTACATCGCCTGATTTGGGCATATGAGGTTCATGCTGCAGTGAGGGTTAACTTCTGAAAGAAAAGAGTATTACGATGGAAAATCTTGGTTATTACAACGGAGAGTGGGGCTCTTTAGATGAACTGAAGGTTCCCTTTCTTGACCGCGTACACTTTTTTGGTGATGGCGTATATGATGCCACCATTACCAGCGAGGGCGTCATTCTCTATGAGGAGGAGCACGTCAAGCGCTTTTTTAACAGTTGTGCCTTGATGGAAATCAAACCAGACTTCACCGCTGAAGAGTTAACGGCAATCTTGCGTGATATGGTAAGCAAGGTGGATGCGCCTCATACTTTTTTGTATTGGCAAATTACCCGTGGTACCGCCCCTCGCAACCATGCGTTTCCTGATGCCAAGCCAAATTTATGGATCATGATTTTCCCGAAGCCTTTGGAGGATCTTTCTTGGGATTCAACTGCGGTTACCGTGGAGGATACGCGCTTTTTCCATTGCAACGCAAAAACGCTGAATTTATTGCCTAATGTTTTGGCGGCTCAGCGAGCTGAAGAGGCCCATTGCGACGAAGCTATCTTTGTGCGCGATGGTTTTGTGACCGAATGCGCCCATAGCAACGTGCACATTTTACAAGGTGGGCATTTGATCACCCACCCTGCCGATAATCTGATTTTGCCGGGTATTGGCCGCGCTCATTTGATTGCCTCGTGTAAGCGCTTGGGTGTGCCGGTAGAAGAGCGTCCGTTTACTCGTGACGAGCTCATGTCGGCCGACGAGGTAATTGTGTCGGCATCAAGCACCTTTGCACGGGGGGTATCAGCTATTGATGGGGTGAGTGTTGGCGGCAAGGATAGGGAGCTATTGCGCCGTATCCAGGCGGATTTGAACGATGAATTCCTTGCGTACCGCGCAGCACACAAGGCGCAATAGGGTACAATCACCTACGCTGTATCAAGCGCGGCACAACCATGCGATAAAGCGCGCTGGCACTATTATCTTGGTACGGTAAGGTCTACAAGCGCAGGGCTATGCGCTTGTAGATCTGTTGCTCAAGGGCAAAACTAGAGGAAGAAAAGGATACACTTCATGACCATTCGCGAATCTTTGGAGTCGGTACTGTCTCAGGCCTTACAGGCAGCTGTTACATCAGGTGCTTTGCCGCTCGATACTATTCCAGAGCCTACTCTTGAGCGACCTCGCGAAGAAGGTCATGGTGATTGGGCTTGTACGATTGCCATGCGTCTGGCCAAGGCGGCCCATATGAATCCTCGTCAGATTGCCCAAGCCATCGTAGATCATTTGCCTGAAAACGATCTGATTGCGTCGTGCGAGATTGCCGGGCCAGGGTTTATTAACGTAACGCTTACTAACGCATCTCTGCAAGCGGTGGTGGCGCAGGTACGTGCTGAGGGCGCAAGCTATGGTTCGTCACAACTGCCAGAGCCGTGTCGCGTTGATCTGGAATATGTTTCAGCCAATCCAACGGGGCCTATGCATGTCGGTCATGGGCGTTGGGCGGCCTTGGGTGATGCTATTGCGCGAGTTATGCGCCATGCTGGCTACGAGGTGGACGAGGAGTTTTACATCAACGACCAGGGCAATCAGATGAATGTGTTTGCCGAGTCTATCGTGGTGCGCTATCAGCAGATTCTAGGGCTTGATGTAAGTATGCCCGAGGCGTCGTACGGCGGTGGTTATGTGCGCGAGCTTGCACAGAGCATCGTTGATGAAGATGGCGATAAGTGGCTTTCGGTTGATCCTGAAGAGCGCAAAGCGGCTTTTCGTGAAAAGGGTTATGCCGCAATGATGGCTAACGTAAAAGAAACGCTTGAGATCTTTGGCACTACCTTTGACACCTGGTTTTCAGAGCATTCGTTGTTTGTGCCTGACAGCAGTGGCCTTACCAAGGTTCAACGTGCCTTCAATGCCATGAATGAGCAGGGCTATATCTATGAGAAAGATGGTGCAACCTACTTTAAGTCGTCTGCTTTTGGCGATGAAAAGGATCGCGTCCTTATCAAGCAAAATGGCGAGCTTACCTACTTTATGAGCGATGTCGCGTATCATTACGACAAGATGCAGCGTGGCTACGATTTGCTCATTGATATTTGGGGTGCCGATCATCATGGATATATTCCGCGCTGCCAAGCTATGATGGCTGCGTGGGGCTATCCTCATGCCCTTGAAGTGGTACTCGGCCAGCTGGTTACTCTTTATCGCGACGGCAATGTGGTACGCATGTCCAAGCGCACAGGCGAGATGATTACTTTCCGCGAGCTTATTGATGAAGTGGGCGCAGATGCAACGCGCTATATGATGCTCTCAAAGTCGAGCGATCAATCCATTGATTTTGATATCGAAGTTGCGAAGAAAAAGGATTCTTCTAATCCGGTGTACTACGTCCAGTATGCCCATGCGCGCATCTGCTCGATTCTGCGCAAGGCTGCCGAAGCTCGGGGTGTGAATATCGAGGGGCTATCTGCTGAGCAAACCAGCGAGGCTCTTGCGCTTGATGGAGCCAATTTATCTCCTCTTACTCACGAAAGCGAACTGGCACTTATGCGCCAGATGGCCGATTTCACCGATTTAGTGGCAGGCGCTGCGCGTGATCGCGCTCCTTTCCGCCTGACGCACTATGCGCAAGATCTTGCCGGTTTGTTCCACTCTTTCTATACGCAATGCCGCGTTTTGGGTGAGGGAGAAGAGCTGGAGCAGGCTCGTTTGGCGCTGGTAGATGCCGCGCGCATTACCCTTGCCCTATCTTTAGGCTTGTTGGGAGTCAGCGCGCCTGAGCGTATGTAGCCTTATGGCCTATGAAGCAATGTTTGTAAGATGCGCTAGGCAATAAGTTTGTTCTAAGGTGTGAGTTTAAACTGAGGCAGGGCATAGTATGCTCTGCCTGCTTTTGATAGAGGGAGAAGCTGTGGTACAAAGGCTCCAAACTACCCGTATGGCGCAGGTGCAACGGGTGCTCTGGATAGTACTGGTACTCAACATTGTGGTGGCGCTCGCAAAGTTTTTCTATGGCTGGTTCACCCATTCGGCCTCTATGCAAGCCGACGGTATACATTCGTTTTTTGATTCAGCGGGCAATATTGTTGGCCTGGTGGGTATCACCCTTGCGTTGCGTCCTGCCGATACGCGTCATCCTTACGGGCATTTTAAATTTGAAACCTATGCAAGCGTGATTATTGGCTGTTTACTCTTGCTTGCTGCTGTCGAGGTAGGCTATAGCGCGGTTACTTCTCTGCTTTCTCATACCCACAACGTCGTGGTAACACCTGTTTCCTTTGCTGTTATGGTTGGCACGCTTGTTGTTAATGTTGCGGTAACCCGCTA
>CAZDCX010000005.1:62814-63933 GCA_964504115.1 uncultured Cryptobacterium sp.
CAGGTCAAAGATATTCTGGTGCATATTGAGCCTGACGATGAGGTACAACGAGCCGAAGGTTGCACGGGTCAATCCCAAGATGCTAAAAACAAGCCATGATATAGAGCCTTGCTGATCACGCTACGAGGCGCTCATACCTGTGCCCAAGGGGTTACTCGGTATATTCCTCTGCAAAATAGGTGGTTACCGTGGGGTTTGACTCGATATAGGCACGGAGCTTTTCGATATAGCGCTTTGCTAAGGATGAGAGAGGCCGATTGGCGTGGTAGAGGTATCCTACCGTCATGGTTTCATCAACCTCAAGAGGAATAGCAACAATGCCGCTGTTCATTTCATCGCTGAGAACACCAGTTGAGAGAGTATAACCATCAAAGTTGAGCAATAGATTAGTGAGGGTACCACGGTCGTAATAGGTGATATTTTTCTTATGGGGCAGCTGGCTGAGTGGTTCTTCTGAAAAGAAGAACGAATTGTTTGAACCCTGCTCAAAAGAGTAGCGAGGATAATCTTGCAACTCATCGGGTTTAATGCTGGTTTTATTTGACAGAGGATGATTTGGCCCAATAAATACGTGTGGCTTGGCTTCAAAAAGAGGTACGAAGGTAAGCGAAGCATCGGCAAAGGCCTTGGTGAGCACTTTTTGATTGAAGTCACTCAGGTAGATGATGCCAATTTCGCTTCGATAATCTTTTACATCTTCGATAATCTCTGCGGTGCGTGTTTCGCGCAAGGCAAAATCGTATTCATCGCCTTTATATTCTTCTGCCAAATCAACGAAGGCTTTTACGCTAAAGGCGTAGTGTTGCGCCGAAACCGCCAGATGCCCTTTTGCGGCAGTACTTGCGTTAGAGTAGCGTGCTTCAAGCAGATTAACTTGCTCAAGGATTTGGCGCGCATAGCCCACAAATTCCACGCCCTCGCTGGTAAGCGTGATGCCTCGATTGGTGCGATTAAAGATGGAAATGCCCAGTTCTCGCTCGGTTTCTTTGATGGTGGTAGAAAGGGTTGGTTGCGAAACGAAGAGATTCTGGCTTGCCGCATTGATTGAACCGCATTCAACGACTTCAATGATGTAGCGCATTTGTTGTATAGAGATGTTTGTGTGCATAAATAACCTCT
>CAZDCX010000006.1:0-3547 GCA_964504115.1 uncultured Cryptobacterium sp.
AATCGGGACAAGTAGCTTGCGTGATTGGCTGGCAGGCCGGTCGCTTCAGCTATCAAAGAACTCCCTTCTGCGCAAATACGCCCCAAGAAGCAGATCGCCTCATGTGCGATCAGCATTGTGAGCATGCAATTGGGAAGTACGTACTTGAACATAAAGACAAAGGAAAAGTGGCACTTTTTACCCGAGGCTGCGAATCTCGTGCAATTAATCGCATGATTGCCGATAGGCAACTTGTCCGCGAAAATGTTTATCTGCTTGGCGTTCCTTGCACGGGTTGTACCACGCGTGCAGATGCCCTTCTCAAGCGCTGTGAGGAGTGCCAATTCCGAAACCCCATTATCTATGATGAACTTCTGGGCGATCCTGTCGATGAGCCCAAAAAAGATCGTTTCGCGGATGTGCGAGCTCTGGAATCAATGACGCGAGAAGAGCGTCGCGCGTTTTTTGATTTGATGTACGAGACTTGTATCCGCTGCCATGCATGTAGGCAAGCGTGCCCTTGCTGCACGTGCAAGGTTTGCTTTGCCGAGCAGGAGCGTGAAGGTTGGCAAGGGAAGCAATTTACGGTTGAACAGGCGCGCTACTACGGAGTTACCCGTTCATTTCATGTTGGAGACCGCTGTATAGAGTGCGGTGAGTGCGAGCGGGTTTGCCCCATGGGCTTGCCTCTTATGACGCTTATGCACAAGCAGGTTAAGGACATTAACGAGCTATTTGGCCCCTATGAAGGAGGCGGCCTGAGCGCTGAGCGCGTAGACACTACCCGCACCTTTAATGTTGATGACCCTGAAGAGTTTATGTAGGAGGTCGTGTTATGAAATTCGCACAATCCCGCCTCGATAGCCTCCTTGAGGCTACTGCGCAAAAGAGCCTCCTTTATGTGCCTGCCATCATTGACGGAACATCCCGTTTTGCTTTGTATGGCAAAGACGGGGAAACTACTCAGCCTCGTTTTGAGTTGCAAAACACCAAGATTCCGCCCAAAGTCCTTCTATTCCCCTCAACGGAGAAGATCTACACTTGGGGAACCAAACAAGGTCAGGCGTTTATAGAAAGTGCCAATGCGCAAACGCCTCCCTTTGTTGTGTTTGGCGTGCGCCCCTGCGATATTTCGGCAATCGAGCGCATGGATCAGGTCTTTTTGACCAAGGGATATCGCGATGAGTTTTATGCTTCAAAGCGCGAGGCAATGACCACCGTAGCACTTGCTTGCACCCGTACCAGCGATTCGTGCTTCTGTGATTCTATGAGCACCGATCCTGGTTCAGCACCGGGGGCTGATGTTCTATTGCGCGGGGGGGAAGGCTACTATGAAGTCTTTGCGCAGACAGATCGCGGCGAAGCCCTGGTCTCGCTATGGGAGCCCTTTTTGGAAGAAGGGGGCGTTACGTACAGTAAGCCTTGCTGCAACGTGCAGGTAAACATGGATGGCGTGGCATCAAAACTTCACAATATGTTTGAAGATCCTTTGTGGGATGAAGTCTCAATGGCGTGTTTGACCTGCGGGTCCTGCACCTTCATCTGCCCAACGTGCCATTGCTTTGATTTGAGTCAAGCGCGCAAAAAAGAAGAGAACGCTCGTTTTCGCTGCTGGGATAGCTGCATGTTTACCGATTACACCCTGATGGCCGGAAACCATAATCCTCGTGCACAAAAAAGAGCACGCGTTCGACAGCGTTTTATGCATAAGCTCTGCTTCTTTGAAGAGCGCTATGGGGACCCTCTATGCGTAGGATGTGGGCGTTGCCTTATCGATTGCCCGGCTACGATGGATATCACTTCTCTTATCGACCGAGTCAACGAAGCCCCTGACCCAGTCGATGGTACCCCTGCGCCCGACATGCCTGCTGCGGCAAGCGCAACGGCTTTACGTGGTAAGGAGGAATAACATGAGCGAAATCGTTGTATCTCATGGTTGTGCTGGCGTATGTAACAGTTCGTCTTTGGTACCTACAGTGGTAAACCTAATCGGTATCAAAGAGCTTACCCATGATGTAAAGCTCTTTACCTTCCAAACCACAGATGGAAAAGCTCCTTTTGATACCTTGCCTGGTCAGTTGGGTATGTTCAGCGCTCCTCCTCATGGCGAGTGCATGTTTTGCGTTACCTCGCGTGGTAGCGATTATATTGAAATGGCAGTAAAAAATGTTGGCATTGTGACTGAGCAAATGCATAAGCTCAAAGTGGGCGATCAAGTGGGCTTGCGAGGCCCCTATGGGAATTGGTTTCCCTATGAAACCACCAAAGGGCGCGATATGCTTTTTATCGCTGGTGGTATAGGCATGGCACCAGTGCGATCATTCTTGGAGTATTGCTTGAACCATCGCGGTGATTACGGCCGCATCGATTTGGTGTATAGCGCATCAACGTACGATGACCTGGTATTTAAGCACGAGCTTTTTGAAGTTTGGCCTCAGATGCCCAACACTAAGGTTCACGTGAGTGTATATCACGGCGACGAAAACTGGTCCGGAGCCGTTTCATACACAGCTCCCTTTCTTGAAAAGGTTGTAGAAGAGGAGGGGCTTTCCACTGAGAACACGGCAGTAACGCTGTGCGGCGGGCCGAGTTTGTTCCGCACCTGTAGAGAATCATTGCTCAAGCTTGGCTACGATCCTGCTGATATTATTACCACCTTGGAAGCGCGTATGAAGTGCGGCGTTGGCAAATGTGGCCGTTGCAACATTGGCGGCCTCTATATTTGTCTTGATGGCCCCGTGTTTACCGAAAAAGAACTTGCGCATATTCCTCGTGATTAGCTGCGCAATAGCCTTTGCGTTCTTGCCTGATGGCGGCTTTATGGGCGAGTACACGAGCTAGAATCAACAAGTTGCAGTTTGGCTTGTATTGGTATCAGCCCCCTTTCTTGTTCCAGTGATTCTTCGCTGCGAAGGGGGGCTGTGCCTTTTGGGATAGGGCAAAAAAATACAGGCCAACACGATTGAGTGCTTGACCTGCTGCTTTACATGGTGGGCGTTACTGGGATCGAACCAGTGACCTCTTCCGTGTGAAGGAAGCGCTCTCCCCCTGAGCTAAACGCCCATATAAAACGACCTCTTGCGAGGCCGATAATTTCAAATGGTGGGCGATACAGGATTTGAACCTGTGACCTTCTGCTTGTAAGGCAGCTGCGCTCCCGCTGCGCCAATCGCCCGGTTGTTGCAAGAAAGAATTCTCCCATAAAAGCCCTCTTCGTGCAAGGGGAAATTTGTAAGAAGAAGAATATTGTTTCAGGGGGCAGAAGAGGGTATGAGTATGGGATAATCGCAGAGATTATTGACTATTGGGGCTTGTTTGGTTCTTGTGGGTGGCCTGCCAAGATCAGGTTGGCATGAGAGCCGGAGCGTTTTGATGCGTGAGATAAAGGAGCATGTCAATGGGGCAGAGTCCTAAATTTTGTACATCGTGCGGGGCTGCGCTAGAAGAAGGCCAGCGCTTTTGTCATGAGTGCGGTGTAAAGATTCCTCTCGAAGAGTCCGCTGAGGCTGCAACGGAAGATGTGCATGATGCCTGCGAGGCGGCTGCATCGCGTACATCAGATATCGAG
>CAZDCX010000006.1:3647-60186 GCA_964504115.1 uncultured Cryptobacterium sp.
GCAGATTCCTCAGTTCCTCTGGTGCAACCGGCCGCACCTTACTCGGGCGCTGCAGTGCCACAGACAAGGCCAGATAGCACTGCACCTATGCCGCTCGTTAATGCGGGCGGGGTGTATGCACCCGGCCAAGACACGCAGGTTATGGAGGCTGTTGCAACCAATTCGGCTCCGCGCCAATATCGACAGACGCCGAGCGAGCAACGCGAGAACAGCGCCTCAAATGCTTCGCCTGATAAAAAGCGCACAGCTTTGATTGCGGTGGTTATTGTTTTAGTGCTTGTGGTGGCGGCTTTGGTTGGCGCGCTTATTGCGACAACGGCAAACAATGAGCAGGCCACCCCCGGCCAAACCGAAGAAACCTCGGCTACCGATAATGCGGTATCTCAAAACGATAGTAGCTCCAGCAACACGGAAACGGATGATTCAACTTCGTCGGAAGATCGCACCTATTATTACGAGCTAGAAACGTACTATGAGCACCTGGGTACCTTCGATGATGAGATTTCTTCGGCAGCGCAGGATTTCAACAATAACTATCTGAAAACGAGTTGGACGCAACGCTCTGCCTATGCGGATGCCGCTTCGAGCTTGGAAGAGAGTATCATTGATGATAGCCAGGAGATCGAGGAGCTTTCGGTGCCTACGAGCTCTGAATACTACGCTTGCTATACCACGCTCGTAAGATGCTACTATGACTGTGTGATGCGTATTTCGGTTATATGCGAAGCGTGGGAGATCAGTTTATCCTACGACGACCCTACCGGTCATGGCGATGAGATTTGTGCGCCTTTGTCACGCGATAAAGAAAACAACACTAACAAGTACTTAACTGAGTTCAACAATCTTTATAAAAACGCAAAGCCTGCTGAGCCACGCGGATAAGGAGAGCGAGAAAAGAGGAAATTATGTTTGGGTCTTCATATTCAGGCGGATTTGCCATGTTTGGGGTAGTCGTCCTGCTGATATTCGTTGCTTTTGTTGCAGCTATTGTCGTTACCGTGATGCTGTATAAAAAGTATATTTCCGCTGGCAAAGCGGTGCGCGCGGGCGGCCTAAAACGTGATTGGGGTCCGTTTTTCCGCTTTGAATCTTTAATTATTGAAAAGATCCTGCAAGCTCTCTACATTTTTAGCACCCTTCTGATTGCTTTTGAGAGTGCGGCAGGTGTGCTGGTTTCAGTCTTTTCGCTCATTAACGATCCAGCGGGTTCTTTGATGGGCATCATCGGCATTTTGTTATTGTGCCTTCTTTTGGAAGTTCTTAACCGTCTTGGCTTCGAGCTTACGATGATGACCATTCTGATTTGGAAGAATACGGCCGTCATCCGCCAGACTTTGACGGGAACAGCTGGCGCCTCGCAAGGGTTTACCCCGCAGCCGCCAATTAATCCAGCGCAACCAGTCCAGCCAACTGCGTCCGCTCAGCCAGATCAGCCTGCTACGCCTTCGGCATCGATACCACCGCAACCGCCGGTGGCTTCTGCAAGTGCGGCCTCAACAGATTGGACATGCCCTCATTGTGGTACGGTGAATAAAGCCGGTTCGTTTTGCGCACAATGTGGTGCTCGCAAAGAATAAGCGAAGAGAAATCCTGGTCTGCTACCTACAAAATGGGCGCCCACAAAACGGGCGCTCATATGCTTTAAAAAGAGGTTTTGACCGGCGCCGCCGCAGGTGATTTGGTGCTATGCTCGGCGAGGCCACGAGCGCGATTTATCGAGCGTCGTTATCATCTTTGCTCAATAATTGCGCATCAGCTTTCATGGTGGTGATAATATCCACAGGGACCTTCCCAGAGAAGTAATCCTTTTCTTTTACGACGCATCGCTGTTCATAGGCAATTTCAAGAATGTTGTAGAGCGCATGGGCGATCATAGATGCCAGCACCCATCCTGTTATGAGGTAGGTTGCTCCAAGCAGCAGGCCGCCGCATATAGTTATCAGCGAGCTAAACGGATCGCGATATTGTTCATGCATGAGCCAAAATGCCAGCGTTACAACAATAAGAGCAATAACCTGAGCTCCGAGGCTTGATACAAACAAAGAAAAGAAGGCAATTGCAAGGTTGAGCAGCACAAACCGAAAGCAAAGCTCCTCAGCAAAGCCTGTCAGCAGCATGCAGGGGATGACCGAGCGCATGGGCAAGCGTACCAATTCGCCGTTGAGCCCCTGACGTAATGCGCGCATCGAGTTTTGATATGCTGCGCTGAAGCGCTCGCCAATTTTACTGCAGATAAGAAGAATGGCGAGAAAAACAAACGCCACCACTATACCAACAGGTATGACAGTGAGGAGATAACTCGGTACATCAAGTGCCTGAGCGTCTAAGGTTGCTGCCTGCTGCGCAGCAGTTGGCGCATCAAAAGCGCTCGCCGCTTGCTGAATCGCTGCAGTTTCCTGCGCGCTTTCAAGAAAACCGGCAGCAGGAACAATGGCATCTACGGTGTTTTGCGAGCTGAGCGCCCAAAGTACACTCTTCCACCAGCTGCAGCCTAAGGCATAAAGCCAATCGCCTGTCGCAATGCCACTTACCACAATGATGGCGCAAAGAGCAAAAGCGATGATGAGCGCTTCAGAGGAAAGGGAGGCATTAATAAGTTCACGCTTTTCTTCTTCGGGTAACGGATATTTTTCCCAGGCTTTCATGCTTTCACATTATAGAAGAACCCCTTTGAAGCTCCAGGGCATCTTTCACAGCTGCGATATCGTGCTAGAATCGATCCGCTCGCCTTGGCTTATGTGCGCTTCTCTTGTGTAAAGATCCTCCTTAGGATGTGTGCGTGGGGTCACGCGTTTTATGGGCAGCGAAATTTGATGAAGATGTGGGGGAGCGTTTTATTCTCGCTGCGTTTCATCCCACTGTGCTTTCCACGCCGCTCGATTATGCTGTCCTCCTACTTCTTGTGGGGAACAACCGAATATCTACAACATAGTGTGCTTTTCCTTCTGCCTTTCGCTTTGATTGCGCACTGGGATCATTTTGCCAAGGGTAATTTGGATGGAAGAAAGTGGGAGCAAATCCCATTTTGTGTTGCAAAGTGGATTTTGCTGACCTAAAATAACACTCACGAGAAGTCTCCCGTTTGGAAGGAGGAAGGGGTGAGCGAACTTATTGGTCAATACAGCCGTAAGCTGGATGCCAAGGGTCGTTTGTCTTTGCCTGCCGACTTTCGTGGGATTCTCTCGGCGGATCTTAGAGTAACTCCTGATCCTGCGTGCCAATGCTTGTACGTGTTTGAAGTTGAGGCCTTTTCGGCTTGGGTAGACAGCCTGTTTGAGTCACAGGGAGGCTGGAAGTCCAATGACCGTAAAATGGTCGCACAGCGTAAGGTATTGAACTCGCGCGTTCAAAAATGTGAAGTTGATAACTCGGGTCGCATTCACCTGACTCAGGCGCAACGCGATGTGGCTTCACTTGAGAAGGACGTTGTTATCGTGGGTGATTCTGATCACTTTGAGATTTGGGATGAGGAGCGCTGGCAACAGTTTGTCGAAGATACCGATTTGCTATCTTTGGTGAGCTAAGGCGCCTGTACAGTGACAAATGAATATCGGCATATTCCTGTCCTGCTTTCTGAGTGTTTGGAGCATCTTAATTTGCAACCAGGCGCGACCTTTGTGGACGCAACGCTCGGTGGAGCAGGGCACTCCCTCAAAGCAGCTCCCTTGTTAGGCACCGCAGGTCATCTGATTGGAATCGATCAAGATGAGGTGGCTCGTGCAGCAGCGTATGAGCGCCTGATGGCTTTGCCCGACGAGGTGCGCCCCCATATCGATGTGGTGGCGGGCAACTTTGGGGATTTGGATGCGCTTCTTCTTGAGCAAGAGATTCCTTCGATCGACGCTATTTTGTTTGATTTAGGAGTTTCTTCGGTTCAGATCGATACGCCTACTCGCGGCTTTTCCTTTAAGGAAACTGGCCCTCTTGATATGCGGATGGATCCGGGTAATCAAACCTTAACCGCAGCAGAGATCATCAACACTTATAACGCAGCAGATCTCACTCGGGTCATCCGTAATTATTCAGATGAAAAGTGGGCAAGTCGTATCGCTGAATTCGTGGTAAAAGCCCGTCAGAGCGCTCCTATTACTGAAAGCGAACAGCTGGTTGATATTATCAAGGCTGCCGTTCCTGCTTCAGCGCGGCGCAGTGGGGGGCACCCCGCCAAACGAACCTTTCAAGCGTTGCGCATCGAAGTAAACAGTGAACTTGATGTACTGCAACGCGGGCTTGAAGCAGCTATCCGTTGGTTAGCTCCGGGCGGCCGGATTGCGGTTATCAGTTATCACTCGTTGGAAGATCGCATCGTAAAAGATGCTTTTAAGCAGGCATCTTCAGGGTGTACCTGTCCTCCCGATTTTCCCGTGTGTGTTTGTGGGAATAAGCCGATACTCAAAGTAATTACGCGCAAGCCATTGCTTCCATCAGAGGATGAAATACAGCGCAATCCGCGATCGCGCAGCGCCAAATTGCGTGTTGCCTATCGCTTGGATGAAATGGCAGACAGTGCAAAAACGCGTAGTTGACCTACGCATACCAATACTAATAACGTGCCTCGAACGAACGACTTAAACACAGCAGGGAGGTGACATCATGGCTGCAGCGCCCGCCTATCAATATAACCACATGGCAGAGCCGGTGCGTCATAGTTCACCTGCGCCGTCTGTTCGTGTTGTTCCTGGTCGTAAACACACCGCCAATCCTACTCTTTCAGATGCTGCCGTCACAGGTATCAAGGTGTTTATTGCCTGCCTGTTGGCGTTTTTGCTCATTGGTTTTGTACGGGTCAGTTTGGCTTCTGCTGCCTATGGTGTTGCTTCTGCTTCAAGCGATTTGCGCGCCGAGGTGGCCGATGCGCGTTCTGAAGGTGAGTCGCTTGCGGTGCAGGAGAGCCTGCTTGCCAGCTCGGGTAACATTCGCGCTGCAGCTACAGACTTGGGCATGAAGGCGGCAGAGAGTTCGGGCACCATAACCTTGGCAGTCGATCCAGTTTCAATTGATTCTGCAGGTAATCTTTCTTTTGCGGGCAGCGTAGCGCGTCTCGTCTCGTAGGGCTTGAGCTCCATGCCTGATTGGTTTTCCCCGCGACGCGGCCTATCTCACAACCACGAGCCGCGCCCTTCTCAGTCCAATTCCCGTGGATCTTCGCGCGCGTCAAACACCGACGATAATCGTTATAGCATGGGCTTTTGTTCGGACAAGAGCCAAAGATCGAGCTCTCAAAATGCTGGCTCGTATGCGTCTTCGGGTAAAAATCGAACAAGTGGATCGCAGTTGGGATCACAGGGTGGCCCTCGCCGTGGCCGCTCGGGCTCAAAAACCATGGATCGTTCGTTGTTCAACGGGCGTTTGGGCTGGTTGTTCGTTTTCTTTTTAGCAGCGGCGCTTATCCTGGTGGGGCGCTTGGTGTGGTTGCAAATCATCGACGCGCAAAACATCCAAGATCGTGGTACTTCCCGCGAGGTAACCGTTGAGATCTCAGCGCGCCGTGGCACAATCTACGACCGCAACGGCACCATTCTTGCTACAACCATCGATGCCTACAATGTTTATGTGCAGCCTCATGTTATCAGCTCCGATAAGGTAGATGATCTAGCTCAAGCCCTGGTAGAGACCTTCGGGGGCGAAGAGGATGAATACAAGGAAAAAATTACCTCTGATCAAAACTTTGTTTATTTGTATCGCAAGGCAGAAGAGGATAAGGCCAACGTAATTGACGATTTGGGTATTGAAGGCGTTGGTCTGGAAAAAACCAATAAGCGCGTATATCCCTGCGGCAATGTGGGCAGTCAGGTGTTGGGTCTGATTAACTACGATGGCGAAGCGGTAAGTGGCCTGGAGCGCTATTACAACGATATCCTTGCGGGCACCAATGGCGAAAAGGTTACGGAGTACAGTAAAGAAGGCGTGCCTGTTCCAGGTACCACTCGCGTGACTACTGAAGCGGTGAACGGCAAAGACATCGTGCTTTCCATCGATATTGAAATGCAAGAGCAGCTAGAGAATTGCCTTGCTTCGCGCGTGGAAGAAGTGGACGGCAAAGGCGGATCGGGCATTGTTATGGATGCCGAAACGGGCGAGATTTACGCCTGTGCTTCGATGCCCACATTTGACATAACCGATACTTCCACCATAGAGGAAGGTGCCCTCAATATGTCGGGCATCATGACGGCTTTTGAGCCCGGTTCTATCATGAAGCCCGTTACCATGTTGGCCGCATTGGAAGAGGGCGTCGTCTCGCTTGACTCGACGTATTATTGTCCGGCGGGCTTAAAGGTGGGCGATTACACTATTACCGATTCGCATGATCGTGGCGCTGAAACCATGAGTACCACTACCATTATTGGGAATTCCTCCAACGTGGGTATCTCATTAGTTGCCAAGGACCTCACCTTTAAGAAGCTCTATAAGTATTTAAACAAATACCAGCTCACCGAAAAGACGGGCGTTGACTACAACAGTGAAGCCTCGGGCCTCCTAGCAGATGTTGATGATTGGTCGGTCGTTCAGGGCTACAACATCAGCTTTGGTCAGGGCCTTACCACCACTCCTCTTGAAATGGTGCGTTTTTATGCCATGGTGGCCAATGATGGTACGGCTTGCAAACCACACTTTTTACTTGATGGACCCAGTGAAGAAAAAGAGCAGGCCTATCAGGAAACAGAAATTACCACTAATACTAAGGCTATCGATCAGCTTGAGACTATGATGGAAGCTGTTGTTGAAAACGGCACGGGCACTGATGCTCAAATAGACGGGTATCGCGTTGTGGGCAAGACGGGTACAGCCGAAATCGCTTCCGATCAGGGTGGTTATAAGGAAGGCATTTATAACATCTCCTTTGTTGGTTATTTACCCGATGCTTCCACTAATCTTGTCTGTTTTGTAGGGGCAACGGATGTTCCCGGAGAGAGAAAAACGGTTTCGGCATTTCAGGATATAATGTCATTTGCCATTGAGCGTTATAACATCACCCAGGATTGAGGTTTTCCATGGCTCATACATGCGGAGAATTATTTTCAGGCATTGATTGTACGATTATTGGTAATGTTGACGAGCCTATAACAGGCATTGCATATCGCAGCGACGAAGTGAAGCCAGGCGATGCTTTTTGTTGCATAGTCGGGCTCAAGGTAGATGGGCACTCCTTTGCGCAAGATGCTATCGACCGCGGTGCTCGCGTCTTAATTGTTGAGCGCAAAATTTACTTGGCTGATGCAACCGATATCACCGAAGTGGTAGTGGAGGATTCGCGCAAGGCTATGGCTCGCTTAGCCTCACGCTTTTACGATACTCCTTCCAGTGCATTTTCGCTGGTGGGTATCACGGGCACCAACGGTAAAACAACCACGACTTATTTGGTAGATCATATTGCTCAAGCACTGGGCAATCATACTGGTATTATCGGCACGGTGGGCATTACTATTGGGGGCGAGCATTTTCCCTCATCACACACCACGCCCGAGTCGCCCGATTTGCAGCACCTATTTGCGCAGATGCGCGATGAGGGTTGCAGTGTTGTTTCCATGGAAGTGAGCTCGCATGCGCTCGATTTACAACGCACCTGGGCAACCTCCTTTGCGGTTACGGCGTTTACTAACCTGACTCGCGATCACCTGGATTATCACAAAACCTTTGAATCGTACTTTGCTGCAAAGGCGCGATTATTCTCAAAGGATTATCCGGCCAAGCGTGTTATCAATATCGACAGCGCATGGGGCAAAGAGCTTTTGAAACGATGCTCTGCTAACGAAGATTCTATTATCACCACTGGTTTTGATCCTTCGGCTCAGATTCATCCGATAGAGGTAACCTACGGCGCATCTGAGACAACGGTTACTCTTTCGATTCGTGGCGCCGAGCAAACCTTTACATACCCTTTGGTGGGTCGATTTAATGTTGAAAATATAATGACCGCTTTTGGCATTGCTCTTCAGCTTGGTTATTCGCGTGATGCAATCGCTGAAACGCTAAAGGATGCGCCTGCTGTTCCTGGTCGTTTGCAGCGTATTCATGCGGCGCAGGATAGCGGTGTTTCGGTATATGTTGATTACGCCCATACGCCCGATGCCCTCGAGAAGGCTATTTCTTCTGTATCAGCATTGGTTGAAGATGGGCGTACCTTGGTCGTGTTTGGGTGCGGAGGCGATCGCGATACCAGTAAGCGTCCTATTATGGGGCGTGCTGCCTTGGCGGCAGATTTTGCAATCGTAACCTCCGACAATCCTCGCACTGAGAATCCGCAAGCCATTATCGACGACATTGTTGATGGTATGGGCGAAGGCGCCGGCCGTTTTGAGGTTGAACCTGATCGGCATGCTGCTATCGCCCGCGCTATTGCGCTTGCAAAACCTGGAGATGCTGTTCTTATTGCCGGTAAGGGCCATGAAGATTATCAAATTGTAGGCACCGAAAAGCTTCATTTTGATGATCGTGAAGTTGCCGCCGAAGAGCTTGAGAAGGTGTTCGGCTAAGACATGATTCTTACTCCTCAACAAATAGCAGAGTACACCCATGCCCAAATTGTCGTAGAGCCACGTGATGCGGGGCAATGCGTTTGTGGTATCACCTGGGATTCGCGCGAAGTGCAGCCTGGTTTTGCCTATGTTGCACTTCCTGGCGAGCGCGTTGACGGCCACGGCTTTGTCTCAGAGGCGTTGCACGCCGGGGCTCAGGCAGTGTTGGTTATGAAGCAGCCAGATGATCAAACGTGCGCCCTAGCCCGCGAGACGGGCGGCGCACTATTGCTTGTCTCTTCAACCTTTGAAGCCTTTACTCAGTTAGCGGGCGCGTGGCGCAATCACCTGAGTGCTACCGTCATTGCACTTACGGGTTCTACGGGCAAAACAACAACCAAAAATCTTGTGCGTGATGTTTTATCCACCACCTATGAAACCGTTGCCACAAAAGGCAATCAAAATAACGAATTGGGCGTTCCGCGTACTCTTCTTGAAGCTAATCCAACCACCGAATTTGTGGTTGTTGAAATGGGTATGCGGGGCTTCGGCCAGCTAGAAGAGTTGTGCTCTTTTGTGAAGCCCGATATGGCGCTGGTTACCAATACCGGTGAATGCCACATCGAGCTTTTGGGCTCTCGTGAAAATATTGCACGTGCTAAAGCTGAAGTTTTGGAGGCTTTGCCCGATGGGCGTGGCGTTGCCATACTTAATGCGGCCGATGGCCACTATGAAAGTATGCGCATGTGGACCCATCTTGATGAGCGTGGCGTTGAAGTGCTCGCCTTCGATGGGACAGGCGCTGGGCAGGGCACCTCGGCAACATCGTATGCAACCGATATTGTGCTTGATCCCGAGGGGAAGCCAACGTTTACCTTGCACCTTCCATCGGCTGCGCGCGCTTGTACGCTTTCCTTGCAGGGCGTACACAATGTTCATAATGCGTGTGCTGCAGCTGCGCTTGGTTATGCTTGCAAGGTGCCGATAGACGCGCTGGTGTCAGGGCTTGAGCATTCCTTGCCTGAAGTGGGCCGCCAGGAAGTGCATACTTCAGCTTCGGGGGTCACGGTTATCAATGATGCCTATAACGCCAACCCCGATTCTATGCGCGCTTCGCTTACTTGGTTTGCTTCTCTTCAGGTAACGGGCAAGCGTTATGCGGTGTTGGGTGATATGGGTGAGCTTGGATCGTATGCTCAGGCATCTCATGAAGGCATTGGTGCTCTTATTCCCTCGTTGCCGCTTGATAAGATTATCGTTGTTGGTACGTTGGCGCGTTTTATAGCCTCTGCTGCTCAAAAGGCGGGTTATCCTGATTCGTGCATAAAAATATGCGAATCCCGCGATGAAGCACTGCACTATCTGGAAGAACAGCTAAGCTCGGGAGATGCGGTTCTTATTAAAGCATCGCACGCTATGGAGCTTGATCGTATAGCCAAGGGGTTGTTGAACTAGTATGGTTTCTGCTTTTCAATATCCAACGTTTGTTGTATTCCTCGCCGTTTTTTTGGGCGCTATTGCAACTATGGCGCTTATGCCTTTGTGGATTAAGTTCTTACGTTCGCATTTGATTGGCCAGCAGGTTCGTGCCGATGGGCCCGAGAGCCACCTGGTCAAGCAGGGCACTCCTACCATGGGCGGCGTCATCATGCTTCTTGCGGCCACGCTAGCTGTGCTGGTGTTGGCGCATGTCGCACCCGAGACCTGGCTTATCATGGCCGCGGTGCTGGCAACCGGGGCTTTGGGTTTGTTTGATGATGCTTCCAAGGTTGCTCATGAGCGGTCGCTTGGCCTTACGCCTAAAGCCAAACTTATCGGCCAGTTTTTGATTGCAACAGCCTTCGTTTTGGCGGCAGTAAATTGGTTAGGTATTGAGCCTACCCTTGAGATACCTTTCATTTGCACCATTGATTTGGGCGTTCTTACTACGACGCTTCCTTTTGAGGTTCCA
Organism: uncultured Cryptobacterium sp.; assembly: GCA_964504115.1. Lineage (GTDB taxonomy): Bacteria > Actinomycetota > Coriobacteriia > Coriobacteriales > Eggerthellaceae > Anaerotardibacter. Next base: position 14,055 of record CAZDCX010000006.1, read on the forward strand.
GCTGGTGGGCAGTTTAGTATTCCGTGGCTCTATGTGATTTTTGCCGATATTCTTTTGGCAGGTATGAGCAACGCTACCAACTTAACCGATGGTTTGGATGGCCTGCTCAGCGGCACTAATATGGTGGTCATGGTGGTCATGGCGGCTATTTGCTTTCATGAGGGATTGTTGGATCCTGCTTTAATCGCGGCTGCTTTGGCTGGTACTTGCATCGGGTTTTTGTGGTTTAACTCTTACCCGGCCGATATCTTCATGGGAGATACAGGCTCGTTGGCGTTAGGCACTGCGGTAGGCTGCTTGGCTATTGTGTCGAAAACTGAGGTTTTGGTGCTTCTTATTGGCGGCCTATTTGTGGTAGAAGCGCTTTCGGTCATGATTCAGGTTGTATATTTCAAGCGCACGCGTAAGCGCTTGTTCCTTATGGCTCCTTTGCATCACCACTTTGAGAAAAAGGGCTGGAGCGAAGTGAAGGTGGTCGTTCGCTTCTGGATTGTTTCGGCTGCGTTGGCGGCTATTGGTTTTTGCGTGTATTTTGCTCAGGCGTTGATAGGCTAATAAGATGAATACTTCGGTAAAAGCGACACAGAACCAACAGAGTGCGGCGGCGTGCAATGCGGTCACCCCAAGCGCTTCATTTGATTCTTCCCGGCACTATGCGCCTACGTCGCTAGGCGATGTGTTAGTGCTAGGGCTTGGCAAATCAGGCAGAGCTGCAAGTGCGTATTGTGCCAGGTTGCTAGGTGGTCGCGTTGCCTCTCTTACCGTAGCCGCGGGCGCTCAAACGCCTGAAGCTTGCGAGTATGCTCAGCAGCTTGAGAGTCAGGGCGCTACCGTTTTGTTTGACACTTACGAATTTGCCCGCTCGTATGATCTTGCTATCGCAAGCCCGGGCATTTCGCAATTCTCTGATTTTTATCAGGCAGCACAGCGGTGTGCGTCTGAAGTGATCAGCGAAGTGGAGTTTGCCTGGCGCGAAAGTGCGGCCGATTCGGTATGGGTTGCTATCACTGGCACCAATGGTAAAACCACCACAACAGCGCTCACGGCCCATTTGCTGCAAACATGTGGCTTGCCGGCTGCTGCTGTTGGTAATATTGGCGATACCTGCCTTGATGGCGTAGCGCAAGGCTCGATTGGCTATTATGTGGCAGAGGTCTCATCGTATCAGCTTGCCTCTACTGCGCGTTTCAAGCCCGACGTTGCGGTTTTGCTCAATATTACGCCCGACCACCTGAAGTGGCATCGAAGCTTTGAGGCCTATTGCGAGGCAAAACGCAAGATCTATGCCTGCTGTGATGAGTCTTGCACGGTTGTTATGGATGCCACCAACGATGTGGTTCGCGGCTATGTACGCCAGTTGCGAAATCAAACGCCGAACGAGCACGCGTTTTCTGTTATTCCTTTGGGCACTGCACAAGGATTGTATTCCAGCATGATTGATACCTGTGGTGCCAAGCAGGCAGCCTACGTGGACAAATCAGTGCTTACGGTGGTGTGCAACGGCACGCGTCATACGCTGGGCGATGTGGCCGATTTGCAAATTAAAGGCCAGCACAACGCATCAAATGCGCTTGCTGCTGCTTCGGCTGCTTTGGCGCTTGGCTGTGATGACGCGCTGGTACGCCAGGGTCTAGCTAGCTTCCAACCGCTCGAACATCGAATTGAGCCATGTGGAACCGTTGAAGGCGTACGTTGCTATAACGATTCAAAGGCCACCAATGTCGATGCTACCTTAAAAGCACTTGCTGCTTTTGGCACCGAGCGCCCTCTTGTACTTTTGGGCGGCGATGATAAAGGAACCGATCTTACCGAGCTCGTGCAGCAGGCAGAGCAGCACTGCAAAGCAGTAGTTTGTTTTGGTGCGGCCGGCGCGCGGTTTTATAAAGCGTTTGAGAGCTCACCGCTCTTGCACCTGCCTGCACAGGGCTTGGAGCAAGCATTAGATGTTGCACTTGATCATGCGCTGGCAGGTGATATCGTTATCTTGTCACCAGCCTGTGCTTCCTTTGATGAGTTTTCCTGTTTTGAAGAACGTGGGGAAGTATTCAAGCAATTAGTAGCTCAGCGCAGAACCGAAAGGGGAGCATAAGAAACCACGTTATGACACGGGCGCGAAACACACAACCAAAACGAACCCCAACGCCCTCTCGATCACTTTTTCAAAGCGCACCAGCCTCCATTATGGTGCCGCGTTTGATGGTGATCCTCTCGGCTCTTGCTTTGCTTATTCTGGGCCTGGTGATGGTGTACTCTTCTTCTTCCATTACTGATTATGTAGAGCAGGGCGATGCTCTGGGTGAAACGTTTAAGCAGGCTCTGTTCGCGGTTGCGGGACTAGTCATTGCCGGATTGATTGTGGGCTTGGTCAAACATGATTTCTTGCGCGGTACGGGTGGCTTTATTTTTTGGCTTGTTTGTGTTCTCTTGCTTGTGCTTACGGCTTTATTGGGCACAGCCGGCCTTGGTGCAAAACGTTGGCTGGTCATTGGTTCTTTCAGTATTCAAATTTCTGAGTTTGCAAAAATCGCATTTGTGCTTATGGCGGCTCGTATTGCCGAAGATTACCGCGAGGATGCCATCGACTTGATGGAAGCGATCAAGCAGTCTGTCATTTATATCATTTTGCCCCTTGCGTTCTTGTTTATTTCCCAGTCCGATTTGGGCACCACGCTTATTTGCTGTGTTGCCCTCGTTGTCGTTTTGTGGCTTTCTGGGCTTTCTAAACGTGACGTTCTTATCCTTGTTGCTGCAGGAGTTGTTCTGTGCGTGATAGCCATCCTTATCAAGAGCTATCGATCTGACCGCCTGAGCTTCTTTGATCCTTGGGCTGACGAGCAGGATTCAGGGTATCAACTGGTCCGCTCATTTAAAGCATTTGCCTATGGCGGGCTTTTTGGTGTGGGCATTGGAAATTCATACGAAAAGTTGCTGTATTTGCCAGAGGCCGAAACCGATTTTATTTTTGCCATAGTGGGCGAAGAGCTCGGTCTTATTGGTGCAGTGTTTGTTATTGCTTTGTTTCTTGTTTTCTTGCGGGGCGGATTTCTTATTGCAAGCCAAGCTCGAACATCTTTCGGCGGGCTTGTTGCTGCCGGCCTGACAGCGATGGTGGTATTTCAAGCATTTTTGAATATAGCGTGCGTGGTTGGCATATTACCCACTACGGGCAAGCCTCTGCCGTTTATTTCATCGGGCGGCTCCTCGCTTATTTCGTCGTTGATGGCGGTTGGTATTATCGTCTCGATTTCGTTTGATACTCACAGCGAGGGGCAATATCGCCAGCGCCGCGATAACCTTCGCGTTGTGTCGGCATATTCCCAGCCAACACGGACGGCGGCTCCCAAACAAGTCCATTGCGCACCAAAGCAGATGCCCGAAGCATCTGGGCGGGCACGCTTGGCATCAAATGCGGCGCAAGCAGTTTTATCCGGGGCTTCGCCTGTCGCGCTTGCGCCAGAACGGGCGTCTCGTTTTGAGAGCGGCCATCGCAGCGCACAGCGGCGACCCTCTTCCTTATTGACTTCATGTGATGAGTCACTGCCTCTGAGGGTGATACGGGGTAGTGGAGGAGTATTCTATGAACAAACATCCCGTGCTCAGCGGGTTACAAGGAGGTAAGATTCCATGCGTATTGTTCTTTCGGGCGGAGGTACCGCCGGTCATATAAATCCTGCCCTCGCGTTGGCAGAAACATTAATGGATCGTGGCCATGAGGTGTATTTTGCTGGTACTCCCAATGGGGTAGAGTCAATTCTGGTGCCCGCCTATGGCATTCCTTTTAAAGAATTTGACGCTTCGGGTTTCGATCGAAGCAATCCGATTACCCTCTTAAAGGGTACGCGTAAGATTCAAAAGTCAGCAAAAGAAGCATGTCGTTGGTTTTTGCAGGATGTTCGCCCTCATGCAGTTGTATCGTTTGGGGGATATGCCTGCTTGCCGGTTGGTCATGCCGCGGGAACGCTGAAGATTCCGTTAATCGTTCATGAGCAAAACTCTGTTATGGGTATGGCTAATGACTTTCTGTCTAAAAAGGCATCAGCCATCGCTTTAACCTACCGCGTTGCTGGCGATCATATCAAAGATCAGAGCAAGATAATCGTCACCGGCAATCCGGTACGCTCTTCGGTTTTGGAAGCTACGCGTGAGGAGGGGCGTGCTTATTTAGGCATCCCTGAAGATGCGCTGGTATTGTTAGTGTTTGGCGGAAGTTTGGGAGCCCGTCATATCAATACGGCTATTGCTGCCATGAAAAAAGAGCTTCTGGCTATTAAAAACTTATATGTTGTGCATATCACCGGGCCCAAAGAGCTTGAAACGGTCAAGGAGGCGCTGGCACTTACCCCAGAAGAAGAAAAGCGCTATCAAGTCATGGGTTATCAAGACCACATGGGTGAGACTCTGGCTGCGGCTGATGTTGTGGTATCGCGCGCAGGCGCTTCGTCCTTGGCAGAAATCTCAGCACGTTGCATACCGGCGCTTTTGGTGCCCTTCCCTCATGCTACGGCCGATCATCAAACCGTTAATGCGCAAGAGTACGTTGCGCGAGGTGCTGCTGTGTTGGTGCCTGATGACGAAGTCGAAACATCGCGCTTTAGCCAGCAGTTGCTTGAGCTGTTGAATAATCCGAAGAAGCGTGAAGAAATGTCCGCTGCTGCAGCTACGTTTGAAACGAGCGATGCGGCAAGCCATCTTGCCGATGTTGTTGAACTTGTTGCACGCAAGGATGATAGCGATGACTACGATGACGATGATGACGAAGAGTGGGACGAAGAAGACGATTACGAAGACGAAGAAGACGACAGCGGAGATGAAGAAGACGAGAGCGGCATCGATACTACTTCGCTAGAAGATAGCAAGGCCGATATCCCGCAAGGCGGTGCCCAGTAAAGGAGCGCCTACGTGGTGAGCGTTGCCTGATGGGGCAGTAGAGCTGGTATGGGCAAAGAGCCAAGGCGCGGGCAGTGAGTCGTACTTGGCATGATGTCGGTGGTTTTAGGAGGGCTTTCGTGACAGAGAATCGTATCAATAAGGTGCACTTTATTGGCATTGGTGGCGTAGGTATGAGCGGTATTGCGCGTGTGGCACAGGAGCAGGGTATGAGTGTTTCTGGCTCCGACTTGCGTGAAAGCCGCTATACCGAACAGCTACGCGAAGCAGGTATTCGCATATTTATTGGTCAAGCTGCCGAGCATATTGCCGAGGTTGACCCCGATGTTGTGGTGGTGTCAACTGCCATTTTAGACAAGAACCCTGAGCTGCAGGAGGCTAAGCGTCGTGGCGTGCCCATATGGCATCGTGCCAAAATGTTGGCAACGCTTGGCATTGGTCATAAAACCCTTGCCGTGGCAGGAACACACGGCAAAACAACCACCTCTTCTATGCTGGCTTCGGTGTTGGACAGCTTAGGCTACGACCCTACCTTCCTTATTGGGGGCATTGTACGCTCATATAATTCCAACGCTCATTGTGGCAAGGGCGAATATTACGTGGTAGAAGCCGATGAGAGCGACAAATCGTTTACGTATCTCGATCCTGTTTCGGTTTTGGTAACCAATATCGAAGCCGATCATCTCGATCATTATGATGATCTGGCAGAAATCCGTCAGCTTTTCCATGACTTTATGTCTTCAGTGCCCGACGATGGTTGCTGCGTGGTGTGTGGCGAGGATAAGCCCCTGGTTGAAGTGGCACACAGCACAGGAAAGCAGGTGTACACCTACGGTTTTGGAGAAGAATACGACACAAGCATTTCTTCGTACCAAACATGTGGCGTGGGTACCTCGTTTGAGGTGACCTTACCCGATGGGCAAACGGTATCGTGCCATATCAAGCAAAATCCGGGGCGTCATAATGCTTTAAATGCAGCCGGTATGCTTACGCTTTTGTGGACGCGTGGAGTTGATATGCCTGCCGCCGCTCAAGCGCTGGCAGACTTTGCGGGTGTTCGCCGCCGTTTTGATTTAGTGGGAGAAGCTCAAGGCGTTACGGTTTTGGATGACTATGCCCATCACCCAACCGAGATTGCCGCCACTATTGCGGCCGCTAAGGCCTTGGATTTCTCGCGGGTTTGTGTTGTTTTTCAACCTCATCGATATTCGCGCGTTGGCTTATTTACCGAAGTATTGCGTGATGATTTTGCCTGCGCTTTTGATGAGGCGGATATGGTGGTCTTTATGGACGTGTATCCAGCAGGTGAAACGCCCATACCAGGCGTTACCGGCGCAACCTTTATGCAGCCTATTTTGGATCACGAGGGTCATCCCGAAGACACCACGTATGTCGATCGCCGCACTGATGTAGTGCCTTATCTGGTGTCGCGCCTGCAGCCCGGTGATTTACTAATCACGATGGGCGCCGGCGATGTAACAACGCTCGGCAGCCAGATTCTATACGCACTTCGCAATCAAAAGGGGCGTGCTTAATGGCCGCTCGCCATGCTTCCGAGCTTGAACTTCTTCGTTTCGATGATGAATTTGAGGGAGTCGTTCGCTTAAACGAACCTATGGCGCGCCATACCACCTATCGTATTGGCGGCCCGGTGCGCGCTTATGTTGAAGTGAATACCTTAGCTGCGCTGGGAACTATTCTTTCGGTGTGCGCCACAGAGCATTTGCCCTGGTGCGCTGCTGGTAAGGGTTCCAATTTGTTGGTGTCTGACACAGGCTATGATGGCGTTGTTATAGTTCTTGCGGGCGATTTTCGCGCTTGGCATTTTGATGATGAAGAGGCAAGCGTTGTTGTTGGCGCGGGCACTATGCTCTCGCGCTTGGTCCAAGAGGTGTTCCACCGTGGCTACTCTGGCTTGGAGTTTGCCGTGGGAACGCCTGGCACGGTCGGTGGTGCGCTGGTGCAAAATGCGGGGACGCGCACCGATTGGCTGGGATCGCGGGTGGTTTGCGTAACAACGTACCGCGCGGACGAAGGCCTGCATCGGTATGCAAAGCATGATTTGTCGTGGGGGTACCGCTCATCTTCGTTCGACACAAGCGAGATCATTGTAGAATGTGAACTCAAGCTCAAGCGGGCATTTGCAGGCAATATTCACGAACAAATGAGTGCGTTGTTGTCGCGCCGCAAAGAAAGCCAGCCTCTTGATTTTCCTTCCTGTGGGAGCGTGTTTCGCAATCCTGAGGGGGGCTCAGCAGGCGCACTTATAGAAGAAGCAGGCTTGAAGGGCATGCGATGCGGGGGTGCTCAAATATCCGAAAAGCATGCCAATTTTATCGTGAACCGTGATCAGGCAACAGCTGAAGATGTGCTTACGTTAATTAAAACCGCGCAAGCTGAAGTGAGGGGGCGTTATGGCATCGAACTTAAGACCGAGGTCCGATTCCTCGGGTTCGAGAAAACCAACCTCGCGATCTAAATCAACAACGCCACGCCCGACTTCGGTCAAAGGCCGACCTAGCCAGAATCGCTCGGTACGTATGAAGCGTGAATCCAGCGCTCGAGCAAGTGCTGGAATGGGATCGAGCACCCACAGGGCTTCAAGCACGCAAAGAAGAGCGGGGGCTTCCTCGACACGAGCCGCTTCGCGCACTTCTCGCCAAGAAGGCTATGGGCAGCCTTCGCTCCGACCGTCTTCGCAGCGTTCTTCAGGGTATGGTCAATCGGCCTACTCTTCTCAATCTCGGTCTAGGCGAGGCTCTTCTTCAAGCTATGCGTCTGGTTCTGGGCGTTTAGAGCAAGGCCACAGCTCAAATACCCGCGAGCGCAGCTATCGCTCATCTTCTCATGAGCATGGCGATGAGCCTTTACGTTCGGTTAGCGTCTCGCAGGTTCGCAATGCATCGCGTTATCGGAGTCGCTCGGCATCTTCAGGGCGTTTGAAAGTGGTACTCATTATTGTTGCGGTGGTGGCCGTTATAGCCGGCGGCGGCCTTGCAGTGCTGTACAACTCCGATGTTTTGGCGGTAGAGCAGGTAAGCGTTTCGGGTGTGGAACATTTGAGCAGCGAGGAACTCACCGAGCTAGCGGCTATACCCGAAGGTTCAACCCTGCTCAACGTTGATGCCAATGGAATTTCATCTCGTTTGTCTTCTAACCCCTGGGTTGCCAGCGTTACGGTCGACAGGGTGTTTCCTCATGGCATCAATCTCAATATTACCGAGCGGACTATTGTAGCCGTTGTTGAGGTTACGGTAGACGATTCGAAAAACACTGAGCGATGGGTACTTGCAGCCGATGGCATGTGGCTCATGAGGATCCCCGACCAGGATAGTGAGGAGGGCAAAGCTCTTCCCGAGCAGGTATACAAGGACGCTGACGCGGCGTTAGAAATTACTGATATTCCGTATGGTTCAACGCCAGAGGCGGGCAGTTTTTGTAATAATGCCAACATCGAAAACGCCCTTGCTATTATCGATGGCATGACAACCGAGCTTGCCGACCAGGTAAAAAGCGTTTCGGCAGCAAGTAGTGATTCAACCACCTTAACGCTTGATAGTGGCGTAGAAATTGCTTTTGGCGATGGAAACGATATTCGTGATAAGGAGCGCGTCTGTTTAGAGCTTCTATCAAAATATCCCGATCAGATCTCGTATATAAATGTGCGAACTGTGAACAATCCCGTCTGGAGATCGTTGTAATGCGGTTTTGGCAAGCTTCTGGTTTTGCAAACGCCAAACCATTGTGTACAATGTTCAACGATGTCCCCAAGCGGGCTCTGCTTGTCGTGGGATCATACTGAAAAACATTCGAAAGCGAGCGAATATGCAACAGATTCTAAGCTCTGATAACCTCGCGGTCATTAAGGTCGTTGGTGTCGGTGGCGGTGGTACTAATGCGGTTAACCGCATGGTTGAAGCAGGTATCAAAGGTGTTGAATTCATTGCCATCAATACCGATCGACAGGCACTTCTTTTGTCCGATGCCGATAAAACTATTCACATTGGTGAGGAAATTACCCGTGGTCTTGGTGCCGGTGCAAACCCCGAGGTGGGTTGTCAGGCTGCAGAAGAGTCGCGTACCGAAATCCGCGAAGCTCTTGGCGATGCCGATATGGTATTCGTAACCGCTGGTGAAGGTGGCGGTACGGGTACGGGTGCTGCTCCAGTTGTGGCAGAGATAGCTCGCGAAGAAATTGGCGCACTTACGGTTGGTATTGTTACCAAGCCATTTAGTTTTGAAGGTCGTTTGCGCCGCAATCAGGCCGAGCAGGGCATCGATTTCTTATCGCAAAAAGTTGATACCCTCATTGTTATTCCAAACGATCGCTTGCTTGAGATTGTCGAAAAGAAAACCAGCATGCTCGACGCCTTCCGCATTGCCGATGATACTTTGCGTCAGGGCATTCAGGGTGTAACCGATCTTATTACTATTCCAGGCCTTATCAATCTTGACTTTGCCGATATCCGCACTGTTATGAAGGATGCTGGCACGGCCATGATGGGTATTGGTATTGCTTCGGGCGATTCTCGTGCGCTTGATGCTGCCCAGCAGGCTATTAACTCCAATTTGCTCGAGACGTCTATCGCTGGTGCTTCGCGCATTTTGTTCTCTATTGCAGGCGGCCCGGAGTTGGCTTTATCTGAAGTTGATGAGGCTGCGCGCGTGGTTGAGGCAGTGGCCGACGAAAACGCGAACATCATTTATGGTCAGATTGTTGATCCTGAATTGGGCGATACTATTCGCATTACGGTTATTGCTACGGGCTTTAAGGCAAACAATCCTCAAACCACTATGGATTTCTCACGCCGCGAAAACATGTTTGCTTCAACGCAGCAAACTGCCGCCCCAGCATCTTCTCAGCGCTCGGCATATCCTACCGAGCCGCGTTTTGCCGATGAGGATTACATCCCCGATTTCCTAAAACGCCAATAATTTACATACCCTTCTTTTGTAAGGAACGTGTTGCCTTGTGACGACCCTTGCTCTTCCTCTTCCGATGTTGGCCAAGGGTCGTTTTGCGTCCTTGGAAGTTTATACCGATGAAGCGCTCTATAACGCATGTGGAGTGCGCATTGCCTTTACTACTCGTGCTGGTGGAGTGAGCACGGGCGAGTATGATTCGCTGAACTTAGGCTCTCATGTTGACGACAGCTTTGCGCTTGTGCAGGCTAACCGTGCTCGGGTCATGCATGCGCTAGCATCTCCAGGCGCGTCTTTGGTGGTCCCGCGCCAAGTGCACGGCGATACTGTGCTCAGTATTGAGGATGCCCGGCAGGTGCAAGCGGTTCAGCGCGCCGCTGATGAGGGAGCCGATGCGCTGGTGGTCGACGCAGCAGATGTGGCTGCGCTTCTCTGTTTTGCCGATTGCGTTCCCGTTATCGCAGTACTGCCCACAGGCCGTTTTGCTGTAATTCATGCAGGCTGGCGCGGAGTTGAGAATTGCATTACTGCGAAAGCTGTTCGCATTATGGTTGAACAAGAAGTTTCCAAGCTCAAACAGCAGACAGTGGGCGCCTCTTGCTGCGAAGCAGCAGGCCAGAGTGCACCGTTGCAACAATCCTGGTCGCAAGAAGAGCTCTTCGCCAATTGCAATGTGTATTTTGGCCCTCACATTCACAAAGAGTGCTTTGAAACGGGCGGCGAAGTTCACCAGCGTTTTATCGATCGCTTTGGTTCGAGCTGCGCTTATGACCAAACGCATATCGATTTGTCAGAAGCGTTGCGCGTTCAATTGGCGCAGGTAGGTGTTGATGCTCGTCGTGTGTACGATATCGATAAATGCACCGTGTGCTGTAACGAGGAGTTTTTCTCGTTCCGTGCGCAGCAGGGTGTGGCAGGGCGTCATGGGGCATTTGCCGTGCGCCAGAAAACAAACTAAAAGAAGGTTGTGTTATGAGTACAGCAACGCGCTATCAACATATTCGGGCCGAGCTTGATAAGGTGTGCCAAGAGGCAAGGCGCGATCCTAAAGATGTCCTGCTTTTGGCTGTTTCCAAAACGGTTGATGTCGATCAGGTTCGTATAGCAATAGATGCTGGCGCAAAAGCCTTTGGCGAAAATCGCCCCGATGAATTGGTGCGCAAGCAAGCAGCCTTTCCACAGGTTGAATGGCATTTTATTGGCAATATTCAGTCGCGCCGCATACCCGATATTGTTTCAGCGGCTACGCTCATTCATTCAGTGTCAAAGGAAGCACATCTGGCAAAAATTAATACCGCAGCTGCACGCCTTGGCAAGGTTCAGCGTGTATTGCTTGAAGTAAATGTTTCGGGTGAAGAGAGTAAAAGTGGATTTGAGCCCTGTGAGGTAGCAGGCGTTCTTGAGCGTGCTCAGGGCTTGGATTCAGTTTCCCTTGAGGGCTTTATGACTATGGCCCCGCGTGGCCAAGAAGCGGCAATTTATAGCACGTTTGAGGGATTGGCTCACCTTGCCAGCGATTTAGCTCAGCAGGGGGTAGATGCGGAGATACTACGGGGCTTGTCTGAACTTTCTATGGGAATGACAGAGGATTGGCGCGTGGCCGTTGCCCTGGGCTCTACTATAGTAAGAGTTGGACGTGCTATTTTTGATAGTGCTTTTGATCTGCACTAGGTTTGACGTGCGATAATAGTGCAGCGATACCGGCGTACTTGAATGTTTGATGCACGCAGCTCGCCGCGGGCTGTTGCTTTTTAGAAGGGATACCACCATGGATTTACGCTCCTCATCACCGAGCGAGATTATCGGTGACTTGAAGGATCGGTTCGGGTTTGGCAAAAAAGCAGATAGCTATGATAGCTATGGCGAATATGGGGATGAAGAGTATTACGATTACGAGCAGTACGCTCCCACTGCCGAGCAGGAATATGCTGATGCTCAAGAGTACTATCCCGATTCGTATAGCACCAACCCCTATGATCGTCTCGAGTACACCACCCGTCCGAGTAGTCGTTCTTCCTCTCGCGTGCAGTCGGCCCCTTTGGTAAGCGCTCGCGATATTCGCGCAACTACTCCAAGCGTTCTTTCCTCAAATTCTGCTACCACAAGAGTGATGCCGGTTATTCCTCCTTCGTCAGCAGCGCCTTCGGTCGAAGATGAAGGATACGACGTACCAGCTACTGCCTATACCGATTTTGTTTCGCCTTATAAAGATAGGGCAGAACAGCACGATAATTCTTATGCAAGCTCCTCTTTAAGCGCTCCCTTGCATAATGCAGAAGGCTCGGATTCGTTGGGCTCGCCTTCTAGCTCATCGGGATTGGATTCTCTGTTTAGTCCCACGACGTCTTCGTCTGCACATGCCGCTTCATCCTACCCAGCACAAACGCAGGCAACCTCATCGGTGGCTGGCACTGATGGTAGCTATAAATTCGCGGAGTCATCGTCGGCGGGGCTATCTTCGCCGCACCAGCGTGAAATCGTTATGGTAAAGCCCCAGGTTTATGATGATGTTGCCTCAATTGCCCAGTCGCTGCGTTCCGGAGCCTTGGTGGTGCTGTCGCTCAATCGCTGCGAGGCAGCACTCTCAAAACGAGTGCTCGATTTTTCTTTCGGTGTCGCATCTGCACTCGATGCGCGCGTGGAGTGCGTAGCTACTAAAGTGTTTGTTTTGGTCACGGGCAGCAACCTTACCCTTGACGAGCAGCACCGCATTCGCAAGATGGGTGCATAGATGCTTTTGCAGCATAAGAGCTTCATGATACGCGTGTAATCAATTTGTAATTCATCAGTTCAATACGATTTAAGATTTAAGGAGTCAATGCATCGATGATCATCAATGTGCTGGTTTCATTGGTAAATGTATATAGCCTGGTTATTTGTATTTATGTTTTGATGTCGTGGATTCCTCATGGAGCAGGCGTTATCGGCGATGTGTATCGTGTTTTAGGCAAGATATGTGATCCGTATCTTGACCTGTTCAGACGCTTTATTCCGCCTATTGGAGGAATGGTGGATATTAGTCCAATCGTGGCACTGCTTGTGTTACAGTTCGGGGCGCAGCTCATAGTGAGCCTTCTCGTTGTGCTATTCTAGTATTCGTGAAAAAACGGCAAGTAAGGGGTTTTCATGGCTATCACGTCTGCTGATATTCAAAATCAAAGTTTTAAAATCGAGCGTCGTGGATACGATGTTGATGAGGTCGACGTATTTTTGGAGCGCGTTGCTGCAGAAATTGATGATTTGAATGACGAGGTTGCTCGTTTGCATGCACAACTTTCCGATGCCTCAGCTACTCGCCAGATTACGCCAGAACCTGAGCCCGAGCCGGTTCGCGATGCGGTCAGCGCTGCTGAAGTGGCAGCTAAGGATGCTAAGATTGCCGAGCTAGAATCTCGTTTACGCGAGCGCAGGAATGACGATCAGGCCATTGCTCAGGCGCTTATTGTGGCTCAGCGCACCGGTGATGAAATTCTTGCAAAGGCCAAGGCTGATGCAGAACAAACGCGCATCAATGCCGAAGAAGAGGGTAGGCGTATCCTTGACAAGGCCAATGCTGAAAAGCAAAAGGTAGTCAATCATATCAACGAGCTTTCTGCCAGTCGCGAGCAGGTACGTGAGCAGTATCAAGATATGCTCAAGGAGTTTATCGGTAACGCAACACAGCGTCTGGCCGAGGTTGGCGGCGAGGTAACAGCTGGTATCGAGTTGCCCGAAGAATTACGCGATGCTTCCGAGGAGGAAGCTGCTAAGGCAAGCCCAAAGTTTGAGCCCAGCTCTTCAGTTGCCACCTATACAACGCCAACCGTCTCTTCCACGGTGGCGGCTCCGGCAACACCTAAGCCCTCTGCACCTTCCAAGGATTTTTCCGGCTATGGCGATGCGGATGATTCCTTCGCATTTGAAGATATTGACTAGTCTTGCGCTGCCGGTATACGGCTCGCTTTTGGTAAGTATTTAAGGTATAAAAGGCTCCTGCGTTCTCAAGAACCAGGGGTCTTTTGCTTTTGCGGGATCTGCCCTCTTTGATCTTGGGGTGGCATGTTCCTGTCTCGAAACAAGCTCGCAACAACCTTGTCGGTATAATGAAACATATCCTCAGCGTAGATCATATCGAGGCGCGCCGAGCAAGGGATTATGCACGAGTGGAAGGATTACTTCTATGACGAAAACTCCCGATCAAGATTTTGTTCTCAAAACGGTTAAAAGTCGCGATGTTCATTTCGTACGCTTTTGGTTCTGCGATGTTCTCGGTCGCATGAAGTCGTTTGCGGTAATTCCCAGCGAATTAGAGCATGCCTTTGAAGAGGGTATGGGTTTTGATGGCAGCTGTATTCGCGGATTTGTCCAAAGCAACGAATCAGATATGCTGCTCTATCCCGAAGCTTCAACATTTCAAATTCTTCCTTGGCGCCCTGAGCATAATGCGGTTGCGCGTATGTTTTGTTCTATTAAAACGCCCGAAGGAGAATATTTTGATGGCGACTCGCGCAATGTGCTCAAGCGTCAAACGGCTCGCGCGGCACAGCTTGGATATGTGATGAATGTCGGCCCTGAGCTGGAGTATTTCTACTTCCAAGATTCGTCTCATACCGAGGTGCTCGATCATGGTGGGTATTTTGATTTAACAACACTTGATATGGCCAGCGACTTGCGCCGTGACACTATTCTCACGCTTGAAAAAATGGGTATTCCTGTGGAGTACTCTCACCACGAAAGTGGTCCATCGCAGCAGGAGATCGATTTGCGCTTTGCCGATGCGCTAACTATGGCCGATAACGTTATGACTTACAAATTGGTCGTAAAAGAGATTGCCATGAAATATGGCGTTTACGCTTCTTTTATGCCAAAGCCCTTAGTTGACGCCCCCGGATCAGGCATGCATATTCACCAAAGTCTTTTTGATAGCGAAGGGAATAACGCCTTTTTTGATACTTCAGATCCTGATGGCTATAACCTCTCTAAGGTTGCCAAGCATTATATTGCGGGCCTTTTGAAGTATGTCCCCGAGTTTTGCTTGCTTACCAATCCCTGCATCAATTCCTATAAACGTTTGGTGCCTGGTGGTGAAGCGCCTGTTCATATCACGTGGGCGCGCAAGAATCGTTCTACTTTGGTGCGCATTCCAGGCTATAAACCCTCTAAGGAAGAAGCTTGTCGCGTTGAATTGCGAAACCCCGATCCTTCTTCCAACCCTTACCTGGTGTTTGCGGCCGTTTTGGCTGCAGGTTTGAAGGGCATCGAAGATGAGCTCGAGTTGGCGCCGCCGACAGAAACTCAGGATCTCTATTACCTAGGGCGTCAAGACTTGCAAGCGCGAGGTGTTGCGGTTCTGCCTGACACCTTGGGCGAGGCGGTCGAGCTTTTTGCCGAGTCAGAACTTATGAAAGAAGTGCTAGGAGAACATATCCATTCGTTTTTGGTTGAGGCCAAGCGGGAAGAATGGAACGAGTACCAGCGGCAAGTGTCCAAGTGGGAGCTGGATCGCTACTTTGGTGTTCTATAGACGGGGGCCGTTATGCAACAACGAAAAAATGTCATATTTGTGGCTGATAGTCTTGATAATGCTCACAAATTTCAGGCCGTTTTGTCGAATCTCGATGTTGAGGTAACGGCTGGCTCCTCGATGCAATTCAAAAAACTATTGGCCGATAATCCTTCGTACGATTTGGTTATTTTTGAGGCAACCAACGATGTTTCTCAGGCAGTTGCTCGGGTAGAGCAGGCTTTGGTGGACGACAATGGCTCTCCTTTGCTCATCATCGTCAAAGAAGAGATGCTCGCAGGCTTTCGTTTGCCGGTGCAAATCAAGTGCGACTTTGTGGTACAGGGAGCAAGTTCGGAAGAATGCTCTTTGCGCATCAGGCAGCTCTTGTGGCCGGGCAATGAAAGTTCAACGAGTGACTATATCTCCATCGATGGCATGACCATCAACCTGGCCACCTATCAGGTAACCGTCAATAATGAACCAGTTGATTTCACGTATTTGGAATATGCCCTGCTGGCCTTCTTGGTTACCCATCCAGGGCGCACCTATTCGCGTGATGCTCTTCTGCGGCGTGTATGGGGCTTCGACTATTTTGGTGGCTCTCGCACGGTAGACGTTCATGTTCGTCGCGTGCGCGCCAAGCTGGGCCCTGATCTTGCTCAGCGCCTTGAAACGGTGCGCGGGGTAGGTTATTTGTGGAACGCATAAAAACAGGTGCTTGCGCGGTATACTTTTCACTATTCGCCAAGCGAGAGGGTTTTTATGTCAAAAAAAGTAGCTGTCATTGATGGCAATTCATTGATGCATCGTGCTTATCATGCGGTTCCCCCCAACATGACAACGCCCGATGGCACTCCCACAAATGCGGCTTTCGGTTTTCTTTCAATGCTCATAAAATTTATCGAGATGGCCAAGCCTGATGCGCTTGTGTGCGCTTTTGATCGGGGCAAGCCCACCTTTCGCATTGAGGCGATGGAGCAATACAAAGCCAACCGCCCTCCCATGGACGAAGAGCTTCGCGTGCAATTTCCCATCATTGAAACTCTGTTGCGTGCTATGAATATCCCCGTTGTTGCGCTGCCCGGCTGGGAGGGTGACGACATTTTGGGAACGATTGCTGCTCGCGATGAGGCTCTTGGGTATGAGACGCTGCTCGTAACCGGCGATAAAGATGCCTATCAGCTTGCCAGTGATTTAACACGCATTGTTACCACCAAGCGGGGCATTACCGATGTGGTTATTTATGGCCCCGATGAAGTAGAAGCGCGTTACGGCGTTACCCCTCGGCAGTTCATTGATTTTTTGGGACTCAAGGGCGATAAGGCCGACAATATTCCCGGTGTGCCTGGCATTGGCGATAAGCGCGCTGCGGCCATGCTGCAAGAGTTTGATAACTTGGAAGGCATATATGCTCACCTCGATGCGTTCAAAGGCAAGCAGCGTGAAAACTTGGAAACTCATAAGGAAGATGCGTTTTTGTCGCGTGAAGTGGCTACCATCGTGCGCAGCGTTGAGTTTGACCTTGATTTAGAGTCGCTGGTCTTTCCTTCCTTTGACCCACAAGAAGTAACACAGGCCTTCACCGAGGTGCGCTTTATGGCACATCTTGGCAAGGTGCTTGCGCTGGGCGGTTCTCGTGACGCGCTCAATTCTTCTGTGCTCACGCTTGAAGGGTTTGAGCCTTTGCTTGAAGGCGATCAGGCTCGCAATGCATTTGAGGCGTGCTCTCGTAATTCTGATGTTACGCTGGCATGGAGCCGGAATGCACAAACATCCTTGTTTGGATCAGAGCTTCAAGTAGCGCTTCTCACACCGAAAGGAACACTGCTTTTCAGCGGCGAAGAGGCGCAGGAGGTGGCAGCGCGTGCGCTGCGCGAAATGCACGTGATTACCCACGACGTTAAGTCGCTCGTGAGCATTTTGTTTCCGCCCGATAGATCCCAAACGGCTTGCTTGAGTGTTCAAGAGGTTTTACATATCAATGTGTTTGATGTGGCGCTTGCAGCGTATGTGGTTGATTCCAATAACGCCCTGGCCTCGTTACCTGAGCTTTTAGAGCGCTACACTACAGTTTTGCCACCTCAAGATAGTACGGATGCACGCGAGTCTTTGGTGCTTGAGGCTGTAGCTATCGATGCCTTGGTTGATCCCCTTGAAAAGCAGCTTGTTGCACGCGACGTGCGCGCAATCTATGACACTATCGACGCTCCGCTGATTGGTGTATTGGCTTGTATGGAGCGCACAGGCGTGGCAGTTGATGCTCATCATTTATCGCAGCTAGCGCAGTCTACTTCAACTGAACTTGATCGTTTACGAAAAGCCATTTATGAAGTAGCCGGGCAAGAATTCAATATTGATTCGCCCAAACAGCTCTCAAAGGTTTTGTTTGAAGACTTAGGTCTTACTCCTATCAAGAAAAATCAACGGGGGTATTCTACCGATGCCCAAGTTCTTAAAGAACTTTCAAAAGTCCATGAGCTTCCAGGTTTAGTGCTGCAGTATCGCGAGTATGCCAAAATCAAAAATACGTATATCGATGCGCTGCCGCGTATGATTGCTGCTGACGATCGCGTTCACACAACCTTCCACGAAATGGTTACCACAACTGGGCGTTTGTCCTCGTCGGATCCAAACTTACAAAACATCCCGGTGAGAACCGAGTTTGGCCGGCTTATCCGAGAATGTTTTATCCCTCAACGTAGCGATTCGGTGTTTATGTCGGCAGACTATTCGCAAATAGAGCTGCGGCTTTTAGCGCACCTTTCGGGCGATGAGCAGCTTATTGATGCATTTCGCTCAGGTGAAGATTTTCATGCCAGTACCGCTTCTCGCGTGTTTGGCGTGCCCCTAAACGAAGTAACGCCGAGCCTGCGATCCAAGGCAAAGGCGGTTAACTTTGGCATCGTGTATGGACAGCAAGCATTCGGTTTGGCTCACTCTTTAGATATTCCCTTCTATGACGCAAAGGCCATGATCGATCGCTATTTTGAGGCCTATCCAGGAGTCAGAGCATATTTGGATACCGTGGTAGCTGAAGCCTACACCCAAGGCTATGCTACAACGCTCTTTGGCCGGCGCCGTTACATCCCCGAGCTTAAGTCGACAAACTATCAAAAGCGTAATTTTGGCGAGCGCACGGCCATGAACCATCCCATGCAGGGTACCGCCGCCGATATTATCAAGATTGCCATGCGCCAGGTGCAAGAAGAGCTGGTTGCGCGCAATTTGAACACCCGCCTCATGCTGCAAGTACACGACGAACTGGATCTTTCGGTTCCGTCAGAGGAAATCGAGGAAGTCTCATCTTTTGTGAGCGAAATCATGCAATCGGTTGTACAATTATCAGTCCCGCTTGTGGTAGACGTGTCGTATGGCAAATCGTGGGCTGAGGCGCACTAGTACCTATTGCGATTGTTGTGGCAAACAAGTGCGATAAACAGGTGAGCACTCGGGTTCGTCAGGCATCGCCCAGGTTTGGTGTATGATACGGCTGCTCACACGCCTTATTTGCATGCGGGGCTATCAGGCGGGGCACTGCCGGGTGAATTGAGATGATTTATGAAATTACCTTTCATAAATTATTGACGGGATGCCTCTTCACTGATAAGATAACGGCTTGCGTTTTGGCACATTTATAGGAGAACTAAACATGTACGCAATTATTAAAACTGGCGGCAAGCAGTACAAGGTAGCCGCCGGAGATTATCTTAATGTAGAAAAGCTTGATGCTGAAGTTGGTAGCACAGTAGCTCTTGATGCTATCGCTCTGGTTGATGGCGCAAACGTTGTAGCTGATCCGGCAGAGGCTGCTAAAACCAAGGTTGAGGCCACCGTTGTAGATCAGTTCAAGGGCGAAAAGCAGCTCGTATTCAAGTTCAAAAAGCGTAAGAACTATAAGCGCACACGCGGTCATCGTCAGAACCTGACTCGCATTCAGGTTAGCGCCATCGGTTCCGAGCAGGCATAATAAGGAGGGAATAAAATGGCACACAAGAAAGGTCAAGGTTCCATCCGTAACGGCCGCGATTCTCAGTCTAAGCGTCTTGGTTGCAAGCGCTTTGCTGGCGAAACCGTCGGTGCGGGCAACATCCTCGTCCGTCAGCGCGGTACGCATATTCACCCTGGTGAGAATGTAGGTCGTGGCAAGGATGACACCCTCTTCGCTTTGTGCGAAGGCACAGTCGAGTACACTCAGGGTGCTCGCCGCAAGGTGCATGTTCGTCCGCTGGCATAGTTCTTTGTCGAATATCATAAATCTTCAAAGGCTCTCTGCACCGCAGGGAGCCTTTCGTTTAGAATGGGTGCAATGTTTACTGATAAAGTTCGCATATTTGTAAAAGCAGGCGATGGCGGCGCAGGATGTATGTCCTTTCGCCGAGAGGCTCATGTTCCCAAAGGGGGGCCTGATGGCGGCGATGGCGGTAAGGGCGGCGACATCATCGTGCAGGCCGATTTACGGGTCTCTTCGCTTATTGATTATCGCTTCAAACATCATTTCAAAGCTACGCGTGGGACCCATGGTAAGGGTTCAAAAATGAATGGCGCCAACGGAGAAGATCTTATTTTAAAGGTGCCCGTTGGAACCATTGTGCGTGAGTATAACGAGGAAACCAAAGAAACAGGCTTGTTAATTGCCGATTTAACCCATGATGGAGAGCGCATCATTGTGGCACGGGGCGGTATTGGTGGCCGTGGGAACACCCATTTTGTCACGCCCACTAGGCGCGCACCTGCTTTTGCCGAATTAGGTGTGCCAGCAGAGGAATGCTGGATAGAGCTTGAGATGAAGCTGATGGCCGATGCTGCTTTGGTGGGCGTGCCTTCGGCTGGTAAATCCTCGCTCATTTCGCGTATGTCTGCCGCCAAGCCCAAAATTGCCGATTATCCCTTTACCACCTTGGTTCCCAACTTAGGGGTGGTAAAAACTCAAGAATACAACTATGTTGTTGCCGATGTTCCAGGGCTCATTGAAGGAGCCCATGAGGGCAAAGGGCTCGGTCACGAGTTTTTGCGCCATATCGAGCGCAGTGCTCTCATTTTGCATGTGGTTGATCTCTCTGGCGGTTACGAGGGGCGCGATCCGGTGGAGGATTATCGCATTATCAAGCGCGAACTTGCCTTGTACGCCCCCGAGCTTGCCAAACGCCCCTGTATAGTGGTGGGCAACAAAATCGATGCGCCTGGTGCTGAAGATTCGGCCAAGCGTTTAGCAAAAGAGGTGCGCGCCGACGCTTTGGCGTGGGTTGATGGCAACGAGTTCAAGCTCGATCAAAGCCCGCTGAATCCCCGTCTGTTTCTTACCAGCGCTGTGACCGGCCAAGGTCTTGATGTGCTCATGGCGGCGACGGGTCAGCGCGTAGCCGAGTTGCGAGACGAGGCGCGTCAGGCTGCTGAAGCGCAAGAGCACTTCGATCAAGTGTGGCAGCACCGCCGCGACGAGCGCGACAAGCGCTACGAGGTCATTCAAGAGTCGGAGGGTGTATTCCGCGTTGTTGGCAAGCAAATTGAGCGCATGGTAATTCAAACCGACTGGGAAAATGAAGAGGCCATTGCATTTTTGCAACACCGCTTCAAGCGTCTTAAGCTCGACGAAGCCTTGGAGGCGGCAGGAGCTTACGATGGCGATGAGGTGCGCATTTTGGGCCGTGCCTTTGAGTTTGAATCGGCTCACATGAATGAAGAAGATTTATATGGGGGGCTCGATCTATAGCATGGCACAGCGCACGAAGAAAGTAATCGTTATCAAAATTGGTTCTTCGACGTTGGTAACAGAGCAAGGTAAGCTTGATCGCGCATACCTTGCACGATTGGCAAAGCAGATCTACGAGGTGCGTCAAGCGGGGTGGAGCCCAGTTATTGTGTCAAGTGCTGCTATTGCCTGTGGCCTTGAAGCGCTAGGCATTGCTACCCGCCCAAGTGATATTCCCACCTTGCAAGCTGCTGCATCTGTAGGACAAAACGCATTGATGGCCACGTATGCAGAAGAATTCTCGCGCTACAACATTCTTACTTCGATTGTGCTTATAACGCGCCATACCACTGCACGGCGCGATTCATATCTTCATGCACGCGACACCCTTGAGCGCTTGCTTGAGCTAGGCGTGGTGCCTATCATCAACGAAAACGATACGGTATCGGTAGAGCAGATTCGTTTTGGCGATAACGACACCTTGGCCGCATTAGTGGCTTGTTTGGTAGGTGCTCAACTGTGCGTTATTTTCTCCGACATAGAGGGCCTTTATACTGCTAATCCCTCGCTCGATGTAAATGCTCAGTTAATTCCTGAAGTAACGCGTATCACCCCTGATATTATGGCCTTGGCCGGAGGCGCTACTTCAAAGGTGGGTAGCGGCGGCATGATAACCAAGATTCGTGCCGCACGGGTACTCATGGTGGCAGGCATCAAAATGGTGATTTGTCACGGCCGTCATGAGGAAAGCCTGCAACGCCTCTTAAACGGGGAAGCGGTTGGTACGTGCTTTGTGGCCCACGAGGTGCCCCACGACATAACTCCGAAAAAGCTATGGATCGCACTGGGCGATAACGCCAAGGGAGTGCTGGTGGTAGATGATGGTGCTAAGCAAGCTCTAATTTCGCACGGGTCATCTTTGCTAGCGGTGGGGGTGAGCGAAGTTAAAGGATCGTTTGCCCTGGGCGATATCGTCGATATCTGCGATGCTAAAGGCTACCTTATTGCTCGAGGTAAAGCGGGAGCGTCTTCGTCAGAAATATCTCTTGCCTGCGGGCGTTCTCAGCAGGAAATAAGAAGTAACGAACTGCTGGTTAATTTAGGACAGCGGCCAGTGGTTCATCGAGACGAATTGGTGGTGTTCGAATGAGTAAGGCAAAACAGGCAGCCGAGCGTGCACGAGTTGCTGCATCGGCCTTAGTTAACGCTTCGACGCAGCTCAAAAATGAGGCGCTATATGCCATGGCGCATGCTTTGCGAACTCAGTCAGCTGCCCTGTGTCAGGCAAACGAGCTTGATTGTCAGGCTGCGCGCGAAAAGGGCATTTCGCCTGCGTTGCTCGATCGTCTTTTTTTGGATGATGGCCGCATCGAAGATATGGCTCGTGCCCTGGAGTCTTTAGTGCAGCTTGATGATCCAACTCATCGTGTTCTGGAAGAGCGAGTGCTTTACAACGGCATACGTCTTCAAAAGGTTTCGGTGCCACTGGGTGTGGTGGCTATGGTGTATGAGGCTCGTCCAAACGTAACAGCCGATGCTGCCGGTATTTGTATCAAGTCTGGCAATGCCTGCGTTCTGCGGTGCGGCTCACTTGCTCTCAAATCGGCGGTTGAGCTGGGGCGTGTGATGCGCGCGGCCTTGGAAGAAGTTGGTCTTCCTGCTGATTGTATTATGGTTATCGATTCGCCCGACCGCAGCATTACCGACGAGCTGCTTGTGCTTCGCGGTTTGGTAGACGTGCTTATTCCGCGCGGTGGTGAAGGACTTATTCAGCATTGTGTTCAAAACGCCCTTATACCTGTTATTGAAACAGGGACGGGCAACTGTCATGTGTACGTGCACGAATCAGCCGATTTAGATATGGCTCGTGAGATCATCTTGAATGCAAAATGTCGCCGTTTTGGCGTGTGCAATGCCGCCGAGACACTCTTGGTCGACCGCTCGATAGCGCGCACGTTTCTGCCCGAGACATTTTTAAGGCTTGCAGAAAAGGAAGTGCTACTGCACTGCGATGAAGAGGCGCTTGCCTGCGCTTCTTGGGAAGAGGACACTGCTGGGCGTGCTGGCGTACCTCTTCGCTATGAGCCTGCCACCGAGCATGACTGGGCTACCGAATATTTGGCGCCCGAGCTTGCGGTGAAATGCGTTGATAGCCCCACTGAGGCCATTGAACACATCAACCGCTATGGCACGAGGCATTCGGAGGCCATCGTAGCCAATCCTGCCAGCGAATCTGGCAAACAAGCCATTGAGGCCTTTACCAACCAGGTTGATGCGGCTGCTCTTTACGTGAATGCGTCAACAGCCTTTACCGATGGCGGTGAGTTTGGTCTTGGTGCCGAAATTGGCATTTCAACGCAAAAACTGCATGTGCGTGGCCCCTTTGCGCTTGAAGCACTTACTACCTATAAGTATCTCTTACAAGGCGAAGGCCAGGTGCGCAGCTAATGCCCACGATTTGCAATCGATTTGATACGCTGGGTTTAGCTGATCCTGCCCGAACATATCGCCTCGGTATCATGGGGGGCACGTTTGACCCTATACATCAGGGGCACTTAGTGTGCGCCGAGCAAACCCGTGAGGCTTTTGCGCTTGATGCAGTGGTTTTTATACCTGCCTGCCAGCCTGTATTTAAGCGAGGTCAGCGCATCGCGCCAGCAGCGCATCGCTTGGAGATGTGTCGCCTTGCAACGCTTGACAATCCGCATTTTGATGTAAGCGCTTTAGAAATCGAGCGAGGCGGGGATACCTATACCGTTGAGACCTTGGCCCTTTTGCGCAATCACTATCCTGCCAACGTTGAGTTGTATTTTATTGCGGGCGCCGATGCTATTTCGAGTTTGGCGCACTGGCGCGATTCGGCCAAAATGGGTACGCTTGCGCATTTTGTGGGAGTCAATCGCCCAGGATACGAGCTCTCGCCTAAGCGTCGGCAGGCGTTAATGCAAGAAGTGCCTGATGTCGATTTGTCGTTTGTTACTATTGAAGCCATTGCTATGTCGTCAAGTGAGCTGCGTGCCCGTATGGAAGCAGGTAGGTCGATTCGCTATCTTACCGCGCAAGCTGTTGTGGATTATATAGCCGAGCATGAGCTGTATCGCAGCGAGGAGAGTTTACATGAGTAAGAAGCACGAGGCTCTATCCTCCAAAAAGAAGGGTAAGAGTGGTAAAAAACAACAAGGTGTTTCCGAGATAACACCCCTTCAGCGCTCAGAGTTTGCCTATAAGCCAACTCCTTGCGATGGTGTTGTGGCCGAATCTCCTTTCGGGCAACGCTCCTATAAACACATGAAGGGTCTCTTGATGCAGCGCGTAAGTCCTTCGCGTTACATGCACAGTTTGTCGGTAGCCAAAACGGCACGTAAACTAGCACGAGCTTATGGCTTTGATGAGCAGGTAGCGCGTATGGCCGGTTTGCTGCACGATTGGGACAAAGCTCTCAAGCCTGATAAACTTGCGGCTCGCGTACAGCATTATCATTTGAGCGTGGATCCTGCATGGGCAGAAAGCATGCCATGGCTTTTACATGGTCCAACGGCTGCAGCGGTGTTGGCCGACGAATTTCCGTGTTTTGGCTCGGAAGTGTTCCAGGCTATCGAGCGCCATACCGTTGGTGCATGTGATATGTCCACCTTGGACATGATTGTGTTTGTGGCCGATAAAATTGAGCCTCTTCATGAAGTGCCGGAGTATGAGCGCTTATACAAATGCATTGGAAAAATCCCGCTGGAAGATATGTTCTTTGCGGTTTTGCAAGAAGGGCTCATCCACTTGGTTCGTTCCAAGAGGCCTTTATGCAACGATTCAATGGCGGTATGGAATTGGTATTGCGCCGCTCGTACAGAAAACAAAAAAGGAGAATAAGTGGAAGAAACAAAGTCATCTCGCGAGTGCGCCCTGATTGCCGCGCGCGCTGCCGATAGTCGCAAAGCAACCGATATCATGGTTATCAAAGTGGGCGACATGATTGATGTTACTGATTATTTTGTATTGGCAACGGGTGCAAATACGCCCCAGGTTGAAGCTATTCTTGATGCTATTGAAGAGGCGCTGCGCCTCGAAGCGGGTATTAAGCCTTCTTCTCGCGAGCAAACAAAAGATCATACGTGGGAGTTGCTGGACTACGGCGCCTTTGTTGTTGATGTGTTTCAGCCCGAGGCTCGTGACTATTATCGCTTAGAAACCCTTTGGAACGATGCGCCTATCGTTGATTTAGCAGAAGCTCATATCGAGCATCCTGAGTATTCCGAGCGTATAGCAAAACTGGTTGGCCAGGTAAGGGAAGTGCGTTCAGAAGATTAAGATGCACTGCGCCTGACCAAATCCACAAGGCGGCTGGGCTTCTTTGCTTTGGCTTTTGCTGGGTATTACTGGCGCTGTAGGATGCTTACCGTTTCCACATGGTAGGTTTGGGGGAATAAGTCAACGGGCGTAGCTTTTACAAGCTCATACCCCACCTTGCGCAAACGGGCAATATCGCGCGCCCACGTGGCTGGATCGCAGCTTACATAAGCTATCCGATGGGCTTTTGATGCTGCGATGCTTTCGGCCACGCCTTTTGCAAGCCCTGCTCGAGGGGGGTCTACAACCAAGGCGTCAAGATGTCCCAAGCCAGGAAGCTCGCGCGCGCTATCGCCCCCAATAACTTCTATGTTGTCAAACTTCGATCCGATGTTGCGCCTCAGATCGCGCACCGATGAAGCGGCCGACTCAACCGCAAAAACGCAGTGGGCCTGACGGGCAAGGGGCAAGGTAAACGTGCCAGCTCCGCAATAAAGATCGGCCACTACCGAGGTTTTGTCTATTTCAAGCCCCGATACAACAAGTTCGATCATGGTTTCGGCTTGAGCGGTGTTAACTTGAAAAAAGCTCGGTGCACTCAAGCGATATGTTTCATGGGCAAGGGTTTCTTGCCAATAGCCCTTCCCATAGAGAGCCTCAACCTTTTTAACTTTGCGCGCGCGTCCTCTATCGGCTATAACCCGTACGATGCTGGTGCACGAAAGCGCGCCCGTCAACGTGGTGGCACAAAGAGCGCGAGGGAAGCCCGAAGGGGCAGTCCACAGGGCAATTTCAGTGTCGCCCGTGCGCATGCTGCGGCGAATTCCCACGCGGTAAATGCCCAGATCTTCCTTTCCCTGCAGGTATGCCAAGGCTCCTCGCAGAGCGTTTGGTGCCTTCTCGATACCCGATGCGCCCAGAAGGCAGGCTTTAGGTGTGGTGTTCAAATCCCCCTTATGCGCATGAAAACCAAGCTGGAAGCGCCCTTTGGAATCTGTTTGGGTTGCAAGCTCGAGTTTGTTTCGATAGTTGAGCGTGCGCTTTGACTTGACGCAAGGCCCGACAAGCGCTTCTGCTTGCTCTCGAGCCACGCCGCCAATGCGCGTCAATTGATTTACCACGCTGCTTCGCTTGGCTTGGACTTGCGCTTCGTAGGAAAGGTGCATCCAGGGGCAGCCGCCGCATTGACTCTGGAATGGGCAGGCGGGCTTGACGCGAGCCGGGCCTTCTTCAACCAAAGATGTTATGACGCCCTTGCGATACGAAGAGGTTTCCTGGGTAATGGCCACTTCGGCGATATCACCTGGCGCAGCGCCATCTACAAATACTACCTTGCCGTCTGCAGCCCGCCCAACAGCGGCGTTTCCGTAGCTCATGGCGGTAAGTTCAATGCGCATCGTGAAGTCATCCTTTGGTTTTCGTGCGGAAATGCAGATGTTTTTCATTCTAGCGTATAATATAAACGCTGTGCCCTCTTAGCTCAGGGGATAGAGCGTCTGCCTCCGGAGCAGAAAGCCGCAGGTTCGAATCCTGTAGAGGGCGCCATTTTACATACAAACGAAGCAGAAAGGGAAACCATGGCTTTGTATACTCCTGCATATAAGCCCAATGGCAACGAGGTTGCCGTTATTAAAACATCCAAGGGCGATATTCGCGTTAAGCTTGCTGGCGAGGACGCACCCATTCATGTTGGCAATTTTGTTGAATTGGCCAAAAAGGGCTTTTATGACAATTTGAAGTTTCATCGCTATGTGCCCGACTTTGTTATCCAGGGTGGTTGCCCCAATACGCGCGCCCTTGATTCCGAGCAGGTAAAGGCTGCAGAGGGTAATCCTTTTGCGGGCTTAGGCACGGGTGGCCCAGGCTACTGCATCAAGGAAGAGTTCAGCACTAATCCTCATAACAAGCATGTGGATGGTGCGCTTGCTATGGCGCGCTCACAGGATCCTGATTCGGCTGGCTCTCAGTTTTATTTCTGCTTGGGTGCTCAGCCATTTTTGGATTCAGGTTATACCGTCTTTGGCCAGACCATCGAAGGCTTGGATGTAATTGCCCAGTTGCGCGTTGGCGATGTTATTGAAACTATTCTGATCGAAAACGCTAGCTAACCATTCCTGCCGGCAGGCTTGCGGTAGCCTTTTGGAAGGATGTCTCTTCACAAGGAGAGCTTTTTTGCAGAGCGCGCTTTGAGAGCACGGCAGGAAGATAGAGAGAAATCGGAGCATATATGAACAACGAGATATTTCAGCAAGCACGAAGTGCCTATGTTGGCAAAGATTATGAAACAGCATTGGCTCAGTTTACGGAGTGTTTGCAGGACGACTCGGTTGCGAAGGCACCAGGCGAGCTTGGCTTGCTCTATCATCAAATTGGTAATTGCCTGGTCAAGCTCAACGATCCCAATGAAGCCATTCATGCCTATTCGCAGGCTCGTGTCGATTCCTCATATGATGCACTTGGCTCAGTAAGCTACAACTTAGGTATGGTTTATGCTTCGCAGCGCGACTATGAAGATGCCATTGCCAACTTCAAGACTGCAGTCGATGATGCTCGTTATCCAACGCCGTACAAAGCATACATGGGTTTGGGTAATTCATTGCTCAAGATCGGCAAATCGGCAGAGGCAGGTGCTGCGTTTCGTTCAGCTGCTCTCGATGAAATGAACCCCGATCCAACCAAAGCACTTCTCAATTTGGGTGTGTGCTTTATGGCGCTCAATCGGCCCATGGATGCTATCGCTTCCTACGAGAGCGCGCTGCAATTTGATATGCCTGCATCAACGCGAAATAAGATATTTGCCAACATGGGGCAAGCCTATGTTGCCGCTGGCAAAATGGGCAAAGCTGTGCGGGCCTTTGAGTCGGCTTTGTCTGACAAAACGTACACCTTCAACGATGCTGCAAACGTTGATTATCAGCGTGCGGTTGCGGCCATTGCTTCAGGCGTGTTTGATGAGGTTAAAGAGGAGCCCGAAGAGGATTCTGCCCAGCCCTCTCAAAAAGATCTATCAGGTTTGGATGTGTCGGGCGATGGTGTTCCTTATGAAGCGCAGCCACTTGATCCAGCCGAGATGCGCACGATGCAACTCTCGGAAAATAGCATTAAGCAGGAATTAGCACTTACCGAGCAGGGCCAGAGCGATTTCTTCTCCGATAATCAAGTTGATTTTCAGGATTGGAACCAGCCAGTCAAGAAGCATCGTCATCGCGGTTTGAAAATCTTCATCGTTATCTTGGTTGTGCTGGTGCTTTTGGCAGGGGGCGGCTTCTTTGCACTGTCACAGGGCGTAGGCGTTCCTTCTCAAAGCGACCAGGTAACCGCCCTGTTTGCCGATCCGGAAAATGCCGATGTGTACGCATCGAGCGTTGATGAAAACAAGCGGGCACGCATCGTTGATACCTTGCCTGAGGGGGCAACGGTGGAAGTTGATGGCGCGGTCGTCAACTTCACATCAGCAGACGTATATGTTACGGCAACAACTGCCGAGGGCGGCGAAGTGCCCTATGTGATTTCGCTTGTTCGTGATGGCCTTGGTTGGAAGGTTACAACGGTGTCGCTCAACTTTACCAGTCAGTCTTAAAAAAGCTGGTATGTGGTAAGCTGCGGAGCTTGGCGTACTCGAGCAAGAAGGCTCGCTACAATATTACTTTTCTAGTGAAGAGGCTTTGAAGGCAGCAAGAGCTTTTAAAGCAGACCATAAGTATGTGAAAGGAAATAAGTATGGCAATTGAGAAGACCTACAGCATGATTAAGCCCGATGGCGTTCGTAATGGTCATATTGGCGAGATTATTAGCCGTTTTGAGCGCGCTGGTTTGACAATCGAGCGCATTGAACTTGGTATGGTTACCCCCGAGCAGGCTGCTGCTAATTATAAAGAGCATGAAGGCAAGCCATTCTACGATGGACTTATTTCCTACATCACCTCGGGTCCGGTAGTCAAAATGGTCGTTTCAGGCGAGGGTGCTGTTTTGAAGTGCCGTTCGCTCATGGGTGCTACCAATCCTGCAGAGGCAGCTCCAGGTACCATTCGTGGCGATTTTGGCCTAATCATGGATGAAAATGTTATTCATGGTTCTGATTCGGTTGAGTCTGCCGAGCGCGAAATTGGTATCTTTTTCGCTTAAGAACCACAACCATTTACAAACACTATCGTGCGAACACAGAAAGGCGGATATCCACAAGGGGTGTCCGCCTTTTGTCTGAGAGGTATTTGAGGCTTCGAGGTCTGAGGCGTGCTGCTTTTGTCTTGAATCTTTTGAGTTTTCTCAAACAAAGTACATTTGGTACCCCTGTGTATTTCGACGCGCAGGGGGTGCTGTGTGTTAGAATTTTGTCCCACGAGTGCACATCATTTTTTTGAAGGACAATGCATGTCTTTTCTTGATTTTATACAAAACGCTTCCTCGTCGGCGTCATACGATATGGCAATCGACTTGGGAACTGCAAACACCCTGGTTGCCATTACTGGGCAGGGTATTGTTATCAACGAGCCTTCGGTTGTTGCTATTGAGCGCAGCACCCATCGCGTTTTGGCGGTTGGTCATGAAGCAAAGAATATGATCAACCATACGCCCGACACCTTCTCGGCCGAGCACCCCTTGCACGATGGCGTTATCGCTGATTACGATGTAACCGAGGCTATGATTTCGGCTTTTATCAACAAAGCTGCTCCTCGTCGTTATCCATGGCAGCCCAAACCGCGCATCGTGGTATGCATCCCTTGCGGTGCTACCTCGGTAGAAAAGCGTGCTGTTTTTGAGGCCACCATTCAAGCGGGTGCCCGCCAAGCCTATCTCATTGAAGAGCCTATGGCGGCTGCAATGGGTGCCGATCTGCCCGTAACTGAGCCTACGGGTTCCATGGTGGTAGATATTGGCGGTGGCACCACAGAAGTGGCAGTCATTTCCCTGGGTGGTATCGTAACCTCTTCATCACTGCGTTTAGCTGGCAACCGATTAGACGAGGCAATCGCGGTGCATTTGCGCGATCTTCTTGGAATTAAGATTGGCGAGCGCACTGCTGAGGTTATCAAGATTAAGATTGGTTCCATTCTGCCCTTTGAAGATGGTCGTGAACGAGACATGATCATCTCTGGTCAGGATGTACTAACCGAGCAGCCCAAGGAAGTTACCATTCAATCTGAGGATGTTCGCGATGCTCTGCAGGCTCCCATCGATGAGATGGTTGCCCACATCAAGGAAACCTTTAAAACAACCAACCCCGATTTGGCCTCCGATATTATTTCGAATGGTATCTTGCTTACGGGTGGTGGCGGTTTGCTATCAGGTCTCGATCGGTACTTCTCACAGCAGCTTGAGATACCAGTTTGGACAAGCGAAACAGCTCTTACCAATGTGGTAATGGGGTGTTTGCGTGTTCTTGAAACGCCCACGGCACTCAAACAAATAGTCATGAGAACAAAGTAGGAGCTTCTCGATAGTATGGCCCTGAAGATCACAGAAAAAAAACTCCCGTTCGGTGGCCATCTTGGAGGTACGACCCTTCTTGTTCTGCTCTTAATCATCTCACTCGTGCTGGTTATACTCTATGCACGCGAGGGAGATGAGGGCGCATTGCATTCACTCCAAGACACCACTTCTTCGCTGGCATCGCCGCTTGTTTCGGTGGGCACATCGGCAGGTTCGCTTGCGGCCTCTGCCACCGCCTCGGTTGAAGATCTAACAGCCAGCGATCAAACCATGAACGAGCTCCAACAAAGCAATGCCACGCTGGCTCAGATGGTGGTCGAATTAGAAGAATATCGCCAGGAAGCCCAGCGCTTAGAATCGCTGATTGGCTTACATGATGCCTATGGCTTTACTTCCGTTGCGGCTCACGTATCGGGTTATTCGTTTGATTCCTATAATCGCATTATTACGCTCGATGCCGGGAGCGCCTCAGGTATTTCGGCGGGTTTACCGGTGCTGGGAAGCACAGGCGTTATCGGCCAGGTTATCTCCACGACAACGTACACCTCTCAAGTTCGTTTGCTCACCGATGCGCAAAGTGGCGTAGCGGTTATGCTGCAGTCATCGCGCGCTGAAGGCATTGTAACGGGCTCGGTTGATGGGACACTCTACCTGGAAGGTATCGACGAGACAGTTGATATCACCGAAGGAGAAGCCGTTATTACCTCGGGGCTTGGCGGGGGTTACTTCCGCGGGCTTGTTATCGGGGTTGTTTCCAAAGTGGAGCAACGTCAAGGTGATGCTACCCGTACCATTGTTGTTACCCCCAATGCCTCCTTTGATAACTTAAGCGAAGTGCTCGTTGTTTTAGGTATGAGCAACGATGCTGCTGCCTCTGAAGATAAGCAAAGCGCCAATGCGGTGGTTCAAGCGGTTGGCCCTGATGCCCTTCTTGCTAATTCTTCAGCCGATTCATCAGGTAATTCATCGGGGGGCTCTTCCGATGATTCAAGCGGTGATGATTCAGACGATGAGGGAGAGGAGTAACGTTATGCGCGATTGGATGTTGCCCCTTATTGCATCAGTTATTGCGGTTGTCTTGCAAATTGTATGCGCACCAACGCTTACTATTTTTTCAGTCGTTCCGAGTTTTATAGTGGCTTTTGTTTTGGTTCTTGCCATCATGCGCCGCCCCGACTCAACCTATGGTTATGCATTTGTCCTCGGGTTGATTGCTGATCTTTTAGCACAAACGCCCGTGGGTCTTACTCCTTTGCTGCTTTTGATAGCAACCTTTGCCTTATCGCGTTCATTTGAGGTGCTGGATAGCACTAATTACTCGATGGTTTTTATTGCCGTTGCGCTTACGCTGCTAGTGTTTGAGCTTATCTTTATGATTGTGCTTATGATTCTTGGATATGGTGGTTCGTTTATCGAGCTCTTTGTCCAGCGCGTTTTACCATCTGCGGCGTACAACATCGTGATCGCAGTAATTATGTTTCTTATCATGCGGCGCCTACCCTTTACGCAGTCTTCTAATGATGCGTGGAAGGTTTCGGATACCATGCGTTTTCGCTAGAGGCGATTAACCTATGCTGTCTGCCGTTCTCACTATCATAATGGCCCTGATTGTTTTAGGGGTTATTGCGGTTGTTATCTTCCGCGCGCGTTCGGGCGCGTCGCAATCCAAGATGCGTGAACGCATGAAGGTGAAGTCGGTCACGTCAGTTGGCATTGCGGCCGAAACTCCCAAAGCATCGGTTGCTGGCAACGCCGGCATGCCTATGGGCACAGTTACGGGAAGCAGCCAGGGGTTGCGCAATCGCTTTATCGCCCTAGGTGCTATGGTGGCGGGTGTGTTTGCTGCGCTTACTGTAAAGCTTTTTGGCATGCAGATCCTCGAAGGATCAAACTACAGCCAAGAGGCCGAGCGCAATCTCTACACAACCGTATCAACGCCTGCTCCTCGCGGTGTTATTTATGACACTCAAGGTAAAGCTATGGTAACCAATAGGCAGGTGCAAACCGTACTTGCCGATGCCGAAGTGGCCAGTAACTCTAATGTGGTATTGCGCCTATCGGCTTTATTAGGTATTCCCTACGAAGTTGTTCGATCGCGCATTTTAGATTCTTCTTCAGGTGCGCAAAGCCAGCGCGTGGTGGCAAGCGATGTGAAGCTGCGCGATATTGCGTATATTTCCGAGCATGTTGATGCCTTTCCGGGGGTTACTACCCAAATTAGAACAACGCGTTCCTATCCTTATGGTGCCTTGGCAGCTCACGCCTTGGGTTATGTGGGAACCGCTTCAGAAGACGATTTAAACAACGTGGCAGACGGGCGCGATATTGAATCGGGCGATGCTGTTGGTAAGAGCGGCATCGAGCAAACCTATGATGCCCTTTTAGCGGGCGATCATGGCCAGCGCGTGCTTATTACCAATGCCTCGGGTGTAGTGCAACAGGTGGTGGGTGAAACCGACCCCACCAAAGGAAATGATATTTATTTAACCATTGATGCACAGGTACAGCATGTGGCCGATACGGTGCTCAAAAATGCGGTTACCAATGGCACGGGCACGGCAGCTTCGTGCGTGGTGATTGATGTTGAAACAGGTGGCATAGTTGCTATGTCTAATTATCCCACCTATGAGCCAGAGCACTTCATTGGTGGTATTTCCCAAGATATGTGGAATGCCTATCAAACCAAAGAATCGCACTATCCTCTGGTAAACCGCGCTATTGCTGGTACCTATCCTGCTGCTTCGTGCTTCAAGGCGTTTACTGGATTGGCGGGCCTAACCTATGGTTTTGCCGATTCGAATCGCACATGGGATTGCGAGGGTACCTGGACGGGCTTTGGTGAATCGTATCCTCAACGCTGTTGGCAGCGTAGTGGTCATGGCTACCTCTCGTTTCGTGAAGGTATTGTTGTATCTTGCGACGTGGTGTTTTACGAGATCGCAAAAGCTTTTTACGATGCGCGCAATTCAATTGGCAATGAGGCAATGCAGGATTTTATTAAAGAATTTGGCTATGCCAGCAAAACAGACGTTGATCTTTCAGGTGAGGTTGCCGGCCGTATCCCAACCCCTGAGTGGAAAGAAGAGTATTTCAAAGATGTCCCCGAAGAAGCTCAGTGGCTCCCGGGCGACATGTCGAACATGGTTATCGGCCAAGGTTATGTTCTGGTTACCCCGATTCAGGTAGCTCGCGCGTATGCAGCTGTGGCAACGGGCAAGCTTTTGCAGCCGCATCTTCTCAAAGAAGTGCGCAATTCGCTGGGTGATACCGTTCTTTCTTTTGAGACCGTAGAGGTGTCAAAGCCCGATGTAACTGAAGCAAATTTGAACACTGTGCGCGATGCCTTGCACGGCGTAGCCACTGAAAACTCAAGCGTGTCGGAAGATTTTAATCATTACTCATGGAGCGCTGCTGCCAAAACTGGTACTGCTGAGGTAGCAGGCAAACAAGACATGGCATGGTTTTGTTGCTATGCACCCTACGATAAGCCCCAGTATGCGTTAGCCTTATGCGTTGAAGAGGGCGGTAGTGGTGGCTCGGTGGCTTCGCCGTTGGCCGCTCAAATTATGGATGCCGCAATTCAAGCAAGCGAAGGTACCTTAGAAGAGGAACTCACCAGCATCAAAGCGGGGGAGGTGAGCAGTTAAATGGCGCAAACAATGACAGAGATCAGTTCGGTGCAGCCGCGCGATCCTGATGTGACCAAGGCTTTAAAGCCGCGTCGTTTTAAGTATATTAATCCGCCTTTTATAGCTTGCCTGGTTGCGCTGGTGGTGTACGGCCTTATTGTGCAATTTTCAGCCACGTCGGCCGATCCTGATTACAGCTTTGCTCGCCAATTGATGGGCGTGGGCGTTGGGCTGGTGCTTTTTATCGTTATCTCCCGCATGGATTACCACGCTCTGTCGGGTTATACCACTTTATTCCTCATCATTAACGTCGTCTTGCTTCTCTCGCCTCACATTCCTGGCATTGGCGTTGATGCTAATGGTGCACGCTCTTGGATCAAGATTGGTATTCAGCTCCAGCCAGGCGAATTTGCCAAAGTAACCGTGGTGCTTTTAGCAGCTTCAGTTGTGGCTCGTTATGGTGGGCGCCTTGATGACCTGCGTGAATATCTCAAAGCATTAATCATCTTGGCCATTCCTTTTGTCTGCGTTATGACTCAGCCCGATATGGGTACTGGCATGGTTTATCTGATGATTGCAGGATTTGCGCTTATTATTGGTGGTGCAAATTGGCGTTTCATTGTGGCAACAATAGGCATTTTAGCGGCCCTGATTGTGGCGCTCTTTACTATCGACCCTGTGCTGGATAGCATTGCCGGCAAAGATGTTCTTCTCAAAGACTATCAGCGTTCGCGCCTGCTGGTATTCATGGATTCCAGCTACGATTTATCCGGCGATGGCTACAACCTCCAGCAGGCCAAGATTGCTATTGGTAGCGGTGGGTTGTTCGGTAAAGGTTTTATGCAGGCCACTCAATCGTCGCTTGGCTTTTTGCCTGAAGCTCCAACCGATTTTGTCTTTTGCGTTTTAGCGGAAGAGTTTGGTTTTGTTGGTGCTCTTATTTTGATGGCGCTCTATATTGGCCTGATCGTAGTCTCTGTTCAGGTGGCTCGCAACTCCAATGATCTTTTTGGCACCATTATTGTGGTATGCGCTGTAGGTATGTGGCTCTTCCAAATTTTGGAAAATATTGGAATGACGTGTGGTCTTATGCCTATTACTGGCATTCCCTTGCCTTTTATCAGTTATGGATCGTCGTTTATGATCGTAAACTTCATGATGCTTGGGTTAATCAACTCAGTTTGGGTTCATAATGGACGGTAAATGAAAGGGGCGTTTGCATGAAATTGCCTATTGATATTCCTGCTCTTGTAACTGCGGCCTTCGATATTGAGCGCGCACGGGGTGTTGTGGTCTCGGTCAATATTCTGATTGACGAAACAGCCTCGCCTGAGTTTCAGGCGTTTGTTCGAGCGGGTTTTAATAGCGATTCTTCCAATGCTCGTATTATGCTGAGCTATTTTCCTACGCAAACTCCCGATACGTCACTTGCTTGCGATGTAACCGTCATCGTTGCAGGCACAAACCCCACGGTTGGCGCTTTGGCAGCGCAGCTGCGTGCGCAGGGCACTCCTGTTATGGTGGTGGCCGAGTCACTCGAGCATATTCAAGGGCAAACACAAGCAGCAGATGCTGCCATTCCTGAAGAAGATCTTATTGCGATCTCAAACACGCAAGATCTCAGCGATGATTTAAAGCTGGCCTTGGCAGATCGTATTGGCGCTTGGATGGTTGATGCCATCGATGCCAAAAAACACCTTGCTTTTTCTTTAGCCTATCCTTTTGTACGCCGCCCGCTTGCCTATCATGCGGTTCAAACAACGGCGTTGCAAAACGCTGGGGTGGGTGTTGTTGTCTTTATCCCTGGTGTTGATATGCCAGTTATGACGGCTAACCAGGCAAAAATGGTTCTTGAAATTGCCGCAATCTACGCGCAGCCTTTGAGTACCGATCGCGTCAAAGAGTTAGCGGGCGTGCTGCTCAACGCGTTTGTTTGCCGTGGTGTAGCCAGGCAAGTTGCTGGTGCGGTGCCAGCGCTTGGTTGGGCGGTGAAGGGTTCTATGGGTTATGTCGGAACTCAGGCAATTGGACGAGCTGCTATTGAGTACTTCGAAGCAGGGGGCAATATTGCCGGCGCGGCTTCACTGGCTAGTAAAATTAGCGCTACGGTCATGGAGGCAACAGCTGATCTGCGCAGTAAACCAACGTATCAAACCGCGCGAAGCACCATAGAGCCTGTGGCAAAGCGGGCGGTTGTTGCGGTGCTTGATGCGGCTGCTCCCGTTGCACGCCATGCAACAAAAGTTGCTCTTTCTTCTCTTCGTCCTGGGCGTAAGAAGAAGGCATAAGCACAAAGCTATAAGCACACAGTCATAAGTAGATGGCCTCAAGTGCGTTTTCTCAAGCAGCACAGCTTGGGGCATGAAGATCAAATCCCCTGGTAACTCGGTACTGTGAGCTTTGTGAGTAAAATCAGGGTGCGGCTTTAAGTGTTGTTACAAGGGCTTTACAATCAATTGCCATTATGCCGATCTCAATTATTATGTAATAGTGAGACACTAAAGAAGTAATCAATCTTATGCCCTAAGGAGGTGCACAATGGTAAACAACGAATCGGGTTTTAACGCTTCATCTTCTCAGGATGGTTGCGCAAATTCCTCAGCGGATTACCTTCGGCGTGCAGCTTTGGCGGTGGAGTCGGGAGATAACATCCTGGGCATTCATTTATATCTTGCAGCGTACGAACGTGCCTTGTGCGAGAACATGGTCCCAAGCGCGGAAGCACTTGAAGGCATGAGCAAAGCCTGGGATCTTGCCGTAAGCACAAAACAGCGCTCGCTAGCCGAGTATATTTTTGAGAAGCTTGAGCCCTTCTGGGATACGGAAGAAGTAGCGCGTCATGCCGATCAGCTCCAGCAGCTTGCTTTTGATAAGCTGGAGGAGTACGGCTTTGATCGCGACGCTATTGAAGATATGGCCGACATGGTCAATCAAGATATTCTTGATGGTGCGGCCGATGTGCTCTGTCAGTTTCAAGAGCATCAGGGTGAGGAGCAAAAACCTGCCAAACCCAGCGAAGCCGATAATCTTGAGGCGATGAAGCGCATGCTCTCCGAGGCTTTAGCTGGTTCCGAGGGCGCCGAAGCTCCTCAACCTTCGCCGGCGGCATCGGCTCCTAACGTTTCTGGCATGGCCATGCTTCCAAAGGCTCCTGCAGCTTCCCATACTGCAGCTTCCCATACGCCCCCTTCTGCTCCGTCCAAGAACGTGGCACCCGCTGCGCCCGAGCAACAACGTTTTGACTATCGCTCCCTCGTGGGCTTCGATAACGCCATTGCTACTATGAGCGCTTTTGGGGTAGGGCGTTCGCGCGATCCAGAGTTTGCTCACTTTGTTGAGATGCTTAATCGTCGTCACGGCCTTCCGGGAATTCCAGGGCTGGGCACGCTGGTATTTCGTTGTCCTGCTCGCGAAGATGCAAACTATTTCATGGTGGCTACTGTGGGTGAGTTAGGCATGCCTGCTGTTCGCATGCGCCTTGATCGCAATGCTCAGGGGCAAGTGGTGCTCTGCGTTATGGCCTCGGCTGATTTTAAGTCACGTCTTTCAGGGCTGGCGCGCTCTGGTTTCGAGTCGCCAACTGCTGTTATCTTGGAAGATCTTGATTTGTGGGATTTGCCTGACTTTGATGCCACACCAGAAGATTGGCCTGGGATCATCCAAATGCAACTCTCTCGTGGTGCCCGCGAAGCGTTAGCTCTCATTCAAACAGCGCTTGAAAGCCCCGAGGTAACGGTGTTTGTTTCGGCTTCGGAGCCCGAGCAAATCGATCCTTATTTCCAAGATCTTTTGGGTTCGTATCGCATGATCGATATTGAGCTTCCCGATACTGAAGAGCGCCGTGGTGTGTGGCGCTCGGTGCAAGCACAGCATCCCTCGATGCGGGGGCTTGATGTTGCGCAACTGGTTGATTTTTCACGGACGCTTTCGCGCTTTGAGATTTTTGCTCTTGCCAATGAGGCTGTGGAGGATGCGTATCGCGAGAGCTTGGCTAAACAATCTTTCCAAGCGGTTCGCACGAGCGACATTCTTACTCGCTTGGCCAATTTCCAGCCGCTTGAATCGGCTGAGTATCAGCGCATGGAAGATTTGGCAGTCAAGCAATTCCGTGAGGCTACTTCTGACTTTGACGACCTGCTGGAAGGATAGGCTATGGGCAACATTACCCGCCGTTGCGATTATGCCTGCCGCATTATTCGTGCTGCCTATCAAAGTGGTGATTCGTACGTTTCTATTGCCGACGTAGCCGAACAAGAAGGCATCCCGTACTCTTTTGCCCGGAGTATTCAGCACGAATTGGTTAAGGCTGGTTTTTTAAAAACCAATCGAGGCGTTCACGGCGGCTTGGTGCTTGCGTGCGATCCGCAGACCACAACGGTATACGATGTTCTCAAGC
Source organism: uncultured Cryptobacterium sp. (assembly GCA_964504115.1). Classification (GTDB taxonomy): domain Bacteria; phylum Actinomycetota; class Coriobacteriia; order Coriobacteriales; family Eggerthellaceae; genus Anaerotardibacter. The sequence continues at coordinate 52,775 of CAZDCX010000006.1, forward strand.
ATGTGCGCGGGTCGGTTTCGGTGGCGGAATGCACCAGCAGCGATTACCAATGCGAGCACAAAGATGGTTGCTCGTTTAACGCGCTTTGGCAGGCGGCCGATGCTTTGGTGGAAAATCTGTACGCTTCAATTTCGCTGGCGAGTTTGTTTGAGCAGGGCGCAGAGCATCCTGCTATTCATGATGCGTTGCTTGTTCGGCGCAGCCAGCTTTGCTGCGAGGGCGGGTGCGTCTCGCTGCTTGACGAGCAGTAGGCTCTTCGTTTTATGGAAGGCCTTTCATCCAAGGAGCAAACTTTTATTCGCACTGTTTGGGATAAAGGTGCCAAGCTCTATCGAGATTTGCCTTGGCGCAAGACAAACGACCCGTATGCTGTCTTAGTGTCTGAAATAATGCTTCAGCAAACCCAAGTTGCGCGCGTGCTCAAATATTGGCAACGCTTTATGGCGCATTTTCCAACCCTTGATGCGTTGGCAGCGGCAGAAACGCGGGTGGTATTGGAGCATTGGCAGGGTTTGGGATACAACCGTCGTGCTCTGGCACTCAAAAAAACTGCCGATATTTGTGCGGCTCGATATCAGGGGCTTCTTCCGCATTCCTATGATGCTTTGCTCGAGCTTCCAGGTATTGGCAAGGCAACCGCAGGCGGTGTTGTGGCGTTTGCTTATAACGAGCCAGTGCTCTATTTAGAAACCAATGTCCGTGCGGTGTATCTTCATGAGTTTTTCCCAAGCGAGGAAAACGTTTCTGATAAAACGCTTGAGCCTTTAGTGCTGCGCACCTGCTCTCATAGCGATCCGCGTGGGTGGTATTACGCTTTGCTCGATTACGGCAGTCACCTCAAAAAGGCTACGGCCAATCCATCACGTCGTTCTCGCCACTATAGCCGCCAATCAACCTTTGAGGGATCGCGACGTCAAAAGCGTGCAGAGTTAGTACGGGTGGCGCTTTCTTCAAACGAAGTTTCATTTGAAGAGTTTTATGAGGCGCTCGGCGCATTCGAGAAGGCCCACAAGCGCCCTTGCCCTGACCCAGCCCTGGTGCGTGATATCTTAGATGACCTCATCAAAGAGGGGTTCTTAACTGCCCAAGGGAAGGAGCCTGGCCTTATCTATCGCGTGAGCTAGCGTTTTGGGCGGTTTTTGCTTATGGAGCGTAAGAGCGTAATATCCTCGCTGCTACTCGGCAGGATACGTACCCAGAACTTTTACCTCGCGCAGTTTGAGGCGAAGGCAATCAAGCGCTGTTTTGATGGCGGGCTCTTCGGGGCTTCCATCCAAGTCGACGAAGAAGAGGTAATCGCCAAGACCTTGTTTGGTGGGGCGCGATTGTAGCATGGTTAAATTAACGTTAGCGTAGTTGAGCTCCGACAAAATCATAAGCAAGGCACCGGGACGGTCGGCGTTTAAGAAGAGAGCCAAGGTTGTTTTCATCTTCTCGCCGGTAAGCACGGGCTCGTGGCCTTGGCGCGCAATAAGGGTAAAGCGGGTTTGATTGCCAAAATGATCTTCAATACCCTCTTCCTGAACTTTGCAGCCAAACAGCTCTCCGGCAAAGCTACTGCCTACGGCAGCAATACTTTTATCGTTCACAGCAGCATGGGCGCCCTCTGCTGTGGAAGAAGCGGTTATGCGCGGCAGCGAGGGAAAATGCTCGTTTAAGTAGCGTCTGCACTGCGCCAAAGCCTGGGAGTGACTCATGATGGTTTTGATATCTTCAATCTGAGCATCGGGATGCAGCAGGAGGTGGTGATGGATGTCCAAAACTGCCGAGCCCATAATGGAAACGCCGCCTTTGAAGGTTAGAGTGTCAAGGGTGGCAGTAACAACACCTTCAAGAGAATTTTCGATAGGCATAACGCCAAACTCACAACGGCCACGCTCAACAGCGGCATGCACCTCATTAAAGGAAGGACATTCCACAAATTCAGGATCAGTGCAACCCATTTTCTGCGCAAAGAGGCGTGCCGCTTCATCAGAGTAGGTTCCAACAGGGCCTAAAAAAGCGATGGTCGTGGGTTTGGTCATGGAGTGTCCTTCCGTATACTCAAAAGCTGTTTTCCTATAATACTCTCAACCTGTGCGTATCAGAAACGGAAAGCAAAGAGAAAGTATGCTTCTGCTTTGGCACATTTTTTAAAATTTGTTGGATAAGATTATCTTGAAGTGCTCAGAACCACTTGATATGGCAATTTGGATGCGCCTGTTTCAACAAATACGTTACCTAAATATCTATATTTGTCCTAAAATAAGGGTGTGTGATATTGGGGCTCGAAAATGTGGAGGAATTTTGTGTTACCCGTAAAATCGCAGGTAACATTTTCCGACCATTGGCGGGAATTACTCGATATTTGACAATTACCCATGGTCATTCTTCTTGTAGAAGATAGAAAATAGTACGTAGAAGTTTTATTGGACAGAGACACCTTAAGGAGGTGTGCACATGGAAACAGAGGCTACCACTGCAAGGTTTATGGATATGCTCGAGGCGCGTGGCGTCTCCCGTCGTAGCTTCATGAAGCTCTGTGGTTCTCTCGCCGTTGCAGCGGGTCTTTCTGAACTTGCTGCTCCTCGCGTCGCTCAAGCGATTGAGAACTCCGTTATCGGTGCAGAATCTGGTTCCCTATATCCTGTAGTATGGATGGAGGGTGCTTCCTGTACTGGTTGTACGGAGTCGTTCGCTCAGGTCGACTCGCCTGATCCGGCAACCGTAGTTTTGGAAATGATTTCGCTCAACTACTGCGAAACCCTTTCTGCTGCTGCAGGTTGGTCGATGGAAGAAGCCAAGAATCAAACCGTTGAGGCTGGCAACTATATCCTCATTTATGAGGGTGCTGTGCTCGAAGGTTGGGGAGGTCAGGCTCTTCGCGTTGCTAACGAGACAGGAACCGAACAGCTGATTCATGTTGCTGAAAACGCTAATGCTGTTGTTGCATTGGGCTCATGCGCCGTTAATGGTGGCTGGATGGGCGCTAACCCTAACAGCTCAAGCGCTCTTGGCGTTCAGAAGTTCTTAGCCAAGGAAGGCATTGCTACTCCAGTAATCAACATCCCCGGTTGCCCGGCTAACCCCGAGTGGGTTGAGGCAGTTTTGGTTGATGCTATTTTGGTAGGCACTTTGCCCGAGCTTAATTCCGAAAACAAGCCTTCCGTTATCTTTAATCAGACCATTCATGACAATTGTCCTCGTCGTGGTCACTTTGAGAACGGTGAATTTGTTTATGCATTTGGCACCGAGGAAGAAGCCAAGGGTTATTGCTTGTATCCCATGGGCTGTCGCGGTCCTCAGACCAAGGCAAACTGCGGCGTAGTACGCTGGAATCACCGTCGTTCTTGGTGCGTTGAGTCAGGCGGCCCCTGCATTGGTTGCTGCGTCGCTAACCCCAACGATCCAGGCGAGAACTGGGTTGAAACCAATACGCCGTTCCGCGCACGCTTCCGCGATTTGCGCATCGGTGGCGCCATGATTCAGCCTGAGGCCATTGCTTGGACCGTTACCGGTGTTGTAGCTGCTGCTTTGGTCATCCATGGCTTTGGCATGAAGAAGGCTGGCCGCACCAACGATGGATTGAAGTACGAAACGGTTCGTGCTTGGGACGCAAAGCATCCTGATCAGTCCATTGGTAAGTATGATGAAGAAGTCCTGAAGGGAGGCAAGTAATGACTCGTTCTGTTATCGATCCGGTAACCCGTATCGAAGGCCATCTGCGCGTTGAGATGGAAGTCGAGAATGGTGTAGTATCCGATGCTTGGGTCTCCGGCGGTTGCTTCCGTGGCATGGAACTGGTTGTACAAGATCGCACTCCTGAAGATGCTGCTCACGTCGTGCAGCGTATTTGCGGCGTTTGCCCAGTTTCTCACTCACATGCTTCTTCTATTGCTGCTGAGAAGGCATACGGCATTACCATTCCAAACAACGCTCGTATTATCCGTAACTTGATGGAGGGCGGCCAGTTCCTGCATAGCCATATTCTGTGGTTCTACACCTTGGCAGCACTTGACTATGTCAATCCACTGAACGCCTTGAATGCCAACATTAACGATGCTTACGACCTGGTCGAGGCAGCTGGCACTTCATGCCAGTCCGATCTTCACGCTCTGGCTAATCGTCTGAAGACCTTTGCCGAGAATGGTCAGATGTCTATCTTCTCCGGCAACTGGTGGAAGAACGGCGCTCAGGATACCGAGTTTGCTCTTCCGGCAGAGCTCGATCTTATCTGCACCGCTCACTACATTGAGGCTTTGACCATGCAGTCCAAGGCTTCTGAGATTTGCGGCCTTCTGGGCGGCAAAATGCCTCATGTTATGACGCTGGTTCCTGGCGGTACGTCTTTTGTTCCTACCGAGGAAAAGCTTGACGATCTGTGGTCCTTGGTTCATGAGATACGCGATTGGGTTAAGGCTACGATGATCCCCGACACCAAGGCAATCGTTCCTTATTACAAGGCAGCACTTGACTTTGGTAAGGGTTGCGGTCGCTATGTTGCTTGGGGCGTTTTCGAGCGCGAATCCTTTGAGATGGCTGATCGTTATCTGCCTTCCGGCATCATCGATGAGAACCTCAACCTTTCTGAGGTTGATGAGTCTCTCATCAAGGAATACATTGGTCACTCTTGGTACAAGGGTGATTCCGACTTGAACCCACGCGAGGGTGTAACCGAGCCTGAGTTCACGGAATACTACAAAGAGGGTACGCTGTTCAAAGAAAACGGCCACGAGTTTGGTACGATCAACGATCGCTATACCTGGAGCAAGTCGCCAAGCTATGACGGCAAGTGCATGGAAGCTGGTCCATTCTCTCGTGTTTTGGCTGGCTATCTGCGCGGCAACGAATTTATTGTTAAGACTTTGGACGGTTTGTGCAAGGAATTAGGTCTTACCATTCCTCAGCTGCAATCTACCCTCGGTCGTGTGGCTGCTCGCCAGGTCGAGTCTCTCTATGTTGCTGAACTCATGGTTGAATGGGTTGACGAGCTTATTGAGGCTGTTAAGGGTGGCGACAGTGAGTACTTCCGCGCTCCTGAGACCCTGACTGGTGACGGTACGGGCTTCTGGGAGGCACCGCGTGGCGCTCTCTATCACACCGAGCATGTAAACAACGGCAAGATCACTGGTTACCAGATCATCATTCCAACTACTTGGAATATTGCTCCTCGTAACGCTGATGGTGTTCCTGGTCCTATCGAGCAGGCTCTTATCGGCACACCTGTTGCTGATGTTGAGATGCCTATCAACGCTCTTCGTACGGTTCATAGCTTCGACCCATGTACTGCTTGTGCTGTTCATGTGTCTGAGCCTAAGACTGGTAAGCACTTTGAAACCGTTACAAGCCCTTGGGGGGTGAAATAAATGGCACATTTAGCTCATTATAAAGAAGCACATCCAGTGCCAATGCGTGTTACGCACTGGATCAACCTGATCTGCATGGCTGTGCTGATTCTGTCGGGCTTCCTGATCCACTTCCCCTTCTGGGCAGCTTTAACGGGTGTGGCTCGTGGCGCTCATATCTTCTGCGGTATCGTTTTGATCGTAAACTGCATTGTTCGTATTGTGTTGGCTTTCTTGGTTACCTCTGCTCCTACGGGCGGTACGCGCAATCGTGTACGCGATTACAAGACTTGGTTGCCTCAGGAAGATAACCGTCATCAGGCTGGTCCATGGATCAAGTACTATCTGTTCTTCAAGAAGGAGCACCCGCTGTCTGCTAAGCTGGGCGTTCCTCAAAAGATCGCTTACTTGGCCGTTGCTGTTTTGATCCTGATCCAGGGCTACACTGGCCTTTGCCTGTGGGTTCCTACTTCTGGTCTTGGCTTCTTTGCAGCTGGCACCGCTTTGGTGGGTGGCCTTATGTCCATGCGCATCATCCATTACTTCATGATGTTCGTGTTCATCATCTTCATCTTTATCCATCTGTATCTGGTCTTTATCGAGGGTACTGCTAACGCTAAGTTGATGCTCTTCGGTAAGGAGCATGGTGGTTTGGTGTACGATCCTCAGCGTCACGTTATCGTGGGCGAAGATCACACGGTTGATCAGCACTAAAATTGTTGGTTTAACCACAAGCGGCGATATTCTGTTGAATGTCGAGGCGGGTCCGATTTATCGGGCCCGCTTTTTTTGTGTGCAGCTGGCATTAGTCAAATTGCAATAAGGGTCAATCTCCCAGCAAGAGCCGAGTGGTTTTCGCCCTTTTTTACGCTCGCGAATACTAATGCCCAATATCACGTAGGGGGGGCTTCTTCTCGGAGTAGAGCAAGAGCCTGATTTGGTGGGGCTTCTCCTCAGAGCAGAGAAAGAGCTCGATTTCGGGGGGGGGATACGGTTCTACCCTGTGAATGCTGATGGCCTTCGCCCGGATCCCTTGATTTCGCGCAGAGGGGAGCGGTTCTATCCTCCCTTTTTCTTATGTAGTGCCTCTGCGTATCCCAGGTGGTTTTACCGCCTTGTGACTCAAGAGTCCAATCTAATGCCTTTAGTTTGCCCAGGTCATAAAGTAGGGTAGAAGTAAATACCCAAAGTAACCAGATATGGGTAAAAATCTAATGGTTGCGAAAAAAAAGTAGACATTTATGGGTAACAAGAATAAGCTGAAGAGCAAGGAAAAAGGCCATCTTTGACGTGGTTGTTTATTTACAGTTCACCGAGTAAAGCATCAATTTCAAGTAAAAACAAATGTCTGCTTTTACTTGATGTGAGAACCTCGCCCAGCCCAAGTACATACCAGTGCCGCCCAGGTGTAAAAGCTCCATAAGAAGTCAGAAAGCAAGGCACTTGGTGGTGCGGGAAAAAGTGCAGGTCACCGCTACAAAATGTAAGATCAACTACCCTTTGAGCATGGCTGCCAGCACTTGTGCTACCTGCGTGTATGAGAGCCGAGTTTGATGAGATCAATCGCCTTGAGGCGCGCGTTTTGGTTGAAGCTGATTGACTAGATAATCCTCATTTTATTAACGCCCACCTTTAGTTTTTCATAAGAGCTAGGAAACAGAAGCAAGCAAGCTTCTTGTTCCTTAGATGGGAGGCATCAATGCGAAACAAAAAGCACAGCTTTGTAGGAAAGTTTGTGATTATGGCGCTTGCTGTGGCCATTGCGCTTCCTATTGGTGCCGTACAGCTTGGCTGGGCAGACGATATCCCGCTCGAGCAAGTGCTCATGACGCAAGTCTCTGATACCCCTGCCGAAAGCAGCGTGTTTAGTAACAATACCCCCGATGCCAACCAGGCAGCTGCCTTAGATGAAGGCGCAGCAGATAACACGGCAGCGGGTGAGACGGCCGATGGCAATAATAACACCGAGAGCTCAGAGAAAGCGGACGTTTCCAACAAGGCAGATGCTTCAGACAAAACTGCTGCTGCAGACAAAGCCGATGCGAACGATGAAGCCTTGCCAAACGACGAGCAGCAGGCAAGTAAGAG
>CAZDCX010000007.1:0-12566 GCA_964504115.1 uncultured Cryptobacterium sp.
TTGCGCAGGCGCTACGTTTTTCGCTTGCAGGGTTCAAATCGCAAGATTGGCTTGAGAACATACCACTCTATGCGGTTTCAATGCTTGATAGCATCATTGCAAAAAGGGGAGAGCTGCAATAAGGCAGCCTAAAGAGAAAAAGACAACCGCCTGCCAAATCGTGCGCGAAGAAAACCGCGCGCCAAATCGTACGCGCTTCGCCCAATTCATACTGTGCGCGCTTCGCCTAATTCATAACTAACAGAAGAGGTGTCGGCAGCTTGGCATGGGTTGTTGTGTCCTCCTTTCGCGAACATAATATTGGTAGCTGCAATTACGTGTGGCGAACAGTGTTTGTGAACGAGTTGGGAAGGAGCAGTTTATGATCAGGAAATTCTTTGCCGAGCTTATTGGAACCATGGTGCTGGTTACTATGGGTTGTGGTACGGCCATGTTGGTTGGCTGCTCGGCAACAAATGGTTGTGGGTATCTGTTGACGGCTCTCGCTTTTGGCCTTTCTATCGTTGCTATGGCATATTGCATTGGCAACATTTCTGGCTGTCACGTTAACCCGGCCGTCTCACTTGGTGTTTTAATCAGTGGGGGAATGACAGGGGCTGAATTTGTTGCTTACGTGGTCGCGCAGATTATAGGTGGCCTTGTGGGCATCGTTATTCTATTCGCGATTTTTACATGCGGCGGCGTTGTCGATATGACAGGCGCGTTCGGGTCTAATGGCTTGGCCGGCGTGAATGGCAGCATCGTTGCTGGGCTCATCGTTGAGATCGTGCTTACGTTCATTTTTGTTATGGTTGTGCTGGGTGTTACGTCCAAAAAGGCCAACCATGGCTCTTTCGGCGGGCTGGTCATCGGCCTCTCGCTGACATTCGTTCATATTTTGGGCATCGGGCTTACGGGCACCTCGGTAAACCCTGCGCGAAGCATTGCCCCGGCTATTGCGGCGGCTTTTGCCGGTAATGCGGTTCCCCTTTCGTCTCTGTGGGTCTTCATCGTTGGGCCTTTGGTAGGCGGAGCTCTTGCCGCTATTGTGTACAAGGCGCTCGAGTCTGGTAAGGAAGCTGAAGCTGCTGAATAACACTCAGTTTACTGGCTAGCAAGTCGTACGATTTGAAGCTTGCTGGTAGTTTTTAAAGCGGTCGTGAGCTTACCCTAGCTGCGCTGCGTGCATTACGGCGGTCAGAGTGTGCGGCCGTTGGTTCTGCGAAGTGGTTCAACGTTTGGCCTGGTCGCTGCCCCCAGCGTGCGTAATAGCAGCCTCTTGCCTGGTTAGCGCAACATGGGCTTATGCAATACCCTGCAAATCGTTTTTGGTTTGCAGGGGATTTTTCTTTTTGCCTGATAGCCAACCAAGCTCCCAGCGTACTTTAGCTACCCAAGCCCCTAACGCACCTTAGTCAACCAAGCCCCTGGCGTACCTTTTAAGGTTGCCTGCAAAATTGCTGCTCATATGTTTGCTGGCGGGGCAAACTAATACTCTAGCGAAGCCTCCTGGCGTATTTCGAGTCTGGCTATGGGCTCGCTGCTCGTATGCGTGTCGTCGAGCTAGACCGATAAGGCGCCTAAACCTCCTGGCGCCTTCTTAACCTGCCCGTATGCTTGCCGGCGGGGTAAACTAATAAGGCACTGAAACCGCAAGGCTCCTTTCGAGTCTTTTTCGAATTTCTTTCTAATCCTGTTCAAAGCTCAATAAGATTTCCCCGTCATGATGAATCTTGCGAGGAGGGAGGTTCATCGTGAGAAGGGGCGCACTGCTTGTTGGCGTGGCATGCGGCATCGTATGCGTTTTATGCGTGTTGATGTACGCTTCAACGCTGCAGCAAGAGGCTGATAGCGCGCGGGCAGAGGCCATGGAGCGCTATGGTGGCGAGCAGGTTGATGTTTTGGTTGCCACTAACGATATTTACCCTGGTGAATCGCTTAATTCTTCCAACACCACGGTACGCACGTGGCTCAGCGATCTGCTGCCTGAAGACTGTATAACAAGCCTAGAAGATGTGCAAGATAAACAAACAACTTCTCTCATTCTTGCGGGTGAAGCGGTATCTGCGCGCCGTTTTGACGAAGGCTCAACACAGCTTGACATACCGGCGGGGTGCGTAGCTATTTCTGTGCCCGCTGAGGAAGTACAGGCCGTTGGGGGTACCTTATCAGCAGGTAGCCGTGTTGATGTGTATGCAACAGGCACAACTACTGCGCGCCTCGGCAGCAACATGTTGGTATTAGCCACCAATGCCGATACCGAAGAATCTTCAAAAACCAAGGTGAGCTGGGTTACTTTGGCTGTTCCCATCGAGCAATCGCAGGAATTTGTAACTGCTTCTCAGTCGATGGATATCTATTTCACACTCCCAGCGCAAAAAGATGCTGATGAAGAGTCTGGCAGCGATGCCGCAGACGGAAAGTCTGAGGATGAAGGCGCAGAAGCGCAAAACGAATCTGGCGAGCAAAGCGGCTCAACAGCCAATGGCGGCGCGGCTGCTACCCAGCAAAATTCGAGCAAACAAAGCAATCAACCATCTCTTGCGGTAGCCAAAGAGCAGGCTTTCACCAGCTGCATCGCGAACATGAGCGCGTTGATGAGCAAGCAACTACAACGCGAGGAGGCAGATCATGAATGAAGTAAAAGGGGCATCAATGCGTCAGGCAATGGGCAAACAATCGGTGCCACCGGTCGTGCTCTGTGTTGATTCTGAATTAGAGAATCACCCCGCTCTGTTGGGTTTGGGGGACGAGAATATCTCGAGCCAGCCGTGGCTAGAGGTGTTTCACGATGCGGGCTTAGCTCGCAAAACGCTGCACAGAAGCGAGTCGCTCCAGAAGGTTTGGGTGGTATCAAGCGATACGATCGAGGGCATCAATTTGGCGGCAGCTATCAAGCACGACAACGCCGAGAGGCCCGTTAGCTTAGTTTCGTTTGAGGGCAGCGGGTCGCTTTTGGGGCGCTGCCAGGCGGCCGGGGTTGAGCTCATCAGAAACAAGGGTGAGTTTATGCGCCGCTACTCCGAAGAAAAACAGCGGTCGCTCTTGCTCAAGCAGGAAGAAGGCAGCTCCAATGTGCCATCTGGGGCAGAAGAGGTGAAGGATCTTCCGGTCGAGGAACCTCAATGGCAAGGAAGCTTGCAACAAGGATGTGGTTATCGCAGCCCTGCTTCGGAGGCAAAGAGCCCCTCATCGGTGCAGGTTGGCAATGGTACGCAGCTTGGCGATAGCACCCAAAGAGCCAATAAGGCGCGCGAGCAGGCCTGCCAAAAAGAAGCAGGCTGCAAAATCGCAGCGAGCAGCCAAACTCAAACAGAACAGAAGTGGCCGGCGCTGCAACCGTCCGCCACTGAGAGTGATGCCTTCGTGCTTGCGGTCATAAGCGGGAGCGGCGGCGTTGGAAAAAGTACAGTTGCCGTAAGTGCGGCGGTAACCTACCAGCGCCTAGGGCACAAAACCCTTCTCTTGGATGCCGATTTACAGTTTGGCGATATGTCGTACTTGCTTGGAGGCAAGCAGGTGCTTGAAATAACCGAATTGCTTGAAAACCCCCAGCGAATTGGCCGCCTGCAGCCAAGCGATGGCCTACCAGCGCTGCTTGCGGCGCCTAAGAGCCTCGAGCAATCCGAGCTGATTATGGGGCGCATGGCTGAGCTTATTGCTTTTTTGCGAGGCCAGTTCGAAGTCATTGTTATCAACACGGGCGCGTTTTGGTCCGAACAGCAGGCGCAAATTATCGAGTCGGCCGATCGCGTTGTATTTCTTCTTGATCAGCGGCCATCGTCGATTCGGGCTTGTTCTCACGCACTTGATTTATGCGCTCGTTGCGGTATTCCTACTCAGTCGTTTTGGTTTGTTTTGAATTTTTGTTCTCGCAAAGCGCTGTTAACCTCGCTTGATGTGTCGTGTGCGCTGCAGGGTGTCAAGGTTGAAGAGCTCAAAGATGGCGGTAAAGAGGTGGGCGAGCTTTTAAGTGCAGGGCTCCCTCAAGAATTGATTGCCGCCAAAAATCCTTTTAGCGAGAGTCTCAAAGAGCTGTGCCGGGCACTTTTACCTGATAAAACAAGCCCTGCTCAAACCCCTGCGCAAGAAGCTGGTACTCACAAAAAAGGCCGGCTTTTAGGCCTTCGGAAGAGGAAGGTGGCAGCATGTCTTTAATGGAGCGAGCAAAAAGCCCTGCCGAGCTGTTGGCGGAGCCCGTGGTACAGGGGTCGGCTGCCCTCGATGTATTGCGCAACCGTGTTAATGGGCGTATGCCTCCTGTTGAAGTTGCGCAGCTTATTGCGCACAACCCTCGACAGGCGCGCAACGAGCTTCGTATGGCGTGTGAGCAGGTTTTGCGCGATGAGCCGTGGCTTTTGCAAAACATGCGCGATAAGGAAACGCTCATCGAGCATTACCTTGACAGCGTTTTCGGCCTTGGCCCCCTTGAAGAAATGCTTGAAGATGAGGATATTACCGAGATCATGGTTAACGGTACGCAATCCTTGTATTACGAAAAGGAAGGAATTTTGTACCGCTGCCCTCATCCCTTTGCCAGCGATGCGCAGGTTTATTCGGTTATCGATCGCATTATTAGCCCTCTCGGGCGGCGCATCGATGAATCTTCGCCCATGGTAAACGCGCGGCTTCCTCAGGGCCATCGCGTCCATGCCATTATTCCTCCGCTAGCACTCGATGGGCCTATTGTAACTATTCGCAAGTTTCGCTCGCGCATCTTTTCCTTAGACGAAATGCGAGAAAAGGGCTCGTTTGATGAGCGCATTCAAGCCTTTCTTACGTGGGCTGTTCTGCGGCGAAGCAATATTGCTGTGTCGGGCGGCACTGGCTCGGGCAAAACCACGTTGCTCAATGCGATATCGGCTGTTATTCCTACTTCGGAGCGCATAGTAACTATCGAGGATTCAGCAGAGCTTCGCTTCTCCGAGCATCCTCACGTGGTGCGTCTTGAGGCTCGCCCGCGCAACGCTGAAGGAGTGGGCGAAGTTACTATACGCGATCTTGTTGTGAATGCGCTTCGCATGCGCCCCGACAGAATAATTGTGGGCGAGTGCCGATCAGGCGAGGCGCTCGACATGCTGCAGGCTATGAATACGGGCCACTCTGGCTCGCTTACCACCCTTCATGCTAATAGCCCCGAGGAAGCCATAACGCGTCTTACCACTATGGTGCGCTACGCGACTGAACTTCCTGTTGAGGTGATAGAAACGCAAATCGCAAGCGCTATTGATGTTGTTATTCAAACAACGCGCTATCCCGACGGTAGTCGTGGTATTTGCGAGCTTGTTGGTTATAGCCAAGGGCAAGGAGCCAGGGCCTGCACCGTTGAGCGGTATTTTATGCGCGATTTTGCAACAGGGAAACAAAAGTGGCTGGCTATTCCTGCTTGGATTGACGAATTGCCTGCTTTGAACATTGCCTCTCGCAAGGAGGTGAAACGATGGAAGCAATCTCTGGAGTGCTGCTCATAGCGTGTATGGCGGGGTTTATAGCCGTGGTGCTGCTCTTGGGTGTTTTAACCGATGTGGTGATGAATCGCCTGCACGAGCAGCGGGTGCGTCGCCGCGCGGGATTGCAGGAAGAAGGCCGAACCCATCTCTTTTACAAAGGCATCGCTTTTTTGCAGCCGGTAACTCGGATAATCATGTCACTGGGCAAAGTGCGTGATTATGGCAAGCGATTAAGCGATGCCCTCATCATAAAAGGCTACCGGGCGCAACCAGAAGCAGTAATGTCGCTTTTACTTGGCGTGCTTGTGATTATTGGAGTAGCTGCCCTTGTTTTATCGGGCTCTGTTTTGTGCGGATGCGTTATAGCGGCGGGTATTGTGCTTGGCCTTGGAATGTGGGCTACGCGCCAAAGCGAGGCTCAGCGGGTTTGCCTGCGAGAAGCGCTTCCTGAGGCCTTGCAATCTATGAAGGCTTGTTTTCAGGTGGGATATTCTCTGCCGCAAACAATACAGGAAATAAGCACCTCAACCAAAGGCTCTCTCGGGCAGTTGTTTGGCCAGGTAGCAAGCATTCTGGAAACGGGAGGCAGCATCGAAGAAGCGCTGGAGGTGCTCAAGCGGCGCGGGTCAGAATCAGAGCTTGTATTTCTTGCTGCCGCACTTGAGATTCAGCATCGCACGGGAAGTAGCATGCAGCAGGTGTTGGAAGCTGCGCGTCAATCGGTAGTAGATGAGATAGAGCTCAAACGCGCTTTGCATACTCAAACGGCTCAAGCTAAGCTCTCGGCTCAAATTGTCACTCTTATGCCTTTTGTGCTCATCGGTATTTTCTCGTTGGTTTCTCCTGGGTTTATGGATCCCTTTTTCGAGAGTGCAGCAGGGCTAGTGTTGCTCGCTATTGCGCTTGCGATGCAGGTGGCCGGCATCAGTCTTGTGCGCAAAATGCTCAATGTCGAGGTGGGTTAAATGGTGGCAGTTTCGGTAGTTATTGCATCGGCTAGTGCCTTTTGCGCAGGGTCTTTGTTGGGCAGTGCGGGTTTTCAGCACTATCGCGAGGGTGTGCGGCAACAAAAGGCGCGCGCTTCGGTAGGGGTCAAGTCGGTCTTGGATGCGGCCTCAGTTTCCTTAGAGTGTAGAGGAGTGTCTGCTTGGATTATCGAGCGCGCAGTTGCTCAAACCTTGCAAGCAAACGTGCGCGCTAGCCAGCTGCGCAGCGGTGAGCCTACCGGGCGGCGCAAAAGCCCCTTTCGCAATTTTGAAAATATCGTTGCGAAAGCAGGGCTTGAAGCAGCCATAACGGCTTCGGGTGCATGGCGCGTGCAAGTAACTTTTGCGCTGGCAGCGGGCTTGGCAGGGGCTATAGGGGGCGCGTTCTTTTCGCTCGTGCTTTCTGTTATCGGTGCGCTGGCAGGTGCGTTATGGGGCTGGACAGCACTTCGCCGGGCCCTACTGGAAGAGATGCATGCTCGCTCCTTTGTGGCCGAAAAGCAGCTTTCGCATTTGGTTGAAGTTATGACGCTGGGCCTTAAAAGTGGCATGTCGTTCGACCGCGCGCTTGAGCTGTATCACCACTCATTTGAGGGGTCGCTCAGTCGCTCGCTTGCGCTGGCACAAGCACAATGGAGCCATGGTTTGGTTGAGCGCAGCGAGGCGCTTCGCCAAGTGGCGAGCTCGTATGATTCGCCGCTGTTTGATCGTTTGGCAGAAAACATCATTCGCTCGCTTCGCTTTGGCACGTCACTTACCGAGAACCTAGGGGTTATAGCAAGCGAAGCGCGGGCCATACGCAAAGCAAAGCTGGAGGAAAAGGTAGCAAAAGCGCCCGTCAAAATGCTGCTACCGGTTGGCACGCTGATCCTGCCTGCCATGTTGGTGCTTATCTTAGGGCCGATCATGCTTGATTTGATGGAAGGATTTTAGAGGGGAGCAAAAGCTATGAAGTCATTGTTGGCAAATAACGCATATGTGTGTCGTGCGCGCGAAGCTTGTAAGAACAGCGTTGTGGGCATGGTATGGAATACGCGCCATTATCTGAAAGGCCAAAAGGGGCAAGGGACTACCGAGTATGCCATTCTTGTTGGGGTGCTGGTGGTTATTGCCATCCTGGCCATTACCCTATTTCGTCCCAAAATCCAAGAGTTATGGGATGCCATTGCATCGGGGATCAATGGTTTGTAAACGCCTTAAGCAGGCTCGCTGTATGGCAAACCAAGGCCAATCGAGTGTTGAATACGCAGTTGTTTTGGCAGCGTTTCTTGCCTTGGTGGTGGGGCTTGGTGTTATGAGCCGCTTTATGGGAAGTGGTGTGATTCTCGATCATGCTTTGCAATCGGCTTCTCATCATCTGCAAAACGTAGCAACAGGCGCTTGGATTGATGTGTTTTTGTATTAGGCATTTCGCGATAAAGGCGGGGGCGAAAAGTTTGAATGGAGATGGAGGTAAACAAAAGAGCGCGCGCGTCAGACGTGCCCACCTATAAGCCCAAACCAAGCAAATGGCAAGGTGCCATGAAGAAGCAGGGTGGCTGGAAGAGGCAAAGAGGCCAGAAGTCGCAGGGTAGCCAGAAGGGGCAGGGTAGCCAGAAGGGGCAGGCTTGCCGGAAGAAGCAGGGTGGCCAGAAGTCGCAGGCTCACCAAAAGGGGCAAGCAACCGTTGAAGGCGCGTTTCTTATCCCGGTCATTTTGCTCCTCCTTTTGTTGCTCGTACAACCCGGCATTGTTTTGTATGACCGCATGGTGATGCAGCAAGCTGCAGCTGAGGGATGCCGCCTGTTGGCAACGCGCAGCGATAGTGATGCGGGCAGCGCCGAGGCGTATGAGCAGTATATTCGCCGCCGCCTTGCTGCAATCCCTCAGCAAGAAAACTTCCATATGCATGAAGGGGGTTGCTCTTGGGTCATTGAGCTTGAAGGAAACGAGAATTCTGATCGGGTTACCGTGCGCATAAAAAACGAAATCAAGCCGCTTCCGCTATTTGATTTTGGTGCAGAAGCCTTAGGCCTTGCCAAGCAGGGCGTTATCACACAACAAGTTGAGGTCTCGCAGCAAGTTCGAAGTGAGTGGGTAGCTCAAAGCGCAGAGGGTATTGATCCTTCTGCATGGATCGATAAAAACAAGGCAGAAATGGAGGAGGGGTAACACATGAACAAAAACGGTCGTTTGGCTTCAATATTTTGGCGAGACGAGGGCTTTTCAACCGTAGGCATGGCTCTTGCCCTCCTTCTTACCTTGGCCTTGATATTTACTTGTGCCCAGGTGTATGAAGTTCAAACCTCATCTGCACACGTGCAAGATGTTGCCGATGCGGCGGTGCTTGCCTCTGAGAATACCGTGGCAGAATTCCATATAGTGGTAACCCTCTGTGATGCTTTGGCTTTTACGCTCTCTTTAGCCTTTGTTATTGCGCTTGGCGTGGCAGCTGTGTGTGCGTGTATTCCTTCCACGGCAGCCCTATCTGAAGCCTTTTTTAAAGCTGCCGATCAAATCCGTAGCGCCCGAACATCGTTTTGCGAGCAAGCTTGTGAGTCGCTCAACGATTTACAGCAAGCCCTTCCGTTTATTGCAACGGTAAAAGCGCAGGAGGTTATGCAAGCAAATTCTACGGATGGCGCTTCATACCAAGGGGTGGTTATCTTGGCGCCCTGGAGTGGGAGTAACCTTGATCCGCTTGATTTTGAGCAATCAGATACCGCTTGGGAAAAGGCCAATGAAACGCGCCAAGATTTAAGTGATGCAGGTGCCCAGGCTGAAGAGGCGGCAAAGAAGGCAAATGCCTTCAAAGAGCGTGCCTACCAGCACGATTCCGGCAGTCAAAGCGAATATTGTATGTATGAGCGCGCTGCAAAACTTGCGTCTTTACCGGCAAGCAGCAACCCTTACTTTTCTTCGGTTGATACGTGGAGCTTTTCAGCCGCTCTTAAACGCGTTCAGAGTTACTATCAAGTTCGCTACCAAAACGAGGCTCCTCAGGGTACATCGGTTGATGAAAAGGCCAACTCGGCTCTGCGTAAACGCTTTTATGCCTATGCCAAGGAGCAGGTATCTCGCGGCTACGTTCACGAAACAGAATCATCGTTTCAGGCCTCATTTCCGCTCTTGCCTAAAAACACAAGCGAGATGCGTTCCACCTCGTTATACACCGATAAGGTTTATCCCATAACGCAAGATGCTCAAGGCCACTTGGTGATGCACGCTTGGGATGGATGCCCTGGCTTGTCGCAGGGAACCAAGGTAGGCGTTGGCTCTATCCAAGATATGGACGGTTCGCCAAACTATGTAACATGCACGGCATGCAAGTTTGTACCCAGTAGCATGGGTAAGGTTGCCGCCGCATCAAGCGCTATTGAAAATGGTTTTGAATATCACTACAACATCGTGGCGCAAATGGCGAGCGAATATGAAAAAGAGCGCCGTGAGCTTGATAGGTGCTCTCAGCAGGTCAAAGATTTAGCTACGAATATCTTCGATACGCTTGCCGCAGCTTTTGATGAGATAAAGGGTCAGCGTATACATTGTTCGCCGCCGGGTGCTCTTGGTGCGGTGGCGCTGGTGGTAAACACCGGCCAGATGCAAACGCATTTTGCTTCGGCCTTTGTTTCAAGCTCTCAAACGCTAGGCCTGCGCGCTGCGGTTTCGGCAGCCACATTGGTTTCCGAATCGTCTGACGAGGGTAAAAATATCATCACCTCCTTTTTGGATGGGGTAACGCCCGAGTCGGGCGGCGCTGTTGGCGCAGCTCAGGTGGTGCTGCAAATGTGGTCAGGGTTGCTTGAGGTTTATGCCCACGGGCAAGAGGCGCTCAAAGGCGCCCTAGAAGAGCTTTTCGATGCCATTCCGCTTACAAGCCACAGCGGCTTGGGCGCATGGGCATCGCAAGCATTTGCAAGCCAGATGGAGGAGCTAGGCTTTGATCCGCCCGATTTATCAGCTAAAAAAGCGGTTCTGGTTAATTCGGGGCATGTTTTAGAGGCTGATAGTTCAACCTTTTCGGCTCGCTTACTCTCGATAAAGCAACAAGCGGTGGCATCAGGTGGCGATGGTATAGGAATCAATGGGGCTCTTTCGGCCTTAGAGGCAGCCGCCCAAGATGTAGTAAGCGCTATGAGCTCTGAATTTACCGTTGCAACGCTGGTTGTTTTTGATGGCGCGATTGAAATCCCCCTTACCATTACCCTTCCTGCTGCAGTATCTGATGGATTGGAAGCAGTGTTTCAGCAGGGTATCGATTGGCTTCGCCGCGCGGTAGCAACGTGGACGGGGGTAAGGCAATGGCGCTAGCAAAAAAGTATTCCGGCCAGCTTACCGTTGAGTTTGTCGTGATCTTTCCCGTTGCCCTTGTGGTGGCGTTGGTTGCGGTTAATGCAACGCTGTTCTTTTCAGAATGCGCGGCCTTCGATCGTATATTCAATACCTCTGTTACCAGTTTGGCTGTTTCTTCCGGGTATGGGCAGTCTGTATCGCAGAGCTGCTCGGCCATCCAGCAAGCACTACAAGAAGAAGCAAACAGCCAGTGGTGCGATGTTGCGGTTACCTCATCAGGGGCTCAAGGGGGCCTTGTTACCTTTAAGGCCAAGCTTTTGTTTACGCCAACTCTCTTTGGATCGGGTGCGCTCAGCGGGGCTTTTGGAGTTTCGTTCCCTAAGCTTACTCATCAAAGTTCTATGACCGTTGAGGTGTACAAACCGGGGGTTGTTATATGAGGCGTTTTTTATATCCAGCTGCCTATAAGGTTTTAGCCATTGGTGTGCTTGTAGTCCTGTTAGGAATTGCGCTGAGCATAGGTGTGTCACGTGTGGGTGGTGAAGTTACGAACGAAAGCACGCAGGGGATAATAGAGTGTTTTTCGGCAAGTTTGCAGGGTGGTGACGTGACGCAAGGGGTGGCTCTTGCTTCTTCTTGGAAAGATAGGTATGAGCGCGAAGCCTCTCAAACATTTGAGGAGGAGGTTATGCCTGTTTCTGATTTGTATCCGCTGGTTTCTTCCGATGGGCTCACCGTGGGGTTTACCTATAACGCGCCCTGCGATGAGGCAGCATCGTTTGTGCGCGAGCACGTCGAAGAGAGGGGCTGGCGCTTTGTCGAGAGTGGAGAGAGTGCCTTTTTCACCTTCGTTAAGGATACGGGTGTGTACACATGGCTTGGGGTAACGTGCGTGGAGGGGGAAGACTGCACCTCGGTTGTTATGCAGGTTATAGAAGGGGGTAAGGCTTATGCATCGTGATGGGATGAAGCTGGTACTTGCTACCCAGTTCTTTGATCGTGTGAAGGGTTTTTTGGTAAAGCAGCCTTGCCAATGTGTACTGCTTATAACCCCCTGTCATTCCATTCATACCTTTGGCATGAAAACGCCTTTGGATGTGGCGTTTGTAAACAGGGAGGGCGTGGTGCTTGCAAGCTATCGGGCGGTGTTGCCCTGCCATGTTCTTCGATGCAAAAAAGCATATGGAGTTCTAGAGCGCCACGCCAATACACAGCAATGGTTTTCTGAAGGAGAGGAAGTGGGTTTATGGTCGTATCAAAAGAAATGATGCCAGAAAAAGAAGTATCAGTGCAGCTAAAAGAATGCCCGGTGTGTCACGCGCAATGCTTTTCTGATATGGATGTGTGCTATGGGTGCCTCAATATCTTCAAGCCACAGGCCATCGAGGAGGCATGGGAAGATTCAGTGCCCAAAGTACCGTTAGCCGATGCGTATGGCGCTGTGGAGCATGTGCCCCAAAATCTCTCTGCTGAGGAAATCGACCGGCAGGTCGCGCGGGAAGAGGCGCGTATGATGCAACCATCGGCCGGGGCGAATAAGGCCGCAAGTGCCGAAGCCTTGCATCCAACACTCAGGTCGCATAAGACGCCGGGCACTGCGGAATCGCACCTATCGCCTGAAGCATATGAGCCACAGGGTGCAAGTGAGTTAGACGCATCGCAGGCGGAGGTTGTAGCAAGCCGGGCACCTTCCTTGGTGGTGAATACTCCCTATATTCAGGGCGGAGTTGCTCAAAGCAAAACAGCTGATTATGAGCGCATCGCCTCGCCCATGAGCCTTACCGATTTGCTAGAGATTGTAATCAGCGTTCGTATCGCCCAAGATGCAAAAGCGCGCTGTGAGAGCCACCAGCGCGGGGGCATCAGTTAAGGGCCGCTA
>CAZDCX010000007.1:12666-26641 GCA_964504115.1 uncultured Cryptobacterium sp.
TGCAAAAGCGCGCTGTGAGAGCCACCAGCGCGGGGGCATCAGTTAAGGGCCGCTACCAAGAAAAGGCGTTTTTGCGTGAGAGTCACAAACCTACAGCAATCAGTCCAATGCGTCAGCTAAAGGCTACCAGCCTGGGGGTATCAGCTACAAGGCATCAAGGCGGAGCCTGTTTCTAGCATACGTAACGGCCACCAAAACAGACGTTTGTGATGGCCGTTGCACGGTTTACATGAGTGATGCTTCCATAGCATCAACCGCAAGCTGCTATAACAAGCTGCTGTGCGTCAATGCTGGCTGTTAGGCTTCCGTGCATCCAGCCCTGCCGTACAGCAGCAAGCCTTAGCTTCAACGTTAGCCGTTAGTCTTCCTTGCCAGCATCAAGAAATGAAAACGTTGCTTTTTCAATAGCTTCAGTGGTGCCCTCAATCACATCACTAAAGCGAATGGGGAGCGAGTCTAACTCGGCAAGCCCACGAGGAATGTTGTGGTTGTTGGTTTCTTGGGCAATAAGCTCATTGAGTGCACAGCCGGTAAGCGCGGTAATGCTTTCGGGAAGCACGCCACCTGGCTCAATTTCGTGTAGAGCGCGATAAACGTTTTCGCCAAACTTGGCCCAGTGTGCCGTTGATGCGATAAGCACCGGGTTATCCTGGCGCAGCCGCTCGGCAACTTTGTAGGCAACAGCGGTATGGGGGTCGAGCAAATACCCATGAGCATCAAGCACTTCTTTGATGGTGGCAAGGCAGGTAGCACTGTCAACCGAATCAGCCAAGAAGTCAGCTTGGAAACGCGCAAGAGTGCTGCTGTCTATCGTAAACGTTTTTGATGTTTTAAGGTCGTCCATCCAGGTGGCAATAGCCTGGGCGTTGCGCCCCGAGAGCTCGAAGAGTTGGCGCTCCACGTTGGAGGAAACCAAAATGTCCATAGAGGGGGAGGGGGTGAGTACGAAATTGCGATGAGTAATATCGTACGTGCCCGTATTGATAAAGTCGGTAAGTACGCGGTTTTCGTTGCTGGCGCAGAACAGCTTGCCAAGGGGTGTGCCTAATTGTTTGGCGTACCATGCAGCTAAGATGTTGCCAAAGTTGCCGGTGGGTACACACACATCGAGGGGCTGGCCTGCTTCTAACTTGCCGGATTTTACCAATTCGGCATAGCTAGAAACGTAATAAACAACCTGTGGCAGCAAGCGCCCCCAATTGATGGAGTTGGCACTTGACAGGGCAACGGCGTGCTCGCTTTGAAGCTGGGCGGCAAACTCGGCATCGTTGAAAACATTCTTGGCGCCGGTTTGGCAATCGTCAAAGTTGCCCGTTACGGCCCACACCATAACGTTGTTGCCGGTTTGGGTGGCCATCTGCTTATATTGAATATCGCTTACGCCGCCGTCGGGGTACATAACGGCAATTTTAATGCCATCCTTATCTTTAAAGCCCTCAAGAGCAGCT
Organism: uncultured Cryptobacterium sp.; assembly: GCA_964504115.1. Classification (GTDB taxonomy): domain Bacteria; phylum Actinomycetota; class Coriobacteriia; order Coriobacteriales; family Eggerthellaceae; genus Anaerotardibacter. The sequence goes on from CAZDCX010000007.1 coordinate 14,115, forward strand.
TTGCCTGTATCGCCTGAGGTTGCAACAAGAATAAGGAACGTATGATCAAGCTTGCCTTGTTCGCGCAGCTGTGCTGCGCTTGCGCTAAAGAAGTGCGGCAAACACTGAAGCGCCATATCTTTAAAAGCGCTGGTTGGCCCGTGCCACAACTCCAAGATGTGCGTATTAGCATCAAGGGAGGTTATAGGGCAAATGGCCTCGTTGTCAAAGTTAGTGCCATAGGCAGCTTCCATAAGGCTATCAACGGTTTCATCGGGCAAGTCTACGCCGAAGGCCTTATAAATATAGGCTGCTCGCTGAGCATAAGGTTTTTGAGCTAAGGAAAGAATCTCATCAAGAGAAAGATGGGGCAGCGTTTCAGGTACAAACAATCCGCCTCCATGGGCAAGCCCGGTAACAACTGCTTCGGTAAACGTAACGGCATCGGTGCATCGGCCGCGTGTGTCAACATAGTGATTCATTGCCATGATTCGTCTTTCGTGAGGTGATAGTGCGGCTAACAGTATACTATGCAGCCCAGCGTAATTCTTTAAAGTATGGTTTCCATTTCATGTAATGTGCATTCTGTTTGGAGCATCGGCCGGTATAAAACAACAAGTGCGCTAGAATAGGGGCGCGCGATTATGGTCTGCTAAGTTCTGGCAGTGCTCTTGCGCGAGTTTTTAGCGCAAATCGTTCCAATTTGGTTTTTCACAACACGTACTCATGCAGCCGGGAAGCAGGAAGAGGATACTCATGGAAAAAGTCTCTATGTCGCATGAAGACTATCTTGAGGCAATAGTTATGCTGGGGGGAAGCGCCACCCAGCCTGTTCGCTCGGTTGATATTGCAACAAAGCTAGGTGTTTCTAAAGCCTCAGTATCAAAGGCGGTTTCAAGCCTTAAGGCAGCGGGCATGTTAGATCAGCCCTATTATGGCGATATAACCTTGACTGAAAACGGCTATCGCTATGGCAGTGCGGTGCTTGAGCGCCACGAGAAGCTCACGCGTTTTTTGCATGAAGTGGTGGGGCTCCCGGCTGATACCGCCGAGAAGGAAGCCTGCCAGATGGAGCACGCAATTAGCGATGAATCCTTTGAAAAATGGTTAGTCTATTTTAAGAAGATTGGCCTTTAGAAAAGACGCCAGGTAATCCATACCCTGCTGTGCTATAATGCGAACAAATGTTTGATTTGAGGTTATAGCATGGTTCAATCGCGCATCATACTTGGCATCGATCCAGGGCTTGCTCATACGGGGTGGGGCATTGTTCAGCAGCAGGGCTCGCGTATGGCCTGCTTGGCTTATGGCTGCATTGAGACCGAGGCTAAAACCGCCTTGCACGAGCGCTTAGGGCACATCAATGCGCAAATGGGCGCCGTCGTTCACCGGTACAATCCTTCCTGTGTTGCCATCGAAACAGTGTGGTTTGGCTCTAACACCACCAGCGCCTTTGCAACCGGTCAAGCTCGCGGTGCTGCGTTGGTAGCCTGCGCACAAGGCCAGCGGGAGTTGGCGGAGTTTTCGCCGCGGCAAATCAAGCTGGCTGTTGTGGGAACGGGTACGGCCGCCAAGGAACAAGTGCAATACATGGTGCAAAAGCTCCTTAACCTCGATCATCCTCCTACGCCCGATCACGCTGCAGATGCGCTAGCGGCAGCGCTCTGTTTTGCTACTCATGAATATATTCAACAAGAAAGAAGGTGCCTTGAGTGATTGCCTTTTTGCGGGGGCGCTTGGCGGCTAAGCTGTCCACAGCTGTTCTTATCGATGTCCAGGGGGTTGGTTATCGCGTTTTTCTCTCTGGGCGGGCACTTTCGCGTCTTCCTGAGGTTGGCCAAGAGGTGCAGCTGCTCACTCATTTGCAGGTGCGCGATGATGGCCCGGTGCTGTTTGGTTTTCTTTCTCAAAGCGAGCGCGATTTGTTCGAAAAGCTTATTTCGGTATCAAGCGTTGGGCCCAAAGTGGCACTTTCAATTCTCTCCACCTACGATCCGCCCGATGTGGTAGCTGCTATTACCACGCAAGATCTTGCTACTATTCAAAGGGTGCCCGGGGTTGGCAAAAAAATGGCCTCGCGTATTGCCCTTGAGCTAAAAGAGTCGTTGGGAAGTGCGGTACAAGCTTCGCTGCCTGGTGTTTCATCCAGTGCCCTTAATGCTTTAAAGGGTGTGCAGGAAGCGCTGCTTTCCATGGGCTTTACTTCTGAAGAGATTGAGCTTGCCTTGAAGGGGGCTCCCGAAGAAGCATCTGAAACGCTACTATTGCAGTACGCATTAAAACGTTTGGGAGCATAGGTTGTCTGACGAAGTCAAAATAGAAAGTCTACTCTTTGAAGCATCTCAGGGTGCAGAGCTTGCGCAAAAAGAAGATCCGCGCGAGCGTACTTGTTCTGTTGGCCTCATTGAGGATGATCTTGTTTTCGATAGAAGTTTGCGCCCAACCCATTTAAGCGATTATCTGGGGCAAACAAAAATAAAAGAGAGCCTCTCCATTTTAATTGAGGCTGCCCGCGCCCGCGAAGATGTGGTTGATCATATATTGTTTTCAGGCCCTCCGGGTTTGGGTAAAACAACGCTGGCAACGGTAGTGGCCAACGAGCTGGGGGTACGCATTAAAACAACCAGCGGCCCTGCCATCGAGCGCACGGGCGATTTGGCAGCTATTCTCACCAACCTTGAAGAAGGCGATGTTCTCTTTATCGACGAGATACACCGGCTCAATCGCATGGTGGAAGAGGTACTCTATCCCGCTTTGGAGGATTTTTCTCTTGATATTGTGGTAGGCAAAGGCCCGGCAGCGCGCTCGATCCGTTTGGACTTGCCGCACTTTACTTTGATTGGGGCCACTACCCGCACCGGTTTGCTCACGGGTCCTTTGCGCGATAGGTTTGGCATTTCGTTTCGGTTGAACTATTACACGCCTGAAGAACTTGCCCTCATTGTTATGCGCTCTGCTCGCATCCTAGAGGTTGATATTTCTCAGGATGGCGCTTTGGAAATTGCGCGTCGCAGCCGTGGCACCCCTCGTTTGGCCAATCGCCTGCTCAAACGGGTGCGTGATTGGGCTCAGGTTAAGGGCGTTTCACCTATCGATGAGGATTGCGCCGCTCAAGCGCTGGCCTTCTTTGAAGTTGATTCCTTGGGTCTTGACCCGGTGGATAACCGAATCTTAGAGCTGTTGTGTGTGCAGTTTTCGGGCAGGCCTGTTGGGCTTTCAACCTTGTCCTCGGCACTCTCTGAAGAGCCCGATACCATTGAAGATGTGTATGAGCCTTATTTGTTGCAGCAAGGGCTTCTTATTCGTACGCCTAAGGGTCGTCAGGCAACTCGGCATGCCTACGAGCATTTGGGCATTCGGCCCCCCGAAGGAGAATAAAAGGTGCTCCATCAAGATTATCTTGTTCGTATGTTTTTGCAATTGGCTTCGGCCATACGCGAGAGCATTCTGAAAATTAAAAATGGTGGCGATGCTCAGGCTGCTGCCGAACTGCTTGATGCTTCGCTTATTAATGCAACCGAGATTGACGGATCGCTTCTTTTGAGCTTAGCTCCCGAATCTATGGCGGCTATGCTGCAGTTATCCGAGTCTGATCCTCGCTTGATGGGATATATGGCTCGCACGCTTTTGTTGTCGTCGCATTACTGGCAGGAGGCTGGTCAGTCGCAGCAGGCACATTTGCGTGCTGGGCAAGCGCAAGCCGTGGCTCAAGCGTTTGGGTTTGAGCTCGATGATGCCGCTGTTGAGCCCGAAGAGCTCGAGCGCTTTTTTGATGCTACCCTGCCTGCTTAAGTTCAGTTAGGGTTGCGCTTCGCGTGGCGTATCTCTTTTACGGTCGCAAACGTGCAGTTGGATGTTTGCAAACACGCAATTTGGCAGCTATTCGGCTTTGCCCGCAACGCGCGAAGCAATAAAATCGGCCACTTCGTCTTCCTCGATATCAAGGGCATATGCAATCTCTGAATGGAAACGCGTCTCTGCCTCTTTTTTAAGATGCAAGTATGAAGCAGAGGGGTTCTTCCCTAATTCAGATTGCTTATTGATGCGCGAATGCATTGATTTGACGACGCAGACCAGGTTCTCAACCGTGCCTGTGCGCAGCAGCGAGCGAAAATGCTCCTCGATTACCTTGTAACTTTTGTCGTTGAAATCATCAACAGTAATAGTTGAAACGCTATCGATGAGGCGCAGCGCCTCTTCACGGGTGAGTGCAGGGCGCAACGCATCAACGCGAGATGCAGGTAGGAATACCTTCCCTAAACGTTTGTTGAAGGGCTCAAGAACATAATACAGCGTGGTGTTTTCAGGGTTTCGTATGTCGGGTCGCTCTTCAAAGGCGGTGATAGAACAAACCCCGTAGTTCGAATACATTACACGGTCGCCGATTTTATAATTCATGTATTCCTCCTGATGCGAAAGCGCGAAATCTGTAGGGTACGCTTGGCGGAAAATGCAATGGAGGGGTTCTCACATGAAATTCGCGGTATGGCTTCGCCTCAAGACCGTCGCAGGTTTATGCTCGCTATCTATTTTAGCACCAGAAGTCAAAAACACTCCTGCGATGAGGCTTGGGCGCGAAACAAGGCGCCGTTGTCGGGATAGGGAAGAAATTAGGAGTGCTTTTTGCGAGCCGCAATGAGAGCCGAGGAGGGCGGCAGTAGTGGGGGTGCATTGCCAGCACTTTACTTAGAAGAGTCTTTCGGGCTCTCCTTCAGCGCAGTATCAATATGATCAACCATCATGGCAGCGCACCCACAAGAAGCACTGCCAGAGTTTTGGGCAAGGCTGCACCCGCTGGAGGCACCCTGGCTGGCGCAATCACAGCCACCGCACTGGTCGCAGCTGATATGCCGACCGGCACGATAAGACCTGATCCAACTGGCAACAATGGCGCCAACAATCGCCACAAGAACGAGTAAAACTACCAACGTTCCCAGGTTCATAATGCTTCCTCCTTTTCCAGCACAGGTGTGCGGGTGATTCTTGTACGCAGTTGGCGCTTGTGCGCGGTTAGCCTTTGCGAGTGGCCGGCACTTGTGTACGGTCAGCTTTTATACATGGCTAGCCTCTGCGAGCGGCCGGCTCTTGTGCGGTGTGTAGTTGACTCTTATATACCGCTAGCCTTTGTGCGCGATCAACCTTTAGGCGCAGCTTGGCTTTTGTGTATGGCTGGCTCGTGTTGCGAGCCAGCCTCTTGTATGCGTTTGGTTTGAGGCTCACGGTGGGTAGCCACCCAAACGCGTCGCACATTCACCGTGGATATGCGCGCTGTGCCTTTACGCCACACATTTGCGATGGAGCTGCTCGGTTGGGCTTGGAGCGGTTTTCCGCCGTTTGCCTCTCCCGAGCAGCTCCGAATACTTAACGTAGCTCTTAAAGTTTACTTCTCATGCAACATCTTATGCGTCAACAGCACGCACCGATTTGTTGTTCTGCCACTTGTTCGGACGGAACAAGAGCCACAAGAAGGCAACGAACAGTGCAAGGGCCACAACTGTGAACAGGTTGAATACCACTTCACCGGTCAGCAGGCCTGCGAATTGGTAGATCCACAAGGATACAACCCAGGCGATACCGCACTGATAACCAATAGCGGCAAAGAACCACTTCGGGTTGTTCATCTCGCGCTTAATAGCGCCCATTGCTGCAAAGCAAGGTGCACACAGCAAGTTGAAGGCGAGGAACGAATAAGCGCTTGCAGCAGAGTAGGCAGCTTGTACGTTAGCATACCAACCAGCGCCACCATCGTAGAGGATACCAAAGGTGGATACAACGTTCTCTTTCGCGATCAGGCCAGTAACGGTAGCCGAGGCAGCCTGCCAATCGCCGAAGCCGTTTGGTGCCCAAATCCAGCACACTGCGCTACCCAAGATCGCCAAGATGGAATCGTTCTGATCTTCAACAGCTTGGAAGATGCCATCTACAAAGCCGTAGCTTGAAATGAACCAAACCAAGATACAAGCAACAAGGATGATCGTACCGGCCTTCTTAATAAACGACCATGCACGTTCCCACATGCTGCGCAGTACGGCACCAACGGTAGGAAGATGGTAAGCAGGAAGCTCCATAACAAAAGGTGCTGGGTCGCCCGAGAAGAAGCGCGTCTTTTTCAAGATGATGCCCGAGCAAAGGATTGCGAGGATGCCCAAGAAGTAGGCGCTCGGCGCAACCCACCATACGCCGCCAAATACAGCGCCAGCAAACAGCGCGATAATAGGCAACTTAGCACCGCAAGGGATAAAGGTTGTGGTCATAACAGTCATGCGTCGATCGTTTTGGTTTTCGATAGTACGCGAAGCCATAATGCCCGGTACGCCACAGCCCGTACCAATCAGAATCGGTACAAACGATTTACCCGATAAGCCAAAGCGACGAAATACTCGGTCGAGAATAAAGGCGATACGTGCCATGTAGCCGCAGGATTCCAGCAAGGCCAGCAGTAAGAACAAAACAAGCATCTGCGGTACAAAGCCAAGAACGGCGCCAACACCAGCAACAATGCCATCAAGAATAAGAGCTTGCAGCCAATCGGCACATCCAATTGCAACAAGGCCTTCTTCAATAATGCCAGGGATGCCGGGTACCCAAATGCCGTAATCGTTAACATCGGGGCCAGCCTCGCCATACTCATCGGCGGTTTCACCGTATGACTCTACAACCGCAAGAGCGTCATCGTAATCTTCTTGCGTGACAGCGACTATTTCTTCTTCGCCCGATTCATCATCGTAGGCCTCAATATCGCCGCCAACACCAGCGTCCAATACTTCAACAGCGCCGTCGTACTCTTCGGCTACTTCGTCGTAGGCTGCTTGCGCGCCATCAATGCCAACAATGGGGGCCGGATCAAGGAACCAGCCATCGCCAAAGACGCCATCGTTCGCCCAGTCGGTTGCAACCGTACCGACGGTGGTAACCGAAATGTAATACACCAAGAACATAACAATGACAAAGATAGGCAAAGCCAAGATACGGTTGGTAACCACGCGGTCGATTTTGTCGGATGTGGTCATCTCGTAGGCTGCGCCCTTGTTGCGGCAACGATCGATAATCTCAGCGATATAAGCATAGCGATCGTTAATAACAACACTTTCAGTGTCATCGTCGTTGGCAGCCTCAACCTTGGCCACTACATCGGACACATCAGGCATCTCGGAAAGGTTGCTGCCGATCTTGGAGTCTTTTTCCAGCAATTTGATTGCGTAGAAGCGGCGCAACTTCTCAGGGGTGCCAGCAGGCAGACGATCCTGAATGGTGCTCAAGGCTTCCTCAACAGGTGCAGAAAACGTAATAGGCTTAGGTGTCGAAGCGGAATTGATAGTTTTCAGGCAGTTGATAACCTCTTCGATGCCCTCATTTTTAAGAGCTGAAATCTCGATTACGTTACAACCAAGCTCGGCGGCCAGTTCTTCGGCATGAATCTCATCGCCGCGCTTGCGAACGATATCGATCATGTTTACCGCTACAACAACCGGTACACCAATTTCAAGCAGTTGGGTAGTGAGATACAAATTGCGCTCGAGGTTACTGCCGTCAACGATGTTTAAGATCGCGTCAGGATTCTCTTCGATCAAATAGTTACGGGCAACTACCTCTTCAAGGGTGTAAGGCGAAAGCGAATAAATACCAGGTAAGTCGGTGATCTCAATGGATTTATCTGCTTTGAGTTTACCTCCCTTTTTCTCGACGGTAACACCAGGCCAGTTGCCCACGTGCTGGTTGTTACCAGTCAGAGCATTGAACAGGGTAGTTTTACCGCTGTTAGGGTTGCCTGCAAGTGCAACTCTCATTCGTTCCTCCAATCGGTGTTAGCTTAAGCTAACTTAGGATGTAAAAAAAGGGTCGCTCAACGACCTTGTAAAGTGCTTCTTCAACCTGCTTGCAACAGACTCATTTTGTAAGCTGTTTGCGAGTAGCCTGAAGATTAAGCAACTTCGATCATCTGCGCATCTTCCTTGCGCAAAGAAAGCTCGTAGCCACGAACGGTGACTTCTACTGGATCGCCAAGAGGGGCAACTTTACGGATGTAGATAGAGCACCCTTTGGTGATACCCATGTCCATAATGCGACGCTTCACAGCACCGGAACCATTGAGCTTGCTTACGGTAACTGTTTCGCCTGTTTTGGCTTCACGTAGAGTTTTCATCGGTCCTCCTTCCCTTACATAGTGGGGCTACCTAATATACTTACCAGTTAATCTGATTAACCTGGCACAGGGCGCACGAAGCATATGCGGCCTCGCGCAAAGCAACCGCAGTACTTTGTTACTGCGTGGTTAACAGCAACTACACAACAATATTTTTTGCTAATTCTGAAGAAAGCGCTACGCGCGAACCTTTGACATTGACGATTAAATTGCCGCCAATACGAGAAACAACCGTGATGGCTTCTCCAGGGATGAAACCCAAATTCTCAAGGTGACGATGCAGATCGCCGTTGCCATTGTGGAGCTGCTTTACGTGATAGACTCCGTTATGTTTGACTTCAGACAAGACCATGAGAATCCTTCTTCCGCTGTACCACGACCCAATAAGTCGAGGTTAGTTACGGTTAACACCTTTATGGTAGCTAGTTTTCCTCGGTTTACTTTTTTCGTGAACAAAACTTCACAATAGTTAAACAAATCACCGGCATGTGCAGTGTTTGATGAGGGGTAAGAGGTATGCGGCGCGGGGTAAAAGGGCTTTGTTTGGCAAAGTCGATTGCTTTACCTGCGCTCTACAGCGCTACAATAAGCTGCATATATATTTGCTGAACCAATATAAGAGGGAGCCCCTTACATGAACTTACGTGAACAGGCCTTGCAGCTTCATCGCGAGTGGAATGGCAAGATCCAAACAACAGCTACCGCGCCCGTGCGTACGCGCGAAGATTTGGCAATAGCTTATACGCCTGGCGTTGCTGAGCCTTGCAAGGTTATTGCGCAAGATCCCACCGAGGCATACAACTACACCATAAAGTCCAATACGGTTGCTGTTATCTCTGATGGCAGCGCGGTTTTGGGGCTCGGCAACATTGGGCCTTTGGCTGCTTTGCCTGTTATGGAGGGCAAATGCGTGTTGTTTAAAGAGTTTGGCAATGTAAACGCAGTCCCTCTAGTGCTGGATACGCAAGATACTGAAGAAATTATTCAGACCGTTGTTAATGTGGCCCCCGCTTTTGGCGGCATCAACTTGGAAGACATTTCGGCACCGCGCTGCTTTGAGATTGAGCAGCGTTTGAACGATTTGCTTCCTATTCCGGTTTTTCACGACGATCAGCATGGCACAGCTATTGTGGTGCTCTCGGGTGTTATTAATGCGCTTCGCTTAGTGGGCAAGAAAAAGGAAGCATGCCGTGTTGTTGTTAACGGTGCCGGCAGTGCGGGCATTGCTATCACCAAGCTTTTATTAAGCTATGGATTTACCGACGTAACCATGTGCGATATCAACGGCATCATTAGCAAATCTTCGCCCAACCTCAATTGGATGCAGCGCAGCATGACCGAGGTTACCAATCTTGAAAACAAAACAGGTTCCTTGGCCGATGCCTTACAGGGCGCCGATATTTTTGTGGGCGTTTCGGCACCGAATATTGTTACGCCCGAGATGGTAGCCTCAATGAACAAAGATGCAATTCTTTTTGCTATGGCTAACCCCGTACCCGAGATTATGCCCGATGTAGCGCGGGCCGCAGGTGCTCGCGTGGTGGGTACCGGCCGCAGCGATTTTCCTAACCAGATTAACAACGTTATTGCCTTCCCGGGCATCTTTAAGGGCGCGCTTGAAGGCCGAGCCGAGCGTATTACCGACGAAATGAAGCTGGCGGCTGCGCAGGCCATTGCTGGGCTGGTAAGCGATGAAGAGCTCAGCGAAGACTTCATCATGCCTGAGGCCTTTGATCCGCGGGTAGCCGAAGTGGTAAGCAAGGCGGTTCGTGATCGTATTGAGCACTAGGTGCTTTGAAGCGCTCAGTGTATTTATTGAAGCGCCGTGCCGTACTCTTTTGCGCGCAAATATTAAACTCGCGTTACCCAGTAAGAGTGTGGTTTGTACGGCGAGCTGCCTTCATAAGTAAGAAAGCAAAGTAGTACACCATGAAAGAAATCAGCGTAGAGGATATCACCAGCGCGGTGGCGGGCTTGTGCATCGAGGCGGCATGCGATTTGCCCCGCGATGTTGAGGCGTTGGTGCGCCGCGCCCGCGATACCGAAGAATCCGAATTTGGCGTGTATGCCATGGAAAAGGTGTGCCGCAATATTGACATCGCTCGCGAAACGCAAGTGCCTCTGTGCCAGGATACGGGCATGGTTATCGTGTTTGCCGAGGTTGGCCAAGAGGTGCACATTACTGGCGGCCTGCTCACCGATGCGATTAACGCTGGTGTTGCGCAAGGCTATACGCAAGGGTATTTGCGCAAGTCAACCGTTATCGATCCGGTGTTTCATCGCGATAATGCGGGGGATAATACGCCAGCTATTATTTACACCACCCTGGTGGCCGGCGATGAGCTGCGCTTGGTTGTTATGCCTAAGGGTGCTGGCAGCGAAAATATGTCGGCGCTCAAAATGCTCAAACCTGCCGATGGCCTAGAGGGCGTTAAGCGCTTTGTGGTGGATACGGTGGTGCAAGCAGGTGGCAACCCCTGCCCGCCAACCATTGTTGGTGTGGGCATCGGAGGCAACGCCGATAAAGCCATGTTGCTATCAAAGCAGGCGCTGCGCCGGGTTGCAGGAGAGCCTCACCCTAACTCAGAGTATGCCGCGCTCGAGCAGGAGCTGCTCGCAGCCATCAATAAAAGTGGCGTGGGGCCGCAAGGTTTTGGCGGGCGCAATACCGCTCTTGCGGTTCATATCGAAACCTATCCCACCCATATAGCCACCCTGCCCGTTGCGGTCACGCTCAATTGTCATGCGGCTCGTCACAAGGAAGTTGTTCTGTAGGAGGTTGGTAACCAATGAAAGCAAAGCAGATAACAACTCCCTTAACCGATGAGGTAGTTCGCTCGCTCAAGTGCGGAGATCTAGTTAGCATCTCGGGTGTTATTTACACCGGGCGCGATGCGGCACACAAAAACATGGTAGAGATGCTAGAGCGAGGCGAGGAGCTGCCCGTTGATTGGCATGGCCAGGTTATCTACTACGCCGGCCCTACGCCCGCAAAACCAGGCAAGGTAATCGGCTCGTGTGGCCCCACCACATCGGGGCGCATGGATGCCTATTCGCCTGCCATAATCGAGCAAGGCCTCAAAGGGATGATAGGCAAAGGGCCGCGATCACAGGAAGTTATCGATTCCATGGTAGCCCATGGGGTGGTGTATTTTGCAGCAGTGGGCGGCGCGGCGGCGCTGATTGCCGATAGCGTCAAAGAATGTGAAGTTATCGCTTTTGATGAATTGGGCCCAGAGGCTATCCGCCGTTTGCGGGTGGAGAATTACCCTTGTGTTGTGGCGATTGATTCTGAGGGCACCAACCTCTACGTTGATGGCCCCCAGAAATATCGCATTGTTGAAGACGGCAATTAACCCAGCTGGCATTCAAGGCAAGCGGCGCGTTAGCTAGAAGTTCACCTACATCGCCAAAAACAACTCATGGATGCGATTGTCGCTATCAAGCTCGGGGTGAAAGGCCACTCCAAGCTGGTTATCTTTTCGCACCGCAACAATGTGGTTTTCGTGAGTTGCCAGCACCTGGCAGCCTTGGCGCACCTCGGTAACAAAGGGCGCCCGTATAAACGTCATGGGTACCTGCTCCCAGGTTCCAAATGTGCCATAGGTAAAATAGCTGCCAAGTTGCCGGCCGTAGGCGTTTCGCTTTACCGTTATGGGCAGGGTTTTAAACCCCTCAACGGGCAAGCGCGTCTTTATAGCTTCAGGGTTCAAGTGGGCAAGGTCGCCCGTGCTTTCTACCTCTTCAGCAAGCAGAATCAGCCCAGCACAGGTGGCAAGCACCGGCATGCCCGCGGTTATACGTGCTTTCAGCGCATCGAGCAGCCCTAAGTCGCGCAAAAGTTTTGCTTGGACGGTGCTCTCGCCACCAGGCAAAACCAAACGATCAAAGGGGCGCTTCAAATCATCGGTGCAGCGAATCTCAAAGCAGGTTTGACCGAGTGCTTCCAGTTTGCGGCGATGCTCGATAAAAGCACCTTGCAAGGCAAGAATTGCAACGCTCATTTAGCGGCCACGTTCTTCCATAATAAGCTCAATCTCATCGGCATTAATGCCCACCATAGCCTCACCTAAATCTTCCGAAAGCTCGGCAATAAGCTTGGCGTCGGTGTAATTGGTGGTTGCTTGAACGATGGCTCGCGCTCGTTTGGCGGGATTGCCCGACTTGAAGATGCCCGAACCCACAAACACTCCCTCAGCGCCCAGCTGCATCATCAATGCTGCATCGGCCGGCGTTGCTACACCGCCAGCGGAGAAGTTTACAACCGGCAACTTGCCCTGCTCATGCACAAAGCGAACCAGGTCAACAGGAACTTGGAGCTGTTTTGCTTCTTCAAAAAGTTCATCTTCGCGCAAAGAAACCACGTGGCGAATTTGCTCATTGATTTTGCGCATGTGACGAACCG
>CAZDCX010000007.1:26741-39999 GCA_964504115.1 uncultured Cryptobacterium sp.
CGCAAAGAAACCACGTGGCGAATTTGCTCATTGATTTTGCGCATGTGACGAACCGCTTGCACAACATCGCCCGTGCCAGGCTCGCCCTTGGTGCGAATCATGGCAGCACCTTCGGCAATACGGCGCAGCGCTTCGCCTAAATCGCGGGCACCGCATACAAAGGGCACCGAAAACTTGGTTTTATCGATGTGATACGTATCGTCAGCAGGCGAGAGCACTTCAGATTCGTCGATGTAATCAATTTCGATGGCCTCCAGAAGTTGCGCCTCGACAAAATGTCCAATGCGGCACTTTGCCATAACAGGGATGGAAACCGCCTCCTGAATGCCTTTAATCATTTTGGGGTCGCTCATACGCGATACGCCTCCTGCGGCGCGAATATCAGCAGGAATGCGCTCAAGTGCCATAACGGCGCATGCGCCCGCCTCTTCAGCGATGCGTGCCTGCTGCGGAGTGGTTACATCCATGATGACGCCACCTTTGAGCATTTGAGCGAGCGAGCGGTTGAGCTTTACGCGCTCGGCAGGCGTGGTTGTGTTCGATGGTGTTAATGCTTCTTTGGCCATGAAGTCTCCTTTAACCAAGAGGGGGTTCGTAATTCCCTAGAAAACTATGTGATATGTGGGTATATCGGTATAGCCAAAAACAATAAATATGATAAGGTCAGAATATGACCAGTTTGGGTAAGACCAGATTTACTCTTGTATCTTAAGCTTGAATCAGGAAGGGTTCACAACCGCGATGCTCACCTATGCCCTTGGACAACGAGGAGAACTGAGCCTCTATGAATATTTATATAGCTGCATTCGCGCAGACATAGAGCAGGGGCGCATTGAGGCGGGCGAGAAGCTGCCTTCCAAGCGCGCTTTGGCTCGTCATTTGGGTGTGAGCCTGATTACTATTGAAGGCGCCTATACGCAGCTCATTGCAGAGGGGTATGTGCGCTCTGAGCCTCGTCGGGGCTATTATGCCTGTGATTTGGGGAAGGAATCGGCACTCCCAGCTGCCGGGCGTGCAGCAGATAGCGGGCCTCTTTCGCATGTCGAGCCTTCCGTGCTCTCCTCTCAAGCATCGCGCTCTGCGGTTGATCTGCCTGCGTCATTTGCGCCGTCTATCTCAGCATCGTTTCCTTCGGCCGGTCAGCCCTTTCCAGTAACGTCCTCTCGGGCCGGGCAGCCCTTTCAGGTCTCTTCGTCCTCTCTGGCCGAGCTACCCCCACAAGCATCGCGCTCTTCGGCCGAGCGGCCTGCATCACGGGCGCAAGCGGCAACGCTCCCGGGGGTTGCCTCCAGGCTCAAAGGAGTGCCCGATACGGCCGCCCCGCAGATCAGCGTCGACCTGGCAGGTGGCACCATACCCGTGGGCCTTTTCCCTTATGGGGCGTGGGCAAAATCGGTGCGCGAGGCGCTTTCATGCGAGCCTGAGCAATCGCTGCTTGGGGAAGGCTCGGCGGCAGGTATGCTTCACTTGCGCCAGACCATCGCGCGCTATTTGAAAGAATTTCGCGGGATGGAGGTTGATCCTGCGTGCATCGTGATTGGTGCTGGCTCGCAAGTTTTGTATAACCTGCTTGTGCAGCTTTTGGGACGCGATAAAACATACGGCATTGAAGATCCGGGTTATCCGCGTTTGACCAGCATTTATCAGGCAAACAACGTGCCGCTGGTTCATTTGCCTCTTGATGGTAGCGGCGTGTGTCTGTCTTCCTTATATGATGCCAACGTTGAAGTGGTGCATCTTATGCCATCGCATCAATTCCCCTGTGGATTGGTCACTTCAATCAGCAGGCGCTATGAATTGTTGGGTTGGGCAGCCTCGGCCCCCGATCGCTACATAATTGAAGATGATTACGATTGCGAGTTTCGGCTAACCGGCAAACCTATTCCATCGCTGCAAAGTATTGATGCGAGCGAGCGGGTTATCTATGCCAATACTTTTACCAAGAGTTTAGGTCCCGCCTTTCGCATTGGATACATGGTTTTGCCAGAAGCTTTGGCACAGCGCTTCCATCAAAACCTCGGGTTTTATTCAAGCACGGTAAGCGCTATCGATCAGCTTGCGTTGGCCCGTTTTATTGATGATGGAAACTATGAGCGCCACGTAAATCGCATGCGCACCTTTTACCGTACTACGCGCAATCAACTCATAGCGGCACTGCGTGGCAGTGAGGTGCTCGCGCGCTGCAGAATTGAGGCGCAGGATTCGGGCATTCACTTTGTGCTGGATGCAACTGCGATCATGCGCGAGCAAGGGCAAGGCGATGCCAAGGTGTGGAGCGCCGAGGTATGCAAAAAAGCCGAGCAGGGTGGCGTGCGCCTTTGCACCATCGCTTCATACTATCGCGGCATCGCGGTGCCCACTGGGGCATATTGCCGCTACCTTATCAACTACAGCGGATTGAGCCAATCGGCCATACCTTTTGTTGTGCATGCCCTTGAACAGGCGTTTTGTACTACTCCTCAATCAGACGAAACGATACTTGCTTGACTGAAGGATCTTCGGCTGAAGCAATGCTGCGCCGTTCAAAGATATTGAGCGAATCAACAAAGGGCACAAACTTTCTAAATCCAAAGTTGCGCGTGTCAAAGTCGGGCAATCGTTTGGAAAGATAGCCACCTAGCCGGGCAGACAAAATCCATCCATCATCGCTGCTATATTCTGCGGCTATGTCGCGCAGGGCAGCTTCTACCATGAGAATATCGGATCCGTTGCCATGAAGGGTGTCAAAGGGCGCTTCGCCTGAGGCGCAATGAGCGTTGGCTTCTGCTTTGTCGGGCAGGCCCTCGGGCGTGGTAGCTTCAGGCAAAAGAGCGCTTGGCGCGGCAGACGCTTCGGGCGCGCGAGATGGCGCAGAGGATGCATGCAGGGCGCCTTCGTGCTTTTCTCTGGCTTTGGCGTCGGCCTTCGAATCGGCCTTTGCATCGAGTTTGCGCTTTTTGGGCGGATAGCTGGCATTTTTCTTGTTGGCCTTGTAGAGCAAATCGAGGTAGACAAATCGGCTGCAGGCTGAAATAAAGGCGCGGGGCGTTTTTTGCTCTCCCATGCCCACAACGTAAATTTCGGACTCTTGCAGGCGTGTTGCCAGGCGCGTGAAATCGCTATCGGAAGAAACAATGCAAAAGGCATCAAGGCGCTTTTGATAGAGCAAATCCATGGCGTCGATAATAAGCGCTGAGTCTGAGGAATTCTTCCCGATGGTATTGCTGTATTGCTGAATGGGCTGAATGGCGTTATTAAGCAGCTCGTTTTTCCAAGAATTCAGCAGCGTTGTGGTCCAGTTGCCATAAATGCGTTTGTACACAATAGTGCCTAAACTGCTTGCTTCTTGCAGAATGATCTGTGCATATTTGCTCGATATGTTTTCTGCGTCGATTAAAACGGCAATTTTCATTTCTTTATCCATGCGTGTTCCTTCCAAAGGTGCGCGAGCCGTGGGGCAGGTAAGGATGTAACGGGCGCCACCTCAATCCCAGCCACTATTCAATAAACATAGCATCGCCAAACGAAAGCATGCGGTAGTTGCGTTTGATGGCGTGACGGTAAGCCTTCATAATGTTGTCGCGGTTTGAAAAGGCGCTTACCAGCATCATCAACGTTGAGCGGGGCACGTGGAAGTTGGTAATCAAGGCATCCACCACCTTAAATTCGTACCCCGGCAAAATAAACAGCGAGGTGCTGGCGCGATCCTGCGGTTTGACGCTGCTGGTTTCATCATCCCAAGCGCTCTCGAGGCTTCTCACGCTGGTGGTTCCTACAGCAATAACGCGCCCACCTGCCGCTTTAGCGCGCGCGATGGCTCGGGCGGTGCGGGCAGGCACGGTGTAGCGCTCGGTATGAATTTGGTGATCGTGCGGGTCTTCTTCGTCAACAATGCGGAAGGTATCAAGCCCTACTTCCAAGTGTACCGTTTCAAACCCAACCCCTTTTTCCTTAATGCGCTCAATAAGTTCTGGGGTGAAGTGCAGGCCCGCGGTTGGGGCAGCGGCGCTGCGCTCTTCTTGAGAAAACACCGTTTGGTAGAGCTCTTCATCGCCTCCGTAGTTTTTAATGTACGGGGGCAGCGGCGTGTGGCCCACCTGATGCAAGGCTTCATCTAAGGAGGCAAGGGGAGTGGTCAGCCGCGCAAGGCGCTCGCCCTTTTCGGCATCTTCAACCCAATCGATAATTTCTGCCGACAAAACAACGGTATCGCTATGGTCAACAAAGTCCACAATAGCCCCGGGTTTGAGGCGTTTGCCGGGGCGCACGAGCACTTCCCAAATAGCACTCTTGGTGTGCTTGGGCTCAACATCAAAGCGCTCGCGCAGCAAAAACACCTCAGCCGCGCCGCCTGTCACGCGTTTGGCGCCAAGCAAGCGGGCCGGCATCACGCGCGTTTCGTTGGCAACCAGCACATCGCCGGGGTTGAGGTGGTGGTAAATATCGCGGAATATTTCGTCGTGAAGCGCTCCATTACTGCGCTTCATTACCAGCATCTTGCAGCCATCGCGCTCGGCCGCAGGCTCTTGAGCGATGCGCTCTTCAGGGAGATCGTAATCAAAATCGTCAGTTTTTAGCGCTGCCAACTTTTCTGCCTTTCGTTTAGCTTTGAGGGCTTTTCGTGCTGCTTTGCGCTCTTCGCGCTCGGCGGCAGCTTCTGCATAGGAATAGGAGCAACCGCAGTAATTTTGGCGATACATACCCAATTCGCGGCTCCGTTTGGTTGCTTTGGGGTAGTATTCGCGAAAATCTTGAAACACCGCTTCCACATCATCGTAGGCGGCCGCTGCACGCGCCAACTCCTCGGCAATGATGTCGCTGTATTGATACGGGCTTACCGTCAGTGTGGTGGCAATGCCCTCAAACCCCTGCTCATGGGCATACTGCGCAACCTCTTCCAAGCGAGTGCGATAACAAGCGCGGCATCGATTCTGCCGCGGGCTGCCTTCCTGCCAGGCGGCCGCAATGGCTTCTTGCCACGCGCATGGCTGGTGAGCACCTTCTATTACCGGGATAGTTTGCGTGCGTGCCCAATCAAGAAGCGTGTCAAGGCGGCGCTGATATTCAGAGGCGGGAGCAATATTGGAATTTACATAAGCAATGGTTATGTCGTGACCTGCTTGGGCAAGAAGACGCACCGGCTCAAGCGAACACGGGCCACAGCAGGCATGAAGTAGTAATTTCATAGGTTCGTCGTGTGCTCCTTTCGGCGTATCCTATACTAACATCTGATTATTGATCCAACACGGCGCAGGAAGGAATACACACGATGCCGCGACGCCCCTATAAGGCCGTCTTTTTCGACTTGGATGGCACGCTTTTGCCCATTGACATGGATGTTTTTCTCAGGCGTTATTTCACGCAATTACCGCATTTTGCTGCAGATCGTGGCTACGATGGGCGGCGTTTTATGGAAGCTGTGAGTGCTGGTGTTCGCGCCATGATGGAGGGCGAGGGAGGCTCTAACGATCAACGATACTGGCAGACCTTTTGCGCTTTAATAGGAGGCAGCCGCGCCGACCACGAACCTATGATGCAGCAATACTACGAAACAGCCTTTGATACCCTTGGCGATTTGGTGCGGCCCCATCCAGCGGCGGCGCAAGCGGTTGCACTCCTGCGCGAAAAGGGCTATCGGCTGTTTCTTACCACGATGCCTCTCTTTCCTCGTATTGCGGTTGAAAAGCGTTTAGGGTGGGCGCAAGTTCCTGCCAGCGCATTTGAACACATTACCACCTACGACAATTCAACCAGCACAAAGCCCAATCTGGCCTATTTTCAGGAAAACATTGAGCTTGCCGGGCTCAATCCTGAAGAGATTTTGATGGTAGGTAACAATACGCGTGAAGATCTGGCTGCTCTTGATTTGGGGCTCGATGGATACTTGGTAACCGATTGGCTCTTGGATCCCGAGGGCTACGACCTTGATTCAGTCAAGCACGGTTCCCTGGATGATTTCCTTGAGTTTGTGCGGGGCTTGCCAGTGTGCGCGGAGCCATCGGAGCCATCAACCCCATCAACCCCATCGGAGGGCGAGTGATACATGGCTCTCTTTGATTTTCAGATCGAAGCAACATGCGGCCCTGCGCGGGCCGGCTCATTTGAAACAGCACATGGCACGGTGCACACCCCGCTGTTTATGCCGGTGGGAACCAGCGCTACGGTAAAGGGTATTCGCCCCCAAACGCTGCACGAAATTGGCGCTCAAATTGTTTTGTCAAATACCTATCATCTCTCGCTGCGCCCCGGTGCCGACCTTATTGCCGAGGCAGGGGGGCTGCACGCCTTTGCCGCCTACGATGGCCCCATGCTTACCGATTCGGGTGGATTTCAGATATTTTCTTTGGCCGATACGCTCAAGCTTGATAACGACGGCGTGAGTTTTGCTTCCATTTATGACGGCAGCAAAATTCGTTGGACGCCCGAAATCAACATGGAGATTCAGCAAAAGCTAGGCGCCGATATCGTTATGCAGCTTGATCAATGCCCGCCCTATCCAGCCACGCGCGCATTTGTGCAGCGTGCGGTAGATTTGTCGGCCATGTGGGCGAAGCGCTGCTTGGCTGCTCACACGCGCGAAGATCAGGCACTCTTTGGAATTTGTCAGGGCGGTATGAACTTGGACTTGCGCCTTGAATCCATCGCTCGTTTGCAGGCAGCCAACAGCGAATGTGTGGCCGAAGGATTGCAAGATTTTAAGGGCTTTGGCATTGGCGGCTACTCGGTGGGCGAAGATCACGAGGTAATGTTTGAAACCTTGGGCACGGTGGCGCAAGCGCTGCCCGAAAACAAGCCGCGCTACCTTATGGGTGTTGGCAATCCCACCACGCTGGTTCGGGCGGTGCGCGAAGGGGTCGATATGTTTGATTGCGTGTTGCCAACACGTACAGCTCGTATGGGCACGGCCTTTTCTTCCCAGGGTCGTATGAATATGCGCAATGCAAAGTATGCCCGCGATTTTGGCCCTCTTGACGCGGCGTGCTCATGCCCCACGTGTCAGACGCACAGTCGCGCCTATATTCGCCATTTGGTAAAACAAAACGAGATGCTGGGCAGCGTGCTTTTGAGCATTCACAATTTGTACTTCCTCATTCACCTTATGAAAGAGGCGCGAGCTGCCCTTTTGGCTGGCACCTTCGAGGAGTTTTATCACGATTGGATGCATTCGCCGGCGGCAAAGGATTACTAAAGGGCGGCGTGGTAGTTGTATACGGAAAAATACTGCATAACGGCTAAGTTACGTTTGTGTCGTTGGGCGAAACCGCTATCATACTTCAAAGTGCCTATTTGTTTATAGGGCTTCGTTTTTGTGCCCTTATAAAGTGAACATAGTTTTTTACCAGAGCATGCTAGAAGGAATGTTATGGCTGATCAACCAACTAAAAAAAGCGAAGATACTTCCGCGTCGCATGATCGCCGCGCCAAGAAGGCTCGGGCAGCCGAGAGAAAACATAAGAAGGATCGTGCGAGGGCGGCTAAGGCAAACAAAAGCGCCAAAGCAAAACGCGAAAAACAGCGCGAGCGCAAAAGCCGGCGAGCCAGCAGCGGCAATAAAAACCGCCGCAACGTATGGCTGCTCATTCTAACCACGCTTTTGGTAATCGCCTCGGTGGTAATGTTTATGCCACCTAACGAAAAGATTAATCAGGGTTTGGATATCCAAGGTGGCTTGTCGGTTGTTTTGTCGGCTCAAAGCACCAATGGCGAAGAAGTTACCACCGAAGACATGGAAAAGTCGCGTGCCATTATCGAATCGCGCGTAAATGCATTGGGTGCATCTGAGGCCACTGTGCAAGTACAGAGCAACGATCAAATCCTTGTGCAGATCCCTGGCCTCTCTGACACCGAAACAGCCTTGAATACCATCGGTAAAACAGGTCAGCTGGAATTTGCCCGTGCCGATTCCTTCACCAACGAAGAGGATGTTACCGCTATCGAAAACGGCAGCTATGCATCGCAGCAAACCTTCACCGATAGCTATGGCAATTCGTTCCAGGGCGACCAAATAACCTATCGCAGTGTTCAAGCGGGCACCTATACGCCTCTCATTACGGGCGAAAACATCAATCGCGTGACGGTTGATAAAGAATCGGAAGCAAGCTCCTATTATGCGGTCAACTTGGAGCTTGATAGCGAAGGCACCCAGGCTTTTGCCGATGCAACGCGCGATCTGGCAGCCGATCATGGCCAAATAGTTATTGTGCTTGATGGCGAGATCCAGTCGGCTCCTGCAGTTCAAAGCGAAATCACCGATGGTCGCGTTGCTATTACCGGCAGCTATACCCTTGAACAAGCTCAGGCCTTGCAAACTGTGCTTGAAAGCGGCTCATTGCCCATTAGCTTTACCTATGAACAAAGCCAAGTTGTCGGTCCTACGTTGGGGCAAGATGCTCTCTGGAGCGGCCTGGTCGTAGCTATCATAGGTTTAACGCTGGTTATTCTCTATCTGATCTTCTTCTATCGTGGTCTTGGCTTGCTCACCGCTTTAGCAATGCTGGTGTTTTCAGCGCTCTATCTTGGTTTACTGGCTACGCTCTCGGCCTTTGGGCTGTTCTCGCTTTCTTTGGCGGGTATTGCGGGTATCGTGCTTACCATTGGTATGGCGGCCGACTCCTCGATTCTGGTTTTGGAGCGTTTCCGCGAAGAAATACGTATGGGGCGCAGCGTGCGAGCCGCTTCTATCACTGGTGTTCGTCATGGTATCGAGACTTCAATCGATGCCGACTTGGTAACCCTTGTTTCGGCGCTTACCCTGTTCTTCCTCGCTTCGGCTTCGGTTAAGGGCTTTGGTTTGACCTTGGCTTTGGGTATTCTCTGCGACATTGTTATGATGCTCGTTTTGAAGGCACCCATCATTCGCCTGTTGGCGCCCAAGGTCATCGCTCATCATCCGGGCTTCTGGGGTATCAAAGATTGTCAGGCCGCTGCCATTGTGTATGCCGATTTAACGGCGGGCAAGGGTATTGCTCCGGAATTCCTGCAGGATTTGGATGTCTCGCGCACAGCAGCTGAGAGCACTGCCGAATCTGAAAAGAAGTCAATTGCCCATAAAACCTTTGACCAGTTGAAGGGCCGCTTTATTAAGCGCGACATCAACTTTATGGGGGTTCGTAAAATCCTGCTCAGTATTTCGGCGTGCTTGGTGGTTTTGTCCTTTGTCGTTGTGGGCGTTAAAGGTTTGGAGTTTGGCATCGAGTTCGTTGGTGGTACGTCCATTCAGTTCCACAGCACGGGCGATATCACCATCGACGAGATGCGCGCTGCTTTTGAACAGGCAGGCGAGAGCGATGCTGTTATCCAAACCACCACGGCCGACGGCGCCGAGGGCTTTTTGGTGCGCATTACCACAACGTCGGCTGAAGACGCAGCAGCTCTTGCCAATGATGTAGCAGGCGAGCTCGAGCTGGCCACCGATAGCTTTGAGGTTAATACGGTTGGGCCCGATTGGGGTGCAAGCGTTATTCAGTCATCGCTGATTGCCTTTGCGGTCTCGTTATTGTTGATTATTGCCTACATCGCCATTCGCTTTGAATACAAGATGGGCATTATGGCAATTGTCGCCCTCTTGCACGACTTGATTATCGTGATTGGTGTGTATGCCCTGGTCGGCCGCGAGGTTACCCCCAACACTATTGCAGCTTTACTTACCATTTTGGGTTACTCGCTCTACGACACGGTCGTTGTATTCCACCGCATTACCGACAACATGAAGGAGTCCACGGTTAAAACCACTTTCATGTCGATGGCAAACCATTCGATCAACCAGGTGTTTATCCGCTCGATCAACACCACGCTTACTTCGTTTATTCCGGTTTTGGGCATGCTGCTCTTCGGCGGCGAGACCTTGAAGGATTTTGCCTTTGCTATGGCGGTTGGTTTGCTTGCCGGTGCCTATTCTTCCATCGCCGTTGCAACACCTCTGTACGCTATGTGGAAGTCGCGCGAGCCCAACAATGCCAAGCTGGCAAAGAAGTATGGCCCGGGCATCCAGCGCTTCACCTTTGCTTCAACGCCGCTGGCTTTACTGGAGCCGCCCGCCGCTGAGGCTTCTGAGGCAGTAGCAACGCCCGCTTCTTCGGCAGAGGGCTCTAGTTCTGTGCCAAGCAAAGCAGATTCGTCGCCGCAAGCTACTCAGGGCAGGGGTAATGCTCCCGCTCAAGGTACAAAGAATAAAAACAAGGCTGCCAAAAATAAGAAATCTCAGCAGCCAACGTACAGCAATAAGTATCGTCGCAAGAAATAAAAGGAGAAGGTAATGCGCGAAGGAAGTGCTCCTAATTTTGCTCCACCAGTGGAAGAAGGCCTGGTGCTCACGCTTCAAGATGAATCGGGCGAGCTGGTTAATCTGGAGTTTCTCGGGCTGATAATTCACAACGATCGTCGCTATGGCTTCTTCTTTGATGTTGATGAACAGGGCAAGCCGCGCTCCGATTCGGGGGAGGTTACTGTTTTAGAAGTAACCGATCTTGATGAGGAAGGCCAGCCGGCGGCCCTCGAATTGGTGGTTGATGAAGCTATTTTGGAAGAGGTGTATGCCGATTTTCGTGAGGCTACCAAGGATTTATATACCTTCGATAAGTAAGCACTTTTATGTGATTGGGGGCATGGCGTTTGGCCGTAAGCCCCTGCCAAAAAAGTGAACAGGCAGAGCCCTTTTGCTTGGAAATATGACAAAATCCCCGCAAGCAAGCGCCGCTTACGGGGATTTTTCCGTTTTGTAGCTGAATTGAAACAATGTCACGCATAGAATGAAAAAGCTCTTTACTCTGCAAAAGTGCATATATCGCTTATCCCATTTGCCCCGGGATGCTCGATAGAGGCACTTTCCAGAATCCTATTGGTTGGCAGCGCCTGCGAGGGCGCTACCCTGGCGTAAGGGAGATTCATGGAAGAATTTCTGTATGACTTTTTTGTTAGTCCCTTTGTGGGACTAGGCGAGGGCCTGGCTTCGGCCGAAGGCATTGCCGATGTTGTGTCATCGATTGATGGCTTTGTGTGGGGCCCTATCATGATTGTGCTGTTGCTGGGCACGCACGTTTTTATGACGTTTCGCACCGGCGTTATCCAGCGCAAGATTGGCAAAGGTATTAAGCTTTCCATCTCCAAGGACAACGGAGCTGGCGATGTAAGCCCATTCCAGGCACTTACCACCTCGCTGGCAGCCACTATTGGTACCGGCAACATTATTGGCGTTGGTACCGCGCTGATTGCTGGCGGCCCTGGCGCTTTGTTCTGGATGTGGATCACGGGTGTATTTGGCATTGCTACCAAATATTCCGAAACCCTGATTGCCCTCAAGTTTCGCGTGAAAGACCACAATGGCAACATGCTGGGCGGCGCTATGTATGCGCTGGAGCGTGGCTTTAAGCATCAAAACCTTGGTAAGATCTTAGGTATCTTGTTTGCTTTGTTTGCCGCCATTGCTTCAATGGGTATTGGCGCTGCAGTACAAACCAATTCCCTTTCAGGGGCTATTGTTTCGCTGAGCGGCGATAGTGCTATTGCAACGTCTACCATAAGCATTTTTGGTTTTGAGACCAGCTGGCTGCAGATCATCGTGGGCGTTATCGTAACGGTTTTGATTGCGGTAGTTATTTTGGGCGGCATCAAGAGCATTTCTCAAGTATGCGAAAAGCTCATCCCATTCATGACCATCTTCTATGTGGTATGCTGCATCGCTCTGATTGTTATCAATGGTGCTTATCTGTGGGATGCTCTCGTTCTGATCGTAACCTGCGCTTTTAATCCGCAAGCTGCTTTTGGTGGAGCCTTGGGTGGCACGATCACCATGGCGCTTCAATATGGCTGCGCTCGTGGTTTGTTCTCTAACGAATCTGGTTTGGGCTCTTCGCCACTGGTTGCTTCGGCAGCTATCACCAAGAATCCTGCTAAACAGGCTCTTATTTCTATGACGGGTACCTTCTGGGATACCGTTATCGTATGTGCTCTGACCGCTTTGGCTCTGGTAACCTCCATCTTGGCTGATCCTGCTATCCAGCAGATTTATGTTTCTGGTGGCTTTGCTGCTTCGGCCGAGCTGGTAACGGCTTGCTTTGGTCGTATTCCTATTATTGGTTCGCTGGTGGTTTGCATCGGTTTGGTTTTGTTTGCTTACTCCACCAACCTTGGTTGGTCTTACTATGGCAATCGCTGCATCACCTATTTGTTCGGTAAAAAGGCCATTAAGCCGTATCAGATCTTATTCCTCGTTGTTTGCTTCTTGGGCGCTATTGGCGTTTCGGGCTTTGTGTGGGATATTTCCGACATCACCAATGCTTTGATGGCAATTCCTAACCTGATTGCTGTCCTTGGATTGTCTGCCCTGATCGCACGCGAAACCAAACATTATGTGTGGGATAATAATATCGAGGAAGTAGATGAAACGCCTATTCCTATTGAAGAAGCGAAGTAGGAAGGATTTAAAGTAATGCACCAAAAAATTCTGGTTCCCTTTGATGGATCTGAGCCTTCTAAACACGCATTAAGCGCTGCTCTTGATTGGGCATCCATGGTTCCTGGCGGTCATGTCACAATTTTGAAGGTGAAAGAAAAGGTTGACGATGAGGCCTTTCGCGTAGCTGCTCGTATGGCCAGCATCACGCCGGATGTGATTGAATCTACTCTCGAGGGCGAGGCAAGCGATAAAGCCATCGAAACTTTGAAAGAGGCTACTGCCCGTATCGTTGCTGGCAAGGAGGATCTGGTTACCTTTGATGTCATCGGTGGCAATCCCCATGATGCTATTGTTGCCTATGCCACGCGAGGAGATTACGATTGCATCGCGATGGGTCACCGTGGCTTGAGTGCTGTGCGCGCCATGTTGGGTAGTGTGTGCTATTCGGTGTTGGGCAAGTCTGACATTCCGGTATATATCGCCAAATAGCCTGTGGCTGCCTCCCGTTTCTGGTGCGGCGTGCAAAGTGCAATAAACCGAGCGCAGGTGCACCAAGTAAAGCAGCCCTGGCAGCAACCAACATATCCTTTCAGATAAGGTCTCGTTTGAGGCCTTATCTTTTTTTCTATCGACCACAGTTGAAGGTTTCAGGAGCAAAATCATGCGCGATCAGCTTGCCGCTTTGTCTTTGTTAGAGAAGTCCCCGAGCAGATAATACTTGCAAACCGCGAGTCTCCGCGTTGATCAAGCTTTTAGTAAAACAAAAGGGGAAGGCAGATACGACGCACGTACTGTTCAGGGCATCCCTCTACTTTTTGGTTGCGAATCCGGGGCCTTCCTTTGTAGAGTTTTACTAAAAGCTTGCGCTTCGCAATGCGGCTTGCA
>CAZDCX010000008.1:0-39680 GCA_964504115.1 uncultured Cryptobacterium sp.
AATGCTCGCAATAAAAAAGCGGGCTAGAAGTTCTACCTTCCAGCCCGCCTCAGTAAGTTCTAAAGCTCCACCAAGCTCAGTGAGTCCAAAACCCTTGTTTGCCCATATGTTTTAGAGCAGCGATTGAACCATGATAAACAGTGGCGAGAACGTCAAAGATACGATGGTCATCAAGTTAATAAGAATGTTCATCGAAGGACCAGAAGTATCTTTGAAAGGATCGCCCACGGTGTCGCCAACAACGGCAGCCTTGTGAGCCTCAGAGCCCTTGCCACCATGATGGCCTGCCTCAATGTACTTCTTGGAGTTATCCCAAGCGCCGCCTGCATTAGACATGAAGATTGCCATCAACATACCCACAGCAACAGCGCCTGCCAAAAAGCCACCCAACATAGCAGGATTTGCACAACCAATGATGACGGGGACTACGATGGCCAAAATGCCAGGCAACATCATTTCGTGCAAAGCAGACTGGGTCGAAATACCAACACACTTGTCGTATTCCGGCTCTGCTTCATACTCCATGATTCCCTTGATTTCGCGGAACTGACGACGGACTTCTTCGACCATCGCATGAGCAGCACGCGAAACAGCGCCCATCGTAAGAGCAGCAAACATAAAGGGCATCACAGCACCCAAGAAGATGCCTGCCACAATCAGAGGATCGGTAAGGGTCAGCTCGAAACCAGGCAGTGCATGATGCATGGTAGCCTGGAATGAAACAAACAGCGAAATAGCTGCCAAGCCAGCTGACGAAATAGCAAAGCCCTTGGCAATAGCAGCGGTTGTGTTGCCTACTGCATCAAGAGCGTCGGTGCGGTCGCGAATCTCTTCAGGCAGGCCTGCCATCTCAGCAATACCACCAGCGTTATCAGCCACAGGACCATAGGCATCAACACCGATTGTGATACCCGTGTTAGAGAGCATGCCCGTGGCAGCCAAACCAACGCCAAACAAACCAACAGCGATGCCGCCATCTTCAATCACGGCATTCGGGAAGGCCAAATTACCAAAGGTGAAAGCGCCAATAATAGCTGCAGCTACTAAGCAGATAGGGGCAATAACAGAAAGCATACCCGTGCCAAGACCCTCGATAATAACCGTTGCAGCACCAGTTTCGGCTGCTTCAGCAATCTTGTGGACGGGATTGTAGTGATCAGAGCAGAAGTACTCGGTAATCTTACCAATGGCCATACCAGCAACCAGGCCACAAATTACCGAGCCAAAGAGCCACAACGGCTCAGCTTCCGTGGACTGAGAATTCCAGATAGCAAAGATGATGAAGATAACAACGATCTCTAAGCCAGCGGCCAGATAGGTACCGTGATTCAAGGCCTTGTGAAGGTCGGCGCCTTCCTTGGTGCGAACTGCAAAAAGGCCCAAGATGGAAGTTAAAATACCGCAAGCAGCAATAACAACCGGAACAATCAAAGCCCAGATCAGATCGTTTGTGGCAAAGTAACCACCGATAGATCCAAAGGTAGCGGCCAAAATGGTAGGAGCCAAAATAGCACCCGTGTAAGACTCAAATAAGTCGGCACCCATGCCTGCAACGTCGCCCACATTATCGCCAACATTGTCGGCAATAGTAGCAGGGTTGCGCGGGTCATCCTCCGGAATGCCAGCCTCAACCTTGCCAACCAGGTCGGCGCCAACGTCGGCAGCTTTAGTATAAATACCGCCGCCAACACGGGCAAACAGTGCTACTGAAGAAGCACCAGTTGCAAAACCCTCAACCATGCCAATGTTTTCGTGCATCAAAGCGATGTTGACGATGTCGATATTGAAAACCAGCAAAAGCAGCCATAACGACAGGCCCAGCAAAGCAAAACTTACCACACATAAACCCATGGTTAAGCCTGACTTAAAGCTGATATTCAATGCCTTTGCAATGGATTCCTCTGCAGCATGAGCTGTACGCGTATTGGCGCGGGTTGCAACATGCATACCTACATAGCCAGCAGCAGCTGACAAGCAGCCACCTGTAATGAAGGCCAGGGCAGTAATGGGAGACAAAGCCACAGCCATAATAATGGCTACAACAATCATAAAGATAATGAGCAATTTATATTCGCTCAAGAGGAAGGCCTTAGCGCCCTGCTGAATCTTCAACGAAATGTTGTTCATCTTGTCAGGACCGGGATCCTGTCGCAGAACCCAAGAGCCCAGATAGACCGCGACGCAGACGCCAATAAGCGCGCACACGGGAGCCATCCATGCGACTTGTGTAGTCACGTGATCTCCTTTCGGTAGACGGATACTTACCGCGCCTTCCTTGTGAAAGTTTCAGCAAAACCGCCACAAGGAAGGCAACTTAGTGATTTTATGCCAAATCTTTACTTTTTTAAAGAATAAGCCTCGCCGAATCGGAGGTTAACCATTCCTTTAGAGCGAAAGGCTCGTGCGAACATATTCAATATTGCCCATAACGGTTGCTATCAGCTCTTCAGTTGAATCGAATTTGATCATGGGACGCAAATACTCAACAAATTCCAGCTCGATAGTTTGACCATAAATATCTTGGTTAAAATCGAGAATGTGAGCCTCGCACGTAGCATCCGTTTCATCGGCAAAAA
This sequence comes from uncultured Cryptobacterium sp., assembly GCA_964504115.1. Classification (GTDB taxonomy): domain Bacteria; phylum Actinomycetota; class Coriobacteriia; order Coriobacteriales; family Eggerthellaceae; genus Anaerotardibacter. Next base: position 2,577 of record CAZDCX010000008.1, read on the forward strand.
CAGGGGAAACTCCCATAGAAACTGCGGCACGATAGCGACCGCCATTAACAACAGCATAGGCAGAATAAACGCCCTCTGCCAAAACTCGGCGGTTAACTGGTATCACCAAGTTGGCCGTACTAAAGCCCATATCGGTACCAGCGCCTCGACCTTGTTGTACTTCTTCCACCAAAGAAAAGCGCCGCCCTAAGAGCTTTGCCGCTTCATCAAGATCATGCTGTGCGAGCAAATTTCTGATACGCGTTGCGGTAATAGGCTCGCCATCGGCGCTGCGTAAATGATGTGCATTGATACACATACCAGCCTCAGCACCCCATGCGTTAAGATCGTCAACCGTTCCTGCCGCCTTGGCACCAAAGCGAAAATCGCGCCCTACGTGCAGGTGGGCAGGCACATGGCCTTTAAAAGTTCGCTCAAGAAACTCCTTCGGAGAAAGAGCAGCAAACTCACGGGTGAAGGGCAATGCCACCACTGCATCAACGCCGCTTTGCGATAGCGCAGCTAAACGACGTTCGTTACTCATAAGTTTTCGCAATTTTTGCGGACAAAAGATTTCATCGGGGTCGATGTCAAAGGTCAAAGCAATAGAGCGCCCTGCCTGCTCTAGAGCGGTTTGCTGCGCACACGACAAAAGATATTGATGCCCACTATGGACTCCATCAAATACTCCAAATGCGCATGAAGAACCCTCGAACAGCGCATAATCAAACTGATCATCTACCCTATAAACCTGTGCCACGTTCTACACCTATCGAAAACACGCATCGCGCCACATAGCGATGCTGGGGCTTTTGATATTCATACAATGCTTGCAAACGGTTGTCGGCCACCACTGCCACCACCTCGCCATCGGCAGGAGGATCAGAAGAGGGAAACACGCTTGTTGTACAGCAACACGCATCAAACATATCGCGAGCCAGCGGCTCATTGAGAATAAGATCCCCGCCGGGCACCGCTGCGCCATGCTCTATCAAGGCTGCCGCCTCACGCGCAAAGGCATACCGAAGGCCCAATACGCGTATCGGATCAATCATGCCCGATGACGGATCTTGCTCAAGCTGGTCTAAGGTAACACATTCGCCAAGCGACACTGATCCGGCAGTCAATCGCTGCAAAGAAGAAACATGAGCTGCTGTTTTAAGATTACGACCCAAATCACGGGCAATAGAGCGCATATAGGTGCCTTTAGAAACGCTCATGTCAATCACCCATTCAAGAGTTGGGCTCTGGTTAACATGAGCGCCCTCGCACACCTGATGCAATTGAGCATCAAAAACCTCGTACTCACGCGGTTTCAAATCGATAATGGTACCCTTGCGCGCAGCATCATAGGATTTTTGCCCATTAACCTTAATGGCCGAATATACGGGCGGCACCTGCATGCCCCGCCCTACCAAATTCGCTACCACAGAGCGGGCATAACGCTCGCTAAACAGCTGAGGCGGAATGGGAAGGGTTTGGATAACGGCTCCCTCAACATCATCGGTCGTCGTTGCCGTACCAAATTTTATTGCCATGCGATAGCGCTTATCTTGGCCAGCCATATACGCATCTAAACGTGTCGCAGGGCCGATGCCTACTAAAAGCACACCCGAAGCCAAAGGGTCAAGCGTGCCCATATGGCCAACTCGACGTTCTGCAAAAATGCGACGGCACGCATTAACAACATCGTGCGATGACATCCCAACGGGTTTATTAAGGGCAATGAGGCGGCTGAGGCCCGAAGATCCCCGCTTAGCCATGTATCACCGACTCCTCGCCTGCAAAACAAAGATTGTGAACAACACGCGGGACTTCCTGTAAAGCCTGCTCTATACTTCCCGTAAATGTGAATCCCGCGGCAGCCTTGTGGCCGCCACCTCCAAACACCCGCGCTACCTGCGCAACATCGGTGACATCATCCTTTGAGCGCAAGCTTCCGCGAACCTCGCCTTTCTTGTTTTCGCGCAAGATAAGTGCCACCCGCACACCACGAACTGAACGCAGCGTATCAATGAGAGGCTCAGCATCGGCCTTAATGGCTCCATGCTCTTCAAAATCGGAAAGTGTCAGATACGAATAGGAAAACATTCCCTGTTCTGAAACCTTCATGCGATCAAGCACCAACCGCTCCAAAGCAAGGGATGGAAGGCTACGATTCTGAAAAAATTCGCGATTGACCACTACCGGAGAAGCGCCAGCCCTCATCATTTCGGCTGCAAGTTCAAAAGCCTCTGGGGTCGTATTTTGATAAGCAAACCTGCCTGTATCGGTAATAAGCCCGCACAGCGCACTGAGCGCGACATCGGGCGTGGTAACACCTAGAAGGCAGGCAAGCTGCCAAATAAGCATGGTAGTTGAAGGAGAATCGGGATCAACATAGGTATACTCGGCCATGGTAGTTGAGCAAGCATGATGGTCGATGGTAAAACGCACCTGTGCCTTATCGTGTAATGCCGCAGCTGCTCCAATGCGCTCCACGGTGGGAACATCAACCGCAACTAAAACCTCAACGGGCTCTTGATAGCTACCCGCAAATACCATATCGCTCAAACCGGGCAAGAATGCCAAGTTCTGATCCACAGGATCGGTCTTAGCGAGAACGCACGTTACCTTTTTACCCACACCGCGCAATGCATGTGCCAAGGCCAACTGAGAACCAAGGCAATCGCCATCAGGGTTTACATGCCCGCAAATAACAAAATTGGTGTAGCCAGAAAACATGCGCGCTATCTCGGCCAACGTTGTGTTTGTTTGAGGCGTAACCATTTAATTTTCCTCGGAAGATACCTCGCTGCTGTTGCGCTGCGCATCGCGCTCAAGCGCATGGGCAATACGTTCCGCTTCATCGACAGTTGAGTCAAGCATAAAACGCAACTCGGGAGCTACTCGCCATGAAAGCTGCTTTGCCATAAGCGAGCGGATGCGACCAGATGCCGCCTGAAAAGCAGCAGCGGCATCGAGATAACGCGACGGCTCGGTTGTGTAATACACGTTCGCCACTGAACGATCGAAGCTCACCTCGCAGGAAGTGATGGTTATCATATCCAAGCGCGGATCGGTCATCTCAAACAAAAGGATGTTGGCTATAACTTCGCGCGCTTGCTCGTTGACTTTGCGACTTGAAGAACCTTGTTTCATGCTTACTCGGTCCTTTCCACTTCAACAATACGGAAGCCCTCGATGGTGTCGCCCACCTTGATGTCTTGATAACCCTCAACGCCGATACCGCATTCATAACCGCGCTGCACGCTCTTAACGTCATCCTTAAAGCGACGCAAAGAACTGATAGAACCCTCAAAGATAACCGTGCCATCGCGTACAATGCGAACACGATCATCGCGTGATAACTCACCTTCGGTGATATAGCAACCGGCAACCATGCCAACCTTGGGCACCTTAAAGGTTTCGCGCACTTCAGCGATACCAGTATCCTGCTCAACAATGTCAGGCGAAAGAAGACCAACACGCGCAGCGTTAATGTCTTCAATTGCTTGATAAATAACGCGATAAAGCCTGATATCTACCTTTTCGCGCTCGGCAACTTCGCGCGTTTTACCCGTCGGACGAACATTAAAGCCAATAATGATAGCGTCAGACGCTGCTGCCAGCGTTACATCGGTTTCGGTGATGCCACCAACGGCAGCGTGAATAATGTTGATCTTTACTTCAGACTGATCCATCTTGCCAAAGGCATCGCGCAACGCCTCAATGGAGCCACCCACATCGGCCTTGACAACCAAATTCAAGTCGGTTGTCTTACCATCTTCAATGCGGTTGAACAGCTCATCCAAACTCATGTGCGAACGAGATTCTTGCTTGGCCAATCGTGCACGCAAAGCGCGTTCCTCAGCCAAGCGGCGTGCTTCGCGCTCATCTTCAAAGACGCGGAACTCGTCACCGGCGGTTGGCACGGAATTCAAGCCGAGAATCTCAACAGGATCGGCAGGCTTTGCGGCGGCAACATGCTCACCAAGAGGATTAATCAAAGCACGCACTTTGCCATACGACGTGCCAGCAACCACTACATCACCTGGACGCAGGGTACCGCGATTGATCAGCATCGTAGCCACCGAGCCACGACCCTTATCCAAGTTAGCCTCGATGACAAAGCCAGACGCCGGTGCATCAGGGTTTGCCTTCAGCTCAAGCACATCGGCCTGCAACAAAATAGTTTCGAGCAAATCGTCAATGTGAAGGCGCTGTTTAGCCGACACATCCACAAACATGTTTTGGCCGCCCCATTCTTCAGGGATGATGCCATACTCGGTTAGCTCCTGGCGTACACGCTCGGGTGTAGCACCCGGCTTGTCGATCTTGTTCACAGCCACCACAATGGGCACTTCGGCTGCTTTTGCGTGGTTAATAGCTTCAATGGTTTGCGGCATAACACCATCGTCGGCTGCCACAACCAAAACAATAACGTCGGTTACCTGGGCACCACGCGCACGCATTGCCGTAAATGCCTCGTGGCCTGGCGTATCAATAAAGGTAATCTGACGGCCATTGATATTGACCACCGATGCACCAATATGCTGGGTGATGCCGCCGGCCTCACTGGCAACAACGCCCGTATGGCGAATTGCATCCAACAGGGATGTTTTACCATGATCAACGTGGCCCATAACGGTAACCACAGGAGGACGAGGTTTTAAATCTTCCTCAGAATCGTGATAGACAACCGCAAATTCTTCTTCTGGTGAAACCACACGCACCTTGCGCCCTAAGTCATCGGCAATCAGCTCAATGAGATCATCACTCATAGACTGCGTCAAGGTAAGAGCTTGACCAAGCATAAACAGGCGCTTGATAACATCATTGGGCGAAGCTTCAACCAGCTCGGCAAATTGCGCAACGGTAGAGCCTTGCGGTACCTCTACCACCGAATCGTCTAAAACCAGCGTTGGGTCTAAGCCCTTTTCCAAAGCCTCCAATTCGGCGCGCTCACGTGCTTCAGCCTCTCGCTTTTCCTTACGTTTTTTACGGCGACCCTGGCCATCATGGCTAGCAGCCTCTACGGCAGCGCGCGCCTCGGCAAGCACCTTATCGCGCTGAAGCTTTTCGGCCTGGACAGCCATCTGCGCATATCGATCTTCGCCCTTCGCTTCAGATTGTGCCTCAAGTTCGGGCACCGAAGGCTCAAAGCCCTTGCGCTGCTTCTTGTTAGATTTGCGATTATCGCCTGCACGGTTAGCACCGCTCGCGCGATTATCTTTGCGACCCTTATTGGCAGAAGTTTTTGAAGCAGATTCCTTCTGATGCTCAAGGCGGCTGCGCTCACTATTGATTTGATCGAGCAAAGACGAGAAATTGCTTTTTACCGTTGTTGGCACAGCGCGCGGCGCTTGTTTGCGAGCGGGCGGCTCTGACTTTTGGGCTTTAGCGCCCTTTCGATTGCGATTATGAAGCGCCTCTTCAACAGCCTGCTTTTTAGCCACCTCAGCAGCACGAGCCTCGGCTCGAGCACGCTCACGTGCCTCGGCAGCCTCGCGCTCAACTCGCTCGCGTTCGCGCTCGATCTGCGACGCTAGGCTTTCAAAAGGCGAAGAAGAAACAATGCGTTTCTTAGGCGCTTCTTCCTTGGCCTTCGTACTTGATTCAGCTCCGCGGCGAGCGCGCTCTACCTCGCGCATCTCGCGTTCCTTTTCCACTACAGCACGACGAGCTGCTTCTTCTTCAGCCTTACGCTTTGCTTCTTTGGCCTGCTGCTCTGCTAGCTTGCGTGCCTCTTCGTCTTCAAGTTTGCCAGCACGCTGTTTAATTTCAGGCGCAAGATTTTTGCGGATCTTCTCAACATTTGCAGGCGAAAGAATACTGGCATGACTTTTAGCAGGGATCTTCATCTCTGCAAGACGATCGAGCAGATCTTTGCTGGTCATATCAAATTCTTTTGCCAATTCATGTACTCGCATGCCGGGCATATGGTTCTCCTCGTCTAATTATTCTCGTTAGAGAGCGCCGCACGTAGCTGATCCGCAATGCGCTCATTGTCTTGTTCTGTCAGCTTTATTCTCAAAGCGCTGCTCAGGCGCCCTGAGTGCAAAGCCTTTTCCAAACACGCCACGCCGCACACATAGGCTCCGCGTCCATTGCGGCGCCCTGTGGGGTCAAACTCCACCGTTCCCTCAGGCGTACGAACAATACGGAGTAAACCGTTTTTATCCTCGCTTGCCCTACAAACAACGCAAGTTCTCTGTCGTGTTACACCAGCCACGTGCGTGTATTACTCCTCGTCTTCCAAGTCGGCGTGAATACCACAGAAGCGATATCCCTCTCGGGCATGATTGCGGCAGCGAATACCATCCGCTCCCACATAAGCACACAAACCGTCATCTGCTTCTTCATTATCTTCTTCATCGATTAAAGGAGAATCTACCAGAAGTGATTCCCCAGCAAAAGACGAAGATTTGATATCAATGTGCCAGCCCGTTAAACGTGCTGCCAAACGAGCGTTTTGACCCTCTTTACCAATAGCTAAAGAAAGCTGGTCATCAGGTACAATAACCGTAGCGTAATTCTTTTCTTCATCGATGTCGACTCGGGTCACCCGCGCTGGCGAAAGAGCGTTGGCCACATATACCGCTGGATCTTCATCCCACTGAATCACATCGACCCGCTCATTGCGCAGCCCTTCAACCACCATGCGTACACGAGAGCCCTTAGGGCCGACACAAGCGCCGACCGGATCGAGGTTAGGCTCGCGCGATGCAACTGCAATCTTAGAACGCTCACCTGGTTCGCGCGCGATTGATTTGACTTCTACCAGGCCATCATAAATCTCTGGAACTTCGATTTCGAAAAGGCGACGAATCAAATCTGGATGCGTACGCGAGACAACAATGGAAGGGCGAGTATGCTCACCGCGTGCGCGCGGGGTATCAGCATTGGGATCGCGCACTTCCACGATGAGGGTTTTTAAACGCTGATTGTGACGATAGTGCTCGTTGCGAGGACGCTCGTTGCGCTCGTTTGGGTAGCGCTTAAGGTCATAATGAGGCAACTCGGCCTCAACGCCATCGCGAATTTTAATGATGGTGAAATCGGGCGTGCCCTGCAAAACCGTACCCGTTACCAAATCGCCCACACGACTTGAAAACTCTTCGTAAATGGACTGACGCCCTGCATCACGCACGATCGAGCCGATAACGTTTTTGGCATTTAAGGCAGCAATACGGCTCACATCGTTGGGCGTTACATCACGCTCTTCAAAATGCTCGTACTCCCCGGTTTCCTCATTGGGTTCTCCGACTGGAACCAATTCATAAACATAAATACGACCAGTATTGCGGTCGATAGTCACACGTGCATCGTACTCAAGATCTAAAATATGTTGATAGCTCTTCGCCAGTGAAGCTTCAAGGCGATCGATAAGGTAAAACTCATCAATCTTTCGCTCGTGAGCTAGAGCTTGCAAAGCTTCGATCAATTCAGAAGTTGCCATTCGTGAATCCTTTCCTAAGCGCCAAAATCTATGGTTCCGATGACGTGCGCTTTTTTAATATGATCATAGAGAAACGTTTCAACTATGCCGTCTGCCATCAAAAGCACAGCGTTTTCCTCAACCCCTTTGAGTGTTCCCACCCATTTCGCACGACCTTGATAAGGTTCAGTGAGGATGATATTTGCCTTTTCACCTGCAAAACGCTCAAAATGCTCGAGAGTACGAAGGGGCCTATCAATGCCAGGGGATGAAACCTCTAGGGTATAAGCTCCCGGGAAGGGATCAAGCTCATCCATCAGCGTATTGATCCACTCTTGCGCCGAAGAAAGCTCATCAAACCCAACGCCGCCCTCACAATCAAGATAGACCCTGATAGTCGGAGCTTTTTTGGAGCCAACTACCTCAACAGTTACCAGCTCCATCCCATGAGCAAGAGCTTGAGGCTCTAATGCCTCCAATAATTTTTGTTCCTTAGCGCTGAGCATCATCCCTCCTTCAAAGACTCGAGCAAAAAAAGAAGCGGGAACAAAGCCCACTTCCTGCAACGTCGAAAGTATTCATGTTTTCACATGCACAAGTTTTATATCATATTTCTCAATTTGGCGCTAGTGCCCTCCCACAAGCCCTCTTGTGCGCTTTTTTACAGACAAATGGCCGCCATCCAGACCGAGCAGACGCTCTTTTGCTCCCGCGCAGATGCTCTGAACAGGCATAAAGCTCGTGTTTATCGCACATTGAGCGCTAAAACAGCGTTGCGAGAGTATGCAACAAACCATCAACTCCGTTATTGGACACCACCAGATACCCACATACCACCACGAGAACGATTACAACCACAATCGTTATTATCAGTTTTTTTGGTTTCGATGATGGCTCCTCGCTCTGTAAAAATGCCTTTGCGTCATGGTCAACATCGGCAACCACCTCGCCACTGTTACTCACAATACGCTGCATGGGCATCGTGACATACGGATCGCTCGCACCCAACTCAGGAATCGCACTTAGATCACGCGCTTCGTCTGTTTTATCAACGGTTACCTTTTGAGATGGATCAAGCAGATTGCCCTCTTTGTCGTGATAGACGCGATCGGCAACCAAGGGTAGCTTGTCGGTATGCGAAAGAAAAACAGCATCGGTGTACGTAATCATCTCTTCTGCCTGAGCGATACGCTCTTTCATCTCAGAGACAAGCGAGCCACAATGCGGACATTGTGACTCGCTTTCTGCTATTTTTGTTCCACAATTAAGGCAATACACTCTAGCGAGCTCTCTCCTCATTATGAACGATCAAGCGATTCAAGGCGTTCAAATAAGCCTTCGTAGAAGAAACAATGATATCGCCATCGGCGCCGCGACCCGTAAAGACCTCGCCATCGGCTGCAGTGACACGAATGGTTACCTCACCCAAAGCATCGATGCCACGGGTAACACTTTGAACTGCAAATTCTGTCAGGTCGTTTTCAATATCAACAATTTGGTTGACGGCCTTGTATACCGCATCAACCGGGCCTGTACCCACTGCACAGGCAACAAATTCGTTATCGTTTTTATCACGCAGCGTAACGGTAGCAGTTGGCGTTAACGGCTGACCGCAAGAAACCTGCACCGACTCCAAAATATAGGAAGCGCTCTGGGTACGATCGCGCTCGCCCACCAGAGATTCCAAATCCTCATCGTAGACTTCCTTCTTTTTGTCAGCCAAATCAAGAAATGCCGTGTGCAGATCTTCGAATGCCTGGCCCTCGATGTGATAGCCCAAAGCCTCCAAACGATGGCGCAAGGCTGCGCGACCCGAACGGGCAGAAAGAACGATAGAACTCTGACCGGCACCAACGTCTCTTGGATCGATGATCTCATAGGTAGTGCGCGATTTAATAACGCCATCCTGATGGATGCCTGAAGAATGAGCAAACGCATTGGCTCCCACAATGGCCTTATTAGGCTGTACCAAAAAGCCGGTGATAGACGAAACCAGTTTAGAAGCACGAATAAACTCACGAGTATTGATGTCGGTGTGAGCATCAAGCTCCTCGCCGTGCATCTTGAGGGCCATAACCACTTCTTCCATAGCAGTATTGCCCGCACGCTCGCCCAAGCCATTAATGGTGCACTCCACCTGGGTGGCGCCATTAGCAATACCAGCCAAAGACAGAGCCGTAGCCATGCCAAGATCGTTATGACAATGAACAGAAATGGTTGCTTTATCGATATTAGGAACGTTTTCCATCAAGAATTTAATGCGACGACCGAATTCATCGGGCAAAGAATATCCGGTAGTGTCCGGAATATTGACAACCGTAGCACCGGCATCAATAACAGCCTTGCATACTTTTGCCAAGAACTCATAATCGGATCGTCCTGCATCCTCGGCGTAGAACTCTACATCCTCAACGTACTTCTTTGCATACTTAACAGCGGAAACCGCACGCTCGATGATGTTTTCAGGAGTAGTACGAAGCTTGTCATAAATATGGCTATGCGAAACGCCAATCCCAGTATGAATGCGAGGACGTGCACACTTGGACAAAGCATCAGCTGCAGAATCAATATCCTTCTCAACTGCTCGGGTAAGTGCGCACACTACTGCACGATCGCCCACCTCATCGGCAATTTGCTGCACCGATTTGAAATCGCCCGGTGAAGAAACAGGAAAGCCCGCTTCGATAACATCGACACCTAAACGTAGAAGCTGACGGGTAATAACCAGTTTCTCTTCGGAGTTCATAGAAGCGCCTGGTGATTGTTCACCATCGCGCAAAGTAGTGTCGAAAACGGCAATCTTGCGTGTCATCGTGCGATCCTTTCTATTAGTGCCCTATATATTAACTCTTAAGAACTATAACGCATTTTGAGAAGTAAAGAACCACCCGCTTACTTGCGTGATGAGTATTTTTAAGCGCACGCCAAGCAGGCACGCAGCACGACCAACCTCTGCAAGAAACGCAGGCCAAGCTCAATATTGGGAAGTTAGTACATGCAAAACTAAGCTGTGCCCCATAGGCTCAAAAGAGCGTCTCGGTGCACGCGTTTCTTACTGCTCTTTTTTATGGTAGGCCAACCAATACATCATACCTACAAATAATGCGCCACCAACAATATTGCCAGGCACTGTGGCACTCCAATTCCACAGCATACCGGCCATATTCAAGCTCGCCGGATCTATGCCCGCGACGCCTACCCCTGAAAGCGACAAGATAAGGCCCATGGGCAAGAAGAACATGTTGGCAACACAGTGTTCAAACCCACATGCCACAAATGCCGTAATCGGCAACAAAATACCGAGCATCTTATCTGCTACAGTTCTGGACCCATAAGCGATCCACACCGCCAAGCACACCAAGAAGTTACACATGATGCCTTTAGCAAACAACGTAACCCAATCAGGGGTCATCTTACTGCTTGCAACACTGACCATAGTTTGACCAACCAGGCCACCATTCATGTTCTGAAATCCTGAAAGATACACCACACCCACAATAACAAGCGCTCCAACAAGGTTGCCTAAAAAGACAATCACCCAGTTTTTCCAAACCGCACTCCAGCGAATCTTTTTGCTAGCAGCGCTCATAACAATCATGGTATTGCCTGTAAACAGCTCGGCACCACATACCACAACAAGCAACAGACCCAGGCAAAACAGAGAAGCCCCAAACACACGTTGAACAGCAAAGGGCAAATCGGGATCCCCCACCACGAGGCAGAAGAACATAGCACCCATAGCGATAAAGGCACCCGCCATAATGGATAAAACAAATGACTGTTTAAATGACATGCGTGTTTTTGCCACGCCAAGCTCTTCTGCCTTTGCTTCAATTTCCGCCGGACTGAGCGCTTCTGATTGAGGCAAAATAGGTCGTAGCTCTTCAGGGGTCATACCTTCTCCTATCTCTGGCTCTACATTCCTACCTTTGAGCAGGCTCTGTGAAACTTGTCTTAGTTACCACATTATATGGTGCCTAACCTGTGTCTTACCCCCATCATATTGACTTCCATAGAGTCAACAAACGAAGGATTGTGCCGAGCTATTGCCTCTTGTTCTTTTGAGCCATGACGGGCCCCGGGCCTACTACCTGGTAATTCCTGAAAAAAAAGCGCCTTTATACAGCGCGATTGATCTGGCTTGTCCCTTACAAAAACGATCATGCCCCAGCCCATAGGCGAACCCCGCCAATAGGCAAGAGCCCTCCGCCATTTGCCAAGTGCCCTTCATAAAGAACAAGCACGCATTACTATGCAAGACGCTGAGAAATGAATAGAATAGTGTGACTTAGAGCAGATATTATTTGATAATCAGGTAGAATCTTGACCACTTTATGCTTGATGAAAGGATCGCATTATGGATGTCATGCAAACAATTAAAACGCTTTTAAACGATAATCTCGACGTTGATCCAAGTCAGGTTAACGAATCATCCACCTTTGATTCTCTTGGCATCGACTCACTCGACATGGTGGAACTTATCTGCGACCTTGAAGATGAATTAGACATTGAATTCGGCGAGCCTGAAGGCCTTGAAACCGTGGGCGATCTGCTCGAATACATTGAAGGCCTGCAAAACTAGCACCCCGTATTGCAATGCTTGCTCTTTGCTACAAAAGTAAAGAGCAGCCAGCAAAACAAACACCCTCACGCCAGGGCACCGTCAAAGGAGCACGTATGTTCAATAAGGATCTAGAGCACATTGTAGAAGGCATTGCTCAAAACTATAGTGCTGAAGAGATATTCTTCACCGATCCGAACAAACACTTCCCTAATAAACGAGCCATTATTGACATTATTAAGGATCTTCGTCGGGTCATGTTCCCTCGCTATTATGGCGACGAAACACCAACGGGCACCAACCCTGAATACTTCATTGGCGAAACGCTTATTCGCGTTGAAGATTCGCTTCGCCACCAGCTCCATGAAGCACTGCTTTTCCGAGGAACAAACAGTGTTGATGAATCAGAGGTCGAGGGCCGCGTTGATGAGATCTGTTCATCCTTCTTTGAGAAGCTCCCTGAAATCCAGCGCATTTTACTCACCGATGTTCAAGCTGCCTTCGACGGCGACCCTGCTGCACAAAGCAAGGAAGAGATTATCTTCTCTTACCCCGGCTTTTTTGCCATCTTTGTCTATCGTATTGCTCACGAGCTCTATATTCAGGATGTGCCCCTGATCCCCCGCATTATGACCGAGTATGCACACTCTGGCACGGGGGTTGACATCAATGCGGGCGCCACCATTGGCGATTATTTTTTCATTGATCACGCAACGGGCGTTGTTATTGGAGAAACAACCACCATCGGCAGTCACGTCAAGATTTATCAGGGTGTTACTTTGGGCGCCCTCTCCACCCGAGCAGGGCAAAAGCTTTCCGGTGTGAAGCGCCACCCCACCATAGAAGATAATGTGACCATTTACTCAAACGCAAGCATTTTGGGCGGAGAAACGGTTGTTGGATCTGGCACGGTTATTGCTGGTAGCGCCTTTGTTACCGAATCAATTCCTGCCAATTCACGCGTCAGCCTCGAAGGGCAAAAAATCAACGTTCGCCAGCCTCAGAAAAAGACCGAGCCCATTTGGAGTGAAGGTTTATAGCAGCAAAACAACTCAAAAATGCTCGAGATATAATCCCATTTAGAGAGAATCGGGAAGTCGAGCTTTACATATCGCCCTTTAGAAGCGCCCGTGTTCACCTTCATAGTGACGCGGGCGTACTATCTCGGTGCGAATACGGCGAAACGCTGCATCCTCGCCTTCTTCAGCGATCCAAGTGAGCATACGCTGTAGTTGCACTTTAGTATCGGGATGTATGAGCAGATTACCTTTGCACGTTTGTTCAAGCAAAAAGTACTCAAGAGCACTGCGGTCGGTATAAGCGCTACCTTGATAAACCTTGCTTGCTGCCACGCGATCGCAGACCATTTCTACAATATAGCGCGTAGGCATAGGTTTGCCCTCAAGATTGGCATCGCGATTAGTAGTTAAATCGATCCAGTATTCAAAGTGATGCTTATTGCGACCTTTATGATGCAGCCATGCTGTGGAATAACCCATTATGGCACGCTCTTCAGTATTGGGGCTTCGGTTGCCCTGGTAATACTTAACCCCCACCTTAAACTCTGTTGGGGAGTACTTTGACAAATCATGAACGAGGCCTTGCCAATACAAACCCACCTTAAAACAATGGCTCATAACCAGCATTTTATGATGAGTAATCGTGCAAAAATGCTTCCATGCATTTGACAGCTGCAACGTCGCACCTCCCCTGCTGCTCATATGAGTAACCTTACTTGAGTAACCTTACTTGATGGCGATATAGTATTGTACGCTAAACTTTGCCAACGAAAACTCTCGAGGCTAACCTTTGCTACCAGGCTTCACTCATAGGTGCCTGATTCAAGATACTCTTAAATCTTTTCGCTTGTTTTTCGAGCAACTTTACCCTTGCAAATCTACCTGCACGTGGCTTAGCAACGAAGGGCTTGCTTTAAATCCACCCAAAGTGTTTGCAGGCATTATAAATACCATCGTTGTCGCAATTTGAGGTAATGTAAGTGGCGCGTTGCTTGATTACTTCACGTGCATTGCCCATCGCAATAGAAGTCCACTCTGGGGTAAACATGGTTACATCGTTGACATCATCACCAAAGACAACCACATCTTCATACGGAGCCCCAAGCTCGTCCATCAAGCGTTTAATGCCGCGCTGTTTATCCATAGGCTCAACAAAAACAGTATCAGAGTTATAGCGAATATAGGGAACGGTATCAAGAGCCCCCGTATTGATAAGATCCTGCTCGTTTTCAGCCGCGCACGGAATATAAATCTTGTATATGCAAGAGAGAGTATCAACGGTGAGGCTCGGCGCGTACTGGGTGGGCACATAATAATCACCCGAAATCTCAGCAAAGCTGGCATAGGGAGAATACCGCACTAATTCGTTTGCGGTTGTTACAGCCCAAGGAATATGCAGGTTGTCAAGGGCTCGCAAGCATTGCTTTGCCGGCTCCAATTCGAGAGGCTCCATCCAAAGCAGCTTCCCACCAAGGGTTACCGAATAACCGCCGTCGGCCACAATATTGTCAATGCCAACGCTTTTCACATACTCTAAAGCATTAATTTGCAGTCTGCCGGTGGCAAGAGCTACAAAATGCCCCTTCTCACGCAGCCGCTGCAGGGCAACGCGAGTGCTCTGAGGAATCTCGCGTGTGCGAGGCACAGCAAGGGTTCCGTCGTAATCAAAGAAAAAAAACTTCCTGTGAAATATGCCGTGATTCTCAGATGCCCCTGGAGCATCGCTAGGAATCGATTGTATGCTTTGCTGTTCTTCCGCCGTCATAGTTACACCTATAAATATCTCGGGCTGACAGCCACACTGCCACCCATATAACAAGCGCCACGCATCCCAAAAAGATACATGGCGCCCCAGTTAACGTCAAACCCCATACCTGCCTATTACAAGGTGCGCAGAGCAACCTCTTTCAGCTGACGCCCTGTTACCTGGCTCGGTGCCCCCGTCATAGGGTCAGAAGCGCTGCTGGTCTTCGGGAAGGCAATAACATCGCGGATTGAAGCCTTGCCTGCAAGAAGCATAACCAAGCGATCTAAGCCAAGTGCAATGCCACCATGAGGAGGAGCGCCCAGCTCAAGGGCATGAATAAGATGGCCAAACTTCTCTTCAATTTGTTCATCGCTCAGGCCGCACACGCGCAAAACTCGCTTTTGCTCCTCAGCGTTATGAATACGAATGGTACCGCCGCCCACTTCAAAACCATCCATAACCAAGTCATAACTGTAGCTTCCACACTCAAGCGGAGCAGATTCGATTTTTTCCAAATCTTCTTCAAGCACATGAGTGAAGGGGTGATGTTCGGCGGCATACTTTTTCTCATCTTCGTCGTAACGGAACATCGGGAAGTTAACCACCCACAAAAGCGCATGACCCGAACGCTCAACGCCTAAGGCATCAGCCATATGCAAACGCAGTGCCGCTAAGACCGCATTTGCTACTTCAAAGGTATCGGCCGCAAAGAGTAACAGGTCGCCTGGCTGAGCATCCGTTGCTTGCTTGATCTTGGCATAAGTCTCTTCATCAAAGAACTTAATGATAGGACTCTTTTCTTTGCCATCAGAGGTGAAGGCGATCCAAGCCATGCCCTTAGCTCCGTTTTCAGCTGCCACATCAGCGAGCTTTTCAATTTCGCCGCGACTCCAATCGCCAGCGCCCTTAGCGTTAATTGCTTTGACCAAGCCACCTGATTGAGCAACACTCGAAAAGACTTTAAAGCCACAATCCTTCACGATATCGGTAAGATCAACCAGCTCCATACCAAAGCGCACATCGGGGCGATCGCAGCCAAAGCGATCCATGGCTTCGGCATATTGCATGCGTGGTAGCGGAAACTCGTGCTCGACTCCAACCGCCTTGAGGGTCTGAGCCATGACGTCTTCCATCATGACCATAACGTCTTCACCCTGGACAAAGCTCATTTCAATATCAACCTGGGTAAATTCAGGCTGACGATCGGCACGCAAATCCTCATCGCGGAAACAACGCGCAATTTGGTAATAGCGCTCGATACCGCCCACCATAAGCATCTGCTTGAATTGCTGTGGGCTCTGCGGAAGCGCATAGAACTTACCCGGGTTGGGACGAGAAGGCACGATGTAATCACGTGCGCCCTCAGGCGTAGAATTTGCCAAAATAGGCGTTTCAACCTCGAGGAAGCCACGCTCATTTAAAGCAGAACGCATTGCTTGAACCACGGTGTGACGCAATTTCAAATTGGCGTACATTTCTGGACGACGAAGGTCCAAATAGCGCCACTTCATACGGGTGATTTCATCCGTTTCGATGCCATCTTCAATGGAAAACGGAGGCGTGAGCGAAGTATTCAAAATGGCCAGGGAATGTGCGAGTACTTCGATCTCGCCCGTAGCCATATTAGGGTTGACGGCCTCATCCATGCGGGCACGTACGGTACCAGTAATCTTAATAACGTATTCACGACCCAGGTGCTCAGCCTTGGCAAAATCCTCACCGCTGACGCAATCAGGGTCGACCACAATTTGCGTATAGCCCTCACGATCGCGAAGGTCGATAAAAATAAGTCCACCATGATCGCGATTATGCCACACCCACCCTGTTAAGGTTACGCCGGTACCTACATCGCTACGGCGCAACTGGCCACAGGTATGAGAATGCATGCTGTATTCATTAAGAAGATCAGTCATGGTGTGCTTACTCCTCCATTACATTTGTCTTGAAGTGCGACACGCACAGTGCCACACAAACCTCTTTATTTTGTATCACTATATCGACCTTGGAATTATTGCGCCCAAACGCATAGGGCAAACACATAACTCCTTAATCGAAATAATTCCTTTGTACGGTATCTGCCTAGTTGCTCGATACCTAACGCTTTAAGCCTCCCGAGCAATGCTTGAGATAAGAAACCACCTCAGGCAATGCCACCAAGTGCTCTTCATGCGTTTTCATATTACGCACTTTAGCCGCCCCTGCTGCAAGCTCATCAGGGCCAAGGATAACAGCTTGATGCGCACCGAGCTTACCGGCAAGTTTAAACTGACTTTTGAGGCTGCGATTTTGATGATCAAGCTCCACTTGCAAACCAGCATCGCGGCATTGCTGCGCGAGCGCAAAAGCATCGCTGCGAGCACCATCATCGACGCATGCCACAAATGCTACCAGGTGCGGCATTTCAACCTGCTTAGCCTCCAAGGCTTCAAGCGCAAGAACACAGCGCTCATAGCCGAGTGCAAATCCTAATCCAGGTGTATCGCGCCCGCCTACCTCTTTGGCAAGCTTGTCATAACGTCCGCCACCACCAATGGCATTCTGGCTTCCCATGCCCGTATCAACTTGCACCTCAAATACGGTACGCGTGTAGTAATCAAGGCCGCGAACCAGCTTGGCATCTTCCTCAAAAGCAAGACCAGCCTGCGTAAGGTACGATTTAACAGCCTCATAATGCGTGCGGCAATCGTCACACAGATGATCAGTTATTTTGGGTGCCTGAGCCATTATTTCAGCACAAGTGGGTACCTTACAATCGAAAGCACGCAAAGGGTTAAGATCGGCTCTATGATTGCACTCTTCGCACAGCTCATGCTCATGGCTACGAATAAAGTCTCGAACAAGATCGCGATAAGCCGGGCGGCACGTTTCGCAGCCCATAGAGTTAAGAAGCAGGCGCATTTCTGAGACAGGAATGCCTATCGCCTCATAAAAGCGCATCAGCATAATAATAGCCTCGGCATCAACAGTAGGAGCATCTGCACCTATGCACTCAATGCCCACCTGGTGAAACTGGCGCAAACGCCCTTTTTGTGGACGCTCTGCACGAAACATCGGGCCGGCGTACATCAGCTTTGCCGGAGCACCGCCCTGAGGCACCAAATCATGCTGAACCACGGCACGAACAACGCCAGCCGTACCCTCCGGGCGCAGAGAAAGTTTACTTTTGGCTTTGATAGATTCGCCAGCTAAAAGCTTTTCGAGATTACCGCCTGAAACAACCGTGAACATCTCCTTAGATACCACATCGGTTGCTTCACCAATGCCGCGCACAAAAAGATCGGTTTGCTCGAATAAGGGAGTATCAATTGATTGATAACCATAGCAACCAAAAATATCAAAAGCTGTTTTGCGGAACTTATCCCAAAACCGCTGATCTTCTGGCAGGAGATCGTACGTTCCTTCTGGTGCTTTTAATGCCATATCTCTATTCAAAACCTTTCACCCGCAGCTCAGGCAAGCCTTTGCCCATAGCCGAACCATTATAGCGCAGCGCATCCTAACAAACCAGTTTGCCCGATAGGCAAAGCCCTCTGCCAAACGGGTTTTTGCGATTCAATAAGTGAGCCCCATTGCTCATATTCTATTTATCACAAGGGTTTAACAACAGTGCGTTAGGAAAGAAACTGCGGCGCCACAATAAAGATAAGAATGATAAGAGCCGTTCCTAAAAGAACATAGATCTCTCGATGGAACTGGGCTTTTTCCACATTCTTGCTATATTCCTTTCGCTGCTGTTCGCGCTTAGCACGCTTGCGCTGCGTTTTTGTTTCGGCTATCGGCTCATCAGTTTTTGATTTTGTAGGCTTTTTCTTTGCCATAGCCTCTCCTTCTCTTTTATGAAAAAGGAGGGCTAAAAAGCCCTCCTATGTGCCTAATGCCCCTGTGTTTAGCTCCCAAAAAAGATTACAGACGCGCAACAATCAAATCGCCCATTGCAACCGTACCCACAATCTTTTCCTTGTCAGTGGAAGCATCAGCGATATCGCCCGTACGCCAACCTTCATCCAAAACAGCTGTGATGGCGTTTTCAATGTCATCGGCGGCTTTGCCCATGTCAAAGCTGTAACGCAGCATCATTGCCACCGAAAGAATCTGAGCCAAAGGATTTGCGATACCCTTGCCCGCAATATCAGGAGCGCTACCATGGCTGGGCTCATACAAAGCCACCCCATCGCCCAAAGATGCACTTGCCAGCATGCCCAATGAACCGGTAATTTGAGCAGCCTCATCAGAGAGAATATCGCCAAACATATTCTCGGTTACCACAACATCAAAATCGGCGGGACGATTGATAAGCTGCATTGCGGCATTATCTACGAGTAAATCTTCCAATTCAACATCTGGGTATTCCTCGCCGCCAATACGATGAACAATTTCGCGCCACATACGGCTTGACTCTAAAACGTTAGCCTTATCAACGTTGGTTACCTTGCTTCGACGCTTGCGAGCTGTTTCGAACGCCTGACGAGCAATGCGCTCCACCTCATATTCGCGATACTCCATGGTATCGTAGGCACGCTGCCCCGGAGCACCGTTAGTGCCAGCACCCTCTTCGTTGTAGAAGCGCTCACGCTTGCCAAAATACAAGCCACCGGTAAGCTCACGCACCATGACCATATCAACACCATCAATGACTTCAGGCTTTAAGGTAGAAGCATCGGCCAGAGCGTTGTAAATCTTGACCGGTCGGAGGTTAGTGTAGAGCTCAAGTGCCTTACGAATTCCAAGCAAACCCTGCTCAGGACGCGGCTTTTCAGGATCAGTGGTATCCCACTTAGGGCCGCCAACTGCAGCCAATAAAACTGCATCAGAGGCATTGGCAACTTCCAAAGTTGCTTCTGGCAAAGGCGAACCGGTGGCATCAATAGCGCAACCACCAATCAAAGCTTCCGTACCTTCAAAGGTGGTGTCATACTTCTTGCCTACCGCATTGAGCACTTTAACGCCCTCAGCAATAATTTCTGGGCCAATGCCATCACCGGGCAATAAACAAATCTTATACGTTTTGGACATACATCCCCCTAGCAAAAATCGAACCTCTTCAGTATACGCGCAAATTAAAAAACCCGCCCTTAAATCTAAAGAACGGGTTTGATTAGCTCAGGTAACCAAAATACAGTTTTGTTTCACCTGCTACGCGCCTCAAACAGCGCGCCCAGTTTAATCGAGACCCAAGACGTGCCGCGTACGATTGAGTAAGCCACCCTGCTCGATAATATCGGCAATAAAGGGCGGGAAAGGCTGAGCGGTAAAGGATTGACCTGTCGTTTCGTCAACAATAGTACCCGAATCGGTGTCAACCGAAACTACATCTCCTGCCTTGATAGCATCCACAGCCTCGGGGCACTCAAGAATGGCCAAGCCCGTGTTAATGGAATTGCGATAAAAAATGCGGGCGAAGCTCTTTGCAATAACTACATCTACGCCAGCTGCCTTAATGCAGATTGGAGCATGCTCGCGCGAAGAACCGCAGCCGAAATTTTCCTCAGCTACGATAATGTCGCCTGGTTGTACTTTATTGACAAACTCGATGTCTAAATCCTCCAAGCAGTGCTTTGCAAGCTCGGCAGGATCGGAAGTGTTCAGATAACGAGCTGGAATAATTACGTCAGTATCGATATCGCGTCCGTAGCGATGAGCATTTCCTTTGAATTTCATGCGCTTCTCCTAATCCAGATCTTCCGGCAAACCAATGTGGCCCAAAACGGCGCTTGCCGCTGCAACCGCTGGGGAAGAAAGATACACTTCGCTGGTAGGATCACCCATGCGGCCAACAAAGTTGCGATTCGTGGTTGCGATGGCACGCTCGCCAGCTGCCAAAATACCCATGTATCCGCCCAAGCAAGGGCCACATGTAGGCGTAGAAACGGCGCAGTTGGCATCAAGGAAGATATCGGTTAGACCCTCGTGCATGCACTGACGATATACCTGCTGCGTGGCAGGAATAATAATGCAACGAACGTTGGGGTTAACCTTGCGACCCTTAAAGATTGCTGCCGCCTGACGCATGTCGTCGATGCGGCCGTTGGTGCAAGAACCGATGATAGCTTGGTCGATTACTACATCGCGCGCCTCAGCAACCGGACGAGTGTTGGAGGGCAGGTGCGGGAAAGCAACCGTTGGAACAATCTCTTCAGCCTTGATGTTATAAACCTTGGCATAGTGAGCTTCCGGATCGGAATGATATTCCGTGTAGGGGCGCTCGACACGACCATCCATATAAGCACGAGTTACCTCATCTACTTCGATAAGGCCAGCCTTGCCACCAGCTTCGATGGCCATATTAGAAATGGACAAGCGCTCATCCATTGGCAAAGCGCTAATGGCACTGCCGCGGAATTCCATAGCTTGATACAGCGCACCATCAACGCCAATCATGCCAATGATGTGCAAAATAATATCTTTGCCGGTAACGCCGGGAGCCAACTGCCCTTCAACATTGAACAAGATAGACTCAGGAACTTTAAACCATGCACGGCCGGTTGCATATCCTATAGCCGCGTCGGTAGAGCCCACGCCAGTTGCAAAAGCGCCTAAAGCACCATAGGTGCACGTATGGCTATCAGCACCAATAATCAAATCACCTGCGCCTACAACACCTTGCTCAGGCAGCAGCGCATGCTCAACGCCCATACATCCTACTTCGTAGTAGTGGGTAATGCCCTGCTCATGAGCAAAATCGCGAACGATTTTAGCTTGCTCTGCACTCTTGATGTCTTTATTGGGAACATAGTGATCGGGAACAAGCGCGATTTTAGTGGGGTCAAAAACCTTATCAACGCCAACTTTCTTAAACTCTCGAATTGCAATGGGTGCCGTAACGTCGTTTGAAAGAACGAGATCTAAATTGCACTCAATCAATTGCCCGGGAACAACCTCTTCAAGTCCTGCATGGGCAGCGAGAATCTTCTCGGCCATAGTCATGGGACGTGCCATACCTTCTCCTTTTTTCATGCTTTGGTGCTAAACGTTAAAAGTATACCATCGCAGCCCTGATGCTCCCATAAAAATATGCGGGCATACATCCCTGTTGGTTTCATGCCATTTGGAAGCTTGATCATGATATTGGGGGCTCTTTGCTATACTACATAATTGTTTTATCTACCCCAACAAGTTGAGGTCTGTCATATAGTGAAATTCAATATCCGAAATCTTATGTGCGGCCTCATCATTATCATTGTTCTGGCTATCATCTTTATTCGGGGCGATCAGCTAGAAGAGCTTGCGGCCACCATGGCTAAAGGCGCCGCTATACCCCTTACCATTGCTATTGTGACCCAGCTGTGCAAATACTTTGCTCAAAGCTGGGGATACCACTTTGCGTTTAAAGCTGTGGGTGAATCCATGAAGGCGCGCACTACCATCAAATTGGTATTTGGCACCTTTTTTCTTAACACCATCATGCCTTCGCTCAACCTTGCTGGCACGACCCTGATTGTTGACGATGCTCGAAGGCGAGGCATAGCTCCCGGGAAAGCCACTTCTGCTGCCTTACTTATGCAAATCACCATCGATGGCGCCTTTACCACCTTGATGCTTATAGGGTTTGCCATTCTTTCTACCGTTTTGCATCTTTCGCCGCTGTGGTATCTCTTTGGTCTGATCGTAATCTGCTTAGTCGGCGGCATGATCGCCATGATGATTGTGGGGTATAAAAATCCCTCTGCGCTCATTCGCATTCTGACCCCTATTGCGCGCTTGGTTAATCTGGTGCTATCCAAGTTCAAAAAGCAGCCTCTCACGCCTTGGGTAAACAAATTGGTTTCGTCGTTTTCAGAAGCTGCAGGCCTTATCAAAAATAATCCCAAACCTGCCCTGCAAACGTTTGGCTGCTCGCTTGTTGCTAGCTGCTGCGAATTGGCTTGCTTTTGCTTGGTGGGTATTGCCTTTGGCGTTTCCATGCCAGAAGCGCTGGTATGTGGCTATGTTACGGCAACGCTTTTTGCCATGGTTTCCATCACCCCGCAAGGCGTTGGCTTTGTAGAGGCTTTTGTTACTATTGCCTTTACCTCCTTCGGTGTTTCTGCTGCAGCTGGCGTTACTATTGGCGTTGTTTATCGCGGCATTGTTTTTTGGATGCCCTTCCTTATTGGCGCAATCCTCATCCAAACAACCAAAACCTTCAACCCAAAAAAGTCAGACCATAAAAACACAAGCGAAGATTCATCCCATTGTGCCCAATCTGGCGATGAGAGCAACCCCGAGGGCTCAACCCTTGAAAGTATAAATTCTGAAGCCAAACCGCATCAAAGCCACGAGCAAGCTTGCAAGGAAGGTGCCTGTGAAAAAGTCTGAAGCTCTTAAAATACTTGGCCTTACCTCAAGCGCTTCAGAAGAAGAGATCAAAAAAGCTCATCGTGCTTTAGTGATTAAAAATCATCCTGACAAGTTTGGCCAGGACAGCGAAAAACGGGCGGCAGCAGAAGAAAAGACAAAGCTGATCAATGAAGCGCGCGACGTACTTTTAAATCATTCATGGGAGCCCGAATACGCAACGGCAGGTACGCCTTATGGTGCGCCCTACTCCTACAACCCCTACTCCAAACCCGGCGCCAACCCCTATGGTGGTAGCGCACAAAATCCCTTTAATCCCACCGATAATCCTTTTGAAGGCTGGCCGTTTGCTGATAGTTTTGTGTGGACTACCTGGGATGCAAGTGGCAATCGCACCACCTACACCAGCCAGGGGGCCGAGCATGAGCCTTCCAGCAATCCCTTTACGGGCGCCAATCCTTTTATGGGGTTTGATTTCAGTAATTTTATTCCCCGCGAACCTAGCACATCAGAAAAACTAGTCGCAGCCGAGCGCGCCCTGCGCCGCGAATCAAACTTTCTTACGGCCAAGGTAATTGTGCTGGCGCTTGCTCTGGTGCTCGGCTCTGCAGCAACGGGGCTCTATCTCTACACCATTCTCTCGATTGGTCAAGGCATTTGGAAGCGTTTACGCTTTCTATCGGCTTTGGTGTTGTTGCCCTTTATTATGCTGGCAATCATTTTCACGCCAGGCGCCGACTCGGCTATAGGCATTATTGGGCTGATACTGTTTGCTTGCTCGGTGGGCTTTGATGTATACAATGTGCACAATCACACCAAACGCATTAGAGGGCTCAAGGATAAGCTCAAAAACGAGCAAGGGGCTTAAAACCCCTCACTTTTGAGCCGCAAAGCTCTAACCGAATCAGGATTTTTTGCCGTTTTGTATCACCGCTGAAACTACCGCCGCATTAAATTTTTGTGCACATCAACCCGTTGCCTCAAGGAAACCACTCAATGTTTTCTGAACTCAGAACAAACGGCAAAATGAATGGGCCTTGACCTCTCGATCAAAGCCCATAATCGGTATCTCTGTTAACAATATGGAGGACGCGAGCATCTCGTGCTAGTGTTTTATGTGCTGGCATTCTCATGGAGGAAAAGGCTCATCTGTGCCCCGCCTGAAAATGCCATCAGCACGCAGCCAAGCACTACCACAACAATAGTCCATCAACCTTTTCTTCGGCTATGGCCTCTAATGTCATGAACGCCCAGAGCTGCTTGCCACCATCTGCCATCAATCGTTTAATGGCGGAAATGCCTATGGCCAGTAAATACCATCGCAATACCATGCTCATCGCAAGCTTGGATGCTTTCCTCGTCACGCACGGAGCCACCTGGCTGAATAATAGCCGTTACGCCGTAACTGGCAAGCGTGTCGATGTTATCGCGGAACGGGAAGAATGCATCGGAGGCGCACACCAACCCTTCAGGCGCAACACCTTCGCGCTCGCAGGCCTCGTGAGCGCGCTCGCAAGCCAAACGCGCTGAATCAACACGGTTTGGTTGCCCCGGGCCCATGCCAATGCCAGCTTTATCCTTTGCCACCAAAATAGCGTTTGACTTAACGCCTTTGACAACCTTCCAAGCAAAGAGCAGCTCGTCCATTTCGGCTTCAGTGGGTTTGCGACTCGTTGGAACAGTAAAGGTGGCTGGATCTTCACTTACGCGATCAACACTTTGCGCCAGCAAGCCGCCGTCAACCGAACGGAATTCGGTAGCAGCAGGTGTATCAACGCCGCCTGTTGCCAACACCCGTAAATTCTTCTTCTGCTGCAGCAGCTCCAATGCCGCCGGCTCGTAAGAAGGAGCAATAAGCACCTCAACAAATTGCTTGTTAGCATTGATGTGCTCTACCATGGCTAACGTAACCTCAGAATTAGCCGCGATAATTCCACCAAAGGCACTCTTAGGATCGCAGGCATATGCCTTGTCATAGGCCGTTGCAATATCGGCCGCTATAGCCGAACCACATGGATTTTGATGCTTCAAAATAACAACACCTGGCTCAGCAAACTCGCGCGCCAAAGCCCATGCCGCATCGGTATCAAGAATATTGTTGTAAGAAAGCTCTTTACCGTTGAGCTGCTGTGCGTTAACCAAGGAATGCTCGGTTGCAAAATCGGGAATGCGATAGAAAGCAGCTGTCTGATGGGGATTCTCGCCATAACGAAGACTTTGCTGTTTTACAACATGAATATCGGCCTGCTCGGGCAGCGACTCGCTCCAAGAAGGAGATTGTCCCAGCTGACCTTCCAACCAACGGGCAATGGCGCCATCGTAAGCATGAGTTGTTTGATACACCTTTAAAGCAAGCTTGGTGCGGGTATCCAACGTGGTAGCGCCACCATGAGCGCGCATCTCTGCCAAAATATCATCGTAGCTTGCTGGATCGGTTACCACCGCAACGCTGGCAAAGTTCTTTGCTGCGGATCGAAGCATCGAAGGACCACCAATATCGATATTCTCAATACAGGTACCAAAATCAGCGCCCGATTCAACCGTGTTTTCAAAGGCATACAAGTTTACAACAACCATGTCAATCATTTCGATGCCATGCTCAGCGGCTTGCGCCATGTGCTCAGGGTTGTCGCGCTTTGCCAAAAGGCCTCCGTGCACCACAGGATGCAAGGTTTTAACACGACCATCCATCATTTCGGGGAACTTAGTTACCTCGTCGATCGGAGTAACAGGTATGCCTGCTTCTGCAATAACGCGAGCGGTGCCACCCGTAGAAATAATTTGCGCTCCAAACTCTTGGCTTAAAGCTCGCGCAAACTCAACAACTCCTGTTTTATCCGTTACTGAAACAAGCACCCTTTTGACCACTGGATCAGTCATAAAACAACTCCTTCCAAACCGCCTATATCCAACTGCTTACCTCAATTGAACTACCTATACTGTATATCTCGCGATATGAACTAACCACCCACAATACTAACCGTACGACGAGAGGTAACTCGTATGCGGTTTTGGGCTAGCAGCTCAATCACCTCTGGATACAACTCATGCTCAACCTCATGAATACGCGCCTCAAGCGTATCTAAGGTATCGTCTTCATGTACCATTACCGCCCGCTGCGCAATTATGGGGCCTTTGTCATAATCTTCGTTGGCAAAATGCACGGTCACGCCTGTTACCTTAACGCCAAACTCAAAGGCATCCGCAATAGCATGGGCACCTTTAAACGCCGGCAACAAGGCTGGATGAAGATTGAGCACCTTATCGGGAAAGGCATCTAAAACAACTGAGGTGAGCTTGCGCATGTAGCCCGCCATAACAACATATTCCACCTGCGCTTGCCGCAAGGCACTCACAATGCGCTCATCAGCGCTGCGAGGATCGCGGTACACATCACGATTAAGGGCAATGGTTGGTATGCCTGCCTTTTGGGCACGCTGCAATCCAAAAGCATCGGGGCGAGAAGAAATAACCACGCCGATATGCGCATGTAACAGCCCCTGATCAATACGGTCAATTAATGCTTGTAAATTGGTTCCACTTCCACTGAGTAAAACACCTATACGCAAAGGATTGGTAGGAATAGATTCCATATGCAAATTCCTCTCAAGCACTAAAGCTGTTCTTCTAAGCTCCTCAGACAAATTGCCCTGCTGCTCGCCTGTTGCCTGGTGAATCTGCAGCGCCTACCGATGAGGTGCTTTGCGGATCACCTATGCATGCGGCGGCAAGCGCTATTGTGCAGATTCAGTTGCCGTGCTCTGTACAAACAGCTGATCTTGGTTGACGTACGTAACCTCACCTGAACCAGGAACAATTCGGCCCACCACCATAGGTGTTTCGCCCTCTGCTTCCAAAATTTCCATAACAGCTTGCGCCTTCTGAGGGGCAACAACAAGCACCATACCAAGACCCATATTGAATGTTTTCAGAGCCTCGTGCTCATCCAGGCGGGCAGCACGACATACCCAGGGAATAATAGGCGGCATATCCCATGTTCCCACCTGCACCTCTGCATCCAGCGTTGGAGGCAGGGCACGATTCAGGTTTTCGGTGATGCCGCCACCGGTAATATGGGCAAGCGAGCGAACTGCACCGGGAAGCTGACGCAACACTGCCCGAACTGGCTTTACGTAAATTTTTGTCGGCTCTAACAAAGCATCAATGAGGCTTTGCCCAGCGAGCTTTTCTTGCGGCATACGCAACTCATACAACGTTTTGCCATCGGTTACCACTTTGCGAACCAGCGAATAGCCATTGGAATGAATGCCTGAAGAAGTCAGGCCAATGAGTACGTCACCTTCCTGAACTTTACTCGGATCAAGCATCTCAGGGCGATCAACAACGCCTACACAAAAGCCTGAGAGGTCATATTCATGAGGATCCATAACACCAGGATGCTCGGCCATTTCGCCGCCAATCAGGGCACAACCGCTCATTTGGCAGCCATCGGCAATACCGGAAACGATCTCGGCAACTGCCTCACTTTTAAGCTTGCCAATAGCAATATAATCGAGGAAAAACAGCGGCTCGGCTCCCGTAGCCAAAATATCATTGACACACATGGCTACCAAATCAATACCAACGGTATCATGCTTATTTGCCAACTTTGCCAATTGAATTTTGGTGCCTACCCCATCGGTGCCCGATACTAAAATCGGATCGGCCATCTGCTTGGCAACCTTAATCGAAAACAAGCCCCCAAACCCGCCGATATCTCCTCGCACTTCATCACGATACGTGCGGTGCACAGCACCCTTAATAGCGTCTACAGCGCGAGCACCTTCAGCGGTATCAACACCAGCTTCGGCATAGGTGGTAGCACCTTGGGCGGTCCAACTGGGCCATTTTGTTGTGTCATCATCTAAAGCGTTAACTTGCACGCGCTCAGTCATAGTGTCTCCCGCTCTCGTTTTATTTCGAACCCTCTTACTTTATAAAAAACATGCCATACAAAGCTTGCTCTAGCCTAACACGGCTTCGCCCTCTGGCAGAAAACTTTTCGCCTTCATGGCATCAGGAATGCTTACTGGATAATCTCCCGTAAAACAGGCATCGCAAAAACCAGGATGCTCGCACTGCACAGCATCATGCAACCCTTGCACTGAGATAAACGCTAAGGTATCGCATCCGATGAATTCGCACATTTGCTCATTGGTCATATTGGCCGCAATAAGCTGATCTTGCGTATCGGTATCAATACCATAGAAGCAAGGCCAACGCACCTCGGGCGAAACAATACGCAAATGCACCTCAGTTGCTCCAGCATCGCGTAACATGTCTACAAGCTTGCGAGATGTGTTGCCACGCACAATGGAATCGTCGATAACCACCAAGCGCTGGCCGCTAATAACCGCAGGCAAGGGATTGAGCTTGACGCGAATACCCATCTGACGCATTTCGTTGGTTGGCTCAATAAAAGTTCGGCCAACATAGCGGTTTTTCACGATGCCGTTGCTGTAAGGAATTCCGCTCTCGAGCGAATAGCCCATAGCTGAAGGCAAACCTGAGTCAGGCACCCCTACCACCAAATCAGCTTCAACAGGTGCCTCGCGTGCCAGTATGCGACCCATCTCTCGGCGCGACACATAAACGCTCTGCCCATCAATCACCGAGTCGGGGCGCGCGAAATAGACATACTCAAAAATACAACTCGCACGCTGAGCAGGCGCAACTCCCACCTCAGAAAGAAGGCCCTCTTCGTTCACGCGAATAATTTCTCCAGGAGCCACTTCGCGGACATACTGAGCGCCCACAATATCAAGCCCGCAGGTCTCGGACGAAACAACCCAGCCACGGTTATCGGGCAGCTGGCCTATAACCAAGGGGCGAATCCCATGGGGATCGCGAAATGCATACAACGAATCGGGGCTGGCCAGTACCATAGCATATGCGCCCTTAATCATCTTCATGGCTTTGCGAATACCATCACGCAAGGAATGTGTTGAGCTGGTTACTTCGCCAATGATCTTGGCCGCCGCTTCTGAATCTGTGCCAGCTCGTAAATGAACGCCATAATCAACAAGCTGAGCTTTAAGTGAATTGGTATTGACCAGCGTTCCGTTATGAGCAAGAGCTATCAGCACTTCATCGATAGCAGAAATATGCGGCTGAGCGGCTTCCCACGAGGCAACACAGCCGCTTGTAGAATAACGAACATGACCAATGGCAAGATTGCCCTTCAAGGCAGCCAAAGCACTCTCGTTAAAGGCTTGAGTCACCAGTCCTAAATCTTTTGAAGCTAAGATGGTAGTTCCATCGCCAACCGCAATACCGGCCGATTCCTGACCGCGGTGCTGGAGTGCTTGTAGGCCAAAACAGGTCATGCGCGCAACATCTTCGCCAGGTGCAAAAATGCCAAAAACGCCGCATTCCTCTTCAAGCCTATCGGGACGTTCTCCGGGAAATACCGAAGTGCTCATGTTACGCTGCCTCCTTGTTTGTGCGGCCTACTTCCGCATCTTGGTTTGTTGATAATCCCGTAGTGCCCTCTTCACTTGCAGCTACATAAGGATCGTTGGCGATGGTTGTTTCAACCACCGTCGCACACAATACCGCACGACCATCGTTTTGGGTATATTCGCACGTTGAAAGTATAAAAGATTGTTGGATGTCTTCTACGGTAAATACCTCACCAGATTGCGAAACAACACTGCGATCAAGCTTGTCTTGAATATACGTTCGATAATTGTCATCAGAAGAAAAGCTTGTTTGTACGACAGAATCACTTCCGGTTGTTATAACAAGAGCAAATGTTTTGCACCGATAATTGCCCGCAGGCGTTAAAACATAGAGATCACGGTGGGCTAAGAATTCACTTTGATCGGTCCAATCAGCGATGGCAGCAAACATGGAGCCATCGCGCATGTGATGACCATACAAAACATTGTTGTGGTCGAGCAAGGAAGCGTTGTTACTTGCATCAAGAAAGATTGTCCCGGCAGAGGCGAGCCAGCCTGTTGAACCATCAAAGGCCTTATGGAGGTACTCGTTGTTATCGCTCCCTTGTACAACAGGATAGTTAATAGGAGAGTTGGGCACATATATCCATGCAACGATGTCGGGGTTTATCGCTTGGAGAGAATCCCAATCAACATGCAAATCGGCAAGAGCTAAGGTTTGGCCATCTTCAACCGTGACATACTGCTCCAGCGAATTGTAGGCGTTTTGCTGCGCGAAATACTGATAGACAATCGCGCCCAGCGCAGTAAGAGCCGCAATAAACACCACCGCTGAAATCAAAAGTACGACGCGCCATAAACGCCGCTTGCTCGCACGCTGTTTGAGCTGCTCTGGGCTCGCATGGGTTTGAAATGCTGCCGATTGATAAGTACTGGTTAGATCTTGTTGCGCAGCCGACGGTGATACCCCTTGCCTTTGCGCAGAATTACGCGCAGACGAGCCTTTGCGCTGCGCCCTTGTATACCTTTTCGCTGCTGAACGAGAATAGCGTGCCACATCGCTGCTATCCGCATCATGGGTAGATGTATCAAGGTCAGGCGCTTTGGGTGCCACTTCAAAATAACCTGAGGGCATTTGAGTATGCTCGACTGAGCGATACGCCTGATGAGCTGAAGTGCCAGTTTGTGGCTGAAGTTTTGAGTGAACCGGAGCAGGAGCAGGATGCTCTTGAGCATGTGCGCCACGCGTTTGTTGCTGCTTGCTATGCCAAGCCATGAGCCACCTTCAACTGTAGTCCCGCACAATCTACTGGCACTTCTCCGGCAAAAATACCTACCGCCTAAAGGAGGCGCTCCAGGTTCCGCCTTCCTCAAACATATGCCATCTTACCATGAAGCGGTAGTGGCGCTTACAACCTCTTGCGACAAAAGAAAGACTGCGCTTAGCCCTTATAAGACAAGCGATAATCAGCAGGCACAAAACAACAAAAGGTGGACTTCTTACCAGCAACTGTGCCAGTAAAAAGCCCACAAAACAGGTTCTTTATTTCGTAAAAGGCGCATGGACGGCAGGCGCACACCAAGGGGTTTGCTTTCTCATGAAAACCAATCTCCAAGCACCCCTTACCAACAAGGGCAAGTATAGCTTTGAACACGCTGCCAAGGCCAGGCCAACACTTTGAGCTCGCGCCAAACGTGCACCCGTAAGCTCGGCAACTGCTTTAACGATGCAGCCATAAAATGCCCGCACCCACGAAATAGCTTATCGGCTTAGATGCTTCCCTTGAACTTACCCAAGCGCTCTTCAAGTGCCTCATTGATGATGCGCAAAGCCTTTACACGAGCGTAATATTTATCGTCGCTCTCCAAAATAATCCACGGTGCATGCACGGTAGAAGTAAGGCGGAACATATCCTCCACCGCTGAGCGATACTGTGGATACTTATCGCGATTGCGCCAGTCTTCAGCGGTAATCTTCCACTGCTTTTCGGGGTTTTGCTCACGTGCCTCAAAGCGCGCCATCTGTGTTTCTGGCGAAACATCAACCCAGAACTTCAGCAAAATAGCGCCCCACTCTACCATATCGCGCTCAAAGGCATTGATTTCGTCGTAAGCACGTGACCACTGAGACGGGCTTGCGAATCCTTCAACACGCTCAACCAAAACACGCCCGTACCAGCTGCGATCATAAATGCCAACGTGGCCTGCCTTAGGCAAGCGCGTCCAATAGCGCCACAAGAACGGATGCAGCAGCTCTGGCTTAGTGGGAGCCGGACTGGTAAAGATAGTATAGGAACGAGCATCAAGGGCCTGTGCAACGCGCTTGATATTACCGCCCTTGCCAGCAGCATCCCAGCCTTCGTACATGATCATCATGGGAATACGCCTGATGTACATCTCAAGTTCAAGCTGGCGGAGACGTTTTTGTTCGGTCTTGAGCTGTGCTTTATATTCCTCGCGCGTAAGAGCAAGTGTATGATCCACCTCTTCAAGAAGGGGCGGATTGGCGCTGGGCCTAAAGCGCGTAATCTCGGGAGCATGCGCATGGGCTTCAGCTGCAGCGGCCTCGGCAGCCTCAAGCAAGATGCGATTCTCTTCCTCAGAGCGTGTACGCTCATCGCCCTCAATATCTTGAGTTCCATTTGCCGAGTTTTCCTTAGCCTTCTTTTCGGCCTCGAGCAGGGCGACATCCTGACCCTTTGCCAACTCGCGCTCAAGAGCGTTGACCAAGGTGCGAACAACGCTCAAGTTAACGTGGCGCTTATCTTCTGCATCAAGCAAAATCCAAGGAGCAGCCTTGAACTGAGAGCGCTTGAGCATTTCGTCATAGACCTGATAGGTTTGCTCGTAGCGCGAAAGCTGCTGAATATCCCTGCGCGATACGCGCCATTTTGTTGAAGGCTCGCTATAAAGGCTGATCAAACGCTCGCGCTGAGTTTGCTCTGAAATATGCAAGAAAAACTTGATAACCAAGTAGCCATCGTCGCGCAGTTGGTTTTCAAAATCTTCAACGGTAGGGATAATGCGCGAAGCACGTTTTTCGATATAAAGGCGATTCTTTTTAGAAAGCGTTCCGTTTTTAGGCAACTGATTAATAACATGCTGAGCAATCACCGAATACCAGCCGCGATCATAAAACGTCATGCTTCCGCGCGGCCCTAAAGCCTTCCAGAATTGTTGCATAACCGGATAATAGCCTGTTGCTCCAAAATCTTCATCATGCACCAGATCGGCCTCGGTATCATCAAAATCCTCGGTCACATAAACCGATGTATCGCGGGCATCGAGATGATAAAGCAAGTCAGAAATACGGCTTCCCTTGCCGGCACCCTTCCACCCTTCAAACAGAACAACCACGCCAATATCACGCTTCTTGGCTTCCTGTTGCAACACAACTAAGCGATTGACTAATTCCTTGAATTGAGCCTTGTATTCTTTTTTATCAATTTTGGGCATATCTGAACGCACAGTTTCAAGCATGCAGGCCCCCTCTCTCGTTTTTGCTTATTTTTCACCGGGACACAACAAAATGCGCCCTGCCTCAATAGAAACACGCACTATACCCCTCGCAGCATTTCCAAATTGAGCGATGCAGACTATGTACCGGTGATAACAAACAAATGTTAAAAAATATGTCACCGTCGATGCTACTCTATTTTTTGTTATTAGAATATAGTTAAATTGATTGGGGCACATGGTTACGCCACAAATTGAACGTGACTGAGCTTGATGGCGGGGCTACCAAGGGCATCTATAACACAGCACATAACGCGCTCTAGAGTTTCTCGATTTTACTTCTTGTAAAGGTGCATTATCTCCAAGCCCCCCTGGCCCGATAGCACATCACAGCCACCGATGTTAGAACGAGGATTCGCATGACCCGATATGGCATTATCGATTTAGGATCAAACACTATTCGTCTGTGTATATACGAAGTTGACATGAGCGTTCAACGCCCACTTCAAAAAAGCGATATTAAAACGCTCCTTAATTTCAAAGTTATGGCAGGGCTTGCCTCTCATGTTAAAGAGGGTGTTATGAGCCCGCACGGCATAAAAAAAGCTATTAAAACCATCAACGAGCATTTGGAACATGCGGCGCCCTACGCCTGCAGTCGCATCGACATTTTTGCCACGGCTGTTCTTCGCAATTGCAGTAATTCTCACGAAGCAACGCTTGCGATAGAAGAAGGCATCAACAAACGCATCACGCTTTTATCCAATGAAGAGGAAGCGCATCTTGGTTACCAGGGCGCGTGTTTGGATATGCCTATCAACAACGGCACTATGGTTGATATTGGTGGCGGCTCAACAGAATTAACACGCATAGAAAAGGGCTTTGACTTAAACAAGATAAGCCTGCCCCAAGGGTCTCTTTCGTCGTTTTCTCAGCACGTTGCAGGTATCGTTCCCTCCGCTGAAGAAGCCAAGGCCATAGCGCAAGCATTCCAATCACTGCTCAACAAACAAGCAGCCCAACCTTTTGTTGCAAAACATCTTTATGGCATTGGCGGATCGGTACGCGCCGCAGCAAAAGTGTATGGCGATATGTGCAATAAAGGCGAGCGATACTCCTATCTTCTCCCCGAGCATATCGAAGCGATTCTTTCTTTGTATAGCAACAGCCCCGAGCGCTTTGCACACGAGGCTTTGCGAACCATTCCCGATCGAATTCACACGTTTATTCCTGGATGCATTATTATCAAAGAGTTGTTTGCTCTTTGCGGGGCGCAACGCCTTGATATCTGCGAGTATGGCATTCGAGAAGGATATCTTGCAGAGCGGGTTTTGGTACGTCCTATTTCGTGCTCAAAAGACCCTAATCATACTCAATAATACGCACAAAAACGTATACAATATCCAGTAGGAATTACGTGTTTTCATCACTACTTATATACCTGGAGGGGATGTTTTATGATGGAACCTAAAGTCAAAGACGCACCTGATGCAGCTGGCGACCACGACTCAAAACATAAAGGTCAGCACAAAACTCATCCAGTTGTTCTGCCCTATATGCAAAATCGTGAGCTTTCGTGGCTAGAATTCAACAAGCGCGTTCTTGATCAAGGGGAAGACCACAATCAGCCTCTTCTAGAGCGTTTAACTTTTGTTTCTATCTTCTCAAGCAACCTACAAGAGTTTTTTATGGTTCGCGTGGGTAGCCTTACTGATCTTGCACTGGTGAACAAAACCATCCGTGACAACAAAACTCAGATGACCCCAACCGAGCAATTGCAAGCCATCTATAGCCGTTGCCACGAGTTGTATCCCGAGCAGGAGCGCGTCTTCACCAAGATTCAGGGGCAATTGGCTGAGCACAATATTCGTCAGCTTGAACCCAAAGATCTCAATGAAGAGCAAGCTACTTATCTGCATAAATATTTGGAACGCGAAGTAGTGCCCTTCCTTTCGCCCCAAATTATTAACTCACGTCATCCGTTCCCCCATTTGGAAAACGGTGCACTGTATGTTCTTTTGCGCTTGGATGAAGAGTTAAATCGCGAAAAGTCTAAAACAAACGAAAAGAATAAAGGCAGCGAAGATAGCAAGAAGAAAAAGGTTAAAAATCTTGGCGCCGATGATGCCACCTTTGGTTTGATCCCGCTACCGCACCAGGCAAGTCGTGTTATCCGCCTTCCCGGTGAAGGCACCCAGTTTATCTTGCTGGAAAACGCCCTCAAGACTATTGTTGATGAAGTGTTTTCGATGTACACCACCAAGCGGGCAAGCGTTATTTGCGTAACGCGCAACGCTGACATCAACCCCAATGATGGCACCGAAGAAATAGATTACGACTATCGCGAGCATATGAAGCGCATCCTTAAAAAGCGTCGTCGCTTAGCTCCTGTGCGCCTTGAAACCGATACCCCGCTCTCAGCCGTCACAGAGAAGTTTTTGCTTCCTCGATTAGGTCTTAAACCCTATCAAGTTTTTGTTACCAAAGTGCCGCTTGATATGGGCTATGCCTGGGGTTTGCCAAGCATTGTTGATCCAGTTGTTGCCAATAAGCTTACCAACAAGCCCTTCACTCCTTCTTGGCCTGCCTGCTTGAATAAGTCGCGTCCTATCATCGATCAAGTTTGCGAAAAAGATGTCTTGCTTTCCTATCCCTACGAAAGCATGGATCCTTTTATTGCCCTTTTGCGTGAAGCTGCACAAGATCCGGCAGTATTTTCAATCAATATCACGCTCTACCGATTGGCTAACCAGTCGCATTTGGCCGAAGCACTTCTTACCGCTGCAGAAAACGGCAAAGAAGTTACCGCTTTGTTTGAATTGCGCGCTCGCTTTGATGAGTCAAATAACATTGAATGGTCCCAGCGCTTCGAACAGGCGGGAGCACACGTTATTTATGGTTTCCATGACTTTAAGGTTCATTCGAAGATCTGCGCTATCTCGCGCCACACCGATTCGGGTATTCAATACATTACTCAGCTCGGCACAGGTAATTACAACGAAAAGACCTCGAAGCTTTATACCGACTTTTCTTACATCACTACCGATGAAACAATTGGTAAGGATGCTGCTGAGTTCTTCCGTAATATGTGCCTTGAAAATGCATCGGATAACTATCGAACCCTTACCGTGGCTCCGTTGCAAATCAAGCCCACTATTCTGCGTAAAATCGATGAACAGATTGCCTTGGCTCGTGCGGGTAAGCCAAATGGTTTGATGTTTAAAACCAACTCTGTCACCGATAAGGATATTATCGACAAAATCGCCGAAGCGTCACAGGCTGGCGTGCACACCACGCTCTTTGTCCGTGGCATTTCCTGCATCGTACCTGGCGTTGAGGGCTACACCGACAATGTTGAAGTTGTTTCGATTGTAGGCCGCTTGCTGGAGCACAGCCGCATCTACGCCTTTGGCGAGCACGACAACCGCGAGGTCTATCTTTCGAGTGCCGACCTGATGACGCGTAACATGGATAAGCGTGTCGAAATTGCTTGGCCTATCCCCGATGGCGAGCTCAAGCAACAAATCAACGAATACGTAGATGTGTGCCTTGCAGACACCGCTAAACTGCGGCGCCTGAAAAACGACCTGACCTATACCGATCTGGAGCACTTTGCTCCAAGCGATGATCAAGGAAACCCCGTCTCGTTTGACTCGCAGGCATTCTTGATTCAAAAAGCTCAAGTCGACTACGAAGCTTCCCTGGCTAAACAGGAGGAAGAGCGCTTGGCACGCAACGCTACTGCCCGTGCTCACCGTGCCCGCGAAAATGACATGCTTGCCGCAGCAGCTGCGCCAGAAATTAAAGAAGAGGATAAAGAAGCAGTAATCACCGAAGATGCTGCCCCGAGCGCTGCAGAGTCCGAGGCTCCTGAACAGCAGTCCCCCGCCCCGCAAGCTGCCTCTGTTGAAGTGCCGCCAGAGCCAGCGCCTGCGCCTGCTACCCAAGCTGAGCCAACACAAGAAGCTAACACCGCGAGCGAGCCTGCCCCAGAGCCACCTGCAAAACCAACGGTGGCCGATCAGGTCGTTGAGTCCGAAGTGCTACCCCCCTTGGAACAAGAGGAAAAAAGCGCATCTGCCTCAGCTATCCAGTTGGTTCCCAAAAAGCCAAGCTTGTGGAAGCGCATTAAGTTCTTATTTACTGGTAAGTTATAAGCGGCTTGGGCCGTTATGCTCATAAGCGTCGTGCGTGATTCGGGGCTCAAGTTTAATTGAGATCTGCACACAACCTTGCTCTTCCAGGCG
>CAZDCX010000009.1:0-36384 GCA_964504115.1 uncultured Cryptobacterium sp.
AGGGACTGACTACGAATCAGTACGTCGGGGGTTCGAATCCCTCACGGCGCACCACTTAACTTTAAAGCCACCGAGGTTGTTCTCGGTGGCTTTTTTAGTGCTCTACTGAGGTTGCGCTATTAAGGCGCCTGCCTGCTCTGCTTAAGGTGCTCGTTTGCTCCACTCAAGGTTTCTCGCAGCCCTCAAAACAAGAGAGCCCAGGCGCCCGGCTCTTTCAAACCGAGGCTCTTGGCTGTCTTCTTACTAAGTGATAAATAGCGCAGCCCTGCAATCGATGCGGGTCGCTCTGCCATTTAGCTTTCCTTGTAGGGGTATTTTTCTATCAGCTCTTGCACGGTGATAAAAGAGTACCCTTCCTTCTTCAGATTGGGCAAAGCAGCCTTCAGCGCTTCCACGGTTTGTGAGCGATCGCCGCCGCCATCATGCATCAAAACGATGTTGCCCGCTCCGGCGCTTTCAATCCTTTTTTGGATGGTGCTCGCGCCAGGCCTTTGCCAGTCGTTCGTGTCGATGTTCCAGCCAATTTCGGCGCTGACCAGTTCTTGCAAATCGGTTGCAACCGACTCGTCAAAATTGCCACCCGGTGCGCGGAATATGGTGCTAGCTTTCTCGCCCGTTGCGTCTTTGATTGCTTTCAAGCCTTTGGTAACTTCTTCTTTGCACTCGTCGCTCGACATCTTGATCAAGCTTACGCCTTTGCCACTCCCCTCGGCGTGATCCCAGGTGTGGGTGCCAATCTCGTGCCCTGCTTCGGCTGCACGTTTTACCAAGTCTTCGTGGCCTGAAATCTTGCTTCCTACGGTAAAGAAGGTGGCTTTAGCATCGTTTTCATCTAAGATATCAAGGATTTCCTTGGTGTAGGTATCCCATGGGCCATCGTCAAACGTGAGCGCTATTACCTTATCGCCCCCGGTGTCTGCGTTGTAATACTGTACGGTGCGATCAACGGGCTCTTGCGTTACAACCTCGGTTGTAATTCCTGATTCGTCGCCAGTGCGGGTTACCTTTTCGCCATTTTTGCCTTCATTTATATACAGATGAATAGCGCCCGTACCCGTAATCTTGGTGCTATAGGGCAGCACTTCGGTTTCGCCCTCGGTGAAGGATTCCATCACATCGGTGCCATCCTCAAGGGTAACTTCGTCGCCTTCCTCAAGGTGAGTGCTTAAATCGTCGGTCTTCTCGCCGTTGAGGGTAACAGTGGCGCGCGTGCCTTCCCCCTTGCGGATAACCGAGTTATCAACTGCGATGTAATTGCCAGGCGTGACGGTAGCCAGCCCTGCATCGAGGATGCCTTCGGGGGAGCGCTGATCGCCCTCTACCGTAACGGTCTCGCCGTTGAGGGTAACGGCGATGGCTTTGGTTGCTTCGTAGTTTTGGAAAGCGAACACGCCAATAACGGCTACAACCACCACCACTAAGGCCGCGATAAGGCCGGTTCTGGTGAAGCGGGTTTGCCGCGCTGTGTTGGTGATTCTGCGGCTTTGGTAGCGGCTCGTGGTGCCATAGGTGGCCGATGCTCTTGTGGTGGATTTGTGGGGTGTTGGCGAGGCGGAGGTTTGAGCACTTTGCTGTTTGGCTCCATTTGGCGAGGAATTGCCGTTGCTGGCATGAGCCTGGGCGTTGGGGGCAGCCGCGTTGGTAGCGCCGTTGTCGTCAGTAGCAGCACTGAAGGCGCCAGTAGTGCCGGTAGCACCAAAGGCGCCAGTAGTGCCAACGGTTTCCGTCGTGCCGGTTGCGCCAGCGCTTGCGGAATTAGCCGCGTGAGCTTTGCCAGGATCGCGGTTGGCTGCCGCATAGAATCCACCAGTTGTGTTGGCGGGGGCGTTGGCTTGCGGGGTATAACCGGTATAAGCACCCGAGTTATTGTTGGTAGTAGCAGTATTGCGAGCTGCACCTGCTCTGTTAAAACTGCCCGTACCTTGGCCAGCGGTGTTGTAAGGCGCAGAGGTCCTGCCCTGTGCCGCAGGCGCTTTGTCAGAGGCATTATTGTCGCTAGCATCAATGGTGATGCGCTCGGCATTGGGATTGGTTCGGCGAGCTTTTACAGCCCCTGTGGCACCCGTATGGTACGGGGTGTTTGTGCCCGGTGTGGTACCTGCGCTACGCGCGGTGTTGGTAGCGGGGATCGAGCCAGTGCCCTGCCAGCCGTGCCAAGAGTTGTGGGCTTCATTCCACTTTTGGGCAGGCGTTGGAATTTCAGGGTCGCGTTCAGGGTTGTGGGCGCTGTACAACTCACGCTCGCGCTGGAGCTCATCATAGGCTCGTGGTACCGATTCCCGCTCGGGCGACGCGCTTCTTGAAGCCCTGCGAGTAGGGCGGGCTTGTTGGTTGGGGCGTTTGGGCCGATCGGAGTTAGTCATTAGCGTATCCTAAAAACAAGAACCGTTAGTGGAGCCCCATGAGGGCCGAATTGCGTTATTCAAGAGCATTCGAAAGGAGATATACAAGACTGCCCGTTGGCACGTGCCGAGGGGCATAGCTAGGGGTAAAAATTCGACGCTTCCCGCTGTACGGGCTTTTGGTTTTCTTCTTCAAATACTCTACGTTCAAAACCGTTGCTGTGGGGCGGCATCCAACGCAGGGGAAGGAGTGCTGCCTCACTGCTGCCATTGTAACCAGATCGCATACAAACGCACTAAGAAACATCAATTATTTATAGGTTGTTACCAAAAAGAAATAACTTTCTTGACTATACCCCCTAGGGGTATATACTGCCAAGTAAACAGAGTAGTTTGTAACATGCGTTTTATGAGGGAAGCATCCTTGCATCGCGCAAGGGTATTCGCGCCACCAAGTCTGCTTGAGTTTGCGGCACGTATCCTGTGCTAAACAGGCAGTTCAAGGGGTGTTCTCGCTTCTTTATAGTTCGTTTGATTAGAAAGAGGGCACCCATGGATTGCTGCCGCTACAAAGAAACCGAGCGTGGGCAAGAGTTTCAGGCCGATTTGCAAAAACGCCTCAACCGAGCCATTGGGCAATTAAACGGTGTTAAAACCATGATCGATAACAATCGCTATTGTGGAGACGTGCTCACCCAGCTGGCTGCCGCTGAAAGCGCCATTCATACCGTGGCCGAATTGCTTTTGGAAGATCATTTGGAAACGTGCGTTACCGACCGCGTGCGCCGTGGCGACGACGAAGTTATTACGGAAGCTATGCAGCTGATCAAGCGCTTTATGCATTAAGGCCTAGCTGGCGTTTTACGGCTAAAACAACAAGAAGGAAGAAGTGGCATGAAATGCACTTTTGACATAACAGGAATGAGCTGCGCCGCATGCTCGGCGCGCGTAGAGAAGGTGACCAAAGCCGTTGCGGGAGTGGATGGAGCCACGGTTAACCTGCTCAAAAACTCAATGAAGGTAGATGTTGCCTCATCGGCTCAAGTAGAAGAGGTGGTTGCTGGCATTACCAGTGCGGTTAAAAAAGCCGGCTACGGTGCATTCTTGCGGGAGATGTCAGGCTCGCAGCCCCAGGGCGCAGCCTCGAAGGGGGCGGCGGAAGATGCGGCAGCGGGTAGTGCTGGCGCTTCTGCCCTGGGTGTCTCGGCTGCAATGGGCGGTAGCGTAGCAAGCGGCGGCGCTGCACAGGGTACACAATCGCAATTCGGCAGTACAGCGCTATCAAACGCAGCGTCGGGTAGCACTGTAGCAGCAATGGGTGGCGGCGCTGTGCTGGCAGACGCGCCGCTACCGGGCATGCAACCCCCGGGAGGCGCCGCGGCGGCGGCCGAAGCGGAACAAAAATCAGTTCTCAGGCGCTTGATCGTTTCCCTCATCTTCACGGTTCCCTTGTTCTACATCTCGATGGGTCACATGCTAGGCTGGCCATTGCCTGGTGTGTTGCTGGGGCACGAGAATATGATGGTGTACGCCCTTACTCTCTTTTTGCTGCTCGTGCCCGTTATTGTGGTTAACTTCAAGTTCTATCGGGTAGGGTTTGGGGCGCTTATTCATCGCGCTCCTAATATGGATTCTCTTATTGCGCTGGGTTCGGGCGCGGCAACACTGTACGGCTTGTACGCGCTTTTTGGCATTGCGTTTTACTTAGGGCATGGCAATGTTGATATGGCCCACCACTATGCGATGAATATCTATTTTGAGTCCGCCGCCATGATTCTGACTCTCATTACGCTTGGTAAGTATTTAGAAGCGCGGGCGAAGGGTAAAACCACTGATTCTCTTTCCAAGTTGATGGATTTATCACCCAAGATGGCCGTGCGCCTTACCAATGGCCAGGAAGCTACTGTAGCCGTGCGTGATGTTCGCGTGGGCGACGTGCTGGTGGTAAAAGCGGGCGAATCGGTACCAGTTGATGGCGTGGTCCTGGAAGGGGCGGGCTCGGTTGATGAGTCGGTTATTACCGGCGAGCCCCTGCCGGTAAGCAAACGAGCAGGCGATGCGGTAACTGGTGCAACGGTTAATACCACTGGCTGGTTCACCATGCGCGCCGAGCATGTTGGCGGCGATACCGTGCTGGCAGGAATTGTGCGCCTTGTTGATGAGGCCACGAGTTCAAAAGCGCCGATCGAGAAGATGGCCGACAAAATTAGTGGCGTTTTTGTTCCTGCTGTTATGGGCGTTGCGCTCGTAACGCTTGTGGTTTGGTTGGCACTTGGCGCCGAAGTGGCAACAGCGCTTTCCTACGCCATTTCGGTTTTGGTTATATCGTGCCCCTGCGCGCTGGGCTTGGCAACGCCAACAGCCATTATGGTGGGAACCGGCCGCGGCGCCACCAGTGGGATCTTGGTTAAATCGGCCGAGGCTCTTGAAACGGCACAAGGCGTACGCACGGTGGTGCTTGATAAAACTGGCACCATCACCCGTGGCGCTCCTCAAGTAACCGATGTTTATCTTGCACCTCATACGTCCGAGGAGGATTTAATGCAAGCCGTGGTGGCTTTGGAAAAGCGCTCGGAGCATCCGTTGGCTTCCGCACTGTGTACCTATGCCCAAGAGCGTCTGCCTCAGCTGGCCGAATG
This sequence comes from uncultured Cryptobacterium sp., assembly GCA_964504115.1. Classification (GTDB taxonomy): domain Bacteria; phylum Actinomycetota; class Coriobacteriia; order Coriobacteriales; family Eggerthellaceae; genus Anaerotardibacter. Next base: position 4,982 of record CAZDCX010000009.1, read on the forward strand.
CGGTGGGGCCGTGCAGCAAGAATGTGATTCTGGCATTTCGCCCGCCTTGCCCACCTGTGAAAACTTTACCCAAACCCCTGGCGAGGGAGTCAGCGGCTCTATAGGCGGTGCTTGCTACTATGCTGGCAACAGGCGCATGATGCGCGCCCATGGGGTAGAGGTGCCGGCATCTACCGAGAGCGTTTTAGATTCGCTGGCGCACAACGGCAAAACAGTTACCTTTATCGCGCGTGAAAAGCAGCTTTTGGGTTTGATCGCGGTTGCCGATGTGGCCAAGCCGTCCAGCGCGCGTGCTATTAGCCAACTGCGCCAAATGGGCTTGAAAACCATCATGCTTACGGGCGATGATGAACGTACGGCCGAGGCAATACATCGGCTTGTTGGCACTGATGAGGTTATTGCCGGCGTTCTCCCGGCCGAAAAAGAGCAGGTTGTTCGTGATCTTTCTCAAAAAGGCCGCGTGGCCATGGTGGGCGACGGCATCAACGATGCACCCGCGCTCGCGCGGGCCGATGTGGGTATTGCTCTTGGTGCTGGAACCGATATTGCTCTTTCGAGCGCCGATATTGTTTTGATGCACAGCGATTTGCTTGATGTGCCGGCAGCGCTTGATCTTTCGCGAGCTACGATGCGCAACATCAAGCAAAATCTGTTCTGGGCACTGTTTTACAACGCCTTATGCATTCCAGCCGCTGCAGGGGCGTTTGCTGTGTGGGGAATAAGCTTGAGCCCCATGATCGCTGCGGCTGCTATGAGTTTTAGCTCGGTGTGCGTGGTAACGAATGCCTTGCGCTTGCGCCGTTGGAAGCCGCGCGCAGCCTCTGAAACAAGCAAGGGCGCCCAAGCTGCGGGCGCGGCGCTATCTGCCTCGGCAAGTACAAGCGCCAAACAAGGCATGCCAACGCAGCAGGCGCCCGAGCGGGTAGTAGCAAAAACTCTCGAAGGCCCTTCTACTGCTAGTGACCATTCTGAAACACGTACCAATCAGGCATTGGAAGGCGGCGAGGCAACCCTGCCGGCGCAATCAAATCAAACCCCTACTGGAAAGGAAAGAACAATGGAGAAAACGCTCAAAGTTGAAGGCATGATGTGCCAGCATTGCGTGGCTCACGTAAAGAAGGCCCTTGAAGGGGTGGAAGGGGTACAAGAGGCTGCTGTCGATTTGGATGCAGGTACTGCCACCGTGACCATGGAAAACGAAGTTTCCGATGAGGCCTTGCGCAGCGCTGTGGTAGAAGCGGGCTACGAGGTGCTGTAGGCGGCTACCGCGGTTTGGTTTAAGTTCGCCGCCCAGCCTCGCAAGCGTAGCGTGGGTCAACCGCTTGCGACTCGGCCAAGCAAGCGAAGCGTGGGTTAACCAAGCGCCCCTCAGCCAATCGCGGCGTGGGTCAGCCACGCGCCTCTCGGCCTCACAAGCGTAGCGCGGGTCAGCCTCTTGTGACTCGGCCACACCAGCGCGGGTTACATACAGCTCTCGGGCAAACAACCCGGCAGCAATAGACCGGCAGCAATAGAGATAAAACAGCTCAATAGGAGCAAAGATAAGCCATAAAAAAGATCGCACCAAGCAGGTGCGATCTTTTGTTTCCTCAAAGTACCATGCCTGGTAGCTTGTCAGGCTAGGTGCTTTATATCTTAGAGGTTCTTGAATGCAAAGTTCTCGGGGTGAGCCTTTACTTCGTCGCGCAGTTTCGGGTTCATCTTGCGAACGCCGCGACGAGCATCCTCGGTCTGGGAAGCCAGAACCTGGTTGCGGTTCTCCAGCGTGATCTGAGCGCCAAAGCTGTTGTCCAGAGAAGCCTGGAGAGCTTCCTTGGTCAAGCGCAAGCCAAGAGGAGCGGAGTTCTTGATAGCAGCCTCTGCCATAGCAACAGCAGCCTCTACTACTTCCTCATCAGGAACAACCTTGTTAGCAAAGCCCCACTCAAGCAGCTCTTCAGCGCCAATGCGGCGAGCTGTCATAAGAGCCTCAGCGGCGCGAGCATAACCTACGATGCGGGGCAGGTAGTACGAACCGGACATATCGGTACCAGTCAAGCCAATGTTGAGGTAGCCAGCCTGCATCTTGTAGGACTCGCCCAAAACGCGCAAGTCGCAAGCGCAAGAAAGGGACAAACCGCCGCCGATAGCGTGACCCTTCAAAGCACCGATGATGGGCTGAGGGCAAGCGCGCATATTAACGGCCTGGTCGGAGCAGATGGTTTGCATGATGCCATGATCGCGCTGAGCACGACCCATATCCTCTGGTGGCTCGTAGTTAAGCTCGTTGAGATTAAAACCAGCGCAGAAAGACTTGCCTTCGCCTGTCAGAACGATTGCACGGCACTCAGGATCCATGCGAACCTTCTTCAGGTAGTCATTAAAATCGGCCATCTGCTGATAGGACATTGCGTTCAAATTCGCAGCATCGTCAAAGGAAACGACGTGGATAGGACCACGGACATCCACCTTCAGACGCTCGTATTCATACGTAAATTCCGGCAGATGATATGCCTCCTGGTAAACGCTCATGCGTATTCCCCTTCCAAATTGGAAACATGATTTAATATATAAGGAATCGTAGTTTTTCAAGGGGCTTTTTGTCAAGGTTGGCAGGAAGTCTCTATCATTTGCGATGAGCCCAAATATCAATGAGCCTAAATATGAATGAAAGAGGGGTAGGAATGGCTGAGTACAGTGTTACGCGCACTCATGCTACCTGGAAACCACGCGTTTCTGCTGCGCATGTACCATATTATCGTTGTTCAGAATGTGGGGCTGTGGTTGGCGGCATTGATGGCGCGGTTGATATTACGATGACTAACGATGGCGAGCGTTCGCTTATCTTTGAGCCGCCCTATGCTCATGCTTCATTTCAACTTTCCTGCTGCGGCAAGCCCATGGAGGCACTTGAGCTCATTCCGGCGGAAAGCGTTGAAGATCGCTTTAAGCTCAACTATCAAATTTGTGGCGGCATGAACAGCAACGCTATTAAGGTTGATTGGCGAAGCATTGATGCAAGTTGCAAGTTGCGCTGGGTTTCGCTCAAAACATTTCGGGGCATTATGACCAAATATGTGGAGCCAAAGAAGTGGCCTCCGCTGGTATTTGCGCTGGCGGATGAAGATGCCTTTGCGTATTGCAATAAAAACCCTTGTATCGAATGCACCTTCCGCTGCAAGAGCGGTATGGAGCTATATGCATACGTAGAAAACCTCGGGCTGGTTACCTTGTCAATCGATCGTATGGCGGTTGTTGGTAGCGATCAGTAGTTAAGGGCAGCTCCAGGCCTCGCGCAGGCTCCAACCTTCTCCTCGTAATACAGGTATATAAGAAGCTCTCTTCGGAGGGCTTCTTTTCATAGGTATGCATATAAGCTGCAAGCTCTAAGCAGCAAACGTGACAGCGCATTCAAAAAAGGTGTGCCCCCACGGCAGAAAAGCTCGTTTTCCAGGGAGTATGAGTGAGGCGAATGAAAAAGGGTGAATTCATTACTCAAAGAAATGATTGTATAAGCAAACGAAATATTTATTCTATCAGAATGATTCAGGAAAATCTTCGAGAAAAATTGAGATCGGTGGGCTCAAATAGTAAGCAAAAACTACACAAATTGCAGATTGTGTGGGGCAAAATTGAGCAGCGAACATGTTCAAAAATCGGCAAATTAAGGCCTAGAACTGGGCAAAAGCAATCCATTCAAAATGAATGAATAATCATTCATGCGGCATGATCAGGCGCGATAGATTTTTGTTAAGTCATCAAAGAAAAACTATATTAGAATATCCGATGTTGTGGAGGTATAAAAACTCCAGGGTTTTTTGAAAGGCTCTTTTTTTTCGCTTTTGGGTGGATACAAGCGGGGCAAAACGGGTCTCTTCGAAACTTGCCAAAGGGCAGTGGGGTGCTCTTTGGCTATCTCCGTGGAGTTGAGTTTTCAGGGGGAAAGAAGGATTCTTCATATATGTATGAAGAATAGGTCGTTTTACGGCGCCTTAGTGTGAGGCACCGTAAAACATCGTTGAAAGGAAAGGAAGGCGATACGCATGGCTTCATCCGATGCGCAGAAATCGTTTCACGGTATTGCAGCGCGTCTTGACCGTATGCCTATCTCCGGCTTCCACAAGAAGATTATGTGGTTGCTGGCAGGCGTTACGTTCTGTGACTCCGTAGACATGGCCGTTGGTGGTCCTATCGGTGCTGTTTTGCAGACCGAGGGCTTTATGACGCTTGAGCAGTTTGCGTTCTTCAACTCTATTACTATGATTGGCTACCTCATCGGTGGCTTGATGGCAGGTGCCATCTCCGACGCTTTGGGTCGTAAGAAGGCAGTTCTTACGTGCGGTACCATCTTCACCATTTTCTGCTTTATTGCAGCTATGGCTCCTGATGCCGACTTCCTCACAGGTTGTCGTTTCTTCATGGGTCTTGGTCTTGGTGCTGCTTTCCCAGCAGGCTACTCTGCTTTGACCGAGTACACGCCGCCGCAAAAGCGTGGTAAGTATCAGTCCTACGTTGGCTTGATCGCTAACTGCGGTACTTTGTTTGCTTCTGTTATGAACCTCGTTATCCTCCCACTTGCTGGTTGGCGCGAAGTGTTCGTATTCTGCGGCATTCTTGGTGCTTTGGTTATGATTCTGAATGCCACCTTGTTGGACGAGTCTCCTCGTTGGTTGGCTATGATGGGCCGCAACGACAAGGCAGACGCTATTGTTTCTAAACTTGAGCAAAAAGCAGCTGCCGGTGGCAACCCAGTACCCGATGTTCCTGCTGAGGAGATCGAGCGTCGTGAGCAGGCTGAAGAAGTTAAGCAGCTGCCCTGGTCGTTCTTGTTTAAGAAGGGCATGATTTCCCGTACCCTTACCGCTATGTTCCTCTGCTTTGTTATGAACGTTTTGGTGTACACGGTTATCACCTGGACCCCGACCATCTTGGTTGCTCGTGGCTTCGACACCAGCATGTCCACCCTTATGACCGTTGTTATGCAGTGCGGTATTCCTGTTGGCGTTGGCGCTCTTACCTTCTACGTTGAGAAGGTAAACCGTAAGACCATTCTTATTACCACCTATGTTTTGATTGCAATCTTAGGTCCGGTATGGTCGTTGATGCCTGTTGAGAATCCTGCTCTGCTTATGGCATTTGGCTTCCTGGTTTGCGTTTGCACGTTCACCAACTCTGTTACTACCGCTGCTATTTACCTGTCCGAGCCGTTCCCAACCGCTTGCCGTATCCGCGGCGCTGGTGTGGCAAACGCCTTCGGTCGCTTGGGCGGTATCTTCAGCCCTATGTGGATTGCATTCTTCGTAGCAAGCCCGATCGGCACCACCGGTGCTTACATCATCAACTCTTGCCTGGCTCTGGCAATGGCTTTGTGGCTGGCTAAGTTTGGTGTTGAGACGCGCGGCCGTACGCTCGAGGATATTACCAAGGGTCTGTTGGACTAGTGAATACCTTGCCTGTGCAAGCATAAGGTATTAAAATGCAACATCAGCCGACCCACCCTTTGGCCGATGTGCAAAACAAAAAGGGGCTGCATCGTCGAACATATACGGTGCGGCTCCTTTTTTAAGGAAGGATGCGTTTATGCGGTTACGTCCCCACTCCAAGGATCAATCAAAAGCTCTCAATCCTGAGCCGAAGCCAGAGAAAAAGCCCCTCATCATTAATTTTGATGCGGATGGCGTACGCATTGGGGATGATGGCTATTCCATGACCCCCACCAGAACACGCATGCATCATTTGTTCAATGCAGCTTTGATATGGGCCATCGTATGCGCTCTGCTTGCTGTGGTGTTTATGGTGCTGGCTTATGCACAAGGCCAAGTGTTCTCGGGCAACGGTGCCAAAGATCTCTCTGGTTTTGAGCTTATTGTCAGTGGTGGCAACATGATCAATGGCTATTCGGTTGCTACGATCTTGCGCTACGAAGCGCTTCTTGGTTTGGTTACGGCGTGCTTCTTTCCCTTTATTAGTGTGCAAGGGTTTCAATGGTTTTATGATCGCGGTTCAACGAAGCTTCTTTTCATTTTGATGGGATGTATTGGCGCTCTTTCAATTGCGTATCAAATTGCTATGCTCAGCACTGTTGGCATGCCCGATCCTTTGTCGCTTATATCGTTGGTTATATTAGTTCTTATTTTGTTGGTTATGCGACAGGTTAAAGAAGAACGCCCCCACCTTAAAAAGGCAAAAATTGCAACGACAATAACCAAAAAGTAAATTCACCTTCAAGGTAGTGTGCCAGCGCAGCATGTGCGGAAAGCTTTTAGCTTGGCATTTGCATATGCTGTGAGCCTGTGGTCTTGCGCGGTGCTGTTTCCTGCTTTGTCGTGCAATACAACATCAATAAAGCCTGATAAAGAGCCTGTATTGTTATACCCCGAGGGCTTATGGCGCGGTAGAGCCTTTTCCGAGATTGCTTTGTTGTGGGGGCGCCCTATACATAAAAGAAAGAAGGCGGCAAACAACAGCCGGCTTCTTCCCCATGAGAAGAGGTGCTCATTGAAGCTCGCTCATTTACGTTATTTTGAACATTTAGCTGCGGTTTTGAACTATACCAAGGCCGCAAAAGATTTATATATTGCTCAGCCTACCTTGTCTGCTGCCGTAAAGCGCATGGAACAAGAGTTGGGCTTGTCACTGTTTCGCCGTGCTGAAGGCGGAACATCCCAGATTGAACTTACCGAGCAAGGCATTATTTTTCTGGGCTATGTGCGCCAGGCGCTCGATGCCTACGATATGGGTATTCGCAAGGCACAAGAAGCCCAAGATCGCCTTAATAGTGTGCTGTGTTTAGGCACGGTCTATTCTATGAAGGGCAGCTTTTGGTCGCAGGCTATCGACGAGTTTCTGGGACGATACGAAAAACGCCCCAAGATTCATATGGAACAAGCCTATTCGCCTGATTTAGCCCGGCAACTAAAAGCGGGCGAGATCGACGTGGCGTTTGCAGCGCTCTCTGACGATTCGGAAGGGCTTGAAAGCAAGTTAGTGTGGACGCAATCGCTGGTTGCGTGCGTTAACAAAAATCATCCTTTGGCGCAGCGCGAATCGGTAACCTTCGATGATTTAGCGGGGCATCGCTTGCTTACCTACAGCCGTAAATCTTCGGTAACAGCGGCGCTTGATGCTGTGCTCGAGCAGCATAATCTCGATGTGGCGCGCGATTATGATGATGAAATTACCCTGGCTTCCTTTGTTTCTTCCGATGAAGAGAACATTTCGCTTTTGGCTTACTCAGTGCTTGTTAATGCTTTTGACGATGTAGTGTGTCTTCCCATCCGTGGTGTGCCGCAAGATTTTCATAAGATTTATCTTCTCAGCCGTAAGGAATCGCATACCAAAATCGTGAGCGAGTTTCTTGACTTTATGGGCTCATATCATTTCCCCGATATCTTTCAAGAAGTACAGCACGCCCGCTTAGCCACGCTTGAATAGCAGTATTAGATTTGTTTTGGGGCTTATGGTTTGTCCCTATGGATGCCAAGATGGGCAAAAGCTGGCGGTATCAGCTTCTATGGGTATACCATCGCTGCAGTACCGCTCAGGCGAATAAGGAGGTACCGGCATGAGTGCAGATAACGTGAGAAAAATCACCGATATTCTTACCGATATTGTGCAGGTGGGAATTGTTGTTGAGGATATGGAAAAAGCTAAAGCGGGTATGCGCAAAGTGTTCGGCTTAGAGCCTGATCTTGAAAGCGATAACAACTACAAACAAACATGGTATCGCGGCACAATCATTGATGCACCCGTTAAGGCGGCGTTCTATAACCACTTTAATGTGCAACTTGAGTTTTTGCAGCCTATTGGTGAGGTGGATACCATCTGGCATGACTATCTCGATGAGGGATTCCGCCAAAAAGGCCATGCGCTCCATCATTTGCGTTTTGATGTGGATAACAACGACGAGGCCACCAAAGCACTGGAAGCAGTTGGTATTTCAAAATATATGGAGGGGCGCTCACTTGTTGATCCAAGCGCAACCTTTACCTACTACGATTCGGTTGATGCAGTAGGCTTTATTATCGAAGTGGTTACTAAACCTCAGTCTCAAGCCTAGTGCCTTGGTAGCTGTTATGGAATAGGGCAAGCCCGCATAGTGTTTTGCGCCTGTGTTGCCCTTGATAACGCTTTCTATGAAAGATGGATAAAAATTCAAAATTGATGGGCTTATATGGTCAATTTTGCGAATAATAGCGAAATTTTTCGTGAGTAATTCGATAATCCTATAGATATCTGGATTACTTTTGCGAAAAAATAGACAATATAGTGTTAATGACCATCCCAATTATAGGGGTGAACAGTAATACTAGGAAGGTAATGAATTTCACTCTGCCAGGTATGTCTTTTCTCCTCATTCTCTGCGTTGGGTGGATTTCAAGTTCAAAAGTTTTGGAAGGAGAACGTCTGTATGTCCACTACAGATAAACTCAACGGCTATGGTCCTCTCGCGGGCGTCAAAGTAGTCGAGCTTTGCGAATGGGTAGCTGCTCCCGCCGCGGTGCGTTGCCTGTCCGAAATGGGTGCTCGGGTTATTAAGACCGAACCGCTGCATGGCGATGCTCAGCGTACTCAGGGTCCTGGCTTTGGTTGTGAAAAGAACGATTTTGAAGATCCGACGTTCGACCTTAACAACACCAATAAGGATCTTGTTGCTATCAACCTGAAGAGCGAAAGCGGCATGGGCTTCATGAAGAAGCTCTTGGCTGATGCCGACGTTTTCGTTGTTAACCTGCGTGACAAGGCTTTGAAGAAGCTCGGCCTTGACTGGGAGTCAATTCACGAAGAGTTCCCAACGCTGATTTGGGCTCAGATGCGCGGCTATGGCGAGTATGGCGAGGAAAAGGATTCCCCGGGTTACGATGCAGTATGCTGGGCTGCTCGTGGTGGCGTTGCTAACGTTTTCCGCGAGGCTGGCGAGTCTCCTGCAATCGCACCTCAGGCCTTTGGCGACAACAATGCTGCTTGCATGCTGGCTGGCGGTATCTGCGCAGCTCTGTTCAACCGTACCCGCACGGGCGTAGGCGAAAAGGTTGTTACCAACCTCTATGGCGCTGCTATTTTTGCTGGCGACATCGGAATTTGCGCTCAGCAGTTTGGTGCCGACTATCCTAAATCCCGCACGGCGGTAAGCAATCCGTTCAACAACACCTACAAGACTTCCGACGACAAGTGGATTTACATCTGCATGCCTCAGTACGACAGGTACTATGAAATGATGATGCGCCTGTTCTTCCGCGAGGATCAGATTGACAATCCTGATACCAAGGATCTGCCACACTTGAAGGCATCCGGCAAGAGCCCTGAGGTTATTACCTGGCTTGAAGAGGCCTTTGCAAAGAAGCCATTTGATTACTGGATGGAGCAGTTCCGCGAGCATCAGGTTCCGGCACAGAAGTTGTTCCGTTACACCGACATCATCAAAGACGACGAGGCTTACGATAACGATTCCTTGCGTTATGTTGATTACGATGAGTATGGCACGCGTGCTTTGCCTATGACCCCGCTTCGCTTTGGTTCTGCTGGCGATCCTCCTGTTATTTTGGCTAAGCCTATTGGTTACCACACCAAGGAAATCATGGAGAAGTACGGCTACACCGACGCTGAGATTGCTGCTATCGAGGATGAGGGCGGCGTAGGTGTTTACCATGGTGAGCCTATTCCAGACACCATCTTTAAGTCCAAGCGTCAGCTTGCTGGCGAAGCTCCTTGCACCTGGGAGTAAGGCTTTAATCCAACGTATTTGTGTACGCATTGCGTTAAGTCATACAAAACGGCTGCATCCCTTTGTGGGTGCGGCCGTTTTTTGTTTGCGTGGGAGCTTTTTTAGCGCGTACGGTGCGGAGGGAGGAAGGACTGCTTGCTCTTTACTGCCGTTAGCCGCTTTTTTGCAAGCGTTGGTAATAATTATCCAAAAAACGTCACACTTCTGTTAGTATTACGAATAATGGAAACGTAATACCCTCAATGGTAGGCAGGTAGCGCTGCGCTGATCAAACTGATAGCGCGCTACCAAGTCAGCGATAAGAGGGTGGCGTTGCTAAGGGCTCAAAGCCGTGCACAGTGAGCAGGGCTACATAAAAGAAGGGATAAGCCGCCATGACTATGACAAGACGCTCGTTTTTAAAATACATGGGTGTAGGTGCAGCTGCCTTATCGTTTGGAGGGGTGCTGAGTGCTTGCTCGTCAAACACTTCTGCATCGTCAGCGGCGGGCTCGGTAACCGGCAACGCAAATGAGGTGGTCGTTTCTATGACTACCGGCAGCGAGCCTGCGGCGGGCTTTGATCCGCTTTTTTCTTGGGGTTGCGGTGAACACGTGCACGAGCCGCTTATTCAATCAACCCTCATCACTACCGACACCGATCTGAATTTTGTCAACGATCTTGCAACGTCATATTCGTGCAGCGAAGATGGTCTTACGTGGACCTTTGAGATCCGCGACGATGTTGTATTTAGTGATGGCGAGCCCCTTACTGCCTCTGATGTTGCTTTCACTATTAATGGCATCAATGCAGCTGAGGCCGCCGAGGCAGACTTATCAATGGTGGATGAGGCCGTAGCGCTAAGCGATACCGTGGTAGAGCTTCATCTGAACAAGCCCTTTAATGCGTTGTTGTATACCCTGGCAGTAGTGGGCATTGTGCCCGAGCATGCCTATGATTCCAAAACATACGGCGCTAACCCCATCGGTTCAGGGCGCTATATGCTTGAGCAGTGGGATCAGGGGCAGCAAGTTATTTTGAAGGCTAACCCCAGCTATTACGGCGATGCCCCGCTTATCGAGCGGTTGATTGTGGTATTCATGGAGGAAGACGCGTCCCTAGCGGCTGCTCAATCGGGCGAGGTTGATGTTGCCTACACGGCTGCCACCAAAGTCGATTCCACACCCGATAATTACGAGCTATTGGTGTGCGAATCGGTTGATAGCCGTGGTATCTCGCTGCCAACCACCCAGCCGGGCAGCACCAAACAAGATGGAGATGCAACCTACGAAAAGGGCAATGCGGTAACGCAGGATGTTGCTTTGCGCCGTGCCATCAATTATGCAATCGATCGCGATGCCCTGATCCAAAACGTTCTCAACGGATACGGCACGCCTGCCTATAGCGTTTCTGATGGCATGCCTTGGGCATCGGATGACATGAAGGTCGAAACCGATACCGCCTATGCCAAATCGCTGTTGGAAGAAGCAGGCTGGTCACAAGGCTCTGATGGCATATACGAGAAGGATGGACTGCGGGCTGCCTTTACGCTCAATTACAGCGCAGACGATTCTGTTCGCCAGGCTCTTGCAACCGAGGTGTCCAATCAGCTGGCCGAAGTGGGCATTGAGGTTACGGTAAGCGGTGCTGGCTGGGATGACTTGTATCCCAAGGAGTTTTCAGAGCCCATTTTGTGGGGCTGGGGGTCCAATAGCCCTGTTGAGGTGTACGACCTGAACTACTCATCGGGCTGGGGCAACTTTGCTTCCTACGAAAGTGCTACCGTTGACAAACATTTAGACGCCGCCCTCGCAAAAACGTCGGTTGAAGAATCGTATGACGAATGGAAGCTTGCACAATGGGATGGCACCGATGGCATTGCGCCTGTAGGTGCTGCCACATGGGTGTGGCTCGCCAACATTGATCACCTGTACTTTAAGCGTGCGGGTTTGCAGGTAGCTCAGCAAAAGCCGCATCCCCATGGGCATGGCTGGTCGTTGGTGAACAACGTCGATCAGTGGACGTGGGAGTAGTAATACGTGAGCATTTCTGAGAAAACAACAAGATTGACTGCTCTGCGCCCTGGTAAGGGCGCAGAGTCTCAATCGGTGTTTGCTCAGACCTTGCTTCGCAACGTGATCAAGTTTGTCGTGCTCATGTTTGCGATCAGTGTTGTTACGTTTATTTTGGTGGGAATGTCGCCTATCGACCCTGTTCAAGCCAACGTTGGGCAAGCAGCTTATGCCAATATGAGCGAGGCCAAGCGTGCACAACTGGCCAGCTACTGGGGTGCTGATACGCCTTTATGGGAGCGCTATATCAATTGGCTGGTGAGTGCCTTGCAGGGCGACATGGGCACATCGCTGCGCTACAACGCGCCTGTAACTCAGGTGCTGGCAACACGCTCACTCAATACGCTTGCGCTTATGGCAACCGCTTGGGTGCTTTCGGGCGTTATCGGCTTTGCTTTGGGGGTACTGGCAGGCCTCAAGCGTGATACCTGGATCGATCGCGTGGTAAAAGCTTATTGCTTTGTGCTTGCTTCAACTCCAACCTTCTGGCTTGGCCTGATTATGTTGGTAATATTTTCGGTATGGCTTGGGTGGTTTCCGCTGGGATTCTCGATTCCTATTGGTAAAAGCGCTGCCGATGTGAACATTTTTGATGCCATGCATCACATGATTTTGCCGGCGCTTACGCTCTCTATTGTGGGTGTGGCCAATATTGCCCTGCATACCCGCGAAAAAACAATCGACATTATGGAAAGCGACTATATTCGCTTTGCTCAAGCACGGGGTATGAGCCGAATTCAGGCTGCGCGCGCTCATGGGCTGCGCAATGTGCTCTTACCAGCGCTCACTTTGCAGTTTGCCTCAATCTCGGAAATTTTTGGCGGGTCGGTTCTGGTTGAGCAGGTGTTCTCGTACCCGGGGCTTGGCCAGGCGGCAGTAACAGCTGGCGTTGGCGGTGATGTGGCACTTTTGGTGGGCATTGCGTTGGTTTCGGCTGCCTTGGTGTTTGGGGGCAACCTCATAGCCAACGTACTTTACTGCGTTGTTGACCCGCGTATTAAACGAGGCGGTGGTGCCGCATGACCGCTAGCACCGCAACGCTTTTCCATACGCCTCGGGTAGCTAAGCTTACCAACCGCAAAAAAACGCTGGTTGTGTGCATAGTTGCGCTTGGCCTTTTGCTTGCAGTTGCAATAAGCGGCGTTTTGCTTATGCCTTTGGCAACCGCAACAGATCTTACCCTCAAGAACCAGCCGCCCAGTTTTCAGCATCCTTTTGGAACCGATAACTTGGGCCGCGATATGTTTTTGCGCACCCTTTCGGGGCTTGCAACAAGTATTGGCATTGGCCTCTTGGCGGCGGGAGTTTCATCGCTTATTGCGCTGGTATTAGGCACAGCCGCCGCCCTTGGGGGCAAGAAGGTGGATGCTTGTATCACCTGGCTCATCGACCTCATGATGGGTATTCCTCACATTGTGCTGTTGCTGCTTATCTCTTATGCATTGGGTAAAGGCTTTTGGGGCGTTACGATTGGTGTGGCGGTGACGCATTGGCCAAGCTTGTGTCGTGTTGTGCGTGCCGAGGTACTGCAGGTCAAGCAAAGCTCCTATGTGCAGGCAGCGCAAAAGCTTGGGCAGAGCCGCGCTGCTATTGCGTGGCATCATATGGTGCCAGCAGTGCTGCCTCAATTTATTGTGGGGCTTATTCTCTTATTCCCGCATGCTATTTTGCATGAATCTGCCATCACCTTTTTAGGATTTGGTCTATCGCCCGAGCAGCCTGCTATCGGTGTTATTTTGAGTGAGTCGATGAACTATATTGCTACTGGTATGTGGTGGCTGGCGGTGTTTCCTGGTTTGGCACTTTTGGCAGTTGTGTTGCTCTTTGATGTGGCAGGCCAAGGCGTGCGCAAGCTGGTTGACCCAGCACGAGCTCAGGAGTAGGCATGCGGGATCATCATCACAGCGAATATCATCATCACCACTCACACGCCCAGCAAACGCATCATGCCGGCGGGCATCATTTGTTGCAGGTGGGGCATTTGTCCATCAGCTTTTCGCTCTACGATTATCAAACCAGCTACTGGGCAGGTGAAAAGCGTACTTCGCGTGTTATAAACGACCTGAGTATTTCGGTTCATGCTGGCGAGATTGTTGCCATTGTGGGGGCATCCGGTTCGGGTAAAACGCTACTGGCCGATGCCATTATGGGTTTGTATGCACCAAATTCCCAGGTAGAAGGATCCATCTATTTTGATGGCGAGGCCCAAGATGCGCAAGGGCTTGCTCGTTTGCGGGGCAGGGAAATCGCTTTTGTGCCCCAAAGCATTTCGTCGTTAGATCCGCTTATGAAGGTGGGCAAGCAAATTGGCGGCAGTAAGCGCGATCGGCAGGCGCTGTTTGAGCGCTATGGGTTGGCCTCGGAAGTAGAAGAGCTGTACCCCTTTGAGCTTTCAGGTGGCATGGCGCGCCGCGTGCTCTTGGCAACAGCGCTCATTAACAACCCGCGGCTGATTATTGCCGACGAGCCAACGCCGGGCTTGGATTTAGAACTTGCCGTTAAGGCCATGGAAGATTTTCGCGCGTTTGCGAACCAAGGCGGAGGTGTGCTGCTTATTACGCACGATATCGAGCTGGCGTTGCGCGTGGCCGACCGCGTTGCGGTATTCAAAGATGGCACGGTTGTGGAAGAGACGGCGGTTGAAAACTTTGCTTCCCCACGTTTGCTGCAGCATCCTTTCTCGCGCCAGCTCTGGCACGCGCTGCCCGAGCATGATTTTGCGGTGGTGCAAGCCAAAGCAGCTGCTCCCGACAATGCAAAGCAATCCTCTTCTGCCGCGCGCGCAGAGTGCGAGGGGTACCCACCATCTGATAAAAACCATTCTCAGGAGCAGAAATGAGTACGCTCGAGCTTCGCAAGGCAACCTTTGCTTACACGCAAGGCAAACCAGTGTTTCAAAACTTGAGCTTTAGCGTCTCAAGCAATGAGCGCTTGTGTTTGCAGGCTCCTTCAGGTTTTGGAAAAACGACCCTCTGCCGTGCCTTGGCAGGTTATCTCACTTTGGACCTGGGCGAAGTGCTTCTTGATGGAGCGCCAGTGCCACGGAGTGGTGTGAGTCCGATCCAGCTGATATGGCAGCACCCCGAAACAGCCCTTGATCCGCGTTTACGCATCAAAGATTCGTTGCTTGAAGCGGGGAGCCTTGATCAGGATTTATTGCGCACCTTGGGCATTCACGAAGAGTGGCTCTCGCGCTACCCGCGCGAATTATCCGGAGGCGAGATGCAGCGGTGTTGTATTGCTCGCGCTCTACGAACGCGACCGCGGTTCCTTATTGCCGACGAGATTTCAACCATGCTTGACGCAATAACCCAAGTGACTATTTGGGAGGCTATTTTGCAGTACTGTGCTTCTTACGATGCTGGGCTGATTATGGTTTCTCATTCGCTGGCTCTCTCACAGCGTATTGCCACGCGTGTTTTAGACCTCACACAAGAAGAGCAGGCGTAAAACCTGCTCTTCTGTGCTCTATGCGGTGTAAACCAAACGGCTTGTGTTCATATTCCGCTTAAATAGCCCAGGCCACAAGCCTGTCCTAGGACTATTCATCGATCGTGATCCAGCCCGAATCGTTGTGATAGGTAAAGGTTAGGCCGTAACGCTTGCTTGCGTCATCAAGGTAGCAGGCAAACGCTTCGCCTTCATCGGGCGTCGATAATTCAGGCAAACCTCGAAGCAAATTGTTATCGCGGTGCATATCCAAATCAAGCGGCACCAGAGAGTATGTGGCCTTGCCCGCTTCAACATCCAAAACAACTAAGAAATTGGTTGAGAAGCGCCGCTCGGAATAGAAGCCATTCCAGCTGCCATTAGGTTTTTTAGCGCGATTACAATGCAAATCTGAAGGATGGGCACTCGGGCCAAGATGGTACGTTTCATACATCTCGGGGGAAATCATCGATTCGCCCGCCTCAAATTCCATAAGTAAGCTGCCCAAGTTATAGAAAATCGGATGACCGTTATATACCTCTACGCCGCGAGGGAAGTGGGCACCTTGGCCGATGAAGCACGTGGCACCAGCATCAATGGTGGCGCGGGCAAAGTCCTCCACGAAATGAGGGGCATAGGTGTCGTACCAGTTCTCGTTCATGCCTTCATGGGTATGGAGGGTGGCAATAACTACGTCCGACCTGCGGGCGGCATCGCGGATGCTGGCAAGAATGGCCTCTTGGTCGGGCTCGTGTACGTAATCGCGTACGTAGGCTCGCTCGCCGCGCTCGATTTGAAGGTTACCGTTCATGGGCGAGCCAAACTTAAAGGCATCATCGGTAGGAGGCTCCCAAGTTTCTACCCGGCTTACCTCGCGCATGCTCTCGTCGGTGCCGAGCATGGCATCGATGGTGCGCAACTGTTCAAACTGTTCATCGGGCAGTACATATGATCTTCCCCAGCGCAGCGGGCACAAACCAGGCCGTGCCACTACGTCGGCGTTAGCGTTGCTGGCAAGCGCGCGCTCTGCCCACGTTGAAGAACAGGCAACAACGGCAACGCGTCCCTGCGGCGTATCGAGGAAGCGCGCCTTTCGAGCATCGTCTAAGTTGCGGCCAACACCGCAGGGGATGAGGCCTCGCGCCTCGGCCGCTTCCATAGTTTCCAAGGCACCTTGCGGGCCGTAATCGGTTGTGTGGTTGTTCGCAAAAGATACCAGCTTAATGTTCAGGTCAACCAGCTCATCTAAGGTCTCGGGGCGAACCGAGGTAAGGTACATGCAAAGCCCCGGTGGGGTGTTGCGCTGAGGAGTGCTGAACTCGGCGTTCGCAAAAACAGCATCGGCATTGGTCAGCAAATCAACGATGCGCTTATCGATTCGGTTTACCAGATTGCGGCTTGAAAAGAGCATATCGCCGCATAAAACTATTCGCATAACTGCCTTCCTTCTTTCTTTTCAGGGGAGGGGTAACTTCTGTGAGCGCGTATATCCCCGGCCAAGCAAGTGCGCCGTCGGCCAGTCTTGTACGGTTAGCGCAGGCCACAAGCGTTTTGTCTCGAGCGTTTTAAATCAGCCACGCGGCGGAAGGATTGAGCCGCTTGATGAGGTCAACCATGTCGCGGCCAAGTTGTCGGGCAAGCAAAGGAGCAATAGGATCTTCCTCAACACTGCGGCGCCAGCGGGGCTTGCCATCCTTCATGCCTGCCATCAGCGAACCAGTGATGCCCGATCCGAGCACTGGGCCTTGGGGGCGCGGATGCACAACGATCATTTCGTGGGTGGCAAAAAAGTTATCCAGCACATGGTTGGTAGCCTCTGATCCGCAGTTGTCCAGACCCGACATGGTAAGGTAGCCGCCGACTTTGCCCTTGAGTTGGTTTGAGGTCATGTGCAAAGGCCGCGTGCGATCAATAAAGCATTTGGTACGCGCCGTTACATTGCTAAAGTAGTCGGGCGACCCCAAAATAATGCCATCGGCTGCTAGCATCTTTTCTTTAAGCTCGTTCATATCATCGCTCAGTGAACAAAGGGGCTTTCCCAAACAGCGATTGCAGCCCGTACAGTATTGGATATCAAGCTCAGAAAGCTCAACCAGCTCGGTTTCTGCGCCTTTGGCCTGGGCTTCTTCAAGTGCAAGCGAAAGCAAGGTAGCGGTGTTTTGGCCAGCGCGGTGGCTGCCATTAATAGCGAGAATCTTCATCTCAACCTCTTTTCTTTGGGCTTGCTTCATTGTAGCAACTTAAAGGCGCGCTCAACGGGTAACACCTGCCCATCCGTAGGGAAACATGCCAGTAAAGGAAGAGGGTTTGATAGGGTGCTCTTCTCACCCAAGACGCTATGGCTTTGTGTGTGGCGGGCACTTCTGTGTGCGAAGCCCTGGGCCTGCGTTGTGCACTTGGGTGGTAGCGGTGCCTGGCTGGCGCGCCCGCGCGGAGGCTCTGACAAAGGTTTTACGTCCTCCCGGCGTCAACGGGTGCTGGTATAGCGTGTCCGTGCAGCGGCGCTGGGCACGGGGGAAAGTAACTGCGATTCTCCATCCCATCTTATCGCTGTGAGTTTTAGAATAAGCTCAGAGCTGCAAAGCAAGCTTGTTATAAGAAGGGGAGAGATATGGCCTACAACACAATTCTTACCGAAGAGCGCGAAGGAATTTTTATCATAACGCTCAATCGCCCCGAGGCGAAAAATGCGCTCAACAACGAGATGTGGCGCGAGCTGTGCGAAGCGTTTGATTATCTTGAGGCAACAGATAGTTTGCGTTGTTGCATCATGACCAATGTGGGCGATTGTTTTTGCGCCGGTTCTGATTTGAAGGAAATTGCTGCTGGCACCCACCACGCACCCAAAGGGTATGAAAAAAGCGGGTTTGCGGGTATGACTAAGCGCTATATTTCTAAGCCCTTAATTGCTGCTGCTAATGGCCGCGTTTTAGGTGGCGGCCTCGAGGTTATTGTTGCATGCGACCTTGCTATTGCCGATACCACCTCCACCTTCTCTTTGCCTGAGCCACGCCGAGGCCTTACCGCAGCAGGCGGCGGGTTGCTTATGCGCATCATGCAGATGGTTCCCGCTAAGGCTGCTATGGAGCTTATGCTTACGTGCGAGCCGTTTTCGGCGCAAAAGGCTCTTGACTGCTTCTTGATCAATAAAGTTGTTGAGCCCGGCAAGGTGCTTGATGAGGCCATCGCTATGACGCGTCTTATTTGTAAGGGCGCCCCGCTGGCTATTGAATGCACCAAGCGCACCGCTTATGCAACCATGGGCGAAAGCATCATGTATCCCTCCCAGGGTTGGGAAACACTCGAGCGCATCGAAGAGATTACCCAAAACAGCGAGGATAAGATCGAGGGCGCTACGGCATTTGCTGAAAAGCGCGAGCCCGTGTGGAAGGGCCGCTAAAGCAAGATACGTGGGGATGGTATTGTGGATTTCTCGCTTACCAACTATCAAAAAAATATTATTGCAACGTTTCGCGAATTTGGCGAATTGGTCTTTACGCCTGACCATGTGTTTCAATGGCGCAAAGATCAAGGCTTGCCCGATGAGGTGATGCGCGGCTTTGTCGATCGCTACTTCAGTTTTGAGGATGGGGCTCAAGGCAAGAGCGGAATGAGCATTATGTCCCAGGTGCTCATCCTGGAAGAGCTTTCACGCTGTGCGGGGGCATCGCTGCCGTTTCAAAACGACCTTTTTAACTTGCAAATTATCGGTGGCTTTGCTGATGAGGGTATGTTTTCCGAGGTACTTACCGACTATCGCAATTCGGGGCGGTTGATGTTTTCACTCGGCGTTTCTGAGCCCAATGCAGGTTCCGATACCATGAGCATGACCACCTCGGTTAAAACCATCGATGGCCGCTTGCTGCTCAACGGCCGCAAGACGTACGTGAACAATGGCGAGTACTCACCCAACATTTTGGTGGCCGCTATCGACAAAGATGCCAATTCAGCCGATAAGTACCCGCCGCTTTCCTTCTGGCTGGTTCCGCATGACTTGCCGGGTATTCGGGCGGTACCTATCAATAAGATTGGTCAGTCGCTTGTGCCTTTTGCCTCAGTTTCGTTTGAAAATGTTGAGCTCAAGCCCGAATACCGCTTGCAGGGGCACCAAGGGGGGTTTCGCCACTTATTCAAACTGCTCGAATCGGGGCGCGTGTTTACGTGCGCTTCTTCGCTTGGAATGGCGCAGGCTGCCATGGAGGATGCGGTTGCCAATGCGCGCAACCGGCAAGCGTTCGGCGTTTCTATCAGCACGTTTCAGCAGATAGAGCAGATGCTAACCGATATGGAAGTAAGGCTGCGCACCATGCGTGCCATGCTCTATCAAGCGGCATGGTCGATGGAGCAGGGCACGGCCGATAAGCGCTTGGCAGTTTCGCTCATGAAGCGCTACATTCCTAAAACTGCCACGCAGGTGGCCAGTGATGCCATGCAGATTTTGGGCGGCCTAGGCTATACCGAAAGCTCGCGCGTGAGCACTATTTGGCAGGATTGTCGCGGTAACCAAATTGCAGAAGGCACCGATCAGATCATGGTGTACATTTCGGCGCCGCTTATTATGGAGCGCTACTGCGATTAGGGTGTTGTGGGGAGCCGCAAACCGCAAGCCGCAAAACTCCAAGGCACAGGTCCGCTTTTTTTCAGCCGACGCACGGGCGCCATGGTTGCTGAAAAGCGGGCATCAAGCAGCGCGCAGGTTTATGGCCTGTAAGATGCGCAAAGCTTAGAGGTTTCGGCGCAGCTGCGCTTCCTTTATTTCGCTTTCAAGTGAGCTGTGAATGATATTGGCGAAGGGCCCTGCATTGTGGGCTAGATTCTTAACGTTTGGCTGCCCGCACTTGCGAATGAAGTAGCTCAAAAATGCGCAGGTGTAAAACTCGCTCAAAAAATCGATGTTTTCTTCTGGCAGATAGCGATTAGCCAAAATGATAACAATATCGTTGCGCAGGGCAGGTTGGTACAGGTCAAATAAGTAATCATGCAAGGTGCCCGGCCCGGTTTCGGTAAACACTTGCGCATAAAACGACCGATTATGCTCAAGGGTTACTGCAAATGAGGCAAAAAACTGCGAGTGATCAAGCGATCGAACACCCGATTTTTGAGTGATGTAAAACGGAAACTGAGCAACACTGCTATCGGAATTGGGCTCGTATACCAAAATGTTTTCAGGGAAGCGCTGCTGCAGCTCGGTACCCAAATCGTAGCGAAACTTCCAAATAATAAGATCGTTCTTATCTTCAAAATGGTAGTAAAACGTTTTGCGATTTTTACCAGTACGCTCAACAATATCGCTAATGGATACTTTTTTCAGAGATTTTTCTTCACACAGGTCTACCAAAGCTTGAGCGATTAGAAGTTTGGTATTCAGCGCTCCCATACATCTTCCTTGTCGTGACGTTCATGTTTAGGGGTAAGTTTAGCGTTAAAGCCCGCCGATACGGACGAAAACTCAAAACTGTGTACCTATGAATCGTTTGACAGAAGCAATATGTTTCTCGTGATTCATAATTTCCGTGCAGAAAAGCGCAAATTCCGCATAATGTCACCATTTAAAGGATTTACCTGTTTTACAATATCGTAACGCGAAGGAGTGTCAGCGATTGGTCATCACTGGTATAGATCATTAACCTTGGTTTGGGCATAAGCCACCGAAGAGGGGCTCATGCCTTTTTGTGTTAATGATCGGTGCCAGGTATGACTGATTGCGCTCTGGAGAGAAGCGCAAAGAGAAGTTCACTACTTTTGTTCTTACGAAAGGGGCTGCGAAGTGAAGTACGAACTACTAAATAAGCCGTTCAAAATCGGCAATGTAGAGTTGCGAAATCGTTTCGTTATGTTGCCAATGACCATTGAGAAAGCCGATAACTATCATATCGGCGATCAGCTCGTTGATTTTTACGAGCAGCGCGCAAAGGGCGGTGCCGCTCTGATCGAGCTCGGTTCCTGCTATGTGTGCGACGTATTCGATACGCATCCTAAGTATCACACCACCACTGGTGCGGTAGGCGTTTGGGACGATTGCTTCCTGCCTGGCCTTACTCGTACCGCTGAGGTATGCCACAAACATGGTGCAAAACTCGCTGCTCAGTTGCAGCTTTGCTACGAGTGGCGTGCAACCGGCGAGGACGAGCTGCACTCTTATGCACCGTCCATCGACGTGGTATCTGGTCCTTTCGTAGGTATGCCTGAGAAGGAATTCACCAAGGAAGAAATTGCTATCGTTGTTAAGCAGTACGGCGAAGCTGCTGCTCGCTGCAAGAAGGCTGGCATCGATATTATCGAGATCCATGCTGGTATCGGTTACATGGTTATGCGCTTTATTTCGAAGTACTCCAACCATCGTACTGATGAATATGGTGGCTCCACCGAGAACCGTTGCCGCTTGCTCACCGAGATCATCGACGAGATTCATAAGACCTGCGGCGATGATATGCCTATCTTGATTCGTTACTCTGCTGACGACTTGATGCCCGGCGGTCAGCGCGTGGAAGACCTCAAAGAGGTTATCGAGACGGTTGAGGCTCACGGCATCGATGCATGGTCCATTCAGGCTGGCTTCCATGAGGCTCCTCGCCCTGTTGCTAACCAGCTGGTTCCCGAGGGTGAATTTATTTACCTGTCCAAGGAAGCCAAGAAGTACACCAACCTGCCTTGCTTCCCTGGCACGCGTATCAATCACCTTGATGTATGCGAGCAGATCTTGGCCGATGGTTCGGGCGATGCTGCTGGTATGGCTCGTCACTGGATTGCTGAGCCTGAAATGGGCATTAAGGTTGCTGAGGATCGCTCCGAAGAAGTTCGTCCTTGTATCGTGTGCTCTCGCTGCCTCGACAACATCTTCATCGGCAAGCCTTGCAAGTGCTCCGTTAACCCCAATGTTTACTTCTCCGAGCTTGGTCTTCCGCAAGATCATCCGGCAACCCCCGAAGAGGCCGAGAAGAAAATCCTCATCGTTGGCGCTGGTCCTTCTGGTCTGGAAGCAGCTCGTACACTCAAGATCCGTGGCTTCAAGAATGTTGTCGTGGTAGACAAGAAGAGCAAGCCTTGTGGTTTGTTAACACTAGCTCAGGTTCTCAACGAAGAGCTGCCTCCGCTGGTTGATTGGTATACCAACGAGATTAAGCGTCTTGATTTGGATGTTCGCCTGAACACCGAGGTTGATGCTGCATTCATCAAGAACTTTGGCGCTGACGAGGTTATCTTGGCTGTTGGTCCTGAGACGGTTTCTCCTGATGTTCCCGGTAAGGATCGCAAGAATGTTATCGATTCCCACGCTTTGAAGGAATTGGTAGAGGGCAACGGCACTGACGGCATGGGCTTCATGTGGGGCCTGTCCTGCTTCGGTATGGGTGTTCTGGGTGCTCCTCTTGGTCTGATGAAGTGGGGTTTGAATACTCACTTGCTGGTTAAGAAGCGCTTGGCAGTTATCGGTGGCGGCTTTGCTGGCATCGAGGTTGCTTCTGCTATGAACGAAGGCCGCGAGCTTACCGTTATCGAGCCGAACAAGAAGGCTGGCGCTGAAATTGGCATTATCGATAAGAACCCCGAGCTGAAGAAGCTGAAGAGCGAAGGCGTTAAGATCCTTACCTCCACCAAGGTAAAGGCTTACACCGACGAAGGCGTTCTTTGTGAAGACGCAGAGGGCAAGGAGTTCACCGTTCCTGCTGACACCATCATTACTGGCACGGTTTGCACCGACAACACCGATCTGTATGATGCTGCTAAGGGTCTCATCGGTGAAGAGCATCTGCACCTCATTGGTAATGCTTCTCCTCACACCGATTGGGAAGGCGTCGCTGCAAACGATCCTTATGGTACGCCTGAGTTCAAGCGTTGCCTCGAGGCTATCCGCGATGGTTTCTTGACAGGTTTGAAGCTTTAATTCCAAAGCGAAAAACTTATCGCATCAATGGGCTGCTCACTCGAGCGGCCCATTTTGTTCGCGTGGAGTTTAGGATACTTCGCGGCACAGCTAGCTTCATTCATGCGTTGCTTCGCCGTACGGGTTTTAAGGGATCGCCCGCTATTGTCTTTCTTGCCGAAGCCACTATGAGGATTTTGGCTGATAGCCCTCCCTTAAACCATGGAGCCCTCGGGTAAGAGCTTGCGCGGTCAGCTTCCGCTTGTTTCGGTTTTCAAGAGAACATAAGGGCACAAGCGAAGAACGATTTGATAAAAGGTTCAGGGAATCCCAAAACACCTGCTCAAAAAATAGTGGCTTGTGCTTTGCATTGTTCTCTTGAAAACCGCGCTCCAGATTCCCTCGCAACCTCTTACCCCAAGGGCTCCTTGTGCGAATACCTTTGTTGGTACTGTGCCTGCTGCGTATCTCACATAAGCCCCGAGTAGATGATGCTTGCAAGCCGCATTGCGAAGCGCAAGCTTTTAGTAAAACTTGAAAAAGGAAGGCCCCGGATTCGCAACCAAAAGGTGTAGGGATACCCTGCACCGTGCGTGCGTCGTATTTGCCTTCCCCTTTGTTTTACTAAAAGCTTGATAAACGCGCAGACTCGCGGCGTGCCAAGTATTGTCTGCTCGGGCGCTTTTGGTAATTCGGTGAATCGCGCCTATAAGCAACCGAGGTATTCGAGTTGTGCTTTAATGCTGCGGATGGCGGCATCTCTCAAACGCGGATCGGTTTCTTGATACACCACGCGATATAAATCTTCTGCTTTGGCAGGAACACCAGAAGCAAGTGCCGAGCGAATCTGATCCAATCGCTCAAGGCGATGCTCGCGCGTGGCAGCAATACTCTCTTTAGGATTGGTTATCGGATACCCATGACCTGGTAAAAAGCAGGTTATATGATCCTTCTCAACAAGCTGATCAAGGTTATCAAGCGTGGCGAGGTAGCTTCCTAAATGCCCCTCGGGGTAATACACCACGGTTGGCCCGTGCCGGAATATCACATCGCCTGTTATGATGGCATGCTCGCTGGTAAGCGCGATGCCTACCGAATCGGGGGAGTGCCCAGGCAGATTGACGATGCTCATGCAAGGCGCACCATCAAAGGGACTAAACGTGCCGGCGGGCAGGGGCAGCGTGCCGGGCACTGCTTCGATATCACGGGCATAAATAGGCGCGCCGGTGGCCTGACTCAATTCCGCAGCGCCCTCGGTATGGTCGATGTGGTGGTGCGTCATAACTATTGCGGCAACAACAAGCTTCTGCTCTCGGCAAACATCAAGGATGGCTTCAATATGCTCGCCCGCTGGCGCGGGATCAACTACTACGCACTCCGCGCTCTGGGTGGCAGCGTTGCCCGTGTGAATAGTGTCGTTGGTGGCCTGTTGAGCAGGAACCTTTGGAAACGCACATGAGTGCTCGCCCAAGGTTGCAGAATCGAAGGGCTTACCAGCAATAATCCACGTATTGGTACCCGAATAGGTCATAGGGCTGGGATTATCGGGGCGCACGCATTGGATTGCACTATTGATGCGCCCGCCACGCCAGGGTGTTATGTCAGCAGGGAAGGCCATTGCCACATAACTTTAATATTTATGCCAGTTTGCACTGAAGCACAAGAGTTCCGTCTTCTTTAACAACGGGGCGCTTCATTATTTTGTGAAGCGTGCGCCGCTGCGCTACAAACTCAGCCGCATCAGAGGCGTTGGCTATACAGGTAAGATTGTAAACAGTAGGGGTAACAACAAACCACTTTTCCTCATCGGCCTTTTGTATGGCATATGCGGGCGTAACCCAATCGGCAATCTGGGCTTCGCTGGTTTTATCATCGGCCTGTTGACCTTCGGGCATAAGGGCTGAAAAGAAAAAGGTATCAAAGCGCTTAGGCTCATATTCGGGGGTGCACCAGTTTGAAACAAGCCCAAGCAAATCGCTGCGCAGTACCAGCCCCCGCCGAATGAGCATATCGGCAAATGAAAGCTCATGGTGAGTAAGTGCTTCGCGGTCGCGCGTCCAGGAAGGATCGCTCAAATCGCTGACAAGTGAGGCTTCATCGGGGCCTGCCAAGAGCACACCGCACTCTTCAAAAACCTCGCGTGCTGCTGCCACTACCACACGGCGTGCCGTTTCTTCAGAGCAATTCATATAGCCAGCCCACTGGGCCGGGGTTGGCCCAAACCAAGGCAGGGAGGGATTGGAATCGCGCTCGTCAACGCGCCCACCAGGAAAGACAACCGCGTCAGGCACAAAATCCATGGTCTTCACGCGGCGCAGCATAAAAACCTCGATTTCTTGCCCCGAAGGGAATTGATCGGGGTAAACACCGTTAGAAATTCGGTATTTAGTTTGCTCTGGTTGCGAATTTCGCACCAGCATCACCGTAGCCGCAAAACGGGGAGCTGCCGCCTCGGAAGAGCTTTCGATTTGGCTGCGGATACGTGCAGAAAGCTTTTCATCGGGAATGCTTTCCAGCACGCCCCCTTCAATATTGACTCGCTCCATAGCAGACTCCTTTGTTTTACTGCCGCGTGATGAGAGATCATATGCCTACTAGTGGCAGAGCCTTTAAACACAAACGAAGCGGTGTTTGCATGTTGCAAAGGCTCAGCTACAAGGAGCATATCTCTTGCGCTTGGCGATAGTATGGTTGGTTTGTGCTATTGCTGAGGATGCTGCTTTTGCGCATACATGGTCATCTGTGAAACATTAAACAAAGCACCGTCACTCAAACGGAATTGCTCTATTTTCCAGTACTGAATGCGCCCACCTTTGCGCAAGGGGGTAGCCACCGTTTCAACCGTATCGCCTTCCAAAACAGGTAGGAGATGCGTACTGCTTACCTCGAGCCCCAGGAAGTGAACCTTGTTGATGTCGGAGTGAAGTGTGCAGCATTCGCTGGCGGCATTCTCGGCCAAAGCAGCACTGATACCACCATGCAGTACGCCATGGGGTTGGAGCATATCTTTAGTTACCACCATGTGAGTAACATATTTGTCAGGGGTATTTTCAACTACTTGAATATTCAAAATGTCAGAAAGAGCCATTGTCGATCCCTTCTCGCTAAAACCTTTTCCCATGCTACCAGATATTTACCATCTGAAATCCCTCGAGATTATGCCGAATAAAGCATCCAAACTAGGAGAAAGATCCTATGAGGTTGTATTCTTCTTGGAATTAGGTTTATTCATGTGCATTATGGCTGCAGAATACTTTTCAGAATAGGTACACGCAGAGAAAAATATCCCTTGTATCGGCTAGGCGTATGAAGTAAAAAGGATGTAAGGCGAGGTAGCTGCTCAATATGGTTGGGCAGTGCAGGGGATATTTGTATGGAAACGTATATATTTTGGGGCGTATTCTTTTTTGCGTATTTGATTAATGGCATCACGGGCTTTGCAGGCAATATTTTTGCTATGCCCGTTGGTATGTATACAATCGGGCTTGATACATCGATAGCAGTGCTTAATTGGACGGGTTTTATTGCAAGCGTAACCATTGCTGTTACGAGCATTAAGCACGTAGTGTGGCGTGAAGTTTTAAAAATGACACTGGTTATGCTGGTGTTTATGGTTGTTGGAGCGTGGCTTGACCAGGTGGCACCTGTTGAGGTGCTTAGCAAGGTTTATGGTGCGGCAGTACTTATCATTGCGCTTCGAAGCATTCTGACCAAAAAACAGAAGTTTCTACCGGAATGGATGCTCTATATCATTTTGGCATGTGCGGGCATCATTCAAGGCATGTTCGTGTCCGGTGGGTCGTTTTTGGCAATCTATGCTATCCAGAAGTTAAAAGACAAAGATTCATTTCGTGCAACCACTACGATGACCTGGGTATTCCTGAATAGTATTTACGGCCTATACAACATTCAAAGCGGCGCCCTTGATGGCAGTGGGCTGTTTATTTTGTTGGTGTGTATACCGCTTTTGTTGTTGGGTACCTGGTTGGGCGGTCGCATTCAAAAAAAGGTCAGCCAAGACACGTTTATGAAGTTTACCTATGGCCTCTTGCTGGTTATTGGTGTGGTGCTGCTTATCAAGTAAGCCTCATTTGATAAGCCGCGAGGCGCTGGCGATTGCCGAGGAGCGGCAGGACTGTGACGAGTAATCAGGTAGCGGCAGGCTAGTGGTAGCGCAAAACCGTTTGTTGAGTCTGCGTAAAGCAGCAGGGCAGCCCATCAGAGCAGAAGCAAGGCGCATAGGGCAGCCATCGGAGCAGAAGCCGAGCAATAGGGAAGAGCGGCCAAGGGGCCCCAGCAAAAAAGCGCCCGACCTTGGTGGTCAGGCGCTCTACATGGCAGTTTTACTGCATCATTTATTTTGCCTTTGGTTGATGTGCGTGCGTTGTTCGCATAGTGGTTGCGAGCAGCCTGTTGTTGCTGTAGTGGCTATGCCAGTTTGGCACCGAGCTCTTTAGCGGCAGCAACATCATCATCGGAATCGGGATACCCCTCGATTGCCAGCGTGTCAACCACGTCTAAACCAGCAGCGGTGGCGCGATCTTTCCAATCGTCTTGGTAAACGCCGCCGCCATGGCCATATGAACCAAACAAAACAACCTTTTTGCCCGCAAGTTCAGGCTCAATCTCGTCCAAGAGAGGAATAAATACATCCTCGTCTAACTCCTCTGAACCGCAGGCGGGGCAGCCAAGGGCAAAAGCGTCAAATTGTGCCACTTCAGCGGCAGAAAAACCGTCGGCTTCAAACAGCTTGGCTTCGGCACCTTGTTCTTGTGCTCCTTCGGCAACAAGCTCGGCAATTGCTTCGGTATTGCCCGTATTGGTAAAGTACACTACTGCGATTGCGCTCATAACGTCTCCTTTCGGCTGGCTATAAAAGCTCGCTTTGATGCTGCTGGGTGATAGGATTACTTAACAAGGTATGCGCCCAACAACAAGAACTCATTTTTGTGTACCTTACCGTGATCGCGCAGAGTTGGCAAGGCGCCGCAAAGCCCAACGGAGCCTTTGTAAACATGGTGGAAGGTCATTTGCCTCCTTGTGCGAAAACTGCACGATTGTCGCCAAAGCGTATATAATAATCGGTTAGTGTACATGAGTGCATGGTTGTTCGTATTAAACAAACCCAAGGAGGGCATACATGAATTGGCCTGAGTGTGCCGTGCTCTTTGTGGTTGCCGCAATAACAACCATACTTTTTATTCCTCTGGCAAAAAAGATTGCCGTTGGCCTTAATGCTATCGATTACCCCAGTGCCCGGCGTATCAATATGCTGCCTATTCCTCGTTTAGGCGGCGTTGCTATGTTTGGGGGCATATGTGTTGCCCTGGTGGTTCTTTTTCTTGGTATTCAATTTGCAGGGTGGCAGAATCCCTTCATTCAGCATGACGATATGAATGTCAACTATGGTGGGGTTGCGTGCGGCGTTGTATTTGTGTTTTTGGTTGGCATGGCCGACGATATTTTTGACCTTCCACCCAAAGCAAAACTCATTGGCCAAATCGTTGCTGCGTGTATTGTGGTAGCATCCGGGCTCTTGCTTTCGGGTATCCATAATCCCTTTGGCCGAGGCTACATTGAATTTGGTTGGGTAGCTTATCCGATTACTATTTTTTACCTTGTGGCGTTTGCCAACATCATTAACCTTATCGACGGGCTTGATGGGCTCGCGGCGGGTATCACGGCAATTTCTGGTACAACCATTGTTGTTTTGGCATTCTTGACGGGCCGTTTTGATGCCGTGGTGGTTGGCGCTATCTTGGTTGGCGTTTGCGTGGGATTTTTGAAAGACAACTTTTATCCCGCTTCGATATTTATGGGTGATTCGGGCGCTTTAATGCTCGGGTTTTCGATCGGTGTTGTATCGCTGTTCGCTGTGGCCCGATCGGCTCTCTTCGTTTCGTTGTTTGTGCCTATTTTGGCAGCGGGCGTTCCTATCCTCGATACCTTTTTTGCCATTGTGCGGCGCAAGCGTGAACACCGACCTATCGATGAAGCCGACAAAGGGCATATCCATCATCGCCTCATGAAGGTTGGTTTTAGCCAGCGCACCACGGTTCTTATTATGTGGGCGTGGACGTTGCTCTTGGCCATATGCGCCATGATTATTACTAAGGCCGATGGTGAAATCCGCATTATCGTTTCGCTCGTTGCAGTTGTTGTTACTGTTTATGTGGTTATTAAGCTTCGTTTATTGGGCGATGCTTTGCGCCATCATTTTCATCCTCGTCAAAAACCCAACTCCCGCAATGCGGCTCAGTCAAACCAGGCAGACTCTTCTGAGCAAAACGAAAAAGAGTGATGGGGCATGGCTTATATCGAATTCGATACGGTTACCAAATGCTATGGCGAAGGTACAGCCACAATTCACGCGCTCGATGGTGCTTCTTTTGCGGTTGAAAAAGGGGAGCTTGCCGTTATTTTAGGGGCCTCGGGTGCTGGCAAAACAACAGCGCTTAACATTTTGGGCGGAATGGACTGTGCAACGTCGGGCGCCGTCAGGGTGGATGGTGTTGATATTGCCCGCTATAACGAGTCGCAATTGGTGGAATATCGGCGCATGGCAGTGGGCTTTGTGTTCCAGTTCTACAACCTGGTTCCCAATCTAACGGCGCGAGAAAATGTTGAGCTTGCTGCGCAAATTTGCCCCGATTCGCTTGATGCATCAGAAACGCTCTGTCGCGTGGGTTTGGCCGATCGCCTTGATAACTTTCCGGCTCAGTTATCTGGCGGCGAGCAGCAGCGCGTAGCCATAGCGCGCGCATTGGCCAAAAACCCTAAGCTTTTATTATGCGATGAGCCTACGGGGGCTCTTGATTATGCAACTGGCAAACAAATCTTACAATTGCTGCAGGACACCTGCCGAAACGAAGGCATCACGGCGTTGATTATTACCCATAACGCCGCCCTTGCTCCTATGGCCGATCGCGTAATTCGAATTAACAGTGGGCGCGTTACTTCAACCGAGGAAAACAGTCATCCAATGCCAATTTCTTCTATTGAGTGGTAAGCTCCGTAAATTCTATCGGGCGCGGATGCGACACTCTCATTTCTCATTGCTTCTATAGGCTGGCAAACCTCATAAATCCTGCAGAAAACGTGAAGATCATTTCGCATGGCAGGCGCAATCGATTGACGAAACGCCCATTGGCGTTATACACTTCTAAAGTTCGCTTTCAAAAGCCCCGTGCGCGCTTTTGCGATACGAACTTTGTGCTACCACTTTGAGCAGCGCTTTTTGGTTAGTCCAGAGCCAAGAAGAGGGTTTGCTTTGAGGATGGGGCTAAAGCTGCGGAGTAGGATCCCGCACCTCGTATTGGAAAGCATCTTTTGAAAAACGACACTTGTTACTTACATGGAGGAAACACTGTGAAGACCTATTACGCAAAGCCCAACGAAGTTGAGCGCGAATGGCTTCTTATCGACGCAAAGGACCAGGTTCTGGGTCGCGTTGCTTCGAAGGCCGCTCATATTCTTAAGGGTAAGCATAAGCCTCAGTACACCCCGCACGTCGACACGGGTGACTTTGTTGTCATCATCAATGCCGACAAGGTGCGTATCACAGGCGTTAAGGCTACGGACAAGGAATACTACCGCCACAGCGGTTATCCCGGTGGCTTGAAGTGCGAGACCTTCCAAGAGGCCATGGAAAAGCATCCAGAGCGTGTTATCGAGCACGCAGTAAAGGGCATGCTTCCCAAAAACACGCTCGGTCGTGCCATGGGCAAAAAGCTCAAGGTTTATGCTGGTTCCGAGCATCCGCACACGGCTCAACAGCCCCGCGAGATCAAGATGGAGGATAACTAATGGCAGGCGAAGCTATTTATTACGGCACGGGCCGCAGGAAGAACGCAATCGCTCGCGTACGTATTGTTCCCGGTACGGGCAAAGTAACCGTTAATGGTCGCGATGGCGTTGAGTTTTTCGGTCGCCAGGCTCTTGTTGATTATGCAACTACTCCGTTCGCAGTTACCGATACCAAAGGTCATTTTGATGTAATTGCTCGTTGCAATGGCGGCGGCGTTTCTGGTCAGGCTGGCGCTTTGCGTCACGGCATCGCTCGTGCTCTTCTTGAGGCTGGCGATTATCGTGCAGAGTTGAAGCGTGCTGGTTACCTGACGCGCGACTCCCGTATGGTTGAGCGCAAGAAGTATGGTTTGAAGAAGGCTCGCAAGCGCCCGCAGTTCTCAAAGCGCTAAGGCTGGATGGGGCTTTTACCTCAGTCGCACCTTTGGTGGCTGGTTGCGAAGCCAAAGTCAAGCGAGATTGCTTACCTATACCAGCGCAAAGATATCGCGCAAAGCGCACAAAGATATCACGTACTATGGCAGCATCCCTCACAAGGGGGTGCTGCTTTTTT
>CAZDCX010000010.1:0-2723 GCA_964504115.1 uncultured Cryptobacterium sp.
GTCTCTGCCTTCCCCTTTGTTTTACTAAAAGCTTGATAAACGCGGAGCACTAAGGCGTGCGAGTATTGTCTACTCGGGGCCCTTCTGCGCGTTATGCGGATGGCAGGTTACGCTCCCGATTTCTCTCAATGCTTTACCACAAGCTGACCGAGCAAGCTCTTACCCCAAGGGCTCTTACGACGAGATAGATAGCCCGTACCTGTTTTGCGTAATCCCTAAGGCGCACAAGCTTTTACCTCAAGAAGCCTGCTCCCCTTCCCTAAGCTCGAGCAAAATAAAACATCCCGAGGCTCAAACGAACCTCGGGATGATAAACGCTACGATTCTTGCAAGCTGCGTTCCTAGTAATGCAAGCCCGCCAGCGCAGCGGCGCTTAAACCCTTTTGCGCGCCCTTCGCGGGGCAACGCTAGGAGCACACCACCTACAACGTACGCTTTGGTTTAGCGATTGATGTTATAGAAAGCATCAAGGCCAGCATATTGACTTTGCATATCCAGCTCTTCTTCGATGCGGAGCAGCTGATTGTATTTTGCTACGCGATCAGAGCGGCAAGGAGCACCGGTTTTGATTTGACCTGCGTTGGTAGCAACAGCCAAATCGGCAATGGTGGTGTCTTCGGTCTCGCCCGAACGATGCGACATAACACAAGCATAGCCCGCCTGTTTTGCCATCTGAATAGCCTCGAGAGTCTCGGTCAGGCTACCAATTTGGTTAACCTTAATCAAAATAGCGTTAGCGCAGCCCAATTCGATGCCCTTTGCTAAGCGCTCAGAATTGGTTACAAACAGATCGTCGCCCACCAACTGAACCTTATTACCAATGCGATCGGTCAAGGCCTTCCAGCCATCCCAATCTTCCTCAGCCATGCCGTCTTCGATGGAAATAATGGGGTACTTCTCGACCAAGGCAGCCCAGTATTCAACCATTTCTTCGCTGGTAAGCTCGCGGCCTTCGCCCGCCAAAACATATTTGCCCGTTTCGGCGTTGTAGAACTCGGTAGAAGCCGGATCCATAGCAAACATAATGTCTTCGCCAGGGGTGTAACCAGCAGCCTCGCAAGCCTTCACGATGTACTGCAACGGCTCTTCGTTGGTGGTGAAGTTAGGAGCAAAGCCACCCTCGTCGCCAACGCCGCCGCCTAAGCCAGCATCATGCAAAACCTTTTTGAGAGTGTGATAGATCTCGGCACACCAGCGCAGAGCCTCGGCGAAGGACTGAGCACCAACCGGCATGATCATGAATTCCTGGAAGTCAACGTTGTTATCGGCATGAACACCGCCATTGAGAATGTTCATCATAGGTGTAGGCAAGAGATTTGCGTTAACGCCACCTACATACTTATACAGCGGAAGCTCAGCTGATTCGGCAGCAGCCTTAGCGCATGCCAGCGAAACACCCAAGATAGCATTGGCACCAAAGTTACCCTTGTTGGGAGTGCCATCAAGTTCGCGCATAACCTCGTCGATAGCACGCTGATCATCGGCCTCAACGCCAATAAGAGCATCGGCGATTTCTTCGTTAACGTGAGCAACGGCGGTTAACGTGCCTTTGCCCAGATAACGCTCGTCATCACCGTCGCGCAATTCAACAGCTTCAAATGCACCCGTTGACGCACCTGACGGAACCGCTGCACGACCCATAGATCCGTCGTCCAGAATAACCTCAACTTCAACGGTTGGATTGCCACGAGAATCAAGGATCTCACGGCCAAACACATCGATGATGACGCCCATTGTTTCCTCCTTGGAAAGTCTTAAACAAACTCATTAATCATACCACTCAACACGCTCAATCACAGCCAGCAGCACTAAAGCGCACGAAAACTCAAGGGTAGCAAACGCCTCAGCACACCCAAGCAACCGCCACACAAAACGCCACACCACAGGCAAGTACGAGCGCCTGGCTGGGAGCAAACCGTGTTTCATGCAGGCTACTGCGTTTGCCAGCACCATAACAGCGCGCTTCCATGGCCTCGGCAAGTGCATCTGCACGGCGAAACAATCCCACTATCACGGGTACAAACACCGTTTGCCATGCGGTAACACGCTGCCAGATCGATCCGCTGCCAAAAGAAGCCCCTCGCAAAAGTTGCGCATTGCGCACGCGCGTTACTTCATCGGCTGTAATAGGAATAAAGCGCAACGCAATTGAGAGCATCATGGCAATATCGTCTACAGGCACCTTGACCACACGCAAGGGTGCCAAGAGCGAGGTAAAGGCGCCGGTTAATTGCGTTGCGGTGGTAGTGAAGGTCACCACAAAGCTCGCGAACAATATCAAAAGGATGCGAACCGCATAAAAGAGGCCGTACATGCATCCCTCAGGAGAAAAGCCAAAGCTACCAATAAGAGCGACCGGCTTCCACCCGGCAACAAACCCGGCGGATGCCCCTATGAGCCCCGATGAAGCAGGATTTGAAACATCAAACATAAAGGCGTTGCATACCCATACCAGGGCCAAAACCACCAGAAGCGGAACCGACAAAAGCGCAAGCCGCCGCCAGGGAAGGTGTGCCGCAACAATGCAGGCCACAACAGCCCCAGCAAGAAGAACAAGCCCCATCCACGTTGTTACGCAAAAAGCAGCCACCGAAAGCACTAAGAGCAAAATGAACTTCACGCGCGCATCGCTATCATGCACCAGCGAAGGACCAGGGATATACGTATCGATAGAAACTCTCATAACGCCAAGTATGCCACAAGACGATGCTTGAATTGGCGTT
>CAZDCX010000010.1:2823-20275 GCA_964504115.1 uncultured Cryptobacterium sp.
GAGGTCAGACGGGTTGATTTATCCAAGTAAGAGCCATAGGTGATCATAATGCCCATTGCCAGCGACAGCGTGAAGAACGTTTGACCTAAAGCCGCAATAATGAGTTCAGGCGAGAACTTACTCAGGTCGGGCACCAGATAATAAGATAAGCCGTCTGCAGCACCCGGCAGCGTTAAAGCGTATACAGCAATAGCAGCGGCAAAAATAATCAGCACGGGCATCATGATAAGGTTAGCCTTTTCGATGCCGCCATTTACGCCGCGCCCTACAATGAAGAAGGTAAGCACCATAAAGATAAGAATAAAAATGATGCTTTCGCTTCCGTTGGTAATAAACGAAGTAAACGATGCTCCCCCATCTGCAAGGGCATGGGACTCCCCGGAAATATAGCCTGCTAAATAGCGCGTAACCCATCCGCCAATAACGCAATAATAGGAAGCAATAATAAAGGGCACGGCCGAGGTGAAGATACCGATAAAGGCATACTTTTTGCCAAACACCTTAAACGCACCAATAGCGCTTTGGCCCGTCTTTCGACCCAGCGATGTTTCAAGAAGCAGCAGAGCAACTCCAATCGTGAACATCAACACAAGGTAGGTAAGCAGGAAGGTGCCGCCACCATACTTGGCCGACAGATAAGGAAACCGCCACATGCTGCCCAAGCCAACTGCCGATGCAGCGGCCGAGAGGACAAACATTAACTTCCCCGACCAGGTAGCGCGACCTGCAGCTTCGGTTGATGACATAGCAGCCCTCCTAGAAATGGTGCCCTCGGAAAAAAGGAAAGACCCTATGCTGCCGCTTCTTTGCCGCTAGGCTACAACGCATGAGGTCTACAGCTGCCCCACTATAGCAGAGTTGCCCAAAAGACCGGCTGTCATCCAGGGCAAAGCCGAGAGTCTTCAATTCTCTCGCGCACTACTGCAATAAAGTGAGTATTACCAGGTCATCGCCTAAGAGCACTCTGGCTGATGGCATATTGGGTTATGCACACGCTGCCCAGAATAATCAACGTGCCAAAAAATCAAGCCCTTCGCAGGGGCGTTCTCCCCTGCTGCACTGCGGTTTTTGGCTTGAAGCACCTGAGCTATCCACTCAGGCGGGCGTTTACCTAAGCCCACCGCAACAAGACTGCCCACTATTGTGCGCACCATCGAGTGCAAAAAAGCGTTCCCCTCAACGGTGATAACCACCAAGTGCTCGCCCATAAGGGTTTCGCGGTTGATATCGATACGTTTTACATAGCGCTGGGTGGGTTTGCCCTGGGCTGAGGCTGCCATACAAAAACTCTTAAAATCGTGCTCGCCTATCAAAAAGCACGCTGCCTGGCGCATGGCATCCACATCCACATCGCGACCAAGATGCCAACAAAAGTCGCGCATGATGAGAGGAGCTGCTTTATCGGTGCAGATGAAGTAGCGATATTCGCGCATCACCGCCGAAAACCGTGCTGAAAAATCATCAGCTTGCAGCTTTACGCTGTGTACTGCAATGCCCTCATGAGTCAGCGCGTTGAGCGAGCGTAAGAGCTTATAATCGCTGCGCTCTTGCCACTCGCTCTCGGCTACGGTAAAGCTCACCACCTGCCCCTTAGCATGAACGCCCGCATCGGTACGCCCCGCGCACGTGGTTTCAATCGGGCGCCTAAACACAAGCGCAAGCGCCTCTTCAAGGCTGCCCTGCACCGTAAGCTGGCCGGGCTGGCGAGCAAAACCTGAAAACGGTGCCCCGTTATAGGACACCGTCATTGCAATTACCACGGATCTAACTCGCCTTCCATACCGCACGGCCAAAAAGCTCATGCAAGTGAGCCTTAAGCAGCGAAGCGTCTGAATTTACCGTCACCGGCAACTCGGCGCGCATCCGCCTGCCATTGGCCTGGCGCACATATAAAATGATCGGATCTTTACCAGGGTGAGCCTTGAGAATACGCATGAGCTTATCGGAGGTTACCGCGTTTAACTCGTGAGCGGCAATGGTAAGCTCCATCTGAACCGGATCAAGGTTCATCTGATCTTCGGAAAGCTCGAGGAGCTGGGCTTCGTATACCACAATCTGGCTACCACGATCGTTAACTTCGAATTTACCCTTGCAGGTTACAATCGCGTCTTCGTGAATAGCCGCCTGATACTTTTCGTATTCAAAGCACACGCACTCCGCATGGCCTGTTGTATCTTCCAAGATAAAGTTAGCCATAAGCTTGCCCTTCTTGGTACGACGAACATTCACCTCCGAAATCATGCCCGCAAACGTGGCTGACGAGAGGCCCTCTTCACGATCGGCTAAATCGCCCAAAGAATACTTAATGGTGCGCTGGAGATAGGTTTCGTATGGGCGCAGCGGATGATCCGAAACGTACATCTTGAGAATGTCCTTCTCAAAAGCCAAGAGTGTGCGCTTGTTCCACTCGATGCCATCGGGAGGGGGAACTTCTTCTTTGAACGTATCGTCCACATCGGCAAACATGCTAAACATGTCAAGCTGACCAGCGTTTTTATCCTTTTGGCGCTTGGCTGCGCTTTCCAGCAGAGGTGTTTCATCCACAAAGTACATCAGCTGTTTGCGCGTGTACCCTGTTGAGTCAAAAGCACCCGATTTGATAAGCGCTTCAAGAGTTTTGCGATTATAGGCGCTCGCATCAACGCGTTTAACAAAGTCGTGCAGCGATTGATACGGGCCGCCCGCTTCGCGCTCGTCGATAATAACCTGAGCAACCTTTTCGCCCACCCCGCGAACACCGGCCAGGCCAAAGCGAATACCCTCATCTAAGGGAGTAAATTCCAAATTTGAAGAATTAACATCGGGTGGCAGCACCGGGATGTTGGAGTGATTACAACTGGCAATGTATTTAATGAGGCGATCGCTATTGCCCATATAGGATGACAAAACAGCCGCCATGTAGTCATAAGGGTAGTGCGCCTTTAAATAGGCAGTGCGCATAACCAAAATGGCATACGCCGCCGAATGCGACTTATTAAACGCATACTTAGCAAACTTTTCTGCGTCTTCCCAAATCTTTTTGGCAATCTCGAGGCTAAAACCGTTTTCAACGGCGCCTGTATTCCAGTCTTCCTGCAACTGGCGCATAACGTCGATCTTCTTTTTACCCATAGCTTTGCGCAGCTTATCGGCCTTGCCGGCTGAAAAACCACTCATTACCATGGAGATCTGCATGATCTGTTCCTGGTAGACCATGGTGCCGTACGTTTCTTCCAAAAGGGGACGCAGCCGATCATCGTAATAGTGAACGGGCGTTTTGCCACTGGCCACCTTGATGTAATCCTCAACCATGCCCGACTCTAAAGGACCTGGGCGATTAAGGGCAATCGAGGCAACAATGTCGGAGAAGCGTTGCGGGGGCAAACGGTTAAACAGGCTTACATACAGAGCGCTTTCCACCTGGAACAAACCATCCATATTCAGGTTAGGGATGCGCCCCTGCATAAGCTTGAAGGCCTCAGGGTCGTTCGTGGGAATCTCTTCCGGCACAATATCAATGCCAAAGCGAGTTTTAATATTGCGGCACGCACGCGAGAGCACACCTAAGGTGCGCAAACCCAAAAAGTCCATTTTGAGCAGGCCTAAATCGGGCGTGTAGTGGCCATCATACTGAGTGATAATGCCGCCACCCTTAGTGTCGCGCTTCAAAGGTACGTGATCACTCATCGGATCGCGACAAATAATGGTGGCGCAAGCATGGACGCCCTCGCCGCGCACATGGCCTTCGATCGAGCGCGCTGCATCGATAACGCGATGGACATCCTCTTCCATGTCGTAGGCGCTTTTAAGATCTGGGTTCTTTTCCAGGGCTTGATCGATGGTAATGCCCAGCTCGCTGCCAATAAGCTTGGCTACCTTATCGCCTACCGAATAAGGATAATCAAGCACGCGCGCCGCATCGCGCACGGCATTCTTGGCTTGCATAGTGCCAAAGGTGATAACGCCCGCTACATGGTCTTCGCCATAGACATCTTTAATGTGCTCGATAACCTCGCCACGACGCTCATCTTCAAAGTCGACATCGATATCGGGCATCTCAACACGTTCAGGAGAAAGAAAGCGCTCGAACAACAAGCCGTTTGAAAGCGGATCAAGGTCGGTGATGCCCATAGCGTAGGCCACGATAGCACCTGCCGCCGAACCACGACCCGGCCCAACGCCAATGCCCTGGCTTCGAGCCCACTCGATATATTCTTGCACGATGAGAAAGTACGCCGGGAACCCTTGCTGGATGATAACGCTCATCTCGTAATCGGCACGCTCCCGCGCCTCTTGCGGCACCGGGTCGCCATAGCGATACACCAGGCCCTTTTCAACCTGCTTGCGGAAATACGACTCTTCGGTTTCGCCTTCGGGCAAGGGGAATCGAGGCAAAATCGAATCGCGCTCAAGCACAACATTGCACTTTTCAGCCACCTCGAGCGTGTTATTGCACGCTTCAGGGAAATCCTTCAGGGCAGTGCGCATTTCCTCTTCTGTTTTCATATAAAACTGATCGTTGGGGAATTTGAAGCGCTTTTCCTGATTAATCGTTGAGTTGGTGCCGATGCACAGCATAATGTCCTGCGCTTGAGCATCTTCCTGGGTCAGGTAATGAAAATCGTTGGTCGCAATAGTTTTCAAGCCTAGCTGATTAGCTATTTCAGTGAGTTGACGATTGAGCTCAAACTGTGTCAGGCCACCATTGGTGGTGATGCCCTGATCCTGAAGCTCGATATAGAAATCGCCCGGTTCGTATATGGCCGCAAAACGCTTGGCCCATTCCACTGCCTCGCCAAACTGGCCCGCATCAATGCAACGAGGAATAATGCCGGCAATACAAGCACTGGTGGCAATAATCCCCTCTGAATACTTTTCAAGCATTTCGAAGGTGGTACGCGGCCGATAGTAGAAGTTATCAACATGCGACTCGCTTACCAGCTTGATTAAGTTGTGATACCCCGTGTTGTTTTTAGCGAGCAAAATCATATGATGCAAACGCTGCTTTTGCTTTTTAAGCTCGCTATCGGTAGTGAAATAAATCTCGCACCCAAAAATAGGTTTTACCCAAATGCCTGTTTCTGCTTTTACCTTGTCACAAGCCTCTGCCAATTCTGGCACGCCACTCATAACACCATGATCGGTAATGGCAACAGCGGGCATACCAAGATCGGCTGCGCGTTTTACCATGTCGTAAATGTGAGTAGCGCCATCGAGGAGGGAATATTCCGTGTGATTGTGCAAGTGTACAAATGCCATGCTTACTCCCTAACGTGCGTGAAATGCTTCTTACTTATGCTTCCAATGAGTATAATTCCAAGGCCTTATTATGCCCTCTTGCCTTGGAAGAAATGGTCTTCGCAGGGCAATTTCATTGAAGTTTTATTTCTTGGTCGCTCGTTGATAAGAGCCGAGAGCTACGTGCCAGTTGATTGCAGCAACCACTTAAGCGCCGATTGATTCTGACCCATGTGCCCCCGCGTATAAAAGAGGAGCGCCGATCATCTCGGCGCTCCCGCATTTGCCCTATTGGCCTATGCCTCTGTATTGGCTCGCGAATTTGTACCAACCCGTGCGCTTACATCGCGCGCAGCACGCTCGAGCGCACCATGACACTTGACTCTTTACGCGCTAAAGCCTGTGAATGAGAGCATCAAGCCGCCACAGGTGTTGTTGTTGTCAGACTCAAAGCCATACTCACCAAAGGTAAATTCAACCAAGTAAGGAACATCGCCTGCAACAGCGGCAAGAGCATCAGCAACTTCCCCGATGCGAGCATCGATGCCAGCACGACGGCCACCGCAATGTACCAGGTGGAAGCCCACTGGCTTGCCCGGCATCTTCTCGATAAGAGCCTTTAAGGTATCGGGCACCGACTGAATCAGTTCATCCACACTTGCTTCCATGCGGATTACGCACGTTTTTTCTGCAAGTTTGTTGCCCGTTGCAATGCTGTAATCATCGTTGCCGTTCATAGGATGGCGGATGGCAATCAAATCGCCCAAGCGATCCTTAACGCCCAGCGGTGAAGTAACACTGTAGGCAAGCAGGTTGCCGCCTGCGATATCTTCATCGGCGCAGCCAGTCCACTGCTGATACTTCTTAGCAGCAGGAACGCCATCGATTTCGACCAAAGTACGATCGCCCTCAACCTTGGTAATAACGCCAAAGTCGTCCGTTTCGCGATAGGCACCCGTAAACACATTGGTCATCGTAGGAGCATCGTAGAAGAAGGCTACCACGCAACCATCGGCAAAGGAAGCATCGCTTGTGTAGAGCTTCCAATTGCCCTCGATGGTATTGTCGGCAGCAGATCCGCCAAAGAAGGGTACGCGGCCGATTACCTCAGAAATACCCTTCAAATAGAACTCTTCCTCAGCAGGCGAAGCGGCCATATAGAAGTACTCGGGAGCCTCTTGCTTGCCTGCGGCTGCCTGAGCGGCTCGAGCCAAATCGGCGCCAGCCTTCTTGGGGCACTTAACAGTTGCGCGATCTACGCTTGCAACGCCAACTGCCATTTCGGGGCTGCTCACAGCCATAACGCCAACAAAGGGAGTGTTGCCACCTACATATCCCGCACCCGGAACAATAACGCCGGTATACGAGGTGTTGCCTAAACACGGAACGCCAGGAAGCGCTTCTGCCACACCAGCAACAACAGCATCTACATCATAATCACAGCTGCAATATACATAGGCAATTTTTACCGCTTCAAGACCTTGTGCAGCGGCGGCAGCTGCCTCTTTGCCAGCAGCTTGAGCCTGCGCCAAAGTGCTTGAACCAACATTAAACTTAACCATGGTTTCCCTCCTAAAGCATCAAATGTTTCCCTTTCATTATCATATCCCTCTTTGCAAGAAGATCAGAGGGTTTCTGCATGAGTTTTCTTACGCTTGGGTAACATGCGTCCCTGAGGCTTTAAAAACAAAAAACGACCCCCCGACAATCGGAGGGTCGTTGCTGGTACGAATCTGGATAGATCGCACGTCTAGAAGGAATCGCGGAAGATACTAGACGTACTGGTCTTCCTTCTCTTTTGCAGCAAGCTGCACCTTACACCAACGCAGCTTACGCGTGAGGACGGAGCGAGAGATGATGCTTTCCTCGGAAAGATTAGCAATCTTTTCTTCCAACTCGGGAATCTCGGCTTGAATCTTTTCCGTATTAATGCGAGCTATCTGGCGCGTTTTATCGCAAATCACGATTACGCGATCCTTTAGCACCTGCACATAACCACCCATGATAGCAGCGCTCAACGTTTGACCACCTTCGGCCTTCGTTCGAGCCCAGATGACACCGTCGGTAAGAGCAGAAACAAACGGCTCGTGATTTTCCATGATACCCAGTTCACCCTCGGTGCCCGGAACCATGACATTATAGAGCTCGCCGGAATACAGCACTTTATTCTTCGCTACGACGTCACACCTGATCACAGACATGGTTTACTCCTCTTTCTGCATCTTCTCGTAGGCAGCGTATACCTCTTCGATAGCGCCCTTGAAACGGAAGCACTGCTCAGGAATCTCGTCGCAATTGCCCTTCAAAATCTCATCGAAGGAACGAATAGTATCCTCGAGCTTAACGTATACACCGTCATTGCCCGTGAACTGCTTGGCTACGTGGAAGGGCTGACCTAAGAACTGCTGCACCTTACGGGCGCGGTTAACGATGATCTTCTGCTCTTCAGTCAGTTCGTCCATACCCAAAATAGCGATGATGTCTTGCAGATCCTTATAGTTTTGCAGAATCTCCTGTACACCAACAGCTACGCGGTAGTGATCCTCGCCAACGATTTCAGGGTCGAGTGCGCGAGAGTTGGACTCCAGCGGGTCAACAGCAGGGTAAATACCGAGCTCAGAAATCGAACGGGAAAGAACCGTCTTAGCATCCAAGTGAGTAAACGTGGTAGCAGGTGCGGGGTCGGTCAAGTCGTCAGCGGGAACATAAACAGCCTGTACAGACGTAATAGAACCCGTTGTGGTTGACGTAATGCGCTCCTGCAAGTCGCCCATTTCGGTTGCCAGGGTAGGCTGATAGCCTACAGCGGAAGGCATACGACCGAGCAGAGCGGATACCTCAGAACCAGCCTGGGTGAAACGGAAGATGTTGTCGATAAACAACAAAACGTCCTGACCCTGATCACGGAAGTATTCAGCCTCGGTCAAGCCAGCAAGGCCAACACGAAGACGTGCTCCTGG
This sequence comes from uncultured Cryptobacterium sp., assembly GCA_964504115.1. Classification (GTDB taxonomy): domain Bacteria; phylum Actinomycetota; class Coriobacteriia; order Coriobacteriales; family Eggerthellaceae; genus Anaerotardibacter. Next base: position 11,001 of record CAZDCX010000010.1, read on the forward strand.
AGGCTCATTCATCTGGCCATATACCAAGCAGGTTTTGTTGATAACGCCAGAATCGCTCATCTCGAGGAAGAGGTCGGTACCCTCACGAGTACGCTCGCCTACACCGGTGAATACAGACGTACCACCATGTTCCTGAGCAAGGTTGTTAATGAGCTCCTGAATAAGAACGGTCTTGCCTACACCAGCACCGCCGAACAGACCAGTCTTGCCGCCCTTGATGAAGGGCTGGATCAAGTCTACGACCTTAATGCCAGTTTCGAAAATTTCGGTTTTAGTAATCAAAGAATCGTACTCGGGAGCCGGATGATGGATCGGTGCCCATTCCTTAACTTCGGGCATCGGCTTACCGTCAACCGGTTCGCCAACAACGTTCCAAATGCGACCCAAGGTCTCAGGACCAACAGGCATCTTCATTGGAGCGCCGGTGTCCTGAACAGGCAGGCCACGAACTAAGCCGTCGGTAGACGACATAGCAACGGCACGAACCAGGTCTCCGGGAAGGTGCATCTGGACTTCGAGAACAATCTTGACGTCGCCGATGGGGGTGGTGGCTTCCACGGTTAAGGCGTTATAGATCGCCGGTATTTCCCTCGGGGCGAACTCAACGTCGACAACAGGACCAACGATACGAACGATGTGTCCGATCGCACCCTGCTGGACCGCGGAGGCTGCGCCCTCAGGCGCAAGTGTGGTTTCTTCAGCCATTTAATCCTCCAAAGCTGAGGCGCCACCGACGATCTCATTGATCTCGGTCGTGATAGCGCCTTGACGTACACTGTTATACACACGATTGAGAGTCTCAATCATTTCATTGGCATTGTCCGTCGCATTCTTCATAGCATTACGACGAGCAGCCTGCTCGGCAGCAGCCGAGTCGATAAGCATGTAGTAGAAATGACCTGCTACATACTCAGGAAGGAAGTGGTTCAAAACTTCCTCTTCACCAGGCTCGTATTCGATAGCACCCGGAAGATCGGGGATATCTTCGCCCTTTTCGGTGATACCACCGGTGATCTTAAGTACTTCGCCCTTGGGCAAAAATCTCTTTGGCTCAACCGGCAGCAGAGGTTGCTTAATCAGAACCTGTTCTCCTGCGTTCTTTGCGTGGTTGTACAAAACGATAGCTTCGTCAATTTCGCCAGAAAGGTAATGCTTAATGGCGTAATCGGCCAGCGTATCCGACTCCTCAACGCGCGGATCGGCAGATAAATCGCGGAAAGCTAACACCAAGTCGACTTTACGATACTTGAAGTAACTAATTGCCTTCTTGCCACATGCGGCAACAAGAACGTTCTTGCCTTCCGCCTTACGTTCCTTCATGATCTGCTCAGCCTGACGAAGAACGCTGGAATTAAAGCCGCCTGCCAAGCCACGGTCAGAAGCAATAGCAACAATCAGCGTTGTTTTTACTTCGTCATGCGGCACGGTCAGCTCGGCCGTAGTACCACCCATGCGGGCGATATTAGCCAGCATCTCGATAACGGCATCACCATAGGGCGTTGCAGCCTCAACACGCTCAGTAGAGTGGCGAATCTTTGCTGCAGCAACCATCTGCATGGTGCGCGTAATTTGCTTCGTCGACTCGACGGACTTAATGCGTCTTTCGATATCGTGAAGGTTTGGCATAACAGGCCTACCTTACGCGATGAACTGAAGCTTGAATGCTTCAATTTGAGCATTCAGCTCGGTTTCGATTTCGTCGGTAAACTTCTTGGTTTCTGCCAACTTCGCAACGATGCCATTACCGGAAATACGCAGGTAATCAAGCATCTCAGCGCGGAAACGCGTGATGCTCTCAACCGGCAGATCGTCCAAGTAGCCCTTATTGCCAGCATAAATTGCAATTGCTTGCTCTTCTACCGGCATAGGATTGTAACGGCCTTGCTTGAGCAGCTCGGTCATTGCAGCACCGCGGGTCAGCTGAGCTTGCGTGCTCTTATCCAGGTCGGAGCCGAACTGGGTAAATGCTGCCAGCTCACGATAAGCTGCCAAGTCAAGGCGCAAGGAGCCTGCTACAGACTTCATGGACTTAACCTGTGCCGAACCACCAACGCGGGAAACCGAGATACCTACGTCAACTGCAGGGCGCTGACCCTGGAAGAAGAGGTCGGTAACCAGATAAATCTGACCGTCGGTAATAGAAATAACATTCGTTGGAATGTAGGCAGATACGTCGCCAGCCTGCGTCTCAATGATAGGCAGAGCGGTAAGCGAACCTGCACCATTTTCGTCGGAGAGCTTAACGGCGCGCTCCAGCAAGCGTGAATGCAGATAGAAAATATCGCCCGGATAAGCCTCGCGTCCCGGCGGACGACGAAGGGTCAGTGACATCTGACGATAAGCAACTGCCTGCTTGGTAAGGTCGTCATATACACAGAGAACATGGCCACCCGGGTTTTCAGCGTTAGCCGGCTTGCCATCTTTGCCGTTATACATGAAGTACTCACCAATAGCAGCGCCTGCCATAGGAGCCAGATACTGCAACGGAGCAGCATCGGAAGCCGTAGCTGCCACAATGATGGTGTAATCCATAGCGCCATGACGCTGCAGGGTTTCTGCGATGCCAGCTACCGTAGAAGCCTTTTGGCCGATAGCAACATATACGCAGATCATATCCTTGCCTTTTTGGTTAATGATCGCGTCGATAGCAATAGCGGTTTTACCCGTTTGACGGTCGCCAATGATAAGCTCACGCTGACCACGGCCAATTGGAATCATCGAGTCTACAGCCAAGATACCTGTTTGCATTGGCTCTTCAACAGGCTGACGCTCATGAACACCCGGAGCCTTGAACTCAACCGGACGAGTAGCTTCAGCCTCAATAGCACCTTTGCCGTCGATAGGCTGGCCTAAGGCATTAACTACACGGCCAAGCATGGCTCGACCAGACGGGATCTCCAAAATCTTGCCAGTGGTGCGGCACTGGTCGTTTTCCTTGATTGCGGTGACGTCACCTAAGAGTACGGCGCCAACTTCCTCTTCTTCGAGGTTCTGAGCTAAGCCGTAGACAACACGACCATCAGCAGCAACAAACTCAAGGAGTTCGCCTGCCATAGCACCCTTCAGGCCGTCGATACGTGCGATACCGTCGCCGATCTGCATAACCGTACCGGTTTCGCGGGATTCCACACTGGTGTTGATGGCATCAAGCTGCTTGCGCAGCGCTTCGTCGATAGACTGTGCGGTGATTTCAGTCACTAGCATTCACCTCCATCTTTTTCTTTCAGCACGATACGAGCCTGTTCGAGCTGAGTGCGAACACTCGCATCAACGTAGCGGCCCCTCGTGCTCATAATGATGCCGCCCTGGATGGAAGGATCGATATGCTCAACAAGCACGCAATCTCTTCCCAGATCAGATTCGGCCTTTTTGGTAATTACGGTTCGCAAGTGGTCATCGAGTTCGACAACCGTCGTCACATCGACGATGCTGAAATTCAGCTTGGTCTCAACCAGCTCCTCATAAACCGTATAAATACGGCGGAAACGGGCCACGTCTAAACGAGCAGACATAACCTCGAGAAGCTCTATCAATACTGGGTTGTACCCATCGAATACGTTACGAACAAGCTTTTCGCGCTGCTCGGTGGTGTAAGCCTCGTTGTCTAACGAGAGACGTAAATCGATGTTGGTAGCCATAAACCCAAGAATCTGGACCATCTGGTTGCGAACCTCGACAACCGTTTCCCGACCGCCGGCGGCATATGCGCCGTCGATCGCAGCGTTGGCGTAGGCTGCAATCGTTTCGTTGATGACCTGACGATTAGCCATTTAGACTACCTGCCTCTTTCACATAGCGCTCGATAAGCCTGCGATGCTCATCGTCGCTAAAGTCCTCGCCGATAAGACGAGTAGCAACAGCGATCGAAGTATCGGCAACCGAAGCCTGCAGTTCGCGAAGAGCTGCCTGCTTTTCTGCCTCAATGGCCACACGGGCCTTTTCGATCATAGCCTCTGCCTCTGCTTGAGCTTTTGCCGTGATCTCTTTTTCAAGAGCATCGCCGGAGAGCTTAGCGTTGTTGAGGATCTGTTGCGACTGAGCTTTAGCGCCTTCAAGCTGCTCGCGATACTCAGTCAGCAGACGTTCGCCTTCTTGTCGAGCTTCTTCAGACTTTTCTAAAGAAGTGCGGATGGTACTCTCGCGCTTTTCGAGCATGCCCTCAAACAGAGGCCAGCCGAACTTAGCAAGAATAATCCACAAGATGATGAAGGCGATGAGCATTGGAATGAACTCATCCATTTGAGGCAGGATGGCTTCAATTCCAGAACCCTCTGCAGCGAACGCATAGGCAGGAAATGCAGCCGATGCCGCAGCAAAGGCGATCATGCCCGTTACGCCAGTTCGTACTTGCGTGCGTACGTTTGCGTTCAATTCTCGTGCCTCCTTCTCTTCTGTCGAAATCTTCGTTATTGGTAACTACGAAGGTTTAACCGATGAAGAAAAGGACCAAGCCGATGAGGGCAAGTGCCTCAGACATTGCAGCACCGATGAAGAAGTAGCCCATGAGCTGACCCTTCATTTCAGGCTGACGTGCAGCTGCAACGCACAGGCCATAGGTAGCGATACCGATACCGATGCCAGGGCCGATTGCTGCGAGGCCATAACCAACGACCTTCAGCGCAGCGATTGCGAGTGAGATTTCCACGATTACCTCCTTTAATTGGACAGAGGCCCTTCCTCCGTCCTTTTATACTTTTCAGCTGAAAATTATTCCGTACCAGCTGTAGTACCAAACTTGGATGGGTGGTTTTACGCCCAACACCCCAGGCGTGCCTGCATACGTGCGTATATCAGTGAGGATGGATGGCCATGCCGATATAAGATGCGGACAAGATGGTAAATACGTATGCCTGCAAGAACGCAACCAGTGTTTCCAGCGCATACATAAAGAACAGCAAGAAGAACCAAACCAGCGAGGTTACGCCCGTGGCAATATCAATGGTAAACACGGTGTACTGAACGAACACGGTGGTTGCCAAAGCGAATACCGCCAACAGCATGTGACCGGCCAACATATTGCCATAAAGACGAACGGCCAGCGTAAGTACGCGGATGACCATTGAAAAGAGCTCTAAGAACCAGATGATCGGAACCATGGGAGCCGGAACGCCAGACGGTGCCAAGCTCTTGATGTAGCCCCAGATGCCTAATTGCTTAAAGCCGTAGAAGTTAAAGTACAACCAGGAAATGATTGCCAAAACCCACGTAATAGAAATGGTACCCATGGCTGCTTTGGCACCTGGAATAAGGCCGATGATATTGGCGACCAAAATAAAGAAGAACAAGGTGCACAAGAAGGGAATGTGCTTCTTGAAGCCCTCGCCAATAACATCTTCGCCAACGCCACCGCGAATGAACGTATAGCCATACTCAATGGTGCCAACGATCTTGTTCTTAGGGATGAGTTGCAGCTTGCGGCCAGCTACCAAAACAACAATTAAGGTTAACGCAAGCGCGATGAACATGTAGATGATGTATTGGGAAATTTCCCATCCACCAATCGACAAGACCGTCGCCGAATCGAACTGAGCCGAGAGACCTTGAGTCTCCTCGACGAACTGTGAAAGTGCTTCACCCATATGGATTCCTTACCTTTCAGTTACCTTCTTCTTGCGCTTTGCAAGGACGTTCTTATATACAACATAAAGAGATGTAGACACAATAAGTGCTGCAATCTCAGCTATACCAAAATAAAGAATGAACTGCCGCGCTACTACCGCGCAGATGATCATAGCTACTACTACCAAAATAAGAGAAACAAAGGTGCCCGCTAACCCATATAAACCTGTGCTTAAAGCTGAAAGATTTTCGGAACGCCGTGCAAGACGCAGGGAAACAAAGAGAGGAAGGAATCCGATAATTCCTGCCGCAATTCCTGCTGCAATGGCTGCGAGCATTTCTTCCTTTCTCGTAAGCAGCGAGCTAGGCTCACCCTTTATATACCGTCATAAAGTTTAAACGCACTGAACTAGTCTATAGTATTTGTTCCGACAACGCACGCTAAATATGGGCGAATGGTGCAAAAACTTGAGGCTCCTCGGCGCTTTTACCAAGGAGCCTCTTCTTTTGTGCATTGATTTTTGCGAAACAGAGAAAACGCACGTTACTCGTTTGTTTTGCTTCCCTCAAATACCCTCATTTTTATGCCTGACTCTTTGAGGAGCTCCATGGCGAGCTCGTCGGGATAGGGCTTTTGATAGATGATCTCTGCGATACCTGCATTAATGAGCATTTTCGCGCACACCACGCACGGTTGGGTGGTGATATAGATCGATGCCCCTTCGATGTTGATGCCGTAACGAGCAGCTTGCAAAAGGGCGTTTTGCTCGGCATGCAAACCGCGGCAGATTTCGTGACGCTGCCCCGAGGGAATGCCCAGCTGCTCGCGCAGGCAGCCCGTTTCAGAGCAATGGCGCAAACCTGTGGGCACGCCGTTATAGCCCGTGGCAAGAATACGCTTGTCTTTAACAATCAAAGCGCCAACCCCCCGCCTCAAGCAGGTGGTGCGCGTTTGTACCTCTTCTGCGAGGGTCATAAAGTACTCATCCCACGAAGGACGCTCTAACCCTGTCATGATAACTTCCTAACCGCACAAGCCCCGTTGTTGCAATCTCAGCACGACTGCTGTTTGATTGTAATGCTCTATTTAGGCCCAATGCCTCCAGATAAGAGAACGATTCCTAATTCGATTCCTAGTTTTCGAAAGAGCTCTCTACGGGAGTTTGCTCCGTTTGGAAAATGCGATCGCCCGCATCGCCCAAGCCTGGAAGAATATAGGCATCTTTGTTGAGACCCTTATCGATGGCGCAGGTAAACAGATGGATATCTGGGTCGGCAGCCAAAACAGCCTCGATGCCCTCTGGAGCAGCCACGATAACCATCACAACAATGTCTTGCACGTTACGGCGACGCAGGGCATGCAGCGCTGCGCTGAGCGAGCCGCCCGTTGCCAGCATAGGATCGACCAAGATAACTTGGCGCTCGGCAATATAGGGAGGCATTTTTGCATAGTATTCAATGGGCTCGTGGGTAACCTCGTTACGGTACATACCCAAATGCGCTACCGGGGCAGTGGGAATAAGCTCGAGCATGCCCTCTACCATAGCCAGGCCAGCACGAAGAATGGGCACAATTACCGGCTCGCGGCGCGCGATACTGTGGCACGTGCATGGTGCAAGCGGCGTTTCGACGGTTATAGGCTCGGTTTGCAAATGGCGCGTTGCCTCATAGCCCTCGAGAAGCGTTATTTCGTGCACGGTTTGGCGAAAGGTGATGCCCGAAGTATTTTTGTCGCGCAGCACCGAAAGCTTGTGCTGCACCAGCGGATGGTCGATAACGGTTACTCTCTGCCCAAAAGAATGCTCCATAAGTTATTCCCTCCTTACAAAGACGCACCCCGAAAAGAGGTGCGTCACAAGTTGTATTGCAAACACTCGCCCAAAGGCAGATATTTCCACCCTGAAATTTAGTATTGCGGATAGAGCGGGTGACGCGAAATAAGATTGGCCACTTCAGCAGCAATTTGTTCAAGTTTATCATCATCGGCCATGTTGAATACGGTTGCTGCAATAAGTTGACCAATTCGTTGAAATTCTGCTTCATCAAACCCGCGCGTGGTTGCTGCAGCCGAGCCTACTCGGATACCGCTGGTTACAAAAGGAGAACGCGTTTCGTTGGGGATGGTGTTCTTGTTTACAGTAAGACCTACTCGCTCAAGCACCTTCTCGGCATCTTTGCCGGTAACATCGGCCGGGGTAAGATCAACGAGGCACAGGTGATTATCCGTACCGCCCGACACGAGGCGCAAACCGCCCTCGACCAGGCCTTCTCCAAGAGCTGCTGCGTTGGTAACCACCCGATTGATGTACTCGGTAAAGGCGGGCTGCAGGGCCTCGCCAAAGGCAACTGCTTTTGCCGCAATTATGTGCATAAGCGGCCCACCTTGAGAGCCTGGGAATACCGCTTTATCAATTTTTTTGGCGATTTCTTCATCGTTGGTAAGAATGAAGCCACCACGCGGGCCGCGCAAAGTTTTATGGCTGGTAGACGTTACCACGTGCGCATAGGGCACGGGGCTTGGGTGAGCACCGGTGGCAACCAAGCCAGCAATGTGGGCCATATCAATCATAAGATAGGCTCCCACTTCGTCGGCTATGGCGCGCATGCGTTCAAAATCGATAACGCGCGGATAGGCCGAGGCGCCACCTACAATGAGCTTAGGGCGATGCTCTTTGGCCAGGCGCTCCATTTCGTCGTAATCGATAAGCTCAGTTTCGGGGTTCACGCCATAAGCAACAATGTGGTAATCCTTGCCAGAGAAATTAACGGGGGAACCGTGCGTCAAATGCCCGCCATGATCAAGCGACAAGCCTAAAACCGTGTCGCCCAAATTGATAAGCGCCTGGTAGGCAGCCAGATTTGCGTTAGCGCCGCTATGAGGCTGCACGTTGGCATAAGCTGCACCAAAAAGCTCCTTGGCTCGATCGCGTGCAAGATCTTCAACAACATCGACCTTTTCGCACCCACCGTAATAACGCTTGCCCGGATAGCCCTCGGCATACTTGTTGGTAAGAACCGAGCCCATTGCTTGAATAACGGCAGGTGAAGCAAAGTTTTCTGAAGCAATAAGCTCGATGGTTGAGCGCTGACGGGAAAGCTCCTGCTCAAGAGCATCAGCAATCTGCGGATCTTGTGCGGCGATAAAGTCCAACGACATGTACGCGCGCTCCTTTCATAATAGTGCCCGCTCGGGCGTGTGGCTGCTGCAAAGGAGCACCTTCGGGCCCAAGGCACCAGCCAGAGTAAATATGCTCAATTATAGGTTCTGCATGTTATCAAGTGCGTTAATTTTCTCAACACGGTTGGCATGCCGACCGCCCGCAAACTCCGTTGAGAGAAACGCATCCAAAATGCGCTTGTTTTCTTCAAGGGATACAAATCGCCCTGAGAGCGTAATCACGTTGGCGTTATTGTGCTCGCGACTAAGAACGGCAAAATCGGGGCGCACAATATTGGCCGCGCGAATACCAGGAATTTTATCGGCCGCAAGAGCCATGCCAATACCCGTGCCACATACCAGCACCCCGTAGGTTGCTTGGCCTTGGGCTACCTGCCTGCCAACAGCAAGAGCATAATCGGGGTAGTCAACGCGACTATCGCTATCAGGCCCGCAATCAATAACCTCATGGCCAAGATGCTCTAAATAGGCGGTCAACTCTTGTTTTTGTTCGAAACCAGCATGATCAGAACCAATGGCTAATTTCACAGCAGCCCTT
>CAZDCX010000010.1:20375-27234 GCA_964504115.1 uncultured Cryptobacterium sp.
TTTTTGTTCGAAACCAGCATGATCAGAACCAATGGCTAATTTCACAGCAGCCCTTCCCTTTGTAAGCCAACTTTGATGCTGCGCTCTTTCCGCAAAAAGATGAGCTTGGCCCTCCTCGGGCAGCTTCGTCTTCCCCATACGAAAGACGCGCCAACCTTCCTTCGGACATAAGTTGCGAGCCTCTTTTTGAAAAGACACGTGCCCACTTTTCCGCAGAACGCGCATCAGTATTATACGCCGCCAAGTACACCACTTAAGCCACAAAGCACATCAGCTTGTGCGCTTCTTTACATCTCGTCGATGCAATCGATAAACTGCGAATTGTGCAGCTCTGCATAGAAGCCATCCAGGGCAAGCAGCTCCTCATGGGTACCTTGCTCAACAATATTGCCATCGCGAATAACCAAAATCACATCCGCTTGACGGATCGTGCTTAATCGATGGGCAATAACAAAGCTCGTGCGGCCTTTTAGCGAATCACGCATGGCCTGCTGTACCAACGATTCGGTGTGTGTGTCGATGGAAGAAGTGGCCTCATCGAGCACAATGATGGCGGGCTGAGAGAGCAAGGCGCGGGCAATGGTAAGCAACTGGCGCTGACCCAGCGAAAGATTGGTGCCATCTTCGTTAATTACGGTGTTATATCCCTCGGGCATACGCTCGATAAAATGATCGGCCTGCGCAAGCCGTGCGGCAAGATGAATGAGCTTTTCAGGCGGATCTTGCGCGCCATAGGCAATGTTGTCGCGAATGGTGCCCGAGAACAACCACGCGTCTTGCAGCACCATGCCAAAGTTACTGCGCACATCGGCGCGCGTAGCCTGCAAGGTATTGGTGCCATCGATGGTGATGGAGCCCGCATCGATATCGTAAAAACGCATGAGCAAATTAACCAGGGTAGTTTTGCCAGCGCCCGTGGGCCCAACGATGGCCACCATTTGCCCTGGCTCTACCTGAAGCGAAAAATCCTTGATAACGGGCTTGTTTGGCTCATAAGCAAAAGCAACGTGGTCGAAGGCAACCTGGCCCTCGCAGGGTTTTTTGATGGCAACGATATCGCTACTGTCGGGTTCGACCATCTCTTCGGCGTCCAGCACTTCAAACACGCGCTCGCCCGCCGCAAGGGTTGCCTGAATCGTGTTAGCGATGGAGGCAATTTGGGTAATGGGCTGGGTAAACTGCCGCATGTACTGCACAAACGCCTGTATCTCGCCCACGGTTGCCACGCCGCCGCCAATGTAGAGCAACGCACCCACAACGCAAACCAAAACGTAGCCCAAATTGCCAATGAAGCCCATAACAGGGCGGATCACGCCGGAAGCAAACTGAGCCTTCCATGCATGGGAAAAATACTCGTTGTTGCGGCGGTTGAACTCTTCGATTGCCTGATCTTCCTGCGCAAACGACTTTACCACCGTGTAGCCACTGTACATCTCTTCAATATGGGCATTCATATGGCCCAATGCTTTTTGCTGATTTTTGAAATAGCGCTGCGAACGGCTGGCAATGCCGACGGTACAGAGCAGCGAAAGCGGTAGCGTAGCAAAGGCCACCAGTGCAAGCACCCAAGAAATTGAGAACATAAATATGACAACCGAGACCAGCGTGACCACTGCAGAAATAACTTCGACCATTGTTTCCTGCAAGGTGGAAGAAATCAAATCAACATCGTTGGTAACGCGCGAGAGAATCTCGCCCTTGGGGCGGCCATCATAATAGGAAAGTGGCACGCGATCGAGCTTGGCCTTCATATCGCGGCGAAGGCCATATATAACCTCCTGCGTTACCCGGGCCATAATAAACTGACAGATAAACTGACAAAGGGTATAGGCGCAGTAGAGCAGCGCCAACGTAAGCAAGATTTTATAAAACGCATCAAAATCAAGCCCGCCCGTGCCTGCTTGTACACGAGTAAAAGCAGCGTATACCTCGGTGGTAGCCTGGCCCAACACCAAAGGCGAGATGGTATTGCACAGAGTGCCGGCAATGGTAAAAATAACAACGACCGTAAGGGCAGGCACAAACGGCTTTAAGCGCGCAATGAGGCGGCGCAACGTTTTAGAGGCGTTTTTTGGCTTATCTTGGGGGTTACCACTGCGCGGGCCCTTTGGCCCTCCTGGTCCATGAGGCGGCACGCTACTCACCTCCCCTCTTCGGCAAGGCGGCCGTAAGCTCTTCTTCGCTGAGCTGCGAAAGTGCCAGCTCGCGATAGGCTTCGCACGTTGCAAACAACTCTTCGTGGGTGCCGCAAGCCTCGATCAGCCCCTCATCGCTGAGCAGGATCACCTGATCGGCACCAAGAGCAACATTGACCCTCTGCGTTACGGTAAGCACGCTTTGGTTGTTGAGATAATTTTTGATACCCGCTCGAACCAAAGCATCGGTTTTGAAGTCGAGCGCAGAAAACGAATCGTCAAAGATATACAAATCGGCCGGGCGCAGCAAACAGCGCGCAATAGCCAATCGCTGGCGTTGCCCACCAGAGAGGTTCTCGCCCCCTTGGGAAATTTCAAAGTTGAGCCCGCCGGCCTCGGGCGTGATAAATTCTGTAGCCCGCGCGATATCGAGAACTTCCCAGAGTTGATCGTCGGTGGCCTGCTCGTTTCCAAAGCGAAGGTTGTGCGCTACGCTGCCCGTAAACAAAAACGTTTTTTGCGGCGTGTAGGAAATATGCTCGCGCAAAGCCTCAAGCGAAAGCTCTTGTATGTTCACGCCGCGAAACATGATGGTGCCCTGCGTGGGATCGTACATGCGCATGATAAGGTTGATCAGGCTCGATTTGCCAGACCCCGTAGGGCCAATAAGCGCGGTGGTGGTGTTGGGCTCGAGCGTAAAGGTCAAATCGCTGAGCGCGTTTTTCTTGGAATCAGGGTAGCAAAAACTCACCTGCCGCATTTCTACCACGGGCGGCGAAGGCATAGCCGGCACCGCGGAGGCGGACGTGGCCGCTTGCTGGGACGCTGCAGATTGCACCCCGTTTGCACGAGCCGCGCCCTTGGCCGCCTCCACAGACGAAGAGGATGCCGTCTCTTGTGCTGGTGTTACCCCAACTGCGCGCGCAGGCTCAGGCGTGGTCGAAGCGGCCCCGCTCAAAGGCTCCAACGTCGCACTTCCTCCCGTAATGGAAGAGCTTGTGGAAAGCACGGCGTTCATGCGCTCGCTTGCCGCCATAGCACGGGGCAGCATAGCAAACACCATCGATACCATCATGAGCGACATCAAAATGAGCGTGACGTACTGCACTAAGGCCATAATCTCGCCAGCCGAGAATCGGCCCGCATCAATTTGGGTCGCACCAAAATAGTACAGCGCCACAATGGTGAAGTTAACCACCAGCATCATCACTGGAATGAGTGCGCCCATCAGGCGCCCAACCTTGATATAGGTATCGCACAAATCGCGATTGACGGTGCCGAAGCGCTTGCGTTCAAATGCTTCCTTGTTGTACGCGCGAATTGTGCGCACGCCCTGCAGCTCTTCGCGCATCACACGATTGACAGCATCGATACGGCTTTGCAGGGAACGCAAAATGGGCATACCCACGCGCAAAAAGAGCAGCACGATTGCGATGATAACGGGAATGGCAATAAAGATAAGGGCGGCCATTTCGGCGTTGGTCATAAAGGCCATAATCACAGCCCCGATAAACATACAAGGAGTCATAATGGCCATAGTAATGAGCATCTGCAAAAAACGCTCCACCTGTTGCACATCGTTGGTGTTGCGGGTAATCAAGGTTGAAGCACCAAAAGATTCAAATTCAGCCAGCGAATAACTTTGAACTTGGGTAAACAGCGCGCTGCGCACATCGCGCCCAAAACCCATGGAAGCGCGCGAGGCGCACAAGGCCGCTATAACCACGCATACAACCGAACCAATAGCCCAGGCCAGCATGGTAAGCCCCTGCGCAATGACGTAAGACAGATCTTTGTTATAGATACCGGTATCAACGATATCGGCCATGATGGAGGGAAGTTGTAGCTCTGCTATTACCTGCAAGAAGGTAAAGGCGCATGCGCACACTACCAGAAGGGCAAAGGGTTTAAGAAACCTTCCAAAGAGCTTAAACAAAGGTGCCCCCACCAATTAGAGTGCCAACACAAAGTCCTTTTAGGCTACACCAATGTTTTGCCCCACCTTCAAATAATCACCTTGATAGCAAGAATGACACATTAAAAATAGGTTACCAACCCAGGGCAGCTTACCGCTCATGGTAAGATTTTTGCGATTCTGACAGCACGTAAGAGGAGCGCAATGCATCAAGTAAAGTTTTTCGAGCTCGAAACCCCTTACCGCGAAACGCTTGCTCTGAAAGGTTCGGCCTTTGGCCCGAGCGACGCACCCGAGAGCCTTGTGGTTGTGGGCGCTCTGCGCGGCAACGAGATTCAGCAGGCCTACATATGTGCCCGCTTGGTACAGCGCCTCAAACTGCTGGAGGCCCAAGGCCGCATCACCGGGAACGTAAAAATGCTGGTCATACCTGTGGTTAACTCGTTTTCTATGAACATTGCCCAGCGCTTTTGGCCCATGGATTCCACCGATATCAATCGCATGTTCCCAGGCTACGATAAGGGCGAAACCACTCAGCGCATTGCAGCGGGGCTGTTTGATCGCATCCAGCACGCTACCTACGGCATACAAATGGCTAGCTACTACTTACCAGGCAATTTTGAACCCCATATGCGCGTTATAAACACCGATGCCCTTGACCAGGAGTGTTTGCGCACTTTTGCCCGCCTTTTTGGATTCCGCTATGCGCTCCTCAAAGAGCCCACCCCGTTTGACACCACTACGCTCAACTACAATTGGCAAATTTGGAACACCTACGCTTGCAGCATTTATTCATCGGCTACCAGCCACATCAACGAGCAAGCAGCCAATTTTGTGCTGGAACGCATTATGCAATTCCTTGAGGGTATCAAGGCTATTGAGCCAAATCCCACCAGCAAAGATCTTCCCCCATACCCCAAACAGTGGGCCCGAGAAGAAGATCTGGTCAACGTGCGCACCGTACGCGCAGGCTTCTTCCGCCCGACCGTACACGTAACGCAACATGTTGAAAAGGGCACCCCCCTCGCCGAGATTCTCAACACCGATGATTGCTCGCTGCGCGAGGTGCTAACCAGCCCCGTTACCGGAACGGTGTTCTTCATGCACGAATCCGAGCTTATCAACGGCGAAACTATTGCCTTTAAAATTCTTTCTACTTCTCAGGAGCTTTAGATGATCGAGACGGTATTTTCGGTTGAGTTGCCCGTACGCGAACACCTGCGCGTACAAAAAAATCGCATCATTGGCACCCAACTGGCGCAGGAAGCAGCCACCAACCCCCATGCCCTTGATGATGCCCCCCGCCTTGCAATCGTCACCGGCATCCACGGCGACGAGCTTGAAGGGCAATACGTGGCATTCCACCTGGCGCGCACCTTGCAGGCCAACCTCGACAAGCTCCATGGCATTGTTGACATCTACCCTGCCATTAACCCTTTGGGCATCAATGCTATCGAGCGCAGTGTGCCCGGCTTTGACCTGGATCTCAATCGTATCTTTCCCGGCGATAACCATGGCCCCCTGACCGAAGCCCTTGCGGCTGCCGTTATGGATGATATTGAAGGCGCAGTTGCCTGCGTGGATATACATGCGTCGAACATCTTTCTGCGCGAAATGCCCCAGGTGCGCATAAATAGAGACACCGCCGAAGCCCTGCTGCCCCTTGCCCCGTTGCTCAACGTTGACTTTGTGTGGGTACACGCCTCGGCAACCGTTTTGCAATCAACCTTGGCCTACTCGCTCAACGCGCGCAATACCCCCACCCTGGTGGTGGAAACAGGCGTTGGCATGCGCATCACCCCCGAAGAAGATCGCAAGCTTGCCCAGGGGCTTTTGCGATTGGCGGCTCATTTTGGCCTGTGGTCTGGCTCTTTTGAAGTGCACGGTACGCCAGTGATTAGCGGCGATAAATCGGTTGAATTCTTGAATGCTGAAGCCGCCGGCATCTTCTTAGCAAAGGCACGCCATGGCCTGCGTATTGGCGAGGGCGAGATAATCGGCGAGATTGTTGACCCTCTCCAAGGCGTTGTTTTGCAAGAAGTGGTTTGCCCGGCAAGCGGCCTTTTGTTTACCTTGCGCGAATACCCGGTTGTATACCCCGGCAGCCTGCTTGCCCGCGTGCTGAAAGAATAAAGCACTTAAAACGTGAGCAGCTGGTCGGGCATATTTTGTGATGTGGAATCGCCTAAAGATGCGCTTACTTCCTGAGTTTGCTCTACCGTTCCACGGAATATCCCACATTCAATGGGGCAATCCTCAAAATCGCGTCCCGTTGCAAACATCATGTAGCAATCGTCTACCACCACGTTGTTCGTAGGGTCTAAGCCACGCCAATACTGCCCATCGTATACTTCGACCCAGGCATGTGTAGCGCCGTGCCCCGACATAAGCCCTGTAACGTATCGCGCAGGGATCCCCACGCTGCGGCACAATGCAATCATCACGTGGGTGTAATCTTGGCACACGCCCGTTTCGCAATCAAAGGCCTCGGCCGCCGTGGTAGAAATATTGGTCACGCCCGCAACATAATCAAACCGCTCGTGAACCGCCGAACACAGAGCCTGCGCCTGCGCCATCACGAGGGCAGGCTGCCTTGTAGCTTGGGATGCGGTAGCTTGAGCCGCGCCCGCTTGGGCTATGGGGGCCTGCGCTGTAGCTTCATGTCCGGTGACCTGCGCTCCAAACTGATCCCCGCTGGCCTGAGCCGTGCCCGCCTGTGCCGCCGTGGCCTGCTTTGTTATAGCCTGAGCAAACGCGGCCATCTCATCGGTCCAACGCGTGAGCCTTGTTGGCTGCATAAACATCGGAT
>CAZDCX010000010.1:27334-29908 GCA_964504115.1 uncultured Cryptobacterium sp.
GCGGCCATCTCATCGGTCCAACGCGTGAGCCTTGTTGGCTGCATAAACATCGGATGGCACTGCGTTTCCTTGGGCAAATCAGGGGCGACCATCACCTGGCCAGAGGTGTAGTAATTAAACGAATCGTGCTCTTCGGGCAAATAGCCCACCATAATACGGTTGCCAAATCCATCGGTTTGCTCGGTCATCGTAGCACGGGGCGAAGTAAAGATTTGCGAATCCATCACCGTTTGCGTACTAGTGTTTTTTGGCATACAACGCAGCACAAAACTGTGATCGGAGACGGGTTTACTAAAGGTGAGCGAGGTTTCAAACACATACGTCAGAATGCGCATAGCTACCCCCTAGAACAATCGCGCAATAAGCGAAAGCATAGTGCCCAACTGCTCATAGGTAACGGCCCGGGGAAAATCGGGCGCAAATACCATATCGATAAGCTGCTTGAACGCATCGCGATCGTAGTGCATACCGGTGCGATCGATACGGCTTGCCAGCTTTTGCACTTCGCGGCGCAAATAGCCCAGCCTGTAACCCAAGCGCGTGTACAAATCTAAACGCTCGATCGAAAAGCCGCATTTAATGATGTTGCGCGCAGCATCGTTGGCAATATAGTCATCGCAACTACCCTTAAATGCCATGATGCAATCGATCACCTCTTGCAAATCGAGCAAGGGCGTATCGGAGCTCGCAGCAGCCCGCGAGTCGTTCAAAGCCATTTGCACATAGGCGGCCGACTCGCTGCCAATAACATCGCGCAGCACCACCGCATTATCGCTGGCAGCATTGAGCGAATAAGCAATTGAGGCAGGAAGCTCACGGCTAAATAAACAGTCGCGGAAAAACTGCTCGGGGTCATCGGTTTCCTGGTTGAAGCCAAGCTCTTCGAGTTGGCCCTTCCAATTGCCCTCCACCGAATCGAGGGAGGCATCATAGGTGGAAAGCACAAAACGGAGCGTAGTGTAGCTGCGCTCAACATAGCGCCCTAACCACAAAAGTCGATCAACACGTTCTATTGAGAGAGAACCCATGTATCCTTAAACCCTCCTCCTTGAGATGAATTCACCACATTCGATCCCGCTTCGCGAGCAAAACGCGTAAGCCCGCTGGGCCACACGGTGGTTGTTTTGCCCGAAAGCACAAAGGCTCGAAGATCGGCCTTGCGCGGTGCTTCTTTGCCATCGATCCAGGTGGGAAGACATTTAAAATCAATAACCTCTTGCGCAATAAAACGCCGTGGTTCGGCCTTGATCTTGTCCAAGAGCTGCGCAAGCGCCTCGGGTGCAAGCTCGCACCCAAACAGCACACCATAGCCCCCTGCCTCGGCAACATCTTTGATAACCAGATTCTCGGCGTTATCCAACACATATGCCATATCTTCAGGATAATACGGAAGATACGTGGGCGCATTGTGCAAAATGGGCGTTTCGCCTAAGTAATATTCAATCATCTTGGGAACAAAATAGTAAATGCCTTTGTCATCGGCCGCGCCATTGCCTGGCGCATTAATAAGGGCAAGGTTGCCCGCGCGGTAAGCAGCCATAATGTTGGGCACGCCGATAAGGCTCTCGGGCAAGAAGCACAGCGGGTCAAGATACTCATCAGACAAGCGGCGATATACCGCACCAACACGGGTGTTGCGCGTACTTTCGCGGTAGTACAGCACTTCGTTTTCTACAAACAACTCGGAAGGCTCGGCTAACACCGCATCGATGAGCTCGGCCAAATAGGAATGCTCAAAGTAGGCAGCATTGTAGCGGCCCGGCGTGAGCACCACATTAATGCCTCCGCAGTTTACGTGATCCATAACCGCCCGGAGCCTATCGGAATAATCGCGATTATCAACCAGCGGAACACTTTGGAAGGTATGCGCATCGCAGCGCCGGCACAGCGTTCGCGCCACCAGCGGATACGATGCACCCGAGGGTATGCGCAAGTTATCTTCAAGCACATACCACACGCCATCGTTGCCTTCCACCAAATCGATGCCCGAAATGTGAGAATATATCCCTTGAGAGGGCAAAATGCCTTCAACCTGCGGAAGGAACCCTGAAGAGGCATAAGCAAAATGCTGAGGGACAATACCATCTTTAATGATCTCGGCGCCGTTATACAAATCGCGCAAATAGGCATTGAGCGCATCGACGCGCTGGATAAGGCCGCGCTCGAGCACCGCCCAATCGGCAGCACTTATCACCCGAGGGATTGCATCAAAGGGAAACAGTCGCTCTTCAAATTCGCCGTTTTTGTATAAGCCGAACTTTACGCCATAGCGAGCAAGCTGCTGGTTGATGCGCGAGCTATACCCCAGCAAACGGGTATAGATATGCGAATGATCTGATGCCGATTCACTCGCTAGCTTATCGCTCTTATTATCCGCTACCGAGGCAACAAGCGATGGGCCGCTGGGCGAATAGGGGCGTTCTTCGGAAGACATCGTGTGTTCCCCCTTTTGTATGGCAACATGGAAAGGTAGCCTGATCAGCGCGTAGGGAGGTTGCCTGAGCGGCTACCTTAATAATAGGTGCTTGCGTGGCTTCCCGCGAAAAGATTAACAGTTCGGTAACGTTAAGCGCG
>CAZDCX010000010.1:30008-34729 GCA_964504115.1 uncultured Cryptobacterium sp.
GCCGCCTCTTTGCGCGAAAGCAAACCTGCCATATAAGCCTGCCGCGTTTGCTCGTAGCATGGCGGTTTTTGAATAGGCGGGCGGCCAAACCGCACACCTCGCGCCTTTGCCGCAGCTATGCCCTCTGCCTGACGCTGCTTGATGTTCTCGCGCTCGATTTGGGCAACGTAGCTTAAAAGTTGCAGCACTATGTCCGAGATAAACACGCCCGTTACATTTTCCTTTGTTTCGCGCGTGTCGAGCAGGGGCATATCCAACACAACAATGGCGCAACCCATCTGTTTGGTTATCTTCCTCCACTCCTCAATGATTTCGTCGTAATTGCGGCCAAGACGATCGATGCTTTTTACCACCATGACATCGCCAGGCTGCATGGTGCGAATAAGCTTTTTGTATTTTGGGCGCTGAAAATCCTTGCCACTGGCTTTGTCGGCATAGATATTTGCCTTCTCTACAGGAAACGCCCGAAGGGCGTCAAACTGTCTATTGAGATTTTGATCCTTGGCGGATACGCGCGCGTATCCAAAAACAGAGCCTGTCATACTTCCTCCTCGTAGCTTGGCTCCGACACCAAAGTATGAGGGTGTCAGAGGTTGAAAATGATGCTTCAAGATTCAAGCACGACTCCCAGCTCATGCGCCTTCGCGCGGCCGCGAAACGCATCACACGCAAAGGCAAACGCACGCACGGGCGCAAGCATGCTAAGAAGGAAGTATTGTGTGCAAAAAGAGGTATAAACCGCCCACCCCTCCCTTAAAGGAAGGGGCTTTTGCAGGCAAAAAAATGCGTGCCAATGTACTGGGTAGATGAGATAAGCAGCCACATAAGGCAGCGCTTCAGCGGGGTACCAAGTAACGCAATAGTATCGCTGCCAAGGAGCGCTCTCTAAGCTCCGAGCGCTGGGCATGTAGCACCGCGCCTACTGCAAGACCGTACCATCAGCCAAGGTGATTTTGTAACCGTTGAAATTAATCGTGCCGTTGTTTTCAAGAGAGGTAAGCGTGCAATCGCCCGTGAGATTCCAGGTGCAGCCTTTGTCGATGGTAACTACTGCGTTTTCATCAACGGCGGTGCCCCCTTGTTCGTTTTCCTCAATGGTAATAGTGCCGGTAAGCTCGCTACCGTTACTCAGCGTTACATTCAAGGTAGAGATGGTATCCACCACCAGGGCGCCTTCAAGCTGCTGGCCGTCAAGCTCAAGGTCAAGCTGTCCGCCGTTTTCGCCAGCGCTCCCCCAACCCCGAGTTGCGCTGTTACCAACCACCCGAAGCAAAGCCCCATCACCCTTGTTTTGAATATCAACCCCCGAAAGCTTCATTTCGCAATGAGTGTTGGTAACGTAGAACACATCACCATTATTCGAAGTAAGGGTGCCACCAGTCATCGTAAACTGCGAGGTGCCCACCTCGGCATCGCCCGACATGGATTGGTAAATCATCACGGTATGCACGTTCTCGTCTGAGCTGGTGCCTTCGGTGCTGCTCATTGTGCCTGAAACCGTGCAGTCTTCAAGCGCGATAGAGTTTTGCCCCTCGATTACCAGCGCTTCAGAGTTTTTGGCCGTAAGCAGGGCGTTTTTTGCCGTAATGGCAGCCGTTGAATAGATTGCAGGCGAGTTGTAGCCGCTCGACGTATAGCTGCCGCCATCAACGTTCACAGTCCCGCCGCCCCGATCTGAGCGTATAGCCGCCGAAGACGAGCCGCCTGTTTCTACCGTTACGTTGGTAGCGTTGGTGGTGCCGCCGCCGGTGGTTTGCAAGCCGCCCGAATTATCGGCCGAAGTGGTAATGGCCGTGTTAGCAACGTTTACAACCGTGCCCTCGCCATAGCTGAAGATGCCATTTCCGTTTTGCGCCGATGAGGTAACCGAGCCGCCGCTGACGGTGAGCTGCGCACCGTCGGTTGCAAGAAGCGCAGCATTCATGCCGTAGAAATCGCCCTCTTCGGTGTTGGAGGAAGAGCCACTTGTTTTCTCAACCGTGACATCGTTTAAGGTTACTGCTGCACCATCGGTTACCCTCAGGGCGTTTTCGTCATCGCCTGTGGAAGTATAGCTCTCGGCCTCTACCGTAGTATCTTCGCTGATGGTATTGGCGGCCGTACCCTGGTTTACCTCACCAGAAGCACCGCCGCTACCCATGCCGCCCGATGCCAGGCTTACCGCTTCCACGGTGTTGCCCTCGCCCACCACGAGCTTGAGGATGGTGCCCTCTTCGATAGCATCGAGGCTGGTGCCATCAAAGGTGGCATCGGTAAGATCAAAGGTTGCCGTACTGCCGCTGGATTCAAACTGATCCGTTGGCATGCCGCCGCCATCGCTGGGAGCATCGGGCGCATCGCTAGGAGGTTCGCCCTCGCCACTCGAGGTGCCATCGGGTGCATCGCTCGGAGCCTCACCCTGCCTAGAAGGGGGCTCTCCCGGGGCATCATCTGGGGCTTCGCCGCTGGCGCCATCATCGCTGCTAGCATTGGCATCGCTTGAAGTACCCGCTTCCCCCTCGCCGCTGCCCTCATCAGCCCCTTCACCCTCAGGCTTGGCAGGAGGCTCATTTGCTGCTTCAGAATTGCTGCTTGAGCTTGAAGAGTCACTCGCGTCAGAATTCTCAGCCTCGGAGCCTTGAGCGGCCGCATCCGCCGAGCTACTCGCATCATCTGCGCTATCGGCATCAGAATCGCCGGGGGCAGCATCACCTGGGGCATCGCCAGCATTATCGGGGCTTCCTGCTTCGCCCGCATCACCAGGAGAGGCAAACTCGCCCACTTCCACGGTTACCACCGCGCCATCGATAGCGGTTACTTCGCCTAGAATGGTTTGACCACTATAGTCGGTTGAAGCACAGCCGCTCAGCGCGAAGAGTAACCCCGCGCAAACTGCAAACAGAGCAAGTTTTGCCTTCATACCCCATGCCTTTCAATCTGCCGATGATAGGACAAAAGTATATCTACGCCACTTAAATTAAACCTTAAGCGCTACTTCCGCATAAACAAGGCCGTATTCTTGCTGCAGGTGCTCAAGCAAGCCCTCGCACGTAAACGTCTTAACCAGGGATTTGCTAAACCCCGTTTTGTCGCGCGTAATAATGGCATCTGCTTTTACGTTGAGCGCTACCTGATGAATAAAGGCATCTTCCAAATCGGCCCAGGTGCAACCAGCCACCGCATCATAATCAGCTTCACTCATAGGATAGAGATGCACAAACGTGCGCAAGGCCCTCATAATGTGCTGTGCATGAGCCGCGAGCGCGGGCTTGCCGCCCTCAGTCAGAACGTAAATGAGATCGGTTACTTGCGAGGTACCCATCCATAGCTCCAGCTCGCCCAAATAGCCCAGCTCCATGATGAACCGAGCAGCCTTATTAAACGGCTCGCGGTCGATAAGGTAATCGATGAGAATATTGGTATCGACCACAACCCTCATTGCGATACCCCAAAACGATCGAGCATGCGGCGTTCTTTAATATCTTCATCAGACAAGCTTGAAAAAGCATTCTTTTGCGGCAAAGACGAAACAAACATGCGTGCTTGATCGATGCGCTCAGAGGTAAGCGGCTCCTTCGTAGTTTGACCAAAGGGAAGCGCATGCTCGGCAATTACATAATCGTAGAGCTGGTTAATAGCCTGAGAAGCCGTTGATCCCAGCTCCGCCAAAATACGATTGCCGGCCTGCTTTTTTGCTGCATTCATGCGCCCGGTTACCATGGCATCCGACATCCAACTCACCTGCTTTGCCTTTTGCTTGCTTGGCCTAAAACCAGCCTTTGTTGTACGTACAACATTCTAACACAACGAGAGAAGGGCGCAAGCACCACACGAGCAAAAAAGCCCAGCGGCACAGCGCGGGATGGCAACATAGGGGGATGGTGCTTGAATATAAAAGTTGGACGAGGCGATCAGCCTAAAAGCGGCGGCACACCACGCCTTGCCTCGTGAGCCGCGAGCGCAGGTTTGCCACCCTTAAGTAAGAACGCAAACGAGACCAGTTACCTCACGAAGCGCTATTTATTGCGGCGCGTGATCAACGCCACCAGCGCACCAATTACCAAGAGCGCGCCAATGATGTAGATAATAATCGTGCCCATGCCACCGGTATTAGGCAGCTCGTAGCCCACAACATTGGGAACCGTCAAGGTGTACATTACGCGGTTTTCAGTCTTATTTACAGCAGGCTCCGATAATCCCAGGCCAGCGGTATCCCCGCTTTCAGAGATGGACGGAGAAGCTATAGTAATTTTTCCATCTGCTACGGTAAGCACAACCTCATAGCTGAGCGGGTTGTAACCAGCCGGCGCCGCAATCTCTTTGAGGTAATAGGTGCCGTTGGTAAGCGAGTAGAAGTTGATCGTATTTGCGGTAGCTCCCGTGGTAAGCGCATATTTGCTTTCCTGCTCACCACTAGCCAAAGCATTCCACGACGTTGCACTGGCGCTGGTATTACCATCGTTAGAGTAGTAATAGTTGGTATCGTCCTTCTTGGTGTACAAAACAAAGGAAGCACCTGAAAGAGTTGTGCTCGCATCCAAGCTATCAACCTTGGTTACCGCAAGATCGGTAACGCTCTCATCGGTGTAGCGAATAAAGGTGGAGTTGGAAAACAAGTTGCTAATTTCTTTGCCTTCCAAATTGGTATACGTGGTGTACGCCTCCGTTACAGCAGCGCCCAGCAGGTAATCTTGGTACACCTCAAGCGCCGTCCAACCCTTATCGGTATAAAGGCGCATGGT
>CAZDCX010000011.1:0-9969 GCA_964504115.1 uncultured Cryptobacterium sp.
CTTGTGCCCTTATGTTCTCTTGAAAACCGAAACAAGCGGAAGCTGACCGAGCAAGTTCTTGCCTCAAGAGCTCTTACGACGAGATAGATAGCACGTGTCTGGTTTGGGAAAGATTTAAGGCGTGCCAAGCATCACCTGATCGGGGGCTTCGGCAAGCAAGATGGAGGGCGGAGATGGGCTAACCGAGTAGGCCTGTTTCGGAAAGGCTCATTTTACCCTGGAGGTGTGATTGCAAAAAGCGGCTGGTTTGTGTTAGAGGTTGCGAGCCGCGTTGATGGCGGTGCGCATAGCTGTTATAACGGTGCCACGGAAAGCATTTTGTTCAAGTACTTCTACGCCTTTGATGGTTGACCCAGAGGGCGAGCACACTTCATCTTTGAGTTGACCAGGATGTTTTCCTGCTTCTAAAACCATTTTGCCGCTTCCCATAACGGCTTGCGATGCAATTTGGTACGCCTGGGCACGCGTAAGTCCTTCGGCCACACCAGCGTCGGCCAGCGCTTCGATAAACATATACACATATGCCGGAGAGCTGCCACCAACAGCGCTCGTTACATCCAAAAGCGATTCTTCTAAAGGTAGCGCCGTACCAAAGCTGGTAAGGATAGCTTCGAGCTGCGCAACTTCTTCATCGGAAACTAAATCGTTGGGGCAGTATGCCGTCAATCCAGCTCCCACAAGGGCGGGAGTATTAGGGGCAGTGCGGATGATTTTGACGCGCTTGCCAAATTGCTCTTCAAGCCAGGCTAGGGTTTTGCCGGGTGCGATGGTAACAATAAGTTGCTCGGGGCGCACTTCGTCTCGGATTTCAGCAATAACATTTTGATACTGATAGGGCTTCACGCACAAAAAGAGCAGGTCGCTCTTGGCTACCACCGTACTATTGTTGGTTGATGCATGAATGCCGAAAGCTTCTTTTACGGCTTGCGCGTGTTCAGCGGTTGCATTAGACCCGTAGATCTGATCTGCTGGCACGATATGTGCTGTAAGGATGCCTTTTATTATGGCTTTTGCCATGTTGCCGCATCCAATAAACCCGATATTCATGAAGCATCTCCCTTGCAACTTTGCGCGCCTGTGTTGTTTTGGTCTCAGTGCAAACTCGCTTGAATGGCGCTCGCGATAGCAGACTCATTGTTGTGACTAAACCGCCAACGAGCGCGAAGCCTGAGCAGCTGTTTGCGTTTGGTAGAGGCGCACCTCTACGCGTTTCATGCTAGCATACAGCGCCTTCCTTCTTTGTATTTCGATCCGATAAACTTTTCGCATTCCGCCGACACTTGTGAGTAAAGTATGGCAAGGTAATCTACAATGTGCATATTGCTAGCAAGATCGCAGGTAATAGACGGTCTTTGTATAAGAAAAGAGTAAACATGGGCGCAGCGGCAAGCGAACGCAATGGACAGCTAATAGTAGCGGGGGTCCTTCTGATTGTATTCGGCTTGGTATGTGCGGTGTTCCCTGGCCTGACACTTGGCTCTATAGCATTTATGGTGGGAGCCGGTTTTATAGTTTCGGGCGCCGTCAACTTTATTAACTACCGGCAAGAAAAAGAATATCTCAGTGGCTCGATATGGCTTTTAGCCTATGGCATTATCGATGTTCTTATTGGCATCATGTTTATTATTCACCCCTTGGCTTTTTCGATGATTATGCCTTGGCTTATTGGGGGCTTTGTTTGTGTATTTGGCATTTTTGAAGTGATTGAAGCCTTTGCGTTGAAGCGTTTGACCTTTACTCTTTGGGGCTGGTCGCTCGTCTCGGGTATCGTCTCGCTTCTTATCGGTGTTTTATTTTTTGTATGGCCCGAGTTGCTTGCGTTTTATGTCTCAGCCTTTGCTCTGTGGCGCGGTGTCTCTTTAATCATTTTGGGCGCGAACAGCCGGCGTTTCGTTTAGAAAGCTCGAAAGGAGATAATCTAGTGGAGGGTTTCGAACTTATATCTACGGGGGCGTGGTCTATCGTGCCTCCTTTGCTTGCGCTTGGCTTGGCGCTTATTACTAAAGAGGTTTATTCATCGCTTTTGACGGGCGTGTTTTCGGGCTTAATTATTTATGAGTTTGTTCTTGAAGGCCCAGGATTGAGCCAGCTCATCTCTGCGTTTACTATGATCCCTGTTCTCATTGCCGAGCAAATTATGAGCAACGGGGCGCTCATTTTGTTCTTGGCACTTTTAGGAGCCTTGGTTGTGGTTATCGCAGTGGCCGGTGGGTCGCGCGCCTATGCTGAGTGGGCAGCGACTCATATTAAATCAGCACGCATGGCCCAACTTATGACCGCGGTACTGGGCATCATCGTTTTTGTTGACGACTATTTTAACTGCTTAACAGTTGGCGCAGTTATGAGCCCTGTGACCGATCGCTTCCGTATCAGCCATGAGAAGCTTGCTTGGATCATCGACTCCACGGCAGCGCCTGTCTGCATTATCGCACCCGTCTCTTCGTGGGCGGTGGCTGTTGGCGGATATTTGGGTGAGAACGGGTTTAATACCTTTGTTGCCTCCATCCCCTATAACTTCTATGCGCTTCTCACGATTCTGTTCGTGTTCCTGATGTGCGCTTTTGGTAGCGACTTTTTCTCTATGGGCAAAGCGCAGCGCGATGTTGAGGAGCATCACTTCCATCGCATCCCCGAGCATCCTTCTGCTTTAGAAACAGTTTCGAGTGTTGGTATGCCTGAAGGAGATCAGCGTGCCGAGACTGTGGTAACCGAGCAATCCGACCTTGATGGGGCCCCTAAAGCTGTTGAAGAGTTCAAAGGCTTGCCCGTATCAGAACGAGGCAAAGTGTACGACTTGATCGTGCCTATTTTGGTGCTTATCGTGTTCTCGATTTTGGGCATGATCTATGTTGGCGGCTTCTTTGAAGGTGAAGACTTCACTACTGCAGTGGGTGTTGATCCGGTAACGGGCTTGTGTATTGGCTCCATTGTGGCTTTAGCAGTGGCAGCGTTTATGTTCCTGCCGCGCAAGCTCACCACGTTAACGGGCTTTATTGAGGGCGTATCGGAAGGCGTTCGCTCGATGGTGGGCGCTATTATGATCTTGGTTTTGGCATGGAGCTTGGGTGGCGCTTGCCGCTACATGCTGGGCACGGGCGATTTTGTTGCTACGTTTTTAACCAATATCGGTTTTGAGCTGGCCTTGTTGCCTGCGGTCATTTTTGTAATCTCTTGCTTCATTGGTTTTGCAATGGGCACTTCATGGGGCACGATCGCTTTACTGCTGCCTATCGTGTTGGGTATTTTCGCCGAAAGCGATCCGCTGTTCTTAATCACCATTGGCGCAACCCTAGCTGGTGCTGTTTGTGGCGATCATATGTCTCCCATTTCGGATACAACCATTTTGTCTTCGGCCGGTGCTAACTGCGACCACTTGCGTCACGTAGCAACGCAGCTCCCTTACGCTTTGACCGTAGCTGTCATTTGCTTGCTTGGTTATTTGGTGGCGGGCTTTACGGGCTCTCCGTGGCCATCGCTTCTTGGCGGCATTGTCTTGGTGGCTGTTGTTGTTCTTATCTCACGTGTGCATGCTGCTCGCTTGTAGCGTGCGGCTCGGGCGCTAAGACCAAAGGCACAAGCTATGGCTTTACCGCGAGAAGAAATACTGGCGCAGCGTCAGGCTTTGCGTGAAACGGCTCGCGTGGCACGCAAAGCTATGCCTGCGCCGTATCGCGCTCATAAAAGTGCTGCGCTGTGTAAACGTCTCGAAGAATCACTTCAGCTGACGCTTGGTATAACTGGCATTCAGCCCGAAGAAGCTATTGTGGCCGTGTATGCGGCCTTTCCTGAAGAAGTCGACCTGGGCGATTTTATCGATGCGGCATATCGGCAAGGCTGCCAGGTGGCGTTTCCCTGTATGATGAGTGACGCGCGAGCAGTTGAAGGGTGCACGGTGGATCAAACGATGGAAATGCGCTGCGTGCCCTCTGAGTATTACTACCAAGAAACGGTGCCTTTTATTGCCCACCCCTTGCATCGCTACCAGCAGGCAAGCGAAGAACTTGTGCTATTCCCTTATGCTTCTGCTAACGACCTTACCATGCTCGTGGTGCCAGTAGTTGGCTTTGACAAGCAGGGCAATCGGCTTGGATATGGGCAGGGCAATTACGATCGTTATCTTGCTCAAATTGTGACGCAAGAACCGCGTACATGCCGCGTGGCTGGTGTCGCCTTTGCCGAGCAGCAAGTAGATGCTATCCCAACCGAAGAGCACGATATCCCGTTGGCACTTGTGGTTCTATAACGGCCGCCAGCTAACAGCTAGCCAATACCCAACACCTGCATAACAAGGCACACTATCGACAAAGCGGCCACCACAACGATAGTGGCATATAAGAGAATGCGCGAAACTAGCGAGGCACAATATTTGCCCATAATGAGCTTATCGGTGCAGATGATAGCCATGAATATCAACAGGATAGGCAAGATAACGCCATTCACAAACTGAGCGGTGAGCATTATGCCCATCAGGTTAATGTTGGGAACAAGAATTACCACCGCCGAAATGCAAATGATGAATGTGAAAATGCCCTTAAAGGTAGGAGCCTCTTTCCAGGTGAAGGAAACGCCAGCCTCCCATCCAAAGGCCTCGCAAATAACAAACGCCGTGGTAAGGGGCAAAACGCAGGCTGCCAGCAAGCTTGCTGCTACCAGGCCAATCGCAAAAAGTGCTTCGGCGTATTCGCCCGCAAAGGGGGCAAGAGCGCCAGCTGCATCAGCTGCACTGGTAACTTCGATGCCTTGTGGATACAAAACCGTACCGGTGGTAACAATGATAAACCAGGCCACGATACAGCCTACGATGGCACCTGTGGTGGCGTCGATACGCTGATACGGTAAATCTTCCACCTCAATGCCTTTTTCAACGATGTTACTTTGGTTGTAAAACATCATCCATGGGGCAATAGTGGTACCCACCATGGCAACCGTGAGGGAAAGGAAGCTCAAATCCGAGCTCGCTTGTGGAACAACGGTATGGAGCAGGGCAAAGTTCCAATCAGGCTGAGCGATTACGGCAGCCACGATATAGGTGGCAAACACACATGAAAGAGCGAGGAAAATGTTCTGCACGCGCTTATAGCTGCCGCCAACAATAAGCCCCCATACTGCACCAGCTGCAACAGGAACCGATATCCAGCGGGGAACCCCAAACATTTCCATGCCAGAGGCAACGCCCGCAAATTCGGAGAAGGTTGTTGCTACATTACCCACGAGAAGTGCCAACATAGCCAAAGCTGTCAGGCGAATACCAAAGCGCTCGCGAATAAGAGCCGAAAACCCTTTGCCTGTTACGGCGCCCATGCGCGTGGCAGTTGTTTGCACCACAATAAGCAGGACGCACATAATAGGGATAACCCAGAGCGTCATATAACCAAACTTGGCACCTACGGTGGAATAGGTTGAGATGCCACCTGCATCATTGCCGGCCATGGCCGTGATGATGCCTGGCCCCATAGCCGCAAGAACAAGCCAGGCTTTTGAGTGCTTCTTGGTCTCGCGGGCGGGAGACTCGCTCGTGGTGCTCGTGGTGTTTTCTCTCAAAACCATAGCGCCTCCTCGTTAATTTCCTAAGAATCGCAGTACGAGGTAGGTGTAGGGAATCAAGAAGATTAAAAATATGAGTATCATTACGGTGAATTGAGCCCAAGACCAGCGCGTTTTGCCTTCTTCAGCGTCGTCTTCGAACACATCCATAGCATCGTCAACGGTGACAATGCCCAAGAGCCGCCCCGCCTCATCAACAACGGGCATAGCCAGAAGATCGTATTTAGAAATATTGGCGGCAACTTCACTTTCGGAAGCTTCAGGCAGGGAGGTGATGAGCTCGTCAAACATGATGCTGCTCAGAGGGGCGTCGTTGGGCGCGAGGACAAGGGTGCGCAGTGATAAAACGCCAACGAGCTTGTCGTATTCGTCAAGCACATAGACATAGTTTACCGTGGGATGATCTTCATCAAGACCGCGCAGCACCTCGACCGCTTCATCAACAGTGTTGCTCACCGAGAGCGCCACATATTGGGTGGTCATAAGGCCACCGGCCGTGTCCTCTTTGTAGCCGAGAAGCTTGCGGATACCTTCTGCATCTTCCACGCCCATCAGGCGAAGAAGCGTTTCGGCTTTCTCATAGGGCAGATCGCCCACGATGTCGGCTGCATCATCCGGGTCCATATCGCCGAGCAAGCGGCTTGCGCGCGTTTCATCCAAATCGCCAATGATGTCGGCCTGAAACTCATCTTCCATCTCGGAAATAGCTTCGCCGGCTTGAGCGTCATCCAAATGTTGGAACACGCTTGCGCGCTGCTGGGGGTCTAGCTGCTCAAGAATGTCGGCCACATCGGCAGGGTGGAGCTCTTCGAGGCGGGTATGGGAAACCGAGAGCTGCACCTTGGACAAGTCGCGATCAAGAAGATCCATGTAATTCCAGGCAATAATGCGCTCGCTGATGTGCTTGCCAAACATGTTAGCGAGGGCGCAAACAGTACGCTCAACCCAAGGAGCAAGCCCGCGAAGAATGCCGCGCATGCCCACCTCGGCACCTAAAAGACGCAACTGTGAACCAGAAACAGAGAGCTTCAAATCGTTTACTCGCACAACCTTCATGCCTTGCGTATCAACAATTTGGCGGTCGAGCAAATCGCGCGCAAGCAGCACTTCGGCTGGCTGGAGGTAGCTAAAGCGTATAGCTGTTCGATCGACTTTGAGCTTAATGCCCTCTTCTTTGTCGAAGCTATCTACGTACTTGCGCCATGAAATCATAAAGGGTGTCTTGCCGGGCCCTAAAAAGGCTAAGCTGGTCACGCGCGGAAAGACCTCGCCTGTTTGAATGGCCAGGTCGGAAATGGATCCTATTTTTTCACCGTTGACATCTACAACTGGCTCGCCGAGCATCTGCGATAAATAGAGCATAAAATTCCCCCAATAAAGACCATCCTTCTCAAGGAGCGATATTGGGTGCAAACCTTGTTTTGTACGATTGGCATGAGCCGCTTTGCACAAGAGCGCTACTGTTTGTATAAAATGCCTAATGGCACCCAGCATGCTCTGCGCTTGCGGTTACCAGCGCAAGGCATACACCTAACGGCGTTCAAGAAATTCGGATAGTCCGATCGTGTTGCAGTCTTTCTTCGGCCGCCCACGATCGTTTGGCATGAGATTGCCTTAAAAGGGGAGGTCGAAGACTAATTACTGTGAGGTTTCGATTTTCGAACCTTCAAGTAACATCCTTTCCTCGAATAACTCTTATCTTGTATGGCACTGGCTGGCAGCGTACGCTTGCCCATTAAAAGAGTCAATGGGGTTGCGTGATGTGTTGCCAAGAAGGCGTTGAACCACCATGCCCATAACAAGGCCACATCACAACGACAATGCTTTGCGATGCAGCACGTTAGATTGTACTCGAAGAGACATGCTCAAATTAAAAAAGTTTGTAAAAAGTACGAAGTCGGGCATGGATTACAGGAGTTGAGCAAAGAATTTCGCGTATGGAGAGGGGAAAAGAGTGCAATTCATTGTTTTGATCAATTAGTCAACGGGCTGTTTGGGTGGTTATCTCGAGAGGGGCAATGATGGTATTCTTAAGAGGGAGAAATAAGCAAGGGGAGATTTGCGATGAGTCAAAAGCCGAACAAAAAGGCCAATCCAAATAAAAGCAATAAGAAGAAAAAGAAGAATAAAGGCCCCGAGATACATTGCCCCAAGTGTGGCAGTGTTCATTTGACTTATATGCCCGATCGTCGCCGTATTCCGGTTAACAAATGGATTACCGTTGCGGCAATTGTGGCCATTGTGGTGTTTGCGCTTACGGGTATGCCGGTGTTCTCTATCGCGTTTGCAGCAGCGTACTTTTATTTTCTGTTTAAACGAACCAAGGTGGTAGTGGGTACCTGCCGCGATTGTGGCGAGGAGACCCTCTTTAATCCCTCTAAAGATGATCCCACAAAGCCAAAGCCCTACGATCCTTACGATCCAGAGAACCGCGTTTTCAAGTAGCGGTTATTCTCAAAGGAATAATTAAGAGCCAACCTACCGCCCGCAAGCAGACAGTTTGTGGGCGGTAGTTTGTATGTGGGGCTAGCAGCACAAAAGCCCCGCCCCCAGAGCGCAATCAGTGCGCATAAAAAACGCCCCGTACCTCTTAAGTTTGGTAACGGGGCGTTTAGAGTTTTACTGCTTGGTTGCGCGCTTGTGCAGCATACCGATGTTATTGTGCGGCACGCTCTGCAAAACGACGAGCCAACTCATCGGCAAGTTGGTGGCGTCGTACTTTACCCGATTCGGTAAGAGGAATCTCGTCGATAAACTCAATGTGCTCGGGGCGCAGACGCTTGGCAACGCCAATGGAATCGAGGTATTCGGCAATTGACTCAAGAGTGGGCTCCACAGGGCCATCTTGCACGATGAAGGTGCAAATACGCTCGCCTAAGCGATCGTCGGGCATACCAATAGTGGCATGTGATCCAACGCCGGGGCAACCAGACAAGTTGTTATCAACCTCGTTAGCGGAAATATTAACGCCGCCACGGATAAGAATTTCCTTCTTGCGGCCATTAATTTTAACGCGACCTTCCGCATCCTGATAACATAAGTCGCCGCTGTAGAACCAGCCATCGTCGGAGAGATCTTTATTGGTGGCTTCAGGATTTTTTAGATATCCACTGAACATATGAGGGCCACGCGAAATCTCTTCGCCCTGCTCGCCATAAGGTACCTCGTTGCCCTCGTTATCGACAACTTTGACCTCGATGCCCTCGCAAGGGATGCCCGACCAGTTGCCATCCCATTCAAGGCAATGCTCGGGCGGGACAGCCATATGCGGGCAGCTTTCCGTTGAACCATAACACTCGCACAACTTCAAGCCATGCTCGTGAGCGTGTTGCACCATGGAGCCCGGAACAGGCGCCCCGCCGCACACATACAATTTAATGGTTTCAAAGGTGAGGTTATGTTCTTCTGCACAGTTGAGCAAGTCGTAAATAAAGGGTGTTGCACCCATTGACCAGGTTACCTTTTCGGTATTCATGATCTCGATAGCCTCTTTGGCGCTGAACTCGTGCTGCAATACAACACGGCCGCCCAAAAGCAACGGTGTGATCAGGCCATGGTTAAAGCCGGTAGCGTGATTGAGCGGAGCCGGCATGAACATAACATCATCTTGCGTGAGGTGGAAATGCTTTGAGAAGGTGGTCTCAGAGAAGATAAGCGCGTTATGCGAAATCAAAACCGCCTTCGGTCGCCCAGTTGTACCCGAGGTGGAAAGGATGAGAACTATTTCATCCGAGTTGCTGCCGGGGCCTTCAGTGTAAGGCTCGTACGTATCGAAGATTTGCTTGAGCGTAATGGTGCCCTTAGAAGCAAGCATTTTGTCGTGTACAGCAATAGCGTTGGGTGAAAGGGTAGGGATTCGATCGACAACGGAATGAATCATGTCTTCGAAATTGGTTTTGTGGTGGAAGGTCGGGCAAATAAACGCCTTTGACTCAACCAAGTTCATAGAGCAGATCAGATCTTCGCCGTTGAAGGTAACAGACAAAGGATGGCATACGGCGCCCACCTTAAGACAGGCAACGTAAATGATGGTAAATTCAGACCAAGGAGGCATTTGGAAGGTAACAACGTCGCCATTTTGGACGCCTTGCTCATGCATCCAAGCGGCCAGGCGTGATGCCTTATCATCGATCTCTCCATAGGTGAGACGAACGCCCAGATCGTCGCTTACATATTCACGACTAGCGTATGCTGCAACGCGCTCGTTCCATACATCATTTAACGTACGATCTGTCCAGTATCCCTTTTCGTAGTATTCCTGCTTGTTTTTAGCATTGACTTTGAGATCGGTAATCATAGCCCCTCAATTCACGGAAGCAAAAGCACACAGGCGCGCTTGTTTGCTTGTCGGTTACCCTCTTTCCAGCTAAACGCGCAAAAAACAAGGCTCCCTGAAATACTCCTCAACACTCTGTTTTCGCACGC
>CAZDCX010000011.1:10069-18467 GCA_964504115.1 uncultured Cryptobacterium sp.
ACGCGCAAAAAACAAGGCTCCCTGAAATACTCCTCAACACTCTGTTTTCGCACGCCACAGCAAGTATACCCCTAAAGAAATAGAGCCGAACAATAAAATTGATTGATTGTACCTTCTGAAACAATAACCAAGCTTGCATAGGAGCAAAGGCACTCGGTCTAAACTCAACAAGCCGAGTGCAAAGCTTTGAGAAAAAGGCCAACGAGATAAAGCGGTTTTCTCAAGCAATCACCGTTATGAGCAAATTGAGCAACTGCAAGAAAAGAGCAAGGTACGTGCAGCTCAAACAGCCACAGAGGGATAAAAAATGTAGAACAGCTATTAATTATTAGTATTTCTTATGATTTTTAGCAAATACGTTTGCATACCTTATTGGAGCCTCAGATTATTCAATATATGTTTGCTTCAAATAACAAACCTTCGCGCCGTTCCGTTCGCGGTTCACGAAAGGCGGCTAACGCTTCAGCTCGTTCGAATAGGCGCTCTTCAAAGGAAGATATTAATTCATTTAGCCGTTCTTCCTATGGTTCTCAAAGCTCTCATCAAGCTTCAAGGGGCTCTCATCAGGGTGCCAGCGCATATAGTGCTGGTAAATACGGCTCTTCCACACGTACGGGCACCCATGGCTCGCGTCATACTTCAACCGGAGGATACATCCCCTCTACTCCTGCCGCTGCCAACAGGCAGTATTCGCGTAGGGCCGACAGTCTTGGCAGCGCAGCCTTGCAGCGTTCGCGCCAAAAGAAGGCCAAACGCAAGCGTATTGCTTTAGTAACCGTACTGGTTACTCTTGTTCTTTTGATAGGCGGAGCCGGTGCGGCATGGGCCTACATTAATCAAGTTGATAGTGCCCTGCGCGACAATCTGGATGAAGATCTTCTCAATTCATTGACTGCTACCGATACTGCCTCCGATCCGTTTTATATGTTGCTTATTGGCGTTGATAAGTCCGAAGTGCGCGAATCTACCGGATCTCTTGATGGTACGTATCGTACTGACTCTATAATGCTGGCACGCGTCGATCCCCAGAATAAAACAGTCACTCTTATTTCGGTGCCTCGTGACACGCGGGTAACGATCGAGGGTCATGGCGAGCAAAAGATCAATGCGGCCTATGCTTTTGGAGGTCCCTCTGGTGCTATTGATGCTGTGTCTGATTTAGCGGGGGTACCCATCAACCACTATGCCGAAATTGATTTCGATGGCTTCGAGGCTATTGTTGATGCTCTGGGAGGCATTGAGGTCGATGTACCCATGGAAATTGACGATTCCATGGCTGGCGGTCACGTAGACGCAGGGCTGCAAACGCTCAATGGACAAGAAGCACTTATTCTCTGTCGTAGCCGCCACGCCTACGACGATTATGGCGATGGCGATAGTTATCGTGCTGCTAACCAGCGCTTGGTGCTGTCGGCCATCATGGAAAAGGTTATGGAGTCCGATGTTGCCACCATTACTTCAACGGTGAGCACCTTGGCCGAATATGTAACCACTGATTACAGCGTAACGGGCATTTTAGGCTTAGCTCAAAGCATGATTGGTATCGATGTGTCTGAAAACGTGTACAGTGCAGCGGTTCCTACCGAATCGGTGTATGAAAACGATGTTTGGTGGGAAGTGGTGCAGAAAACCGAGTGGGAGGCCATGATGGAGCGCGTAAAGCAGGGCCTCCCGCCAACGGAGGAAACCGAAGTGGATAAATCAACGGGCGTTACCATGTCTTCAGCTGGTGATGGCGGAACGAGCGGGGGATCAAGCGATTCCAGTGATGCTTCGGCTAGCACAGCGAATTCTTTGAAAGATGTGAACATTGCGGTGCGCAATGGCTCGGGTGTCTCGGGTGTTGCAGGGAAAGCAGCTCAGCTTCTTACTTCTGAGGGTGCTTCGGTAGATACTGGTAATGCCGATTCAAGCGATTACAGTAAAACGCTGATTATTTACGATGATTCCTCGCAAGAGCAAACAGCGCAAACCATTGCCGATATTTTGGGCGCTGGGCAAGTCAAACAAAATGATGGCACGTATCGCATGACCAAGGATTATTTGGTGGTTGTGGGTGCCGATTGGCAGTCCTAGCACTTACTATCTGTCGCTATTACGCAGAGAAAATACAACCACACAAACACACAAGCACCGGGGTAGCTCAAGGCGACTGCGTCCTGCTTGAGGGCGGTTTAGTCCTGACGAGTTTAGTCCCGTCTAGGTAGAGCTTCGGCAGACCCGCTTCCTACTGGCAAGCGCTTATTTACTTGTGGTAGGGCTCACCACGTGAGATTTTGAACGCCCGATAAATCTGTTCCAAAAGCACAATGCGTGCCAGGTTATGGGGGAGGGTAATAGGCCCGAAGCTGATGCGCTCAGTAGCGCGACTGCGCACCTCTTGTGTTACGCCATCACTGCCGCCAATAACAAATGCAAGATGCGAGGCGCCCTGAAGAGCGTAAGCATCAAGTTTGTGTGCCAGAGCCTCGCTCGATGTTTCTTTTCCCTTGATATCAAGCAGAAGCACGGGCACTTTTTCAGGTAATGCGGCCAGCAACGCTGCAGCTTCCTTAGTAGCGTTTGAATCGGGGATTTCGCGGATGGTAACGCTGGCATATCCAGTCAAGCGCTTGAGGTATTCGCTGGCGGCATCCTTCCAAAATGCCTCTTTTAGTTTTCCCACAGCAAAGATGGTTATTTTAAGCATAGAGCCTCCCTGTGCGATAAAGCCCCTGGCACTGCTGTTTTACACAGGTAGTGCGCCGCGACAAAGCGATGTTGTATCGTTGCCCATATGAATGTAGCACGACCTGATCAAGTGCGGTATGATACGGTCTCGAATGTGTGGGGGCATCCTGCCGCTTTGGCGGCAAACTGGTGTACCTCGTTTCGTCTATAACCCTTGTCCTTTTAATTATTGGAGAAAGTTGAACATATGTCTCTTCCTGCTTCTGACTTAACAAAACAAGCTGATAACCGCACTACGATGGAGCTTGGCTCTTGCCTGCCTATGACCGCAGAGGTGAAAGAAGATCACCTCTATATCGGCGGGGTGGATATGGTTGAGTTGGCACACGAATATGGTACCGCGCTCTATGTGTATGACGAGGCCGACTTGGTATGCCGTATGGAGGCGTATCGTGACGCTTTTCGTCGGCGGTATCCCAACTCCGACATTATTTATGCCAGCAAGGCGTTTTTAAACAAAGCAGTAGGGCGTCTGGCTAATCAGCATGGAATGTGCTTAGACGTTTCGGGCGGCGGCGAGCTGGCCATAGCGCGTGCGATAGATTTTCCTATGGATCGTGTATTTGTTCATGGCAATAATAAAACTCCTACCGAGTTGCGCGAAGCTATTGAGGCGGGTGTGGGTCGCATTGTGGTTGACTCGCGTATTGAGCTTGCTCGTGTTTCGGCCTTGGCTCAAGAGCTGGGTGTTACGCAAGACATTTACATGCGCATTACCCCGGGTGTTGAGGCTGACACGCATGAGTATATCCGCACGGGTTGCGAAGATTCCAAGTTTGGCTTTACCATGCGCGAAGATTTTGCATTCCAATGCGTGCGTGATGCGCTCGAAGCGCCCAACATCCATTTAGCGGGTTTGCATATGCATATCGGCTCGCAAATTTTTGCGCTGCACTCTTTTGGCGAGGCTATCGAAGTGATTGTTGAGCTTGTTGCTCGCATAAAGGCAACATATGGTTACGAGATCGACGAGATCGACGTTGGCGGTGGCCTGGGTATTGCTTATGCGGCCGAGGATAAGCCGGCCTCGATTGATGATTTTGCCGAGGTGGTAACCACCAACATGCGCGAAGCGTGTGCGAAGTATCAGGTAAAAGAGCCCCGTTTGTTATGTGAGCCTGGCCGCTCGTTGGTGGCTGTACCAGGTGTTACGCTCTATACGGTTGGTATCCTAAAAACTTTGCCCGGTATTCGCAAATACGTGGCCATTGATGGCGGTATGTCTGACAATATCCGTACCGCTTTATACCATGCCGATTACGAGCCCGTTATTGCCAATAAGGCCGGCCAACCTCGAACCGAGGTGGTAACAATTTGCGGCAAGCACTGCGAAAGTGGTGATGCTGTTGCGTTGGATGCCTCTTTGCAACATCCCGATTTGGACGATATTGTGTGCGTTTTTGGCACGGGTGCATATTGCCATTCGATGTCGAGCAACTATAACGGCCAGCCGCGCCCGGGTATTGTGTTTGTAAAAGATGGGGTGGCTCGCTTGGTAACGCGCCGCGAGACGTATGCCGACCTCATGGCCTGCGATATTGATTAAACGCTTATTGGCGCAAGAACCCACTTAAGTGCAACAATCGTGAATAACGCGCTCTTTGCTGCCTATTCTGCGGCGAAGGGTGCGTTTTCGTATACAATGCATTGATAAAACATTCTGTAGAAGGGATCGAGGCATGGCTGTTAAAGTTGGCTTAGTGGGCACGGGCACGGTTGGTGGCGGATGCTTAGATATTCTTACGAACCATCGCGAGGATTTTTTGCATCATTACGGTATCGATCTTGAAATCGTGCGCGTATGTTCTCGCAGCCGCGAGCAAGCTCGTAGCCATGGTGTCGAGGATATCTTTACCACCGATTACCACGACATTATTAACGACCCCGAAATCGATTTAGTTATAGAGCTCATTGGTGGCACCGGTGTTGCCAAAAGCGTTATCGTCGAGGCGCTGCAAGCAGGCAAACACGTAGTTACGGCCAATAAAGCAGTTATGGCCACCGCGGGCGAAGAAATTCTTGCCCTTGCCAAAGAGCGCGAACTTGAGATTGCCTTTGAGGCAAGTGTCGGGGGCGGTATTCCCATCATTCAGCCGCTCAAGCACTCGCTTATCTCTAACGACATTACCTCAATTATGGGCATCGTTAACGGTACCACCAACTACATGCTTACCCGTATGGGCGAGGACGGCATGAGCTACGACGAAGCTTTGGCGGAGGCTCAGGAGAAAGGCTTTGCCGAGGCCGACCCAACCGCCGATGTGGATGGCTTTGATGCAGCAGCAAAAATCGCTATTCTGGCATCGATTGCCTTCAATTCTCACGTAACTATGAACGATGTGTACACCGAGGGAATCCGTCGCATTTCGCCTGTTGATTTAGCTATGGCGCAGGATATGGGCTATGCCGTCAAACTGGTTGCGCATGCCCGCCGCACCGAGCAGGGCGTTGAAGTGCGTGTGCACCCTACGATGATTCCATCTACGCATCAGCTCTCCACGGTTAACGGCGTATTCAATGCAATATACGTTGTGGGCGATGCCGTAGGCGAAACTATGTTCTTTGGCGAGGGTGCCGGTTCAGGCCCTGCAGCTAGTGCTGTTATGGGCGATGTTTTAGAGGTGGCGCGCCACATTCAACTTGGCGTTAAGCCTATTTTGGGCTGCACCTGCAAAGATGATTTGCCTATTTTGCCCATAGAGGATTTGAGCACTAAGTACTATCTGCGTTTCTTGGTTGCCGATAGGCCCGGTGTTTTGGCTGCTGCTTCCGAGATTTTTGCCAAGTATGACGTTTCGGTTCGCTCGGTAACGCAGCGCGGCGTTCACAATGGTAGCCAGGTGGATCTGGTATTTCTTACTCACACCACCCAAGAGGGCAAGATGAGTAAAGTTATCGAAGAGATCCTCTCTCTTGATAACGTGGTGTTGGGTGGCTACCCTTCAGTTATCCGCGTGCAAGATTAAGGTTGTGCGAGCACGGAGGGTGCAGCACACGTATTCCAATAGCGCAGCGCCTATACCATAAACAATCAAAGGCTCCCGCATTTTTTGCAGGAGTCTTTTGATTTTACTGAATTGCCAGATTTGGCCTGTGACAACTGAGCTAGTACTACTTTAAGGTGTCCAAATCGTAAGGCGTTGCTTGGTAGACATAATAGTTGAGCCAATTGGTGTAGATCAGCTGGGCTGCTGCTCGCCAATTTGATTTGGGCCTTTTAGTGGGGTCATCCCCGGGGAAGTAGTGTTGGGGCAGCGGCGCATGTTCTGGATCTTTTTCAAGATCGCGGCGATACTCTTTAGCGAGCGTGTCAGTGTCATACTCGGGATGCCCAAAGATGAAAAAGTGGCGGCTGTCGGTGCTTTTTGCAATGAAAACACCCGCCTCATCGGACACCGCAACCAGCTCCAGTTCAGGCCGGGCAACAATGTCTTTAGCGTGCACTTCGGTGTAGCGCGAGTGAGGGGCATGCACTACATCATCAAGCCCTCGCACCAGGGGGGATGAGGGCTTTAAAATATGGTGTTCAAACACGCCCGTGATCTTTCCGGGTAGCATATATTTTGGCACGCCATAGTGATAGTAGATGCCCGCTTGTGCTCCCCAACAAATGTAGAACGTAGAGAACACGTTAGTTTTTGACCACTCAAAAATGCTGCAGAGCTCCGGCCAATAATCCACTTCTTCAAAGGGGAGTTTTTCAACAGGGGCCCCTGTTACTATCATGCCGTCGTAGCGTTTGTTGCGAATCTCATCAAGGCTTACATAAAACGACTCCATGTGCCCTTGCGGTACATGCGAAGCTTCGTGGGTGGTGGTGCGCAAAAGGTCAACGTCAATTTGAAGGGGTGTGTTAGAAAGCTTGCGACAAATTTGGGTTTCAGTTTCAATTTTGAGAGGCATCAAGTTAAGAATGAGCACATGCAAAGGACGTATATCCTGATGCATAGCGCGGTGCTCGGTCATAACAAAGATGTTTTCACTTTCCAATACGCCCGTTGCGGGCAGAGTATCAGGAATTCTAATAGGCATCGGATGCCTCCTCTCAGAATAGAAACGTGCTTATTTGCTTATTTAACGGTAAGAACCGGCAGGTCAACAGAACGTAACACGCCGTAGCTTACGCTCCCGAGCATGCCACGGATAGCGCCAAGCCCACGGCGCCCCATAACAATTAAGTCGCAGCCTTGATCTTGCGCATATTCCACCAAACCATGTACGGCTGAAGGGTGGGCTACAACATCGTAGTGAACCTGCTCTTCGCTCAGGCCATCAAGGAAGGTTTCAAGCTCGTCGCGCATTTCGTTGATGATTTTGGTCAGCGCGTTATCAAAAAGCTCGGAGTAGCTTTGCTGATCGATAAAAGAGGGCACGCTGCTCATTAACGGGTCAGAATCGGTGTATGCGGTTGCAGTTGCGGTGGGAACAACATTTACGACAAACAATTGCGCCGTTGGCTCGTCGATGATGAGGTCTCGGGCAACTGAAAAAGCGCCCTTGGAAGGCTCCGATCCGTCATAGGGAACCATAATGCGTTGATATTTCATAAAAGCCCCTCTCATATTGATATGACCTAGGGTCATAGCTATTGGTTAGGGTCATTATGGCACTTATTAGCATGGTGAGAATAATAAGTTTTACGATTTACCTTTTGGTTTAGAACCCTTGGCGCAACACGTGCTCTCGCGTTGAGGGTAGGGCGGCGCAAGGCGGGCCTTATGTGGAGGAAAAAAGAACGCGGAGCGCTTTATGTCAGAGGCAAAGTTTATGGGCGGGTAGAGTGAGGAGCCTTACGTGCAGCTTGCCTGCGGGGTATACATACTTATAAGTTATTCCTATTGAAAAAAAAGAAATTTATAGGTTCCAATTTGAAATACCAGGTGGGAAAATGGTCGTGTAACCATAACAGGAGGCCCAAAGCTTTTTGTTATGACGCCTCGACGTGATACCCCTCTTACGTCGAGGCGTTTTGGTTTCTATCTGGTCAAATAACCCGCCCAAAATGCACAAAAGCACCCGTGAAAATGGGTGCTTTCATACGTTCACACTCTTGTCCAAAAGCAAGAGAAGGTTGAGAGGCACGGCTTCCAACGATTAGGACAAAGCAGGTGCAACATCGTCCATGAGCCCGAAAAGATGTTGCCAATGAAGAGGTGTAGAAGTTCTTCATTGGAAGTATCGTGCCTTCTCAAAGTTAACCATAGCTAACTTAACAAGAAGGATTGTTCGTGTCAACAACTTTTTTCAGAAGAAAGCCGCCTCCTCAATTTCTTCACGATATGGCCTACCTCGGCTGTTGGCACTGAGAGGCACTGATTTTTGGGCCTCTTGTGGGGTAGACAAAAAGGGTGACTTGCGTATTTCGAAGGCAGGGTGCCGCGCCCCCCCCAATTCTCAAACCAACACATAAAGCGCTTGCAAATTTGGAAATATCGACTAAGTTAGATAAGGCTAACTTAAAGCGTACAGTTACCGGTCGAGAGGTTTACGATGGCGTTCATTGAGATTTCGAATCTATGCAAGAGCTATGGAGAGGGCGATGCGCGGGCTGAGGTGCTCAAAGGCCTTACCGTTTCTATCGATAAGGGCGAGATCTGTGTGTTGCTGGGCCCCTCGGGCAGTGGCAAGTCGACCTTTCTCAACATCCTCGGAGGCTTGGAAGAAGCAG
>CAZDCX010000011.1:18567-32465 GCA_964504115.1 uncultured Cryptobacterium sp.
TCGGGCAGTGGCAAGTCGACCTTTCTCAACATCCTCGGAGGCTTGGAAGAAGCAGATAGCGGCACCATCAAGGTAGATACGTGCGACATCACAGCGCAGCCCGTAACTAAGCTTGGAGAGTATCGTCGCCGCGAGCTGGGCTTTGTCTTTCAGTTCTACAATTTGGTTCCTGATTTGACGGTAGCCGAGAATATTGAGGTTTGTGCACACCTGAGCAAAAATCCGCTGCCACTGGATGGCCTTTTGTCTTCGCTGGGGCTTATGGAGCATCGGCGCAAGTTCCCGCGTCAGATTTCTGGTGGCCAACAACAGCGCTGTGCCATTGGGCGCGCTTTAGTGAAGAATCCGCGGCTCCTGCTTTGCGATGAACCAACGGGGGCGCTTGACTATCAAACCTCGCTTGAAATTCTTGAACTGATGGAGCGGGTCAATCGCGAATATGGCTGCACCATTGTGATTGTTACCCATAACAGCGCTATTGCTAACATGGCCACGCGCGTTATGCGCCTGCACGATGGCGTACTGGTGGAAAATCGCATAAACGAGCACCCGCAACCGGCTCGGTCGCTGGAGTGGTAGCCATGGCAGCAACGCTTTCTCGCAGGCTCCCGCGCGAACTTAAGAGCAACGCCGGGAAGTACGGGGGCATTTTCGCCCTCATCGTGATTATTATTGCCTTTGGTGCCGGCTTTTTGGCAAGCATCGAAACCCTGATGCAAACCAACGAGAATATTCCGCAAAAATACGCGCTTGAAGATGGGCGCTTCATGACCAGCTTTAAAGTGGACGAACAAGCACTCCAGGAAGCCGAAGAGGCATCGGGCACAACCATTTACGAGAACTTCAGCTACGACATGCCTGCAAGCTTTGAGGGGAAGAGCCTGGGCACCGTTCGCGCCTACCAGCATCGCGAAGTTGTTAATATTGCGGCGTACTTTGAGGGCCACGCACCAGAAGCAGCAGATGAAATTGCCCTCAACAAAAACTATTGCGATAACAACGGGCTTGCCGTGGGGGATGTGAT
Source organism: uncultured Cryptobacterium sp. (assembly GCA_964504115.1). GTDB lineage: Bacteria > Actinomycetota > Coriobacteriia > Coriobacteriales > Eggerthellaceae > Anaerotardibacter. Next base: position 19,592 of record CAZDCX010000011.1, read on the forward strand.
AACCCTTTCAGGGCGCGATATGACCATTTGCGGCATCTTAACGCTGCCTGACTACATAGCGCTTTTCCAAAACAACAGCGACATGATGTTAAATGCCGTTACGTTTTGCGTGGGCGAAGTTTCCCCGGTGGGCTTCGAGGCGCTTGAGGGTACCGAGACCTTTACTTATTCGTTTGTGTTTAACAACAGCGAGCTTACCCAAGCGCAGAAGCACGACCAAGAAGAGGACCTGGCCGAATCGCTGGAAGATAACAGCGTGGTGCTATCGGATCTGATTGATGCCAGCGCCAACCAAGGCATCAACTATGCCGCCGAGGATCAAGAGGGCGACTCACTGCTGATGTTTTCGCTCCTTGCCATCGTTATTGTTATTGTGGCGTTTGTGTTTGCCGTTTTGGTTTCGGCCACCATTACCGATGAAAGCGCCATCATTGGCACCTTGCTTGCCAGCGGCTATCGCAAGCGCGAGATTCTTCTTCACTACTTAACGCTTCCCGCTTTAGTGGGTATTCTTGGCGCGATTGTGGGCAATCTTATTGGGTACGGCTATATGGTGGATTTTGTGGAGCAGATATACACCAAAACCTATAGCTATCCGCCTCTCGATACCGTCTTTAGTATGCAGGCCTTTTTGCTGACTACGGTGGTTCCGTTGGTGCTGCTGATTGGCATTACCACGGTGGCGTTGCTGTTTAAGTTGCGCTGTACGCCCTTGCAGTTTTTGCGCCACGAGCTCACGCGGCGGCGTGCGCGGGCGGGCCTTGCCCTGCCTGAGCGCCTGAGCTTTACTGCGCGCTTTCGCATTCGTCTAATCATGTGCAATAAGGCAAACTACTTCGTACTCATGCTGGGCGTGTTCTTTGCGAGCGTTTTGTACCTGTTTGGATCGGGCTTATTGCCCGCGATTCAGACCTACGCCGATTTAAGCGTAGAGAACATGCCCGTCCAACATGAATACGTGCTCAAAGCGCCCGTGGAGCTTGAGGGGAGCAGCCAGCAGCGGGCAGACTATGCAGCGTTGGTTGAGCTATCAAAGCGCAGCGATGCCGATGATATCGATTTTGAAGAAGTGGCCGATCTTATTGATGCCTCCTCGCTTTCAATCTCCGAAATGCTGCGTTTGAGCGACCTGGCCCAGGAGCTGGAAGATGCCAGCGCCGATACCGTTTCGGGCGAAACGCTGAGCGAGGTGCTCGACTTTATTGACGAGAGCACCCTGGGCGCAAGCGATAAGGCCCTCCTACATCACGCGCGCCTCATAGCGGCAGTGGCTGATATCGATGAAGATGCGCCCATGATAAACACGCAGGAGAACAGCGCCGCGGCCATTGAGCAGGCCGAGAAGTTTGCCATGTACTCACTTGCTGCCGAGCGCCCGACCGACCTTGAGCGTGAGGATGTATCGGTTTACGGCATCCAGAGCGACTCGGCCTATTACCCCACCATTAACCTGATGGGCAACAAGGTGGTAGTGGGCAAGGGCTTTGCCGAGAAGTTTGGTGCGCTGCAGGGCGCAACCATCGAGCTCTACGACAAATATACCGATAAGACCTACACCTTTGAGGTACAGGGGACCTATGGCAATAGCGCCGATACCAATATCTATCTCGCGCTTGATGCCTTCAATAGTATTTTCGACAACGAAGAGAGCTACTTTAACGGGTACTTGAGCAACGAAGCGCTTGAGATTGAGCCTACGTGGCTTGCGAGCGAGATCAATGAACAAACCCTTACAGGCTACATGAGCCAGATGGTTGAGACCTTCAGCGATATCGTCTTGCTGTTTAATGTATTTGCCATCGTGATTTACCTCATTTTGATGTACCTGCTTACCAAAACCATCATCGAGCGCGGCGCGTGTTACATCAGTTATATGAAGGTGTTTGGTTACACCGACAAAGAGGTAAGCCGCCTGTATGTGCGCTCGATCACCCTGGCTGTAGTGGTATTTTTGGTGCTGCTTGTACCGGTTGCAGGCTACTTTGTGCAGGAGTACTGCAGCATGGTTTTTGCAACGTACTCGGGGCATATTGTGGTCAGCTTCCCCGCAAGCGCTTATGTAGAAACTTTTGCTGCCGGCATTATCTGCTATGCCCTGGTGGCGCTGTTCCATCTGCGGCGCATCAAGCGCGTGCCCTTGAGTCTTGCTTTGAAAGTAACAGAGTAGGGGCGCACCTCGGTTCTGCTCACGCCGCGAGGGGCTCTATGGGCGCTTGCTTGCCAAACGCGGGGCAAGCCAAGTGGGCCGCTGAGGGCTTATTAGGGTGAAGGCGCTGCTAAGCAGGGCAATGAAGCGAACGCGAGTAAAAAGATTACCGCCTTACGCGTCATACAATAGCCGCGCGCTCATCCTCTTCCTTTTTGCGAGCATACCAGCGCAAAAGCCCCCATGCTATCAAGGCGCCCACCAGGGAGGCTATGGTGTCAACCAACCAATCCATGGGGTCGCAACTGCGTGTGGGCACAAAAGCTTGGTGCAATTCATCGGTTACGCCATACAAACTTCCCAGCAAAAGGGCGTAGGCAATAGCACGTTTGGGTTTGATATGGAAACGAAGCGCGTTGCACAGCAGCGCCCCAAGCAAACAATACTCAATAAAATGGCCTATGGGCGAGACATCAACGCTATGGCCAGCAAGGGCAAATGCCGCAGAGGCAAGTGCGGCTTTAATGGCCGTAATAATGCCCAGCCCCTGATCTAGTGTTTCGCCGGTATTGGACGACATCCAGCAGATGAAGGCAGCCATAAGTACAACAGCTGCCCAGCTTATAAATATGAGGGTTGAGCGTTTCTTTAACATAGTTCGCAGGCCGCCTGCCTCTTTTAGGGCTACATTGGTGTCGGCGCTTTTATGGGTATGTGTACTCTTGTGTTGAGTCATGGGAGCAATACTATCATCATTGGTGCCTGGTTAAGTAAATTATGCAGTTCGAATATAACCTTGTTTTGCTGTGGTAATTGTTTCTACAAAATGCCTGCAACAAAAAGAAGGAGGGCCTTTTATGTGGATCGAGAAGAGGAGCGAAAGAACGCAGGTTGTTGTTCTTGTCGCTATTGTTATTCTTGGTTCCTGCTTAGGTAATCTTTCACAAACAGCGCTCAATGCCATGTTCTCTGGTATTGCGGTTGATTTTAAGGTAAGTATTGGCCTCGGGCAGTGGGTTACCACGCTTTACATGATGGTGTTGGGTATTACGGTGCCGGTGGTTACCTTCCTTTTGCGGCGCTTCACATGCAAACAGGTGGTTATGGCTGCGTTGGTACTGTTATTCTTGGGCGCGCTTATCGATGCGCTTGCGTGGAGCTTCCCTCTTTTGATTGTTGGGCGCGTTCTGCAGGCCATATCAACGGGTATTACCATGCCCCTGATGCAAAGCACCATTATGACGTCGTTTCCGCCGAATCGTCAGGCTACGGTGATGGGTTTAGCAGGTATCGCCCTTGGGTTTGCGCCCAATATTGGCCCAACCATCGGTGGCTGGATGGTGGGGGCTGCAGGATGGCGCAGCTTCTTTGTGGTACTTACGCTGTGCAGCGCCGTGCTGGTGGTAGCCGCGCTTTTGTTGGTGGTGCGCGGCCAAAAACCCCATGCAAATGCCAAGCTTGATGTGTGGTCATTTTGCCAGTCGGCATTGGGTTTTGGTGGTCTTCTGCTTGGTTGTTCAAACGCCTCAAGCTATGGCCTTGAGAATCCGCTGGTATGGGCTCCTTTGGTATGTGGTCTTGTGTTTATGATCTTGTTCGTTCGCCGCCAGCGCCGTGTTGATAATCCGCTTATCAGCATGAGCATTTTTGAGTCGCATCGTTACCGCGTAGGTTTTTGCGGCCTATGCTTGTTATTTAGTAGCTTTATGGGCATCACCCTTTTGGTGCCGCTCTATATCGAAAACCTGTGGGGTGGCACAGCATTCCAGGCAGGAATCGCTTTGCTTCCTGGGGCAATAACGGCTCTTATTTTTAACCCTCTTGCCGGCTTCCTAACCGATCGGATTGGCGTGCGCCCAGTTGTATTAACAGGTGCTACCTTTATGGCGGTAGGCGCGTGCTCTATGGTATTTTTTGACGCAACAACTCCGTTTTGGGTGATCGTGGTGTGTCAAAGTGTTCGCGCCGTAGGGGTTTCAACGCTGATTAGCCCGCTCAATTCCTGGGGCTATTCGGAGCTATCTGCTGCAAATATTAACGACGGATCGTCGTTTAGCACCGCTGCCCGTCAGGCGGGCGCTTCGGTGGGTACGGCGCTTATGGTGTTTGCTATAACGGCGGGCCCTGCTCTTGGCAGCGCTGCCCTTGGTTACGAGATCGCCTTTGCAATCTCGGCAGCACTGGCCTTAGCCACTTTGATTACCGCTTTGTGGAAGGTGCGCTAGTGCAGAGAGCAGAAAACGCTGCCGCTGGCGACGTGCGGTAGGGGGCTCGATCACCAATTCCAAGATATTTAACAAGGCCAGTTAGATACTCCACGACTGGGGAATATCGTGGAGATTGAATGAACGAACCTTAACAAGAGCTCGCGTGGCGTTGACTAAAACCAAGGTGCTTGGCATGATGTCAAAAAAACTGACTAAGTAGTCAAAAATGAGCATTGGTGTATTTTGCTCTGCCAAACGCTCGTGCAAAAAGCCTGCTGGTATGCGGCTCGCTATGAAAACACGAGCTACAGACGGTATTGGTAAGGGCAGGGCACTGGTACAACAAACGCTCTGGCCTATAGCACTATATAAAGGAAACGCCGCAATGCAGCAAAGTATTCCCCTAGAAGAAGAGCTTTTTATCAAAGCACAAGGCTTAACGCTTCGCACGGTTGTAGGCGCGCCTTACACCGATGTGGATTTAGCCATCCCCGATCATTCTCTGGCAGCTATTCGCGGCAGGCACGGCTCAGGCAAAACGCCGCTTTTGCTTACGCTTGCGGGCCGCATGAAGTTTAACCAGGGTGCCCTCGAGGTAGGAGGGTACGATCTTCCGCGCGAGAGGCGCCAGGTTGCCCGCATCTCAGGGCTTTCGCTCTTTGAGGGGCTCAACGATATAGAAGTCAATATTCCGTGTGGCACGATTCTGCGCTCTGAACTGGAGCTTTATGGCAAACCTCACAAGAAAAAGCACGTGACTGAATACTTGAAAAAATGGCAGCTGGGGCACATTGAAAATGAATTAGCGCGCGATATCAACCAATTTGATCTGGTGATGTTTGGAATAGCGCTTGGCATGGCCAACAATCCAAAGCTGCTGATAATCGACAACATAGAAGATCAGCTCACTCTGAACCAAACCCACGAGATCTTGGAGTTCTTGCTTCCTTTGGCTCACGATTATCACAAAGTCGTTGTGGTGGGTTGCACCGAGAAGAGCGTGGCTGAGAGTGCCGATTATGTGTACACCTTAACTTCCGAGGGGGCCTCTTATGGCATTTAAAGGTCTTCGTTTTGCCAATATGAGCACGCGAAACATTTTTAATGCAGGGCCTGGCATGAAGGTGGCCTTATTCGGCGTCTTGCTTATTCCGCTTATGTTTGCCGGTTTTTACTTGTATGCCTTTTTCGACCCGTATGCCACCCTTGATAGAGTGGCCGTTGCCGTGGTCAATGAAGATGAAGGCGCCCTTATTGATAACGAGGAGCGCAACGTTGGTCAGGAAGTGTGCGATAAGCTAGCCGATTATGAAGGCGGGCTTGGCTGGAGCTTTGTGAGCGCTGCCGAGGCCGAGCAGGGCATGGAGAGCGGTACGTACTATATGACGGCCACCATCCCCAGCAACTTCTCGGAGCGTGTGGCTTCGGTTGATACTAACGACCCACAGGCGGCTACCTTCCTGGTTACCTACGACGAAAGCGCCAACATGCTTGCCAGCCAAATTGGCAGTACGGCGTGGATAAAGGCAAAAGATGTTCTCAACAGCGCCATTATTGAAGAGTATTGGCAAACGGTTCTGGGCCGGGTAGCCGATTCTGCCGAAGACATTTTGACCGCCTCTGATGGGGCACAAGAGCTAGCCGATGGCTTATCGAGTGCAGTAGAGGGCAACAGTACTATCACCCAGAACTTGGGCACGCTGGCCAGCGGTTCTTCGCAAGTGGGCGATGGTGCTACTAAGCTTTCCAGCGGTATGGCGCAGCTTGAAAGCGGCTCAGCTGCCTTGACGCAGGGCATGGGCCAGCTCAAAGGCGGCTCGTCGGATTTGGAGAGCGGGCTTGGCGCGCTTGAAGCTGGATCAAGCAATTTGTCTAGTGGCATGAGCCAATTGGAAACTGGCTCGGCCGATTTAACCAGCGGGCTTGGCCAGCTTGAAAGTGGATCGGCTCAGGTAAGCGATGGCTTGAGTAAGCTCAACACTCAGACGGCAACCTTGGCAGATTCGGTGAGCGAACTAGACGAAGGTGCCCAAAGCGTGGCCAGTGGGGTGGCAAAGTTAAAGGCTGGTTTAGAGAATGCCGAAGAGGGCTCGGCTCAGATGAGTACCGCGCTTAAATCGGCGGCTTCAGGTGGTCAGAAACTTGTGGAGGCCACTCAGGAAACTGCAAGCAACATCGAAGCTGCTCAGGAGGCCCTTTCTGGAAACACTGATGATAATTCCAAAGCAGCACTCCAAGCCCTTGAAGCCGCTCGGCAATACAACGAGGGGGCTAAAGAGGGCGCTCAAAGTCTTGCAACAAGTCTAGCTTCTCTCTCGTCAGGAGCTTTCGATCTTGATAGCGGCATCCAAACCATGAGCACCAGTGCTTCAACGCTTGAAAGCGGTGCTTCTCAGGTATCGCAAGGGCTCGCGCAACTTGATAGCTCGGTTCCTGCTATGACCAGTGCTATTAGCTCACTTTCTGACGGTGCTTCCAGTTTGAGCGCGGGCATAACCTCGGCTTCAGATGGAGCTTCCTCTCTTGCAGCTGGTATTTCTTCGGCAAGCAGTGGCGCTTCGGCGCTTGAAGCGGGCATCGGCTCTGCCTCGCAGGGTGCAAGCACTCTTGCAACGGGCGTCAATTCCGCTGAAGAAGGGGCCAACGCCCTTGCATCGGGCATAACAACAGCCGCGCAGGGCGCCAGTACGCTCGCAGCAAATGTGCCCGCTCTTACCGATGGTGCCAATCAGTTAGAAGAGGGAAGCGGCACGCTTGGGACAGGTTTAGTCACGGCTCAGGAGGGCAGCCAAACCCTTGCAGACAGTTTGCAGGAAGGCGCTGAGTCTTCTGCCCTCACTCAAGCTGAGATTGATGTTAAAGCCAGCGTTATGAATGAGCCTATCGATATGGAAGAGGCATACTATACCGAGGTGCCCAACTATGGCACCGGCTTTGCCCCCTTCTTTATTCCCTTAGGTATTTGGGTGGGCTGCTTGCTGGCAGGCTTCTTGTTCAAGCCGCTCAACGCACGCATTGCCATGTCGGGAGGCAACCCGCTTATGGTGGCGTTTTCTGGATACTTACCGCTGGGTGCCTACGCAGTCTTGCAGGCCGTTATTGCCCTGTTGTTCGTACAATTTGGGCTTGGTGCAACTATTCACAATGTGCCTTTGTACTACTTCGTTGGCATTCTCTGCTCGCTCGTGTTTATGGCTATCATGCAGTTCCTTGTTGCGGTGTTTGGGTTTGTGGGGCGCTTTTTGGCGGTGTTCTTGCTTACGCTGCAACTTACCAGCTCTGCTGGCACCTTCCCGCTTGAGCTTATTCCGACCGTGTTTAATGTGCTCAACCCCTGGATGCCTATGACCTATGCGGTAGAGGGCCTTCGCCAGGCTATGACCGGGGTGAGTGCTGCCGTGGCAGGATGGGATATTGCAATATTGCTCGTGTTTGGTTTACTTGCCTTTATCGGTACGGCCTTGTATGCCTACAGTAAGCGCACGGTTAAAATGACCGATTTATATCCGCTGTTAGATTTGTAAACTGCAATCCTAAGAAGAGGCGGCTTTCGAGGTAAAACATGGGTAAATCTGAAGATACGCGCGCGGCACTTCTCGATGCAGCCGTTAAAGTTATCGGCAAGAAGGGCTATGCGGCAGCAAGCGTTGACGAAATAGCCGAGGCAGCTGGCGTTTCTAAAGGCGTGGTGTACTACCACTTCAAAACCAAGGCAGATATAGCCACGCATATCTTGGTTACCGGGTTTGACACAATGGTTAAATCGTTTGAGCAGATTACGCAGCAGGCCTCAAGTGCCCCGGAAGCGCTCATTTCAATCTTGCAGCAGTTTTCCCATATCTTATTTGCCGAGCGAGAGTTTGCTCGGTTTGCGCTGACCGAATTATGGCGCGAAGATCGCCTGTGGTCTGAAGATATGCGCACACAAGAAGAAGCGCTGGTTTCGCTTATTATGTCCCAGATCGAGCGGGGCAAACGCGAGGGCGCTTTTCGCGCGCAGATAGATACGCGCTTTTATGCGATCACCATTATTGGCACGGTGCTTTCGGTGGCTCAGTACTATTTGATGGAAGATGCCCCGCAAGGCGAGGAGTTCTTCACCAATCACATTATGGATTATGTGCGCCATGCTATCTCCAGCGACCCGCTGGGAGAGCCCTATGCGTCAGCTAAAATGCTGGCCACCAATTCGCCGTCAAGCTGAGGGAAGGGCACGTAGGGCTCGGGGCTTAACGGGTGCTCGGCCAAAATGCGCTCCATCCATATCATGTCGTACCAGCGATTGAATTTGCGACCACATTTTTCAAAGCATCCCACCAGGTGAAACCCCATCTTTTCATGGAACAAGCGGCTTGCTGCCGGAACGTATTCATCGGCCGGCTCGCAGTGCGCGATGCAGGCCTCCATATTGAAAATGTTTTGGGCACGCAACAGCTGAGCTAAGGCAGCGTAGAGGCGTTTGCCCAGCCCATTGCCACGGTAGTTTTGGCGGATGTAGATTGATGTTTCGGCCGCATGCAAATAGGCGTGGCGGGGGCGAAAGGCCGAGGCATAGGCGTAACCCAAAATCTCGTTGTCGCACTCGGCAACGAGGTAGGGGTAGCGTTTCAGGGTGTTTGCAACACGCTGAGCAAAATCTTGAGCCGAGGGTGGCACCAACTCAAACGTGATGGCCGTTTGCTCCACGTAGGGGGTGTACAGCGCCAAAAGAGCCTCGGTATCGGTCAGGCGCGCGATGCGTATGTTGATCTGTTTTTCCATGGCGCATATTGTAATAGTGAATAGGCAAAACGCAAGATGCCCGTGCACCGTTTGTCGGCGCGCTGCAGCTACAGAAACCAAGCAAGCTATGATATACTGCACTTGCTTTAGCGTAATAAAGCAACCAGGTACCTGCGCCGAGGGTTTACATTCGGGCATACGCGCAAGCCTGGCACAGAAATGATTCTGCGAAGAAAGGTAATCATGAAAAAGAAACTTACAATGCTGCTGAGCTTGGCATGTGTTGCTTGCTTAGCGGCCGCGCTGCTTGTGGGTTGTTCTTCTTCGAGCAGCAACGGCTCCGAGGAGGGCTCCGACTCCACCTCTGAGACCACCCTCATTTTGGGCTTCGATCAGAACTTCCCGCCCTTTGGTTATGTTGACGACGATGGTAACTACACCGGTTTTGATATCGATGTAGCCACTGCTGCCTGCGAGCGTTTGGGTTGGACTTTGCAACTCGAGCCTATCGATTGGGACAGCAAGGATTCTCTTATCGAGTCGGGCGAAATTACCTGCATCTGGAACGGCTTTACCATGGAGGGCCGCGAGGATCAGTATGCCTTTACCGAGCCTTACTACTCAAACAGCCAGGTAGTTTTGGTTAAAGAAGATTCCGGCATCGAGTCTTTGAGCGATTTGGCTGGTAAGACGGTTTTGGCTCAGGTCAACTCGGCAGCTTACAACCTGTTGGCTGAGGGGGGCGACCAGGAAGAGCTGGCTGGCACCTTTAAGTCTTTAGAGACCATCGCCGATTACAACACTGCATTTATGCAGCTCGAGTCCAACGCAGTTGATGCAATCGCCTTGGATTTGCCAGTAGCACAAAACCTCATCAGCGGCGAAGATGGCTATGAGATTCTTGACGAGCAGCTTTCCACCGAAAGCTATGCGGTTGGCTTCAAGCTGGGCAATGAAGAGCAAGCTCAGCAGCTCACCGATACGCTTCGCGAGTTGTACGAAGATGGCACGATCGAAGAGATCGCAGCAAATTACGATGCAATTACGTACGAGAATTGGATTTTGAAGTAACCACACGTTGTGGGGTCTTCCTTCCATACCAATTCATTGATAGAGAAGCGATGCGGGTGGGGTATCCTGCCCGCATCGTGTGTTTTATAGACGGGTAGGGATAAGCGATGGAACTTGGAACCATGCTAGTCATGCTTAGTCAGGGTTTTTTAGTAACGCTGCAAATCTTTTTCTTCACCCTTATTGGTGCTTTGCCCTTTGGTGTTGTTGTTGCGTTAGGGCGTATGAGTAAGGTGCGCGTGCTTTCTGCCATTACGCGCGTATATATTTCAATCATGCGTGGCACGCCCCTGATGTTGCAGCTGATGTTTATTTACTTTGTGCCTTACTACGGGTTTGGCATATCGCTTTCAACCGAATGGAAGCTTGGCGCTACGGTGGTGGCGTTTATCCTCAATTATTCGGCGTACTTCGCCGAGATATATCGAAGTGGCATTCAGTCCATTCCGCACGGGCAGTACGAGGCGGCAGAAATCTTGGGCTATACGCGCACGCAGACCTTCTTCCGCATTGTACTTCCGCAGGTAATCAAGCGCATTGTTCCTACCATGGGCAACGAGATTATCGTTTTGGTCAAGGATACTTCGCTGGCATTTACCATTGGTGTTGCCGAGATGTTCACAACAGCGCGCGCCATCGTGTCGTCCCAAGGTTCAATTGCTGCTTTTGCACTTGCGGCGGTGTTCTACTGGGTGTTTACGTTTGTGGTGGAATTCGTTATTGCCCGCGTTGAAAAACGCTTGTCTTACTATCACGACTAGGGAGCAGCTATGAGCGAAGAAACTAAACCGGTCATCAGTCTCGAGCATATCCAAAAAAGCTTTGACAGCACCATGGTGCTTAAAGATATCTCGCTTGAAGTGTTTCCCAAAGAGGTGGTTTCGGTGATTGGGCCTTCGGGCTCGGGCAAATCGACGCTTCTGCGCTGTGCAACTTTGCTTGAAACCTTCGAGGCGGGCGCCTTGCGTTATGGCGATTTAACCGTGGCCGAAAACGATGCACAGGGTCATGCGGTCTATGCGGGCAAAGAGGCAAAAAAGCAAGCCCGTCAGAAGTTTGGCTTGGTGTTTCAAAACTTCAATTTATTCCCGCATCACTCGGTGCTTCGCAATGTGATGGATGCACCTGTGCTTACGCAAAAGCGCAATAAGGCCGAGGTTGAAAAGGAAGCGCGCGATCTTATTGCGCAGATGGGTCTGGCTGGCAAGGAAAATAGCTACCCGTGTGAACTTTCAGGCGGGCAGCAGCAGCGCGTGGCTATTGCTCGAGCGCTTTGTTTAAAGCCTGAGGTCCTGTTTTTTGATGAGCCAACCAGCGCCCTTGACCCTGAGCTTACCCAAGAGGTACTCAAGGTTATTCGTGGCTTGGCTGATCAGCACATGACCATGGTTATTGTCACGCACGAAATGGCCTTTGCACGCGATGTGTCTGATCGCATCGTATTTATGGCCGATGGCGTTATTGTTGAAGAGGGCCCGGCGGCCGAGGTTATCAACAATCCTCAGCATGAACGCACGAAGGCGTTTTTGGCTCGTTATAAGGAAGACGCACAAGGTTAGTGCGTGCGGCGCTGGGCACAAAGCCGCACGCAAATGAAGGAGTTATGCCAGATGATTATCGAGCTTGCCCATGGAAAGCCTGATGTTGATAAGGCCTGTTTTATCGCGCCCAATGCAACCGTGAGTGGTCGAGTTGCTTTAGGAAACGATGTCTCAGTATGGTTCAATGCCGTTATTCGCGCCGAGGGTGATTCAATAACCATTGGGGATGAAACCAACGTGCAAGATCATGTGATGATTCATGTTGAGGCGGGCATGCCAGTGCGTATTGGTAAGCGCGTCACCATTGGACATAGCGCTGTGGTGCATGGATGCACGGTTGAAGACGATGTTCTCATAGGCATGAATGCAACCGTTTTGGATAAGGCAGTTATCGGGCGCGGATCCTTGGTGGCAGCAGGCGCTTTGGTGCCTGAGGGCATGGTGGTGCCGCCCTATTCGCTTGTTGCTGGTGTGCCGGCAAAGGTGAAGAAGAGCTTTTCACAGGAAGAAGTTGCGCAACGCTCTAACCGCTATGTTCCTCATTATGTTGAAGAAGGTAAAGAGTACGCCCGCGCCTTGCAGAATTAGCCACTTAGCCCATTGAGCCCTTGGGGAAGAGGCTGCTCGGTCAGCTTCCGCTTGTTTCGGTTTTCAAGAGAACATAAGGGCACAAGCAAAGAACGCTTTGACAAACGGTTCAGGGCATCCCAAAACACCTGCTCAAAAACCCTTGGCTTGTACTTTGTATTGTTCTCTTGAAAACCGCACTCCAGATTCCCTTGCAACCTCTTACCCCAAGGGCTCTTTGTGCGAATACCGGTGTTGGTACTATGCCTGGCGTGTATCTCACGTAAGCCCCGAGCAGATAATACTTGGCTCGCCGCGAGAGCTGCGCGTTTATCAAGCTTTTAGTAAAACAAGCGGGGAAGGCAGATATACGACGCACGCACGGTACGCGGCATCCCTCCACCTTTTGGTTGCGAATCCGGCCCTTCCTTTTTCAGATTTTCTAAAGGCTTGCGCTTCGCAATGTGGCTTTCAAGCATCATCTACTCGGGGCTCATCGAACAAAAAAGGCCAGGAGTGAAATACTCCCAGCCTTTTTGTGTTAGTGGTAGAAGGGTTGTGCAGCTCCCTTATGCTTCAACCTGCTTCAGCAAACCGTAGCCGCCGTGCGAACGACGATA
>CAZDCX010000012.1:0-15699 GCA_964504115.1 uncultured Cryptobacterium sp.
AGTGTGCTACCAGGGATTATTAATTCAGTTGGTATAGAGATAAGTGCGCGATTGTGTATGAGGCGCTACTCTACAACTTCAACGAGCGTAATTTCAAAATTGAGATCTTTACCTGCCATCTCATGATTCAAGTCAAAAATAACGTGCTCCTGAGTTACCTCAACCACTTTAGCGGGTAAGGGTTGACCACCGGGGCCTTGCAGGTAGACGGTTTGACCTACCGGCAAATCTTCTGCACCGGGAACGTTGGCCGTGGGCACTTCTTGCACCAACTCGGGGTTGTGGGCACCGTAGGCCTCGGAAGCAGGCAAATGAACCTTCTTCGTCTCGCCAACTGCCATCTCTTTAACTGCTGCATCAAATCCGGGAATCATTTGCCCGGCCATGCAAATAAACTCAAGGGGCTCGCCGCGCTCAACAGAGGAGTCAAACACCGTGCCATCGTCAAACGTGCCAACATAATGCGTGCGTACTCGCTTGCCTTCATTGTTACTCATGAGAATCCTTTCCTTTATAAGAAACCCCCAATGCAAACGCGATCGCATTGGGGGTTTGAAATCAGACGCCTTGCTTATTTCTTTAGTTTATCGCTTACACAAATACGCAGAAGCGCAGCACCAGATAAACACATGAAATAGCAGTGAACAGAATCATCAGCGGGAAGCCGATCTTGGTGTATTCCATAAAGCTGATGGGGTAGCCATCGCGAGAAGAAATACTTGCCAAAACTACGTTTGCCGAAGCGCCAATGAGGGTACCAATACCGCCGATGCAGGCACCCAGCGAAATGGCCCACCAGTAAGGCATAACATCGATACCAGTAGCTTCCATGGTGGTGATGATAGGAATAAGGGTAGCAACCAGCGGAATGTTGTCCAAGAAGGATGAAACAATGGCCGATGCCCAGCACAACACGATGATGGTAATCATAACGTTGCCGCCCGTGATATCGATCAAGCCGTAAGCCAGCATCTCGATAACGCCTGTTTCAGCTAGGCCGCCAACAACAATAAACAAGCCAGCAAAGAAGCCGATCGTTGCCCATTCAACATCGAGCAAGATCTTTTCAATGTTGGCCGCGCTAATGATAAGCATAATGGCAGCAGCGGTAAGCGCAACAACTGCAGGCTCAACGCCAACAGCGCTGTGCATTACGAATGCCAAAGCAACCAAAACGATCATAACAACGCTCTTTTTGAACAGCTTCTCGTCCAAAATAGCATCGTGTGCATGAAGCTCCAAAATGGAGGCCTGATCTTCAGGGGCTACATCCATCTTGCGACCATACAGAATGTAGAAGCATCCGATAGCTGCAAGCATAACAAAGATGATGGCCGGGCCGTTATACATAATAAAGTCCATAAACGAAAGGCCAGTAGCCGAGCCAATCATGATATTGGGCGGGTCGCCAATTAAGGTTGAGGTGCCACCAACATTAGAGGCAATGATCTCGGTAATAAAGAAGGGAATGGGGCTTACCTTAAGCATCTTGCATACGGTAAACGTAACCGGGCCAATAAGCAAAACGGTCGTAACGTTATCGAGCAGCGCAGAAAGAACAGCGGTGATTAAGGTAAACAGCACCATGATCATCCAAGGGTTACCCTTGGCAATCTTTGCGGTTCGAATAGCGATATATTCAAAAATACCCGACCGCTTTACTACCGCAACAAAGGTCATCATACCAACGAGTACACCCAAGGTGCCAAAGTCGATATGCTCCATGCCGGTATCAAAGGTAACAATACCAAGTAGGATTAAAACAACAGCGCCAGAAAGCGCGGCGGTCGTACGGTGGATTTTCTCTGAAATGATAAGAGCAAATACCACGACAAATACGACGATCGAAATAATTTGTGGCGTCGTTAAAGCAAGCATTGCACCACTCCTTCTTGTGTTTTGCTTTGTGTAGGAGCAAAACGTTTTGTACGGACATTTATTGCCGGTGGAGGCGCTGGTTAAAAGCGCCTATTCGAAGTGCATTATGCAAGCTAAAAAAGGAGATTGCTCCAGCTGGGCTTACACAAAAAGAAGGCCTGTGGCCCCCTGACAAACATCGAATCCCCTCCACAGAAAATGGTAAAGGAGCCCATTTCTTTGGTCAACATGTTTTGACGCTGCTTGTGAACGTGTTCTTATTGGTATTCGAGGGCAAATTAATTCGTTCGAAAAATGTATTGCATCCCGTGAAACAAAAGCACCCATTTTGAGCATAATTGTAGGATTTACCTGCAGGGGCGTGAAACAGCGTGCGTCCAGCTGGTTTGTTTGAGGAGGGCGCCGAGCCTGTGCTGTGTGGACTTAATAATGTGGAAGGGGAATTGCTGCTGCGCCTTCGAAAAACGCCAGGTGACTGCTACCAATGGCCAACTGGTAGCAGTCACCGGGCGATGGTTTACACGAAGATGCAGAAGCGCAAAACAAGATAACCGCAAGCGATAGCGGTAAACAAGAGCATGAGCGGGAAGCCCACTTTGGCATATTCAACAAATGTAATGGGGTGGCCATAGCGGTTTGACATGCTTGCTAATACCACATTTGCCGAGGCGCCAACAAGGGTGCCAACGCCGCCGATACAAGCACCCAGTGAAATAGCCCACCACAAAGGCATAACCTCAATACCAGCTGCTTCCATAGTGGCAACAATTGGGATAAGGGTAGCAACCAAGGGGATGTTATCCAAGATGGAGGAAATAATAGCCGATGCCCACACCAGAACAACAATCGTAATAAGCATGTCGCCGCCTGTGGCATCAATCAGGGCATATGCCATCATCTCGATAACGCCTGTTTCGGCCAGGCCACCAACAACAACAAACAGGCCTGCAAAAAAGCCAATCGTTGCCCATTCAACGTCTTCCAGGATGGTTTCAACCTTGTTCTTGCTGCCGATAATAAGCATGATGGCTGCTGCAGCTAACGCAACAACACTTGGCTCAATATGGAATGCACCATGGGCAACAAAGGCGGCTGCTACCAAAATGGTCATTACCACACTCTTTTTAAAGAGTGATTGATCTTTAATGGCATCATGCGCATGAAGTTGCATGATGGAGGCCTGTTTGTCGGCGGAAGCTCCAAGTTTGCGGCCATACATAACGTAAAACAA
Organism: uncultured Cryptobacterium sp.; assembly: GCA_964504115.1. GTDB lineage: Bacteria > Actinomycetota > Coriobacteriia > Coriobacteriales > Eggerthellaceae > Anaerotardibacter. The sequence continues at coordinate 3,110 of CAZDCX010000012.1, forward strand.
GGCAATGCAAACTACCAAAATGATAAGTACCGCTGGGCCGTCGTACACCAGGAAGTCAAAGAACGTCAACCCAGTTGCTGAGCCAATCATGATGTTTGGCGGGTCGCCGATTAAGGTTGCGGTGCCGCCAACGTTACACGCGATAATCTCGGTAATAAAGAAGGGCACAGGGTTAATGTCAAGCATTTTGCAAACAGTCCAAGTAACAGGGCCAATAAGCAAAACTGAGGTGACATTATCCAAAAAGGCTGAAAGCACTGCGGTAATAACGCAGAAAAGCACCATGATAATCCAGGGGTTACCCTTAGCAAGCTTTGCGGCCCTGATCGCTAAGTACTCGAACATGCCCGAATTCTTAACGACAGCGACAAACATCATCATGCCAACCAAAACACCCAAGGTGCCAAAATCAACATGCTCAACACCGGTATCAAAGCTGATAACGCCAGTCAATATCATGGCAACGGCACCGGCAAGCGCTGCTGTGGTGCGGTGGATTTTCTCAGAGATAATAAGAATCATGACTATCACAAAGATGGCAATAGCAATGATCTGCGAAGTGGTAAAGGCGATCACGTCGTATCTACTCCTGTCTCATAGGTCAGATGCGCACTCTCGTCTTTTGTAAGCCACAAGAAGAAGAGAACCCCGGCCGGATAGCAGAGGCGGTCGAGGCATCTGGGGTTTAAACAGTGGTTATTCAAACCCATACATCAAGTATTAGTAAGGTAAGAAAAGAGATTGTTTCCGTCAAGAAAGCAGAAAACCATAATGTGAGAGCCGAGAAATAGATGCATTTTTATTACTTATAGGTTTTTTGATAGCTCATGGTCAAAGTGATAAAAATATGGAACTTAGGGTTAAATTGGGTCACAACCAATAGTCGTTGCCTTATTAATAAATGCAAATTCATAGCGAGAATGAATCATATTTGATTTGTCTATTTATAACACGTTCAAATAAAACTAGATGGATAGATATTCCTCATAGAGAATGCTAATGGGTCTCTTTGCCCGCTGTTTGTAATAGGTATCCGAGGGGATTAAAAGCAGTGTGCGGAAGGCCTGTTTGTAAGGGCCATCTTCATGGATTATGCAAGATAGCGGGGATCTCTGTTTGGCGTGGTCATTGCCAGTAATTGGTAGGTGTCATGCAAAGCGGATATCTTCTCTCTCGTATCTCTTGAAATCCGTGGAGGCTGTGTGTCTCGATCGTAGCAAAAGGCGCATAGCTATCTAACAAAGGAGGAGAAAGATGGTCGAAAGTTTTATGCGCACGTGGTGCGTAAAGGGAGAAAGGGGTTAGGCTTATGGCCATGTTAAAGCGTGAATATGGCGGCGTTCAGCCCTGCTGGAAGCTTGGTCTGCTGCGTATCCGTTTGCCGTTTATCCACTTCAAGATTTCCCCACCGGAAATCGTTACTGGTTTGATGAACGCTTGTACTTCTTACGGCGCTCTTGCTGTTCTGATTGAAACTTTGGGTTTGACTCCTGATGTTGCTTGGGCGTTGGTTGTATTTGAAACAAGTATGTATACGCTCAACTGGCTGCTTGGTGAGCCTTCCATTTGCGGTTGGATTACACCGGCAATGGCTATCATCGTTGTATTCTTGGAGTCGATCGATCCTGGTGTTCCGCGACTGCAGATGCTAACAGCCGTACAGTTAGAACTCGGTATTTTGTTCATCGTGCTCGGCTTTACTGGCTTGTCCAAGAAGCTGAACACGTTGGTACCTCCGGGAGTTAAAGCTGGTATCGTTCTTGGTGCTGGCGTTAACGCTGTAGCTGTTCGTCTTGCTCAGGGTGGCGCTGTTGACACCGTTACCATCGGCTGCGTTTCTGGCTTGGTAGTTGTGTTCTTGCTTATGTACTCTCAGCGTGTACGTAAGTACATGGATACCAACAGGGTCTTGGCAGTTCTTGGTAACTACAGCTTCCTGTGGGCTATCTTGGCACTGCTTATCTGCGGTGGCCTCGCAGGCGAGTTTGACTTTAACTGGACTGGCGAAATCTTGAAGGTTCCTGATTTTGGTGCTTTGTTCGCAACTGTTTGCCCATTCATCATTGGCTTCTCTGTTGATCCAATGGTTTGGGTTCAGGCTCTGCCTTATGCCTTGATGGCATGGGTTATCGCCTACGGCGACTTCATTACCGTTCAGCAGCTTGGTATGCAGGCTACCCGCGACGACGAGTTCATCGAGTTTGACCCGAACCGTACCAACGTTATTTGCGGTATCCGTAACGTTATCCTGTCGCTGTTTGCACCTTACCCAGCACTCGCTGGCCCTCTGTCCGCTCCTTACTGCGTTGCTACTTATGCTCGCTATAAGCAGTCCGGTCGTCAGGGTATGGATTCCATCTATGATGGTTCTGGTACTAACCTTATCTTCACCGTTGTTGGCTTGTTCGTATATCCTATCTACGAAGCTTCTTTGGCAGCATCTGCAGCTCTCTTGGTTGTAGTACTCCTTATCCAAGGCTTTGTATGTGCTCAAATCGCCTTCAACCTCGTTCGCGATGAGCTTGACAAGGGTATGGCAGGCATGATCGCCGGCTTCATCATCGCTCGCGGTGGCGGCGTTGGCGTTGTCCTCGCAATCATCTTCTACTTGCTCATTTCTGACAATGACAAGATCCGCGAAGACTACGCGTACAACAAAGAAAACCAGCGCATTGAGGATGAAGAAATCGCTAAGCAGATGGCAGCCCTCCAGGCTCGCATGGAAGCTGCAAAGCGCGGCGAATTGGTAGACTAGTCTCTACATGCTCGGGTGTGTCGTTTACCCAATGCTGCTACGGGCTTTAAGTAAATAGGCACTCATATGAAAGGTTCCGTGGGGCTCCTCCCGCGGAACCTTTTTCTTTTGTTGGGCTTCGAGATGACGCCCTCTTATGTTAAGCGCTGCTTTATTTGCTTCAGGATTATTTGGCCCAGGTGCGCGCGATGGCTGCTATGGGATTGCCTTGCTTGAGCAGAAGCCGCATGTGGCTTCAGATCTCACAATTCGATCCAGCAGGGCTTCCTTTCTTTACCTTTTTCTTAGACGTAGATGCTTTTCTTGCAGCCTGCACTTCAGACATTGATTTAGCAAGGTTTTGGTTATTGTCGTCATTTTTAGGCTGCGTGAGGTTTACTATTACTGGTAAGCGCGCTAAAAGGGTGCGCTTGCGGGCTCTGTTGTAGCCCAGGAAACGATTCTCGCTCATTTCATAAAGCTCACATGAGTGGGTTTATGTGACGTGGGCAGTCAGGAGGAACGTATGAAGCAATATCAACTTTTCATCAACGGTGAGTTTGTTGAAAACGGCACGCGCGAGATGCTCGATGTCGTCAATCCTGCTACCGAGGAGGTTATCGGCCAGGTACCAAAGGCTACCGAGGCTGATGTACAAGCCGCTGTTGATGCAGCTTATGAGGCTCAAAAATCTTGGGGCAAGCTTCCCCCGGTTGAACGTGCTGCCTACTTGTTTGAGCTAGCTGATTTGGTGGAAGAGAATCATGATCTTTTTGCCAAGGTAAACTCTGAGGAAATGGGCAAGCGCCTGGTAGAGTCGAGCGACGAAGCTGGCTGGCTGGCTGAGTATATTCGCTACTATGCTCGTTTGGCTCGCTCCATTAAGGGTGAAATTATCCCATCTGATTCTCCGAACGAGAACATCTTCATGTACAAAAAGCCTATCGGTGTTGTAGCTGGCATTATGCCTTGGAACTTCCCTCTGTTCCTTATTGGCCGTAAAGTGGCACCAGCGTTGGTTGCAGGCGATACAGTTGTATTGAAGCCTTCTTCCGATTCGCCTATGGGCGCTTATGAGTTTGCCAAGCTGGTAGCTCAAAGCTCGTTGCCTGCAGGCGTTATTAACGTTGTATCGGGTGCTGGCTCGGTTGTGGGCGATGCTCTTTCTGGCAACGAGAAGGTTGCCATGATCTCCATGACAGGTTCTACTCCGGTTGGCAAAGACATCATGAAGAAGGCAGCCGATCATGTGGCAAAGGTATCGCTGGAGCTTGGCGGTAACGCACCATTTATCGTAATGGACGATTGCGATCTTGATGCCACCATTGAAAACGCCTTCAATTCGCGCTATTACAACTGCGGCGAGGTTTGCAATGCGGCCGAGCGCGTATACGTACAAGCTGGCATCTATGACAAGTTTGTTGAAAAGATGACCGCGCGCGTGGCTGCTGCCAAGGCTGGCGACCCGGCCGATCCTTCTGTTGATATGGGTCCTATGGTCAACGCCAAGCAGCGCGAGTTGGTGCTTGAGCTTGTGCAAAGTGCTCGCGATGAGGGCGCAAAAGTTGTTGTGGGCGGCAATGCAATGGAGGGCAAGGGCTACTTTGTGGAGCCTACGCTTATTGTTGATTGCGATCATGATATGCGCATTATGCGCGAGGAGATCTTTGGCCCGGTTATGGCAGTATCGAAGTTCGAAACGCTTGATGAGGCCATCGAAAAGGCCAACGATACCAACTATGGTCTTACCTCTTCGATCCACTCAACCGATTTTGATACGGTTATGCGCGGCTTGAACGAAATCAACTTTGGCGAGATCTATGTCAATCGCCATCACTTTGAGGCCTTCCAAGGCTTCCATGCTGGCGTACGTCAATCTGGTTTGGGCGGCGACGATGGCGAGCATGGCCTTGAGGAGTTCCTTGAGACGCATGTAGCTTACGTTGACTACAAGTTGGGCTAAACCTCGCAAGGTTTGCTTTTGAGCAAAAGAGCCTCGTAGGCATTATCAGGGCCGAGATCTATAAGGGTCTCGGCCTTTTTCTTTCTTATGTTTTGAACATGACGTGCGGGAAATGTCTTTTCTCAAAGAAGGGGTATTCGTACAATAAAGAGCAAGCGATGCGTGGTAAGGGGAAACGTGGAGTATCGCATAGAAGATCCAATTTGCGCGCTTTGGGGAAGCGTTACTCGTGCAGGCAGCGATTGCACCATTACAGTTCACGGGGGCAGCGGCCCTCATGTGGGCTCTGTGGTGTTGGCGCTGCCGCGCCCTTCTCTCACGGGGGAAGGAACCAGCGCTACGGTTTCGTGCCTTAATCGCACGGGGCATATGGATGATGTGGTTGCCTCGGCGGTAGCAAAACAGGTTGCCCGCGAGAGTAACGGGGCGGTTGCTTGTTCTTGCGGTATCCATGTCGATAATGCATCGCCTGAGGTTGTCGCGCATATTTCATCGTTGAGCTGCAAGGTTGCCAATGAGGTAGTGCGTATTTTGCAAGAAGGGGAGGAAGGCCATGAGCGAGATTAATGATTTGCGATCAGCCCTAGACTATTTGCGAACTATTCCAGGGCAATTGGTTGAAACTGATGTAGAGGTCGACCCCGAAGCGGAGTTGTGCGGGGTGTATCGCTACGTTGGCGCAGGCGGCACGGTAGCGCGGCCCACCAAAGAGGGTCCCGCAATGATTTTCAATACGATCAAAGGGCACCCTGACGCACGTGTGGCGATTGGCGTTTTGGCGAGCCGCGATAGGGTGGCGCGCATTCTTGATGCCGATCCGCGCAGGCTCGGTTTTTTGCTCAACGATGCGGTGCTCAACCCGGTTCCCCCTGTTGAAGTGCCTACTTCTGAAGCGCTCTGCCAAGAGGTGGTATACAAGGCAACCGATGAGGGCTTTGATATTCGCAAGCTCGTGCCGGCGCCCACCAATACACCCGAAGATGCCGGCCCCTACATCACCTTAGGTATGTGCTATGCCTCTGACCCCGAGACGGGTGTATCTGACATCACTATCCATCGCATGTGTTTGCAGAGTGCCGATGAAATTTCCATTTACATGGTGCCGGGTGCGCGCCATATCGGGACGTTTTATGAGCATGCTGAACGGCTCGGTAAACCTTTGCCGATCTCAATCAGTATCGGTGTTGATCCAGCTATTGAGATTGCCAGTTGCTTCGAGCCACCCACCACGCCGCTTGGTTACGATGAGCTCAATGTTGCTGGTGCCTTGCGCAAGAGCCCTGTGAAGCTGGCTCGTTGCCTTACCATTAACGAGCGTTGTATTGCTCATGCTGAATATGTTATCGAGGGTGAGCTTTTGCCTGGCAAGCGAGTTGCCGAAGATCAAAATACCCATACTGGCAAAGCAATGCCAGAATTTCCTGGTTATACCGGCCCGGCTAATCCAGGCCTTCCCATTATCAAGGTGAAGGCCGTTACCACACGCAAGAATCCTATTATGCAAACGTGCATTGGGCCAAGCGAAGAGCATGTAAGTATGGCGGGCATTCCGACTGAGGCAAGCATTATCCAAATGGTAGAAAAGGCACTGCCAGGGCGTCTACAAAATGTGTATTGTGCATCGTGTGGCGGTGGGAAATATCTGGCCGTGCTTCAGGTTAAGAAGAGCATGCCCAGCGACGAAGGGCGTCAACGCCAAATGGCGCTGTTGGCATTTTCGGCCTTTAGCGAGCTCAAGCACGTGTTCTTAGTGGATGAGGATGTAGACCCGTTCGATATTAATGATGTGCTGTGGGCCATGAATACTCGCTTCCAAGGCGATACCGACATTATTACGATCCCCGGTGTGCGCTGCCACCCGCTTGACCCATCCAATGATCCGGCAATGTCGCCCAGTATTCGCGATCATGGCATTGCGTGCAAGACCATCTTTGATTGCACCGTGCCCTATGATCAGAAGGAAAAGTTTGTTCGTTGCCAGTTCAAAGAGGTCGACCCTTCGCATTGGCTGCCCGATTTTGAGTGGTAGGTCTTAAAGGTAAGGGGTAAACAAAACGCTGTGTTTGAGGTGAGTGAGGCCTCATACAGAGCTTGTTTGAGTTGCCCTTATAGCAAAAAAGAGGGAGTTTGCGCAGTGGATCGGCTTGTTGTTGGCATTACGGGCGCCAGCGGAACGCATCTTGCTTACCGTTTTGTTGAGCAAGTTGCGCGCTATGCTAAATGCGAGATACATATTGTGGTTACTGACAGTGCACGCTTGACGGCGCGCTATGAGGCACCTGAGCTCTTCGAGGAGATGTTGGCGCTGGCTACGTGCGTGCACGACAACGCCTCCATGGGGCAGCCGATCGCAAGTGGGACGTTTGCTACGCTGGGGATGGTTGTTATTCCCTGCAGCATGAAAACTGTTGCGGGCATCGCTTCAGGATATAGCGACAATCTGTTGTTGCGTGCGGCCGATGTTACGCTCAAAGAGCAACGCCCTTTGGTGCTCGTGGCGCGAGAGACGCCGATGAACCTGGTTCATTTGCGCAATATGGCCACGTTGGCAGCAATTCCAGGGGTCAGCATTATGCCTCCCATGCTTACCTATTACCATCACCCCACGTCAATCGAGGATATAGAAGATCAACTTATTGGCAAGATCTTTGCGCGTTTTGGGCTTGCGTACCCCGGTTTTTGCGAATGGGAGGGGTAAGACCTGGTAGCGCCAGGGCTTGTAGTACAGAACCAGGGCACAGAGCATGCCTGCCCGGTTGAGCGCGCGAGCAGGAGAAGAAACGAGAGGAGGCTTTTGTGGCAGTCAATTCATTCGATGCTTTTGAAGAGCATTACATCCAAGTGGACTTAGCAACAACTATTCACGCCATGGTAGGAGGCAGCGGTGAGCCGCTGCTGCTTTTGCATGGTCACCCCGAAACCTATTTGATGTGGCACAAGATTGTTGAAGAGCTGGCACAGCGCTTTACGGTGGTGGCCACTGACCTGCGTGGTTATGGCGATAGCAGCAAACCGCATACCGCCGATTACTCAAAGCGTGCCATGGCTTGTGACCAAATTGAGGTTATGCGCGCCCTGGGCTTCACCTCGTTTAGCGTGATGGGGCACGATCGTGGTGCACGGGTGGCGTATCGCATGGCGCTTGATCATCCCGAGGTAGTCAATAAATTAGTGCTGCTTGACATTGTGTCAACCTATGACATGTACAACTTAAGCTCTGCAGAATTTGCTAAAGCGCTGTTTCATTGGTATCTGCTCACTCAAGATGAGCCCTTCCCTGAAGATTTGATTCTCTCGAGCCGCAAAATGTATTTTCGAAACGCGCTTCATATTGGGCGCTACAACTCTGAAAACGATACTTCGGCCGAGGCCTTCCCGCCAGAGATTTATGATACGTATTTGCAGCATTACGACCTTGCATGCATCCATGCAATCTGCGAAGAGTATCGGGCGGGCGAGGCGGTTGATCGTTGGCTTGACAAGGAAGATCTTGATCAGGGCAACAAGATCACGTCCGACACATTGGTATTATGGGGTGCTCATGGGTTGGTGGAGAAGTTTTTTGATCCGCTTTCTTTGTGGCAGCGCCTCTGCACTTCTGTTCAGGGGACAACGATAGATTGCGGGCATTTTATCCCTGAAGAGGCTCCGCTGCCTTTGATGGTTGAGCTGAACAAGTTTTTATAAACAGGTGCACAGCGTATAAGCAAAGAGTTTGCTGAGGCACTAAAGTGCTTGGGCCAAGAACAAGGAGGACACACCTATGGAACTTATGGAGGCTATCAAGGGGCGTCGAAGCATTCGCAAATATACCGACGAGCCCGTACCTGCCGAAGTCATAGATAAACTGATGGAGGCTGCCATGTGGGCACCTTCGGGGCAAAACTTTCAGCCGTGGTATTTTGTGGTTCTTACCAAAAAGGAAGATTTGTCGTTTCTGTTTTCTGAGCTTGGCACAACGGCCTTCTCTCATCGCAAGGAGCTTGAAGAGCGCTTCAAAAACAACCCTGAAGTGGTAGAAGAAACGCTTGAATTTACGCGTGCTATGGGCGGGGCCACAACGATTGCACTGGCGTTTTTGAACAAGCCAACCTATACCGAAGAACAGCTTCCGAGCTGTATCGAAAGCGTTGCTGCTGCCATGCTAAACATCTGTTTGGCAGCCTACGAAGAAGGGTTGGGCTCCTGCTGGGTTGAGGTTGTGTGTCGTGCGGGCGATGCCTTGCAAGCGCGGTTTGCGCCTGATCGCGGCAAGCTTATTGGCGCGGTGGTGTTGGGCTATCCTGCTCAAGAGGCGCGCCCCATCAAGCGTAAGCCTGGCCGTTATGAGATTCGCTAGTTTCAGGCTTAATTGGGCTTTAAGGCAGAAGATGCCAGTCGTGCGTATAATGGCGTAAAGAGTTAAACAAGGAGCTGGTATGCAGGATGGATTCGTAACAGTTGCCGCAGCAACCCCCGATATCGTAGTGGCCGATTGTCAAGCCAATGCGCAGGCTATAATCGCTCAAATTGCTAACATGGCACAGCGCCAAGTCAAAGTTATGGTGTTGCCCGAGCTTTGCATAACGGGGTATACCTGTAGCGATTTGTTTTGGCAATCGCAGTTGCTCGACGAGGCCCAGCGTGCGCTTGGTTCTATCGCCGATGCTACAACTGCCGTTGATGCCCTTATCATGGTGGGCTTGCCGTTGCGGGTTGGGGGGAAGCTGCTCAATGTTGCGGCGGTCTTAAATCATGGCAAGGTTCTGGGCTTTGTCCCAAAGGTCAACCTTCCTGCCTATCACGAGTTCTATGAAACGCGCCACTTTACGCCGGGCGAGGCGGATATGGGTACCGTTCGATTTCGCGGGGCTAACGTGCCGGTGGGTACCAACCTTTTGTTTGCGTGTGCAGAGCTGCCCGATTTGGTAGTGGCAGCAGAGCTGTGCGAAGATTTGTGGGTGCCCACACAGCCCAGCGTCAAGCATGCTCTTGCCGGCGCTACTGTGGTGGCTAATCTTTCGGCCAGCGACGAAATGGTGGGTAAAAACACGTATCGTCGCAGCCTGGTAACAAGCCAATCAGCGCGTTTGATCTGCGCATATATATATGCAACAGCCGGTGAGGGTGAATCCACCACCGATTTGGTGTTTGGTGGGCAAAATCTCATCGCTGAAAACGGCACTCTGCTAGCAGAGTCGAAAACGTTTGCCAACGAAATTACTCTCGCCACTATTGATGTAGCTCGTCTAGCCTCGGAGCGGCGCCGCATGAGTACGTATCCTTTAGCTCAGAGCGCGGGGTATCAGATTCTTCCCTTTGATCTGCGAGTGGAAGAAACGCATCTTGTGCGCCACATCGAGGCCGATCCGTTTGTGCCTGCCGATGCCTCGCAGCTTGCTCATCGCTGCGATGAGATTTTATCTATCCAAGCTTTGGGCTTAAAAAAGCGCTTGGCACACACCCACGCTGAAAGTGCGGTTGTTGGTATTTCAGGTGGCCTGGATTCTACCTTGGCTTTGTTGGTTACTGCGCGCGCCTTCGATATGCTGGGGCTTGAGCGAGCGGGTATTGTTGCGGTTACTATGCCGGGCTTCGGCACGACGGATCGCACCTACCGCAACGCATGCGCGATGGTGCGCTCGCTGGGTGCTACGCTGCGCGAGGTGCCTATTGCAGCGGCTGTTACTCAGCATTTTTCCGATATTGGCCACAGTGCAACGCTACATGATGTGACGTACGAAAACAGCCAGGCGCGCGAGCGCACGCAGATTCTGATGGATATTGCCAATCAGAGCAACGGTTTAGTGGTTGGTACAGGCGATCTTTCGGAGCTTGCCTTAGGGTGGGCAACGTACAATGGCGATCATATGTCAATGTATGCCGTGAACGTCTCGGTACCCAAAACGCTCGTGCGTCACCTGGTTCGCTACTACGCCGATACCTGCGACGATCATGAACTTGCGGCGGTGCTTTTTGATGTGCTTGATACGCCGGTCAGCCCCGAGCTGTTGCCACCAGAAGATGGCGTAATTGCCCAGAAGACAGAAGATCTAGTTGGCCCCTACGAGCTCCATGATTTCTTCTTGTATTACCTTCTGCGATTAGGGTTTGCACCAGGCAAGATATACCGCCTTGCTTGTATAGCCTTTGAGGGGCGCTACGATCACGCCTGTATTGCAAAGTGGCTTCGCACCTTCTACCGGCGGTTTTTCTCGCAGCAATTTAAACGTTCTTGTTTGCCCGATGGGCCCAAGGTGGGCAGTGTCGCCGTTTCCCCCCGTGGTGATTTGCGCATGCCTTCCGATGCGAGTGCGCGGGCATGGCTCAACGAAGTTGAAGCCTTGCAGTAACGCCACAGCAGGGGATTGGCGCGGTAGGAGCCTTTTCACGGGCAAGGTGTCATGAATTTTTCATTTTTATAGGCGGTATGCTTCAGAAGTGCGGTAACCTAAACAAACCTGCAAAGAGCAGGTACACTTCCTTGTCGTATGCGATGGGGCACGAATAAGAAGAAAGGCCATAGACATGATGAAGGCAGGCATCGTTGGTGCAGCAGGATATGCGGGAGCAGAGTTGGTCCGCATTATACTGCGACATCCTCAGATGGAGCTTTCAGTGGTCACTTCAAACGCTGATGCAGGGGTGCCTCTCGCTCAGATATATCCTGCTTTTACGGGGCTTACTTCGCTGTGCTATTCTTCGCACGACAACCCTGAGTTGTTTACATGTGATGTCGTTTTTTTGGCAACGCCCCATACGGTTGCGATGAAGTCAGCTCCAGCCTTGCTTGAGGCGGGGGTTACTGTTATCGATCTTTCTGCCGATTATCGCCTGCGCGATCAGGCGGTATATGAGCATTGGTATGGCGTGACGCATACCTCTCCTGAGTTGTTAGCCCAAGCAGCTTTTGGTTTGCCCGAGCTCAATCATGCCGAGCTGGATGCTGCGGCCGCGCGTCATGCGCAGGGCGAAGCGATTTTAGTTGCCTGTGCGGGGTGCTATCCTACTGCTACCTCTTTGGCGGCGGCCCCGGTGGTAGGGCTTTCCGAGGGGGTTGTGGTAGCCGACGCTATCTCGGGCGTTTCGGGCGCAGGCCGCAGTGCAACAGCGCGCACCCATTATGTTTCGGCTAATGAGAATTTTGAGGCCTATGGTGTTACCAACCACCGGCACACCCCCGAAATAGAACAAATCTTAGGGCTTACCAATCGTTTGGTGTTTACTCCTCATCTTGCGCCTGCTTCGCGCGGTTTGCTCTCCACGGTTACTATGCAGCTTACCCAAGAAGCGCGAGTTGGCGAATCAACCGAGTCGATTCATCGACGATACCAAGATGCCTACGCTCGTTTCCCGTTTGTCCAGGTGCTGCCGTTAGGCGTGCAGCCTAAAACCTCTTCGGTAGTTGGAACAAATCGGGCACACGTAGGTGTTGCTTTCAATGCAGCTACTGGCTCGGTTGTGGCAACGTGCGCCATTGATAACATAGTCAAGGGTGCCGCAGGTCAAGCTGTCCAGTGCGCAAACATTGTCTGTGGCTTCCCCGAGGCCACAGCGCTTGACTCGGTAGCTAATCCCTCTTAGGAGTGAACCATACATGACTAAATTGAATATGAACACCATCGCTCATGGTGGCGTTGCTTCTGCTCTTGGCTTTAAGGCTGGAGGTATTCACGCTGGTTTTCGGCGTAATCCTCAGCGGCTGGATATGGCCTTGGTAGAGGCTGAAGAATTGTGTCCGGCAGCGGGGGTGTTTACTCAAAATGTGTTTTGCGCAGCACCCGTTATTCTCTCTCGTCGCCATCTTGATAGCGTGGGCTATGGTTTGGCGCGGGCGGTTATTATTAACTCAGGCATTGCCAATGCGGCAACTGGTACGGTTGGCCTAGAGGCAGCGCAGGATACTGCGGCGCT
>CAZDCX010000012.1:15799-20717 GCA_964504115.1 uncultured Cryptobacterium sp.
GATGCTGCGTATCGGGGGTGCACGTTTACGGTGGGCGGCATGGCAAAGGGCTCAGGCATGATCATGCCCAACATGGCCACTATGATTTCGGTTATTACTACCGACGCACCACTTTCCGCTGAACTTCTGCACGCTGCTCTTGTGCAGGCAACACAAACAAGCTTTAATAAAGTAACTGTTGATGGCGATACCTCAACTAACGATACCTGTTTCCTGCTTGCTTCAGGCAAAGCCGCGCCCGAAGGAGCGCCTCTGATCGCCTCCGATTCGCTGGCATATGAGGAATTCGTTGCCGCTTTGTGTGAGGTAACGCAAACGCTGGCACGCTTTATGGCGCGCGATGGCGAGGGGGCCACTAAGCTGGTTACCGTAACTGTTCGCGGTGCTGCAACCGATGCCGATGCCGATGCTGCGGCGCGCACGGTAGCCAATTCGCCTCTGGTAAAAACCGCTCTTTATGGCCACGATGCCAATTGGGGGCGTATTGCAGGTGCCCTGGGCCGTTCAGGGGCAAAATTTCGCCAAGAGGATGTGTCCATCGACATTATGGGCATTCCTGTGTGCCGCCAGGGGCTTACGGTGCCTTTCGACGAAGAGGAGGCGCTGCGACGATTTGAGGCCTCAGAAATTGTGCTTGAGGCCGATTTGGGCGCAGGTAGTGCGCAAACAACCATGTGGACCTGCGATTTTTCGCACGAATACGTTTCGATTAATGGAGATTATCGTTCATGAAGTACTCACGAGACAGAAAGCTAACATCATCCCATACCGCTGAGGTTTTAATCGAAGCCTTCCCGTGGATTAAAAACGCAACGGGCAAAACCATCCTTATCAAATATGGCGGGGCTGCCATGGTCGATCCAGCGTTGCGCGACGCCGTTATGAGCGACATTGTTATGCTCAAAATTATGGGGGTCAACCCTGTTATTGTGCACGGTGGCGGGGCTGCTATCACTGCCAACATGAACCGCTGGGGCATCGATGTCGAGTTCAAAAACGGTCAGCGAGTTACCACCGAAGAGGCCATGGATGTGGTCAAAATGACCTTGGTCGGCAAGGTCAACGAAGAGCTGGTGCTGGCCATGAACGAGCACGGCAACTTAGCAGTGGGCATTAATGGTACCGACGCTGGCACCATCATTGCCGAGCAGAAGGACCCGGAATTGGGGCGGGTTGGCCGCATCGTTGATGTGGATCCAGCTTATATTAACGCGCTTATTGCAGCCGATTACATTCCCGTAATTGCCTCGGTTGGCAAGGGTGTCGATGGAGGCTCGTACAACATCAATGCCGATGATGCCGCTTCGGCTGTTGCGGCAGCTATTGGCGCTCATAAGATTATCTTCCTTACCGATGTTGATGGCTTCTACGAAGATTTCAACGATAAGGACTCCCTGGTTTCCCAGATGACGCTGGATGAAACGCGAGCCATGCTGAAGGCCGGCACGGTCAGCAGAGGTATGATTCCCAAGCTGCAATCGTGTGTCAACGCCTTGGAGCATGGCGTTCCCCGTGCTCATATTGTAAACGGCACCAAGCCTCATTCAATTTTGGTTGAGTTGCTTACCTCGGTCGGTGTTGGCACGCTGATTTTTGATACGGGTAAGGTTTCCAAGGAAGATATGCGGCCTTTAGGAATTTTGGCATCGCGCCTCACTGAAAATCTTGAACAAGGTCGCGGATAGACGGCAAACCCTTTAGAATTAAGAAGTTATATTTCTAAAAGGAGCGGATCGGGCAGAGTGCACGCTCAAGCGCGTTGTATAACCGCCGAGTAAGCTCTTTGAAAGGAACAAGCAGTATGGAATTTGAAGAAGCAAAAAAGCTTGATGATCGCTTCATAATGCATACCTTTGGTCGCAAACCAGTCCTGTTGGTTGAGGGGTCTGGCATGGAAGTCAAAGATGAGGCAGGTAAAACCTACCTCGACTTTATTGCGGGCATCGGGGTTGATAGTCTGGGTCATTGCCATCCAGCAGTGGTAAAAGCTATCACTGAACAGGCACAAAAACTGATTCATGTGAGCAACTACTACTACATCGAAAAGCGCGGCGAGGTGGCAAAAGCTATTTCAGATTTGCTCAACACCTGCGTACCTAAGTTTTTCCGTGCGCCCTGGCCGGTGTTCTTTGCCAACTCAGGCGCTGAGGCTAATGAGTGTGCAATCAAATTAGCGCGCCTCTATTCAAAAAAAGAGGGTACGGGAGCCCAGGGCATCATTACGCTTGACAATAGCTTTCATGGTCGCACGTTAGCTACTCTTGCCGCTACGGCACAGCCAGCTAAGCAGGAAGCCTTCCAGCCGCTGCCTGATGGTTTTGTCCACATTCCTATGAACGATATGAGCGCGCTGCACGAAGCATTCTTTGGTAATAACACCAATATGTGCGCCATTATGCTGGAATGCGTGCAGGGCGAGTCGGGCGTGCATCCCTGCGATGCCGATTATCTCTATGAGGTATCCCAGTTTGCTCGCCGCAATGGTCTTTTGCTTATTGTTGATGAGGTACAAAGCGGCTTTTATCGCTGCGGCGAGTATCCATTCGCCTTCCAGAACATGGGCATTACCCCCGATATCGTTACCATGGCAAAGGGCATTGCATCAGGCTTCCCGATGGGGGCTTGCGCGGCTCGTGTTGAGGTGGCTGAAGCTTTTGAGCCGGGTGATCATGGCTCGACGTTTGGGGGCAGCAACCTGGCAATTGCGGCAGCCTATGCCACCATCAAGCAGCTTTCGCGCCGCGGTTTTGCCGACGATGTTGCCGAGGTGGGCGAGTACTTCCAGGAGCAGCTCTCTCACATCGATGCCATCACTGAAGTGCGCGGCTTAGGCTTGATGATCGGATGCGATCTTGAAGAGGGCATCGATGCTCATGCGGTAGTGGCTCATGGTTTGGAAGAGGGCTTCTTACTTAACGCCACTGGCCCTTCAACGCTGCGCTTCTTGCCGCCGCTGGTATGCACCGAAGCAGAGATTGATACCTTAATTGATGCTCTGCCCGGTTTGCTTGAAGCTTCGCGCGCATAGTGGCGCCTGTATAATGAGCTTGTAGTAAACACCATAAGCGCTTTGGTGCTTCGGCGCATAAAACAACGACACCACCTTTTACCTATCATTGCCGAAAGAAGGGAAGAACGATGGCAAAGGAAAAATGCGTATTGGCATATTCTGGCGGCCTAGACACCTCGGTGTGCATCAAGTGGCTTCAGGATGAAAAAGATCTTGATGTTATTGCCGTGGTAGGCGAAGTTGGTCAGGAGCATGAAGGCCTTGAGGCTGTTAAAGAGCGCGCCTTGGCAACTGGTGCGATCGAATGCATCGTGGCTGATATGCGTGAAGCATTTGCTGCAGATTATCTGTCTAAAGCTTTATATGCTAATGCTCAGTTTGAAAATAAGTATCCTCTGGTGTCCGCCCTGTCCCGCCCGTTGATTTCAAAGTATTTGGTTGATACGGCTCACAAGTTTGGTGCTCGCTATATTGCTCATGGTTGCACCGGCAAGGGCAACGATCAGGTTCGTTTTGAAACTTGTATCCAGGCACTCGATCCTTCCATCGAGATTATTGCCCCTGTTCGCGAGTGGGATTTGCACACGCGCGATGAGGAAATGGATTGGGCAGAGGCTCACGGGGTGCCGGTTCCCACCACCAAGTCAAAGCCATATTCCATTGATGATAATTTGTGGGGCCGCGCTATTGAGTGTGGCGTGTTAGAAGATCCTATGAATCGTCCTCCGCTGGACATTTATACGATGACCACCGATCCGGAAAAGGCTCCCGATACTCCCACCGAAATCGAAATTGAATTCAAGGCTGGTTTACCTGTTGCCATCGACGGCGAGCAATTAAGCTACCTTGACATCATTGCAAAGCTCAACGATATTGCCGGCTCGAATGGCTACGGTCGCATTGATATGATTGAGAATCGTATGGTAGGCGTGAAGAGCCGCGAATGCTATGAGGCCCCCGGTGCTCTGGCGCTGATTGTTGCCCATCGTGGCCTTGAAGATATGTGCCTTGAGCGTGAGGTGCTGCGCTATAAGAGCCATATCGAGCAGGATTGGGCAACGCTGGTTTATAACGGTCAGTGGTTCTCGCCCTTAAAGCATGCAATGGATTCCTTCCTTGGCGCAACGCAAACCTGCGTTACTGGTACGGTTCGCATAAAGTTCTACAAGGGCTCCTGCACCGTAACCGGGCGCAAGAGCGATTTCTCACTGTATGATTACGGCCTGGCTACCTACGATGCTGCCGATACCTTCAATCACAATTCTGCCGCTGGCTTTATCGATTTGTATGGTCTCTCTACGCGCGTATGGGCCAAGAATCGTGCTGATCAAGGGGTGACCGACGGCGAGTAGAACGTTGGCGTTTTGGCTATCAAAATGTCATTGATATCGAGATAAAACAAGACCTGTTTGTTGGCAGGAGGGTATATTACCAAGCGTTTGGTTGGTGGTTTACCCAAAGGCGCGAGTTGCGCTTTGCTGACAAGCAGGTCTTTTTTTGTTGGGGCAATTTTTTGCAAGAGCGCGCTGGTGTATTATGGCTGAGTAAACAGTGCAGCTAAGGGCAAGCGCGTATGTGCCCACAAAGAACAAGAAACAAAGGAGTGCATCATGGCGTTGTGGTCGGGGCGGTTTGAAACAGGCGTGAGCGAATTCACTCAGGAGTTTGGCGCTTCGCTTCCGGTTGATAAGGCGATGTACCACCAAGATATAGCTGGCTCTCGTGCTCATGCGCGCATGCTAGCCGCCCAAGGGGTTATTTCCGAGGAAGATGCCAAGGCTATTACCGATGGCCTTACTGATATCGAGGCGCGTATTGATGCTGGCACTTTTACCTTTGATATCAACGATGAAGATATTCACATGTCAATTGAAAAGGTATTAACCGAGGCAATTGGGGATGCGGGGG